>JAGAUW010000001.1 GCA_017620615.1 Clostridia bacterium | reverse complement strand
TTAAGAAAGGATGAAAAGCAATGAAAAAACTTTTGAGCATTTTGCTCACAGTGATGATGCTTGCATCAGTATTTATGGTTCCGGCAAACGCTTTTGTGCCTGAAAGAGAAATTCTTTTCCTTCCTGAAAACGTTTTCCTCAGTCAGGATTATTCAGATCCGGGAAAGACCGATTTTACACATTCATATTCTGATGCTGCATTTGGTACACCTGTTATTGATAGCGGTGCAATTTCACTTGATACATCTGCCTATAATAGTGCTGTTGGTGTTGACAGACAGCGTTCAGCATTTGTATCTGATGCAACCATCGGCGATGCAACAACAATCACAGTACAATTTGATGTAAGTCTTGACCAAGACGTTCCTGTTTTTACAGAGGAAGGAAAAGCCTATACGATCTGTTTTGGTTCAGGAAATGCATACAAATCAGACTCTCCCTGGTTGATAGAATTCTATCCCAGCGGTCTTCCCAAAAACACAGTAGTAACTTACAGGTTCACTCTTGACCTTGCTGCTGACACTTCAGATAACATTAAGTATCTGTGTACTTCAGCATACGAAAAGAGAGGCGACGGCGAATTCAAGGAACTTGCCTATGATGTTCTGTCTTATCCTTACCTTACAGCTGGTAGTGGCAAAAACATCTATCGTTGCTACAAAGACAATTACAGCGGCACAGCTAACTATGTTACCCAAATGTTCAGCGTAGGTGGGTCCAACAACTTCACACTTGGCTCTACTGCCCTTATTTATTATGATGGCAGTGCAAAAAGCTGTTTCACAACAGCTCCTGTTGTTACCTTCGATAATATAAAGATTTACAAGGAAGCAGGCAAGTCTGTTGCGGGCTCATACACCAAAAAGACAGGCGTTCATTATTCAAACGATTTTGAAGAGAGCGATTCTTTCCTTGCAAGCGCAGTAGATAAGCTTGCTATAACACAGAAGACTGATTCTGCCGGAAATGGTTATTGGGAGCTTGCAGCAACTGATAGCAGTGCTCCTAACGATATGAGTAGTGCTACAACCACAGCTTTTGGCCCCAACAAGACAATCACTGTTGACCTTCAGTGTGTTACAAAAGGTACTCCTTTCCTCATCTCTGCAATGTGCCCTTCAGCTCAGAAAAATGATAATAATGATTATATGGGTATTAACATTTTTGATGTTCCTGATGGAAACTGGTACACATACAAAATTGAAGTGGGCAGCTTTGATTCATCAATGAGTTTGATAAATGATCATGAACAAATCATAGATATCTACAGAAAGCCAGTAGGTGCAGCAGACAGTGCGTATGTTGAGCTTACAGGTATAAACTTGGATCCTCTTCCAGGTGGCCTTGCTTTAGATAATACTATGTTAGAAGGTATGGATTATGGCTGGGGTGCATCAACACACCGTAGCAATGATTTCCTTGTTTTTGGTTATTCTCACGGAAGATTCTATGCAAGTGATGCTTTAAAACTTGCTACAAAGTGGAACATTGATAACCTCCAAATAAGAGACAATGTTGCATTTACAGGTGAATACACAGCTACAAATGCTAATCTTTTCGTTGAATCAAACGAAAATAACGAAGTTGTTATCATGGCTTCTTACGAAGACAAAGTTTTGAAAGACGTTAAGTTCAAAGAACTTGATGGTTCAGACAACAAGGTTGACCTCAGCGTAACAGCTGGTGACAACACAAAGATTTTCATTTGGAATAGTTTGGTAGATGGAAAGCCCATCCTTGTGAACCCAATTGAGATATAATAATTGGGTTCTGTGACTAATACTCCCCTCCCCAATGTGGGGGAGGGGAGTATCATTAAAAGTTTTTTATCCTATAGTAAAAATTCACGATAAGAATTGTTTGGTGAAGGCTGAGTAGGCAGTTGGACAGGTGAGTTTTGTAGAACAAAACGGACATTATTTGAAAATAAAAAGTATTATTGAAAAATGATGAGGCTGTTTTGATTTTTTATACATTGAGGATGTGTAAAAAGAGTAAAATAGACGGATAGTGAACATAAAAAAGATGTGCAGAATGCCTTGAAATCTGCAAATTTAGAAAGAGAGGTAAAAATATGAAAAGAATTATTAGTTTGATTCTTGCGCTTGCAATGATTGCATCATTGGCGGTTGCATTCAGTGGCTGTGATGGAGGAAATCAGGCGAAGAATGACGGTAAGTTTACAGTTTATGGTTTTGGCAATTATGCTGCAGCTCAGGGGAAAGAAGATCTTGTTAAGGAATATGAAAGCAGGTGGATGGAAAGATGTGAATATCCCATAGAACCTATAAACGGTGATATTCAGATGATTATGGCATCAGGTGATTATCCTGATATTATTCCTTTTGCCATGTTTGATGACTATACTATTTCAAAGTATGCGGCTCAGGGCATTTTTGTTGCACTTGATGAATACATAAGTGAAGAAAACACACCAAATATCTGGAAAATGTTCCAGGAACAGCCATCAGCAAAGGCTATTTCAACAAACCCTGATGGCCACATTTATAGTCTTCCCCTTTATACAGGAAATGAAACAAACTTTCTTGAAACATATTGGTGGATAAATGATGCATGGCTCAAGAAGCTTGGCCTTGAAACACCAACAACAATTCCTGAACTTACAGAGGTTTTGAGAGCCTTTAAGACAGGAGACCCCAATGGCAACGGCAAAGCTGATGAAATTCCTTTCTCTTTCTCAAATACATCATCTGCGGCTTTTCCTGAAACACTTCTTTCATGCTGGGGAGTTTCAACAAAATTCGGTATATATGGAAACTATCTCAATGTAAAAGATGGAGAAGTTCGCTTTGCACCTATGATGGACGAATGGAAGGAAATGATAAAGACTTATGCTATGTGGTACAAAGAAGGCCTTCTTGATATTGAATGCATAAGCCAGGAAGATAATGTATGGCAGTCAAAGCTTACAGCAGTTCCCCCTGTTATTGGTTGTGCATTCTATACAGAACAAAATCCCTTTAAAGGTGCAACTGATGAGTACAAAATCATAGCTCCTCTCAGTGCTGATGGAACAATCAAACCACAAGTTCGCCTTCACCCTGGTCTTCTCGGTGTAAAGAACGAAGCGTTTATAACATCTGCATGTGAAGACCCGGCGGCAGCTATGAGATGGCTTGATACTTTCTATGACAAAGATGAGACAATCGTAAACTGGTATGGCAATGTGGGTGAAGACGGAACATTTACATATGAAGACGGAATGTACAAGTGGAACGACCCCGCGGCTCAGGGATACAATTCACTCTCAGAGATGTATTATGGAAACAGCCTTATAGGTCCTCATATTCGCGGATATCTTGATTTCAAGACAGACTATGGTACTCTTATTGAAAAACATCCTGAATTCCAGGCAAGTCAGGACCTTTATGATATGTATCGTCCTTACCTTGAAGAAGAAGTATGGCCAAGTCCTTTCTGTGGTCCAGATGATGCAACAAAGATTGCAAATCTCCAGACAGATATATTCAATGCCGTTGAGGTAAACAAAGCTGACTGGATTCTTGGCAGATCTGATGTAGAAGAAGATTGGGATAAATATCTCAAGGAAATGAAATCTATTGGCATTGAAGACTATGTGAACATTATGCAGAAGTCGTATGATTCATTTAAGAAAGCATTGGATGAGGCAACAAAATAGAATAAATTGGAAAACAAAAGACCGAAGCCAATTTGGCTTCGGTGCTTTGTAGGGGGAATGAGCAACATGGAAAATATTGAGAAGTACAAGGGAAAAGAAATCGCAGAAAGACTTGATGGATTAGCCAAGGAATGTTATTTATATTCTTGGGACTGGATGGAAAAGGCATGGACTAATACAGTTGAGTTTGAAAGAATGTCAGAACAAATTCTCTACTGCAAGGAAACAGAAGATTATTTATATGCTGTGTCGCCTGAACCTGTTAAGTATGTTAAAGGAACAAGACCGCAGCTTGAAAAAGTTGTCGATGAAGTATGCAAGGGCTTAAAAACTGACAGAGAAAAGGTTATTGCAATTTTTGTGTATTTGAGAGATTTGCATAAGAAATTCGGCGGTGCAAGCTTGTTCCTTGGCGGTACAGAAGAAGAACTTATAAAAAAAGGGGAATGGTATTGTGAACGCATATCAAGACTTATGGTAGGGTTATGCGAAATATTGGGATTTCCCGGAAGAATTATATATCATATAGCATCAGGTCATTTAACTTGCGAAATATATTTTGAAGACAGATGGGCATATTTTGATCCAAGATTTGGAATGTTTTATCTTGATGAAAATGACAATTTCCTTTCGGTTGCAGAAATAATTAAAGACCGTGATGTTATCTATAGGCAAACTGATTATGTGCATAGTTTTATTTCTGATTACCAGAGTGTTGACTTTGCACACCACAGAAATTATTATTTTTGTTTCAATCCGAACGAAATTCAATGCTTTGGTCCATATTCGCTTATGGATGCAGATAAATATCATTTTGATTGGATATTGGGTCACGATCTTTCACCATCATCAGAGTCAGGAAAGATTCGCAGAAGATATGATGAAACTGGGATGATGCTGTTGGTAAATAGCAAATAAACTTATATTTTGAAATTATGTGTAGTGTCTTATTTACACCACACAGGTATTTTTGAAATAAAAATTTGATTTATTTTTCTGTGTTTTTTTCCATACAAACGACGCGAAAGCGTTACATCCTCAACGGTGGGAGATACAATTTAATAAATGGACGCTTTAAGTTTGACATGATGAAAAAATTATTCCAAGAAAGTATGGAAAACAATGAAAGACCTTATGAGCATTTTGCTCACAGTTGTAATGTTAGCATCAGTGTTAGTGATTCCTACAGGTGCTTATGTGCCCTGCAGAGAAGTTATCTACTCTGCAGGTTCTGAGTATGTTCAGGACTTTTCTGATGCTAACAATACAGCATTTATCGAACCTATTCTGGACAGTATTGGCAGAGCAGAAGTAGTTGAAAGCTTGTATATACCGTGGATACGAATAACTATGACATGGCTCTTGGCGGAAATGCTGATATTGGAAATGCAGACTCTTACCCAGTAGAGTTTGACATCAGCTTCAATGTTGATGTTTCAGCTGATTTCTCGCAAGACGCAGGCGGTGATTCAGTAGGTTCCAGCCATACAACAAACGGCGTTCAGTATTCCTTTGACTGTAAAAAAAGCAACGGAAGACTTCCACAGTGGAGTGACGGTTATACATGAACTTTGAATAAGGAAGTATCAGAAAATCAGTATTATACTTTTAGTGCTGCAACTTCAGCTTATGGTATGTAGCATGTTTCACTTGACGAATTGAACAGATTATTGGAAAAGGATAAAATCCTTACCTTTGATGTACGCCGCGAACTCCGCGGCTGTTTTTCTTGTATAAGGAAAACCACGCTAAGCTCTGCGTGGTTCAAAAGAGCTTAAGCGATGAACAAAAATCCTCCAATGTGTTATAATAAACGTGACCTGCCAGTCGAAATAAAAACACATTGGAGGATTTAATCTATGAAAAAAGAAGCCATAGACACAAATAGTTTAGCATACACAAAATGGAATTGCAAGTATCATACAAACATTGGGGACGGACGCAAACATTGGGGACGTGCCTGATTTTGCACATTTTGCAGAAAAGGTTGTATGATGACAAGGTGCAATTTCATACATGCCCCGAAGATATAAAAGCCGTATCGCAAGCGATGCGGCTTTTAGTTTTGCAGTCGGTCTTGACTAGATTAGCGATGTGGTGGTATAATTTATCTATTAAGCCGTGATGGAGTGAAATTATGAAAATTATAGATTTGATTACGAAAGATACGTTGTCTCTTTCTTTTGAGGTGTTTCCGCCAAAGACAGAAACAAGCTTTGAAAGTGTTAAGACGGCAACCGAGGAAATTGCAAAGCTTAAACCCTCATTTATGAGTGTTACATATGGTGCAGGGGGCGGAACAAGCAAATATACCCTTGATATTGCAAAGAACATAAAAGAGCTTTATGGCGTGCCGACGCTTGCGCATCTTACCTGTGTTTCATCCACAAAAGAAACTGTACGCAATAAAATAGCGGAAATAAGGGCTGCCAGCATACAAAACGTTATGGCGCTTCGGGGAGATATTCCGGAGGTCCTTAAAAATGAAGACAGAAGCAAGTGGGATTTTCAGTATGCTATTGACCTTATACGTGAACTTAAAGAGGCGGATGCAGACTTTTGTATTGGTTGTGCCTGCTATCCCGAAGTTCACCCTGAAAGTCAGACTCAGAAAGACGACATAAAGCGTCTTCGTGAAAAGGTTGATGCAGGGTGTGATTTTATTACCACACAAATGTTTTTTGACAATAATCTTCTCTATAATTTCCTCTATAAAATCCGTGAGGCAGGAATAACCGTCCCGGTAATACCGGGAATTATGCCTATCACAAATGCAAATCAGGTTGAAAGGGCGATATCACTTTCGGGTTCGTTTATGCCGCAAAGATTCAAGAGTCTGGTTGACAAATTCGGCTCTGACCCTGATGCTATGAAGCAGGCGGGGATTGCTTATGCTACCGACCAGATTATAGATTTGTATGCAAACAATATAACAAATGTTCACGTTTATTCAATGAACAAGCCGGATGTAGCGAAAAAGATTCAGGATAATCTTTCGGATATTTTGGGAAAATGAACTCAGTAGTTATAACAAAAACTTATGATGCACCGCCATTTTGTGAAAAAGAAGCACTTCGGTATGCTGGGTGCAAAAAGGCGGATGAAAATGTAATAGAATTGTTGAGAGTATGCAAGGCCGAGGCTTGGGAAAAGCTTTCCTACAAGGTATGCTATGTGGAGCTTGACGCAGCGACAGATGGTGAAATTTGTGATTTTGGGTTTTTGAATGTAAAATCCCGTGACCTTTCAAAGAATCTTTTTGGGTGCGAAAGAGCCATTTTGTTTTCGGCAACTGTTGGGATTGAAATTGACAGGCTTATAGCAAAATACGGACGAATTTCGCCTACTAAAGCGTTGATGTTTCAAGCTATCGGAGCTGAACGGATAGAGGCTTTGTGTGATACTTTCTGTGAGGATATTAAGAATGAAAAAGATATAGCCCTAAGACCACGATTCAGCCCGGGATATGGGGATTTGGAGCTTTTGGTGCAAAAAGATATTTCTGCAGTTTTGAATCTTCCCAAAAAGATAGGTGTCACTTTAAATGACAGCCTGTTGCTTTCACCGTCAAAATCGGTTACAGCATTTGTTGGGATAACTCAAGGGAAAGATGATAATATTCCCCCAAAATGTGTGAATTGTGAAAAAAAAGATTGTATGTTCAAAGAGGTGTAAAAATGAACTTTCGGGATTTTTTGAAAGAGAATATAGTTTATCTTGACGGGGGTATGGGTACTCTGCTTCAGGGATTTGGACTGGCTCCGGGAGAACTTCCTGAGAGGTGGAATATTTCGCACCCGGATATAATCACAAAAATTCACAAAGGGTATTTTGATGCAGGAAGCAATGTGGTTTCTGCAAACACCTTTGGGGCGAACTGCCTTAAGTTTTCTGAAAATGAACTGGAAGAAATAATAAAAGCTGCTGTTGAGAATGTAAAACGGGCAAGAGCCGAAAGTTTATCGCCGAAAGAAAAGTTTGTTGCTCTTGATATCGGGCCCACGGGTAAGCTTTTGAAGCCCTTTGGCGACCTTGATTTTGAAGATGCGGTTGAGATTTTTGCAAAAACCGTGCGACTTGGCGTAAAATATGGGGTTGACCTTATACTTATTGAAACAATGAACGATAGCTATGAAACGAAAGCGGCACTTCTTGCGGCAAAAGAGAATAGCAGCCTTCCGGTGCTTGTTTCAAATGCATATGGGGAGGACAAAAAGCTGATGACCGGAGCGACGCCTTCGGCTATGGTTGCTCTTCTTGAGGGTATGGGTGCTGATGCCATAGGAGCAAACTGCTCGCTTGGTCCTGCTCAGCTTCGGGAAGTAGTGTATGAACTTCTTGATAAGGCTTCTGTTCCGGTGCTTGTAAAACCAAATGCGGGACTTCCCAAAGTGGTGGATGGAAAGACTGTTTTTGATGTAGATGCCGTTGATTTTGCAAATGAAGTTTCGGACTTCATAAGACGCGGTGTGCGTGTAGCGGGCGGTTGCTGTGGTACCACTCCTGAATATATAGGCGAGCTTGTGAAATCGAGCGGAGATATTTCTCCAAAGTCTATCTCTGACAAAGAAATCACTGTTGTTTCATCATATACACACACAGTTGAATTTGGCGCGAGCCCGATCCTTATTGGTGAAAGAATAAACCCGACCGGCAAAAAACGTCTTAAGCAGGCACTCGTTGAAAAGGATATGGAATACATTCTCACAGAAGGGGTAAATCAGCAAGAGAAAGGTGTTCATATACTTGATGTGAACGTGGGTCTTCCTGAAATAAATGAAAGAGAAATGCTTGAGAACGCAGTATGTGAGCTTCAGGCGGTTATAAATTTGCCACTACAAATAGATACGGCTGATTTTGAGGCTATGGAAAGTGCCCTAAGGCGATATAACGGAAAGGCACTTATCAACTCGGTAAACGGCAAGAAAGAAAGTATGGAAAAGGTTTTCCCACTTGTCAAAAAATATGGTGGCGTGGTTATTGCACTCACACTTGATGAAAATGGAATACCAAACACCGCAGAGGGTAGATTCCGAATAGCAGAAAAAATTTTAGAGACTGCCAGGAAGTTTGGAATAGGCAAGAAAAATATAGTTTTTGATACCCTTGCTATGACTATAAGTGCAGATAATTACGCGGCACGCGAAACCCTTGGGGCGCTTAAGATGATAAAGAAACAGCTTGGCTGTCACACATCTTTGGGGGTATCAAATGTATCCTTTGGGCTTCCGAATCGTGATGCTGTGAACAGTACGTTTTTCGCTCTTGCTCTCAGCAACGGACTTTCGGCGGCTATTATGAATCCTCATTCCGCTGATATGATGAAGACATATTATTCATACAGGGCACTTTGTGGTCTTGATGATAATTGTGCTGATTACATCGGTGCTGCAGAAACTTTTACTCAAATTCCGGTTGTGGCGGCGACGGAAGGCACAAAAGCCTCCGCTTCAGGCGAAGTGGTGACGCTCGCTCAGGCAATAGAAAAAGGTTTTAAAGAAAAAGCCGGCGAAATAACGGCAGAGCTTTTGAAAAATATTTTGCCTCTTGAAATTGTGCAAAATGAAATTATTCCTGCCCTCAACAAGGTTGGAGAGGGATTTGAAAGCAAAAGGGTTTATCTTCCCGGGCTTCTTATGAGCGCTGAGGCGGCTAAAAGTGCTTTTGAAAAAATAAAGGATTCTATGAAAGGCGCAAATGAAAAGTCTGTGTCAAAGGGAACTGTCATTATTGCTACTGTAAAAGGGGATATTCACGATATAGGAAAGAACATCGTGAAGCTTCTTCTTGAAAATTATGGCTTTGATGTTATTGATATGGGGAAGGATGTTCCTCCTGAAAAGATTGTTGAAATTGTTGTAGAAAAAGAATGTGCCCTTGTGGGACTAAGTGCCCTTATGACCACCACCGTTCCGGCAATGGAAGAAACCATAAGACAACTGAAAAACTTTGCACCATGGTGCAAAACTGTGGTGGGAGGAGCTGTACTCACCAAGGATTATGCCGAAAAAATCGGGGCAGATAAATATGCCAAAGATGCTATGGAAACAGTTCGTTATGCTGAAGAAATTTTTGCATAAGAAAACTTCGCATTATGAGAAAGAAGGACATAAAAAATGAATATGATTTTTGAAAGAAAACTACCGATACCAAAGGAAGTAAAAGAGATTTATCCCTTGTCGCCTGACCTTGAAAAAGTGGTTAGTGAAAGAGCAAAAGAGCTCAGGGATATTTTTACCGGAAAATCGGACAAGCTGGTGCTTGTTATAGGACCATGTTCTGCAGATAATGAAGACAGCGTTATTGATTATATATCAAGGCTGAGAGAGGTTCAGGAAAAGGTAAAGGACAAAATATTTATTGTCCCAAGGATATATACCAACAAACCCAGAACAACCGGTGACGGCTATAAGGGAATGCTCCACCAGCCTGACCCCAATGAAAAGCCTGATATGTACAAGGGCATTGTTGCAATCCGCGAACTGCATATCCGTGCCCTTCGTGAAACGGGTTTTTCATGCGCAGATGAAATGCTTTATCCTGAAAATTACAGATATTTAAATGATATACTGGCTTATGTTGCAATCGGTGCTCGTTCGGTTGAAAACCAGCAACACAGACTTACATCAAGTGGACTTGACATTCCGGTGGGAATGAAGAATCCCACCAGTGGCGATATTTCTGTTATGATGAATTCAATCACCGCTGCACAGCATAAGCATACCTTTATTTACAGAGGTTGGGAGGTTCATTCGAAGGGTAATGACTTGACCCATGCAATCCTCAGGGGATATGTGAACAAGCATGGTCAGTCAATGCCAAACTATCACTATGAAGATTTGGTGCATTTGTGTGAAACCTATGAAAAATCCGGTCTTTTGAATCCCGGAGTTATTGTGGATACAAACCACGCAAATTCGGGCAAAAAGTATCTGGAGCAGATAAGAATTGCAAAAGAGGTTCTTCACAGCTGTCGTCATGATGCTGATGTTAAAAAATTAGTTAAAGGCTTTATGATTGAAAGCTATATCGAAGACGGGGCGCAAAAAATTGGTGAATGCATTTATGGAAAGTCCATTACCGACCCGTGCCTTGGCTGGGAAAAGAGCGAAAGACTTATTTTTGATATAGCCGATTTGCTGTAAATAATCTCAAATTAAAAAGAAAAGGTGTTTTTATGGACAAGCAAAGACAAGAAGCGAGGGAAACTGTAAAAAATCTTTCCCTTAAAGAAAAAATAAAACATTTTTGGTATTATTACAAAATACACACAATTTGTATTGCTTTTGCGGTTATACTCATTGTTACAACCACTGCTGAGTGTATGAGACAGACAAAGTATGATATGAACATTGCATATTATAGTGTGAGACACGTAGAAAAACCGCAACTTGATGCGCTCACTGACCTTTTGGAAACGGTGTCAGAGGACACCAATGAAAATGGCTCTGTGGATGTTTTTATATCGTTTCTCTCAGGTGACATAACAGCAGAGCTTCTTGACGAGTATGCACAAATGGGTTATCAGAAGATGCAGGTTGAGGTTGCAACAGATGAATATCAGAGCTTCATACTGGATGGAGCTTATCTTGATATGATGGAAAGGCTTTATGGTGATGTTATAGACAGCGTTTTGGAAATAAGCAATATTCATGAGATACAAGAAACTCTTAAGCTTCCTGATGGCGAAGAGCTGTATCTTGTCACTACTAAAATGTTTGACAGGTCAAAGGAAGATAAGGTTAAGGTGAACGAACACGAAAATGCGGTAGTAATAAAAGAATATTTTGAAGAAAAAATCAAATAAAACAAAAAGGATACCCTTTAATTACGGGGCATCCTTTTTTCTTTGACAAATCAAAGTTTAGTCCATTTTGTCAACAATCGGTTCGTCCTTGAAGAAGAAAGAAATTGACCAGAGACCGGCAATACCTACAAGGGTAAATATTATACGGCTGATAAGAGAAAGCTGACCGCCAAAAAGCGAAGCAACAATATCTATACCGAAAAGACCGATGCTTCCCCAGTTGATTGCACCGATTATGACAAGAATCAAAGCAATAACGTTCATATCAGTAAACCGCTCCTTTTTTTATTGATTGATTTGTTCACTTTTATTTTGGCATTAATGACAAAAAAGTATTCATCCATATTTTGAATAAAGGTTCAAGATTTGCAAACAATAAATAAAAAAAGAAACGGACTTTTGTTTTATGATAAAAAAAGTTATTATTAAAATGTTTGCTGTAGTAGTGCTTTTTTCGGTTTGTTTTATTGTGGGAAATTCGGAAGTATTACAATTAAAACGCGGAGCATATGAGAAGGGAAATGATAATTTGCATATCAGTGCGGCAAGGGAAATCTCTGCGTTTGAGGGTGTTATTGATGCTGCGGTGATAAGTTGTGAGGGAAAGACTATGGCGGGTATAAGCATTGATGAAAACTGTGACCAGGAAGAAGTTATGCTTTTTGCGGAAAGCGCTTTGAAACGGATTCTGGGTGAGAATGAGGTGTTTTATGTGTCGGTGGGAGACGAAACGGCAGAAAAAATAATTGAGCTGGGGCTTTATCTTGATACAGATATGGATAAAGGGATTTTGAAACAACGGACCAGATTTTTGCTTAAGAAAAATAACGAAATTTGACAAAATTATTTTATTGTGGTAAGATAAAGTATATACAAATTTTCATTTGGAGTTGATAAAAATGCGTTGTTTGTTTTGTGGACATCTTGAAAGCAAGGTTATTGATTCCCGTTCTACAGAAGAGGGAACAACCATCCGCCGCCGCAGAGAATGTCTTGAGTGTGGCAAGAGATTTACTACATACGAAAAGATAGAAACAATCCCTATGATTGTTGTTAAAAAGGACGGGCTTCGTGAGACCTGGGACAGAGAAAAGGTCCTCAACGGAATTCTTCGTGCCTGCGAAAAACGTCCGGTTACATTAAGCGACATTGAAAAGCTCATTGATGACATTGAATCAAAGCTTTACAATATGTTAGAGCGCGAGGTTACCTCTGAAAAGATTGGCGAAATGGTTATGGAAAGGCTTAAAGACCTTGACGATATTGCATATGTGAGATTCGCATCGGTATACCGTCAGTTCAAGGACATAAATTCATTTATGGACGAGCTTGCCAAAATTATAAAAAAAGCTTGACAACATACGCATTTTGTGATAATATAAGTACAACGTAATATGGTTTCAAAAGAGTGAGGCAGGCCTCACTCTTTTGCATTAGAAAACGGAGGAAACTATGGCATATTCAAAACTTGAAAAAATGATTATTGATATGGCTACTCCAGTTGCCGAAACTTTGGGCTGCTATATCTATGACACCGAGTTTGTCAAGGAAGGAACAATGAAATATCTTAGGATTTATGCGGACAAGGAAGATGGAGGAATTTCCATTGATGAATGTGAACGCATTAATCGAAAGATGGGAGAAATCCTTGATAGAGAAGACCCAATAAAAGAAAATTATGTTCTGGAGGTTTCATCCCCAGGAATTGAGCGAAAGCTGAAAACACCACAGCATTTTGAAAAGTATAACGGCAGACAAATTGACTTGGGACTTTATAAGGCTGTGGACGGAAGTAAAGCCTTGAGTGGTATTCTTAAAGGCTTTAAAAATGAAATGATAACAGTTGAAACAGACAGTGGTGAAAAGACTTTCGGTCTTGACGACGTAACTTTTGTAAAATTACATTTTGATTTTTAATATACAAATAAATTTTTAGGAGATGGTGATTAAAAATGAGCGCAGAATTATTTTTGTTGTTGGATGAAATTGAAAAGGAAAAAGGCATAAGCCGTGACGTTGTTCTTGACGCACTCAGCGGTGCACTTCTCAGTGCCTACAAGAAAAACTTTGGTGCTGTTCAGGACGCAAAGGTTATCATTGATGAAGAAACCGGTGATATTAAGGTTTATGCAAGAAAAGACATTGTTGAGGAAGTAGAAGATAGAGAATGTCAGATTTCTGTTGAAGATGCAAAAAAGGTTGATCCAAGATATGAAGCGGGTGACGTTCTTGAAACAGAGGTTACTCCTGCAGCATTTGGAAGAATTGCAGCACAGACAGCGCGTCAGGTTGTTCTTCAGAGAATTCGTGAGGCAGAGCGTGAAAAGGCATTTGATGCATTCTCTGACAGAGAAAATGACATTATGACAGCCACAGTAAGAAAGATTGACAGAAGAAACATTATGCTTGAAATAGGCGATACTGAATCGGTGCTTATGCCCAACGAGCAGGTTAAAAATGACAACTACAAGCCCGGTGCAAAGTACAAGGTGTTTGTGGTTGAGGTTGCAAACTCAGTGCGTGGTGTTCACCTTGTGGTGTCACGTTCACATCCAGGTCTTGTGAGAAGACTTTTTGAGCTTGAAGTTCCTGAAATCAAAAAGGGAATTATCGAAATCAAAGGCCTTACCCGTGAACCCGGCTCACGAAGCAAAATTGCCGTTCATTCCACTATGGAAAACGTTGACCCTGTTGGCACTTGCATCGGTCCAAAGGGTATGCGTGTTCAGGCGGTTATTGATGAACTTCGTGGTGAAAAGATTGATATTATAAAGTACAGCGATGACCCTGCAGAATATATTACTCAGGCACTTAGCCCTGCTAAGGTTGTTTCAATCACAGTTGACGAAGAAAAGAAGATGTGCAGCGTTATAGTTCCCGCTGACCAGTTGTCTCTTGCTATCGGCAAGGAAGGTCAGAACGCACGTCTTGCGGCCCGTCTTACCGGATGGAAAATTGACTTAAAGCCTGAAGAAACAAAGGCAGAAGAAGCTTAAAAACTTGAAAGGTCGGTTTTTGATATGACGGTTACGCGTATGTGTGCTGCTTGCAGAGAGGTTAAAGAAAAAACGCTACTTGTGCGTATTGTCAGATATAAAGGCGATGCATCAGTGGATTTAACAGGCAAGGCTTGCGGCAGAGGTGCATATATTTGCAAAAATGGCGAATGCATAAAAAAAGCCAGAAAAAGCCGTGCTCTTGAAAGAAGTCTTTCCTGTGGCGTGGATGCAAGAATCTATGAAAAACTTGAGGAGCTTGTTGCAAATGGAGAATGAAAAATTTTTCAGGATGCTGGGGCTTGCGACCAAAATGCGAGGCATAGTGTTTGGCGAGGGTGCTGTCCGTGACAGCATCAAGTCGAGAAGAGCGGAAATCGTTATTGTTTCGGAAGATGTCTCGGATAATACAAAAAAAAGATTTAAAAACAGTTGTGATTTCTATGAAAAAAAGCTGATAATTTGTGGTGACCGCTGTATCCTTGGGAAGTATACGGGACGTGACTTTGCGGTTGTGATTGCGGTGACCGACAAAAATATTGCAAAGAGTATAAACGATATATTCAGTGAAGAAATGGGAACTGTTTAAACAGAATCCGGGAAATTTACCGGAGAAACTGATTTTAAGAAAATCGGGAGGAAAAGATTATGACAAAAATAAAAGCTTATGAGCTTTCAAAAGGGTTTGGAATACCAAGCAAAGAAATCGTAAAGGTTTTGCACGATTACGGTGTTTCAGAAAAAAATCATATGAGTGCACTTGATGAAAAGGAACTGGACGTAATTTTTGAATATTACACTCAGAAGAATCAGGTAGAGAATTTTTCTGCACTTTTTGCAGTGGTTGAAGAGCCAAAGAAAGAAGAAAAGGCAGAAGAAAAAGCTGATAATAATGCCGAAAAGGTTGAAAAAGTTAAAGAACAGAAGATTGAGAGTGAGGGCGGTTTTCAGACCGAAGAAATCCCTGCCCGCAGAACACGTGTGGTTGATACCCGTGTTAATGCGGTTGACCTTGACAGACTTGACAATGAAAAGCTTGAAGAACTTATCCCTGAAAATGTAAAGAATGAGGGACCTGGCAAGCAAAAGATAAAAACAGGCAACAAGAAGAGCAAGCTTGTTAAAGAAAAGCAGGACCCCAAAGACTTTGAAAAAATTGCAAAGAAAGAGAAGAAGCAGGAAGCAGAAACCATACTTGTTCCTGACTCAATCACT
Source organism: Clostridia bacterium (assembly GCA_017620615.1). Classification (GTDB taxonomy): domain Bacteria; phylum Bacillota; class Clostridia; order Monoglobales; family Monoglobaceae; genus SIG440. The sequence goes on along the minus strand of JAGAUW010000001.1, from coordinate 8,994 downwards.
GTTGGTGAGCTTTCTGAAAGACTTGGAAAACCCAGCACAGAGGTTATCAAAAAGCTTATGATGCTTGGAATTATGGCATCAGTTAATGAAACACTTGACTTTGATACAGCGTCTTTAATCGTGGAAGATTTTGGTGGCAAGGTTGAACGTGAAATAATTCTCACAGAAGAGGATAAACTATTTAACGACGTTGAAGATTCACCCGAATCTTTGATCCCCCGTTCACCCGTTGTTGTTGTTATGGGTCACGTTGACCACGGAAAGACCTCGCTTCTTGATACCATAAGAAATGCAAATGTTACCGAGGGCGAATTTGGCGGAATTACTCAGCACATTGGTGCTTACCGCGTGCGTATCAATGACAAAAAGATTACCTTCCTTGATACCCCGGGACACGAAGCGTTCACTGCAATGCGTGCAAGAGGTGCGCTTGTTACAGATATTGCGATTCTGGTTGTTGCGGCGGATGACGGAATTATGCCCCAGACCATTGAGGCTATAAACCACGCAAAAGCCGCAAATGTTTCAATTATCGTTGCAATTAACAAAATTGACAAAGAGGGCGCAAACCCTGACAGAGTTCGTCAGGAGCTTACCGAACACGGCATTGTTCCTGAAGAATGGGGCGGTGATACCATCTGTGTTGAGGTTTCTGCAAAGATGAAGATGAATATCGACAAGCTTCTTGAAATGGTTCTGCTTGTTGCTGAAATGAAAGAATTGAAAGCTAACCCCAACCGCTTAGCAAAGGGTACTGTTATTGAAGCTCAGCTTGATAAAGGTCGTGGTCCTGTGGCTACACTTTTGGTGCAAAACGGTACAATTAAGACAGGTGACATTGTTGTTGCGGGTACTGCTGTGGGCAGAGTCCGTGCAATGAATGATGACAAGGGCAAGGCTATTAAAAAGGCTGGTCCCTCTATCCCGGTTGAAATTCTTGGTCTTTCAGAAGTTCCTGACGGCGGTGACGTATTCTATGTTGTTGAGGACGAAAGAAAGGCGAGAGAGGTTGTTGAAGCAAGAAAGTTTAAGCAGAAGCAGGAGGCTCAAAAGGCGAGTCAGGCGATTTCACTTGAAAATCTCTTTGAACATATTGAAGCCGGCAAGATGAAAGACCTGAATATAATTGTAAAAGCAGACGTTCAGGGCTCTGTTGAAGCGGTACGTCAGTCACTTGAAAGAATTACAAATGAAGAAGTAAGAGTAAATGTTATCCACGGAGCTGTTGGTGCGGTTACCGAATCTGACGTTATGCTTGCAACAGCATCAAATGCAATTATCGTTGGCTTTAACGTGCGGCCAACCCCTGGTGCTACTGTATCGGCAGACGCATCTGATGTTGATATCCGTCTTTATCGTGTTATCTATGACGCAATAGAGGATATCGAAGCGGCTATGAAAGGTATGCTTGCGCCTAAGTTCCAGGAATCTGTTACCGGACATATCGAAATCAGAACTACTTTCAAGGTTTCAGGTGTGGGAACAATCGGCGGTGCTTATGTTACTGACGGTAAGGTTCAGAGAAACAGCTTGGTGCGCATTGTCCGTGACGGTATCGTTATCCACGAGGGCGAGCTTGGTTCACTTAAACGTTTCAAGGACGACGTAAAGGAAGTTGCCAGCGGATATGAATGTGGTGTAAGCATCGAAAAGTTCAATGACATCAAAGAGGGCGACGTTATTGAAGCATATGTTATGGAACAGATTCAGCCACAGTAGTTTTAAGGAAGAAAAAAGCAAATAAGAAAGGCGGTGCAAAGATGCCTGCATATAACAGAATAGACAGAATTTCAGAAGAAGTAAAACGTGAGCTGAGTATTATTATTCGTGAACTCAAAGACCCAAGACTTTCAAAAGCTGTGGTGTCTGTGATAAATGTAAACGTTACGAAGGATTTGAAGTTTGCAAAGGCTTTCATCAGCGTTCTTGGGAACGAGGATGTCCAAAAGGGTGCTATTGATGCTCTAAAGAGTGCGGCAGGCTTTATCCGCAAGGAAGTTGGACACCGTATAAATTTAAGAAGCACCCCTGAATTCACTTTTGTGCTTGACAATTCCATTGAATACGGTGCTCACATAAACGAAGTGTTGAAAAATCTTTGAGGAGAACATTATGTTTGAAGGTGTAATCGAAAAGATAAGAAAGGCAGAAAAGGTTGCTATTTTCAATCACGAAAGTCCTGACGGTGATGCTCTTGGCAGTGCTTATGCCTTAAAACTAATAATCAATGCCCTTGGCAAGCAGGCGGAAGTGTTTTTGCGTCAGGGTGATGAAAGAACAAGGGAATATAAGCTCATCAAAGGCACTGAGCCATTGGGACTTAAAGTTGAAGACTGCGACCTGAAAATTGCGGTGGATTGTGCGGACTTTGACCGCCTTGGCGAAATGAAAGAGTGTTTTTCGGGGAATACCGCAGCAATTGACCATCACGTTACACATAAAGAGTTTGCAGAAGCTACTTTGGTTGTTCCCGATGCTCCTGCTACTGGTGAAATTATATTTGATGTTGCCGAAAAGCTGGGAATTGAAATGAATCAAGATATAGCAAGTAATATTTATCTTGCTATCATTTGTGATACGGGAAACTTCAAGTATTCATCAACCACATCAAAGACACACCAGGTGGCAGCAAAGCTTATGGAAAAAGGAATTGATATAGCAAATCTTTCGAAGCAGGTTTTTGATACGAAAAGTATTGAATATTTGAGAGCCTACAAAATGGGTATTGACAGCTTAGAGCTTTTTTCAAATGGGAAAATTGCTATACTTGCCATAACCGAAAAGGATTTTGAGGAAATGGGAGTTGACGAGGTGTTGATTGACGGAATTGTCGATTTGCCGCGGTCTGTGGAAGGTGTGGAGGTAGGAGTTTATCTCCGCGAAAGGACAGAGGGCTTTAAGATAAGTCTTCGTTCAAACGGCGACGTGGATGTGGCTCAGGTTGCGGTTGTCTTTGGCGGAGGCGGGCACAAAAAGGCGGGGGGTTGTCTTATAAAAGACTCTCTTGAAAACGCGAAAAAGAAATTGGTTGAGGAAATTGAAAAACAACTAAGATAAGACGGGGGAGTAACGGATGGACGGAATTATCAATGTAAATAAACCATTAGGAATCACCTCCCATGATGTTGTATATAGGCTCAGAAAAATCTTAAGCATAAAAAAAATAGGACATACAGGCACCCTTGACCCTGATGCCAGCGGTGTTCTCCCTATGTGCATCGGCAAAGGCACAAAGCTTGCCGAATATCTTACTGCAAAGGACAAACAGTATCTTGCAGTTCTTAAGCTCGGAGCATTTACTGACACTCAGGATGCCTCGGGCGAAATAATTGAGAGCTTTGATGTAACTGCAACGGAGAAAGAAATTTGTGATACAGTCAAAGGCTTCGTGGGGAATATTATGCAGATACCCCCTATGTATTCTGCTATCAAGGTTGATGGGAAAAAGCTTTATGAACTGGCACGGGAAGGCAAAACAGTTGAAAGGAAACCCAGAGAAGTTACCGTGAACAATATTGAGATAAAAAATATCGATATGGAAGAAAATATAGTGGAAATGCTCATTGATTGTTCAAAAGGTACATATATCCGCACACTTTGCAACGATATAGGAGCGGTGCTTGGTTGCGGCGGTTATATGGCGTCACTTAAGCGGACGAAAAGCGGGAGATTTGATATAAAAGATTCTTTCACGTTGGAGAAAATAGAAAAAATGGCAGGGGAAAACGACTTTTCCTTTATGGTGTCTGTGGGTGAGGCTCTATCTGAATATGAAAAGATTGTGCTTGCCGACAAAAATGCACAGCGGGTAAGAAATGGAATAAAAATATCCGTTGAGGGATTAAATGACGATGAAATTTATCGTGTATTTGATGAACAAAGAGAGTTTTTAGCCTTGGCACAGCAGACCGAAAACGGATTTATGATAATCAAAAGTTTTTATGGCGGAGCGTAGAATGATAGTTGCAAAAAGCAATGAATTGAATAAGGTAATAACAAAAAAGACCGCAGTAGCACTGGGGTCTTTTGACGCGCTCCACAAAGGACATATTGCGGTCATCGGGGAAATGGTAGAATATGCAAAGGAAAAAGACCTTTTATCCGTGGTACAGCTGGTGGAAAGAAATGAATCGGACAAGGTCAATACCCTTTCAAAAAGACTTGAAATTCTCGGGGATATGGGCGTGGATGTTGTTGTTATTGAAGAATTTACGCCTGAATTTAAATCGGTGAGGTATGACCGGTTCATAGAGGAGTTTATTTGCCAAAAGTATAATGCCAAAGCGGTTTTTGCGGGTAAAAATTATCGCTTCGGTTTTATGGCAGAGGGAGATGCAGAAAGACTCAGAGAAATTTGCAGCAGGCTTGGCATCACTGTATTTGTTGTGCCCTATGTGCTGGATTTTGACAAGGTTGTTTCAAGCTCTGCAATACGCGAGTTTGTTGCAAACGGTGAAGTTGACAAGGTGAAGGATTATATGTCGAGACCTTTTTCTCTCTCGGGAGAGGTAATACACGGCAACAGTGTGGGAAGAAAGCATGGATTTCCCACTGCTAATATAAGCATTCCCAAAGAGCAGGTAATTCCAAAAGACGGAGTGTATGCGACTCGGATAAATATTGATGGAAAGACATATCGTGGGCTTACCAATCTTGGAAGTAAGCCTACCGTAAAAATCGCTGAACGGAATATCGAGACGTATATTCTGGGTTTTAATGGTGACATTTATGGTAAGGAAATCGAAATAGAGTTTTTGAAACGAATCAGGGATACAAAGAAATTTAATAGTCTAAAAGAACTTAAGAAACAGATTGAGGAAGATAAAAAAAGTATATAAAAAAGGGGTGGCAGCTTGCCACCCCTTAAGTTTACATTTCTTAGATTTCTGCGAAATATTTGATTGTTCTAACCATCTGGCTTGTGTATGAGTTTTCGTTGTCATACCAAGAAACAACCTGAACTTCGTAAAGGTCATCAGCGATTTTAGCAACCATTGTCTGTGTTGCATCGAAGAGTGAACCATACTTGATACCGATGATATCTGAAGAAACGATTTCGTCTTCGTTGTAGCCAAAGCTTTCTGAAGCTGCTGCTTTCATAGCTGCGTTGATGCCTTCTTTTGTAACGTCTTTGCCCTTAACAACTGCTGTAAGGATTGTTGTTGAACCTGTGGGAACAGGAACTCTCTGTGCAGCACCGATGAGCTTGCCGTTGAGCTCAGGGATAACAAGACCGATAGCTTTAGCAGCACCTGTTGAGTTGGGAACGATGTTTACAGCACCAGCTCTTGCACGTCTGAGGTCACCCTTTCTGTGAGGACCGTCAAGAATCATCTGGTCACCTGTGTATGCATGGATTGTAGCCATGATACCACTCTGGATGGGAGCATAATCGTTGAGAGTCTTAGCCATAGGAGCAAGACAGTTTGTTGTACAAGATGCAGCAGAAATGATTGTATCATCAGCTGTGAGTGTGTTTTCGTTAACTGAGAAAACGATTGTTTTGAGGTCATTACCTGCGGGAGCAGAAATAACAACTTTCTTAGCACCAGCATCGATGTGAGCCTGTGACTTTTCTTTTGAACAGTAGAAACCTGTACATTCAAGAACAACGTCTACTCCGAGTGCACCCCAAGGACATTCTTTTGCATCCTTGATAGCATAGATTTTGATTTCTTTTCCGTCAACTGTGATACTGTCTTCGCCAGCAACAACAGTGTGACCGTCGTATCTGCCCTGTGATGAGTCATACTTGAGAAGATGAGCAAGCATCTTAGGATCTGTAAGGTCGTTGATTGCAACCACCTCATAACCTTCAGCACCAAACATCTGGCGGAAAGCAAGACGCCCGATACGACCAAAACCGTTAATAGCAACTTTTACTGACATAATAGAATACCTCCAAAATGTATATTTATATTATTTAATAATATTTTACCTCATTTTCCTGAAATATACAAGTATTTTCAAGAAAAAATTGTTAAAAATTTAACTTTTATCAAATCAATTTTCAACACAACGGATACAGTATATCACAAAAAAATATTTTTTGCAACTATCAATATTTACAACAAGAAAAAAATATGGTATAAATAATATATACAAAATAACAATAAAATGTGGTTTAAGGAAATGGAGAAGAATTATGAAGCTTGTTCTTGCAAGTCAGAATAAACACAAGGCGGAAGAAATGCAGGCGATCTTAGGTGACGATGTAAGGCTTCTTACTTTTGATGAAGTTGGATGCGGTGATTTGGAAATTGTTGAAGATGGCGTCACCTTTGAAGAAAATGCGGTGAAGAAGGCTATTACTGTTACGGAAAAAACGGGACTTCCGGCTATTGCGGATGATAGTGGTCTGTGTGTTGATGCCCTTTTTGGTGCGCCCGGGGTTTATACCGCACGATTTGCAGGGGAGGGGGCAAGCGACGATGAAAATATCAAAAAGCTCCTCGCAGAGCTTGAAGGCGTGGGTGAAGAAGAACGCACAGCGAAGTTTGTAAGTGTTATTGCACTGGCTAAGCCAAACGAAAAGCCCGTTACCTACCGGGGTGAGGTAAGTGGCAGAATTCTTTTTGAAAAGCGCGGAGAAAACGGCTTTGGATATGACCCTGTATTTTATTTGCCCCAGTTTGATGCGTCAATGGCGGAGGTTTCAGCAGAAATAAAAAACAGCATAAGCCATAGATTTAATGCACTTAAATTGCTGAAAGAGGACATGGAACGGGGAAACGTGCTATGAGAAAGATACTGAGCGGAATGCGGCGTGCTATTCAGGACTATAATATGATTTCAGCAGGTGACCGTATTGCTGTCGGGGTGTCAGGAGGAAAAGATAGCTTAGCGCTTCTCTGTGCTCTTTCGGCATATCGCAGATTTTCAGAAGTGCCTTTTGAGGTTATGGGAGTGACCCTCAATATGGGATTTGAGGGCGTTGATTATTCCCCAATAAAGACATTATGTGAAGTGCTCGGCGTAGAATATGTGGTGAAGGATACTGACATTGCAGAAATCCTTTTTGACGTCAGAAAAGAAAAAAATCCATGTTCGTTATGTGCCAAGATGCGACGAGGTGCGGTGAACGATTTGGCAAAGGAGCACGGCTGCAACAAGGTGGCACTGGGGCATCATAATGAAGATGTGATAGAAACGTTTTTTCTCTCCCTTTTTTATGAGGGACGACTGAATTGTTTCTCACCTGTTACTTATCTTTCGAGGATAGACATGGATGTAATAAGACCACTTATTTACGTTTCTGAGGGAGACATAAAGGGGTTTGCAAAACGTGAGAATTTACCGATAGTAAAAAATCCCTGTCCCATGGACGGGGTATCAAAAAGACAGGAAATGAAAGATTTTATAAACGAAAGAAACGAAATCGACCATAATTTCAAAACCCGAATGATGACAGCAATACAGTCGGGGCTTGATGATTGGAAGATTCGTTAAATTTGGAGGGGTTGATATGCTGATTTCACTGGCGGTTAATGATTTCAAGGCAAAATACGCAGGCTCGGCACTGGGTGTTGTGTGGGGGTTTATAAGTCCTGTTGTCACAATACTTATTTATTGGTTTGTTTTTGAGGTTGCATTCAAAAACGGACCAAAGTACGATATGCCTTATGTTTTGTGGCTGGTTTCCGGGATTGTTCCGTGGTTCTTTATTTCAGAGAGCTGGGGCGGGGCAACGGGAGTTTTGATTGATTATTCATACCTTGTGAAAAAGGTTGTTTTCAGAGTAGAACTTCTACCGGCTGTAAGGATTCTGTCCGCGTTTTTTGTGCATCTTTTTTTTGTGGTTCTTACATTTATAATAAATTTTGCCTGCGGAAATGCGCCCAAACTTTTGGATCTGCAGATTATTTATTACATGGTGGCAGCGTTTGCGATTTCTTATGCACTTGGCAGAATAACCTCAACTCTTACGGTTTTTGCCCGTGACATCAGCAATATGGTAGGGGTTTTTGTTCAGCTTGGATTTTGGATTACGCCGCTTTTCTGGGATATAAATGACCTCGGAAATCCCATTCTTGAGACAATAATAAAAATCAATCCTTTTTATTATGTAACAGAAGGCTATCGCGAGACCTTTGTTCAGGGGATAGGCTTTTGGGAACACCCGATTATGACTGTTTATTTCTGGGTGGTTGTTGCGGTTTTGGTGCTTTTGGGAAATCTGTTGTTCAAAAAATTAAGACCGCATTTTGCGGACCTCATATAGACTTTATTAAAAGTATTATAAAAGAGAAATGACCCTTGACTGCTTTTGCAATCAAGGGTCATTTCTGTTCACTCTTTGTATCTAACATCATTTGGTTATCCTCTCTTTCCTTGGATGCCTTTTGCGAAAATTTAACTTTTAAAAACGTATATACATCGTTTGATTTTCTCTAGCGAGAACTGCCTGATTTTTTACTGTTTCTGTCGCAAAAGGTGAAACTGTTGACCTCTTATGAATCTTTGGATTGAGCATATTTCGTATCGATACTATCTATATTATGCGTTACACCGCCGTGTTTTTTATCCTTTCGGCTCAAACCAGTGTTTCATTTCAGGTCTTAAAAGGTTAGTGTTTCATTGGACTGTACCTTCCTTTCCTTGATTTAAGTGTAGCAGATTTTGAAGGCATTTTCAATAGGCAAAATATGAAAACAAAAAGGCCTATTTTTGTTGAAAAGGCAGAAAATCAAGGCATTCGCAAGATTTTACTTTACAACTGTATATAATGTGTGATATAATAAATCTGTTGTTGGTTTTAAAAATGAAGGCAGGCGCCCTAATAGATAGGTTGTCTGCCTGTTTTATTTGTATTGGAAATAAAAAAGTCGAAGCAAAGCGAACTTTACTTCGATGTGGTACGGGTGTTCTTATAGGATTTACTCACAAATGCCGTAAAATCAAGGGTTTTAGACAGTCATAATAAGCACTTATCCTCTAAAAACAAAATATTTATCCCGAAAATATCACGATAAAACCGTCGTGATATTTTTATTT
>JAGAUW010000019.1 GCA_017620615.1 Clostridia bacterium | reverse complement strand
AATGCAAACTGTGTTCCCCAATGCTCACCCGATGATTCAATATCTACATACACTAGCCCCACACAGATTTCGCCTGTCTTATCTGACTTAATCACTGCAGGAAGTGAAACAAACTCATCTCCGACAGTATCGAGATCATCCACACAATCTGTCTTATGGGTGGAGCAAAAGACCTCATGCATTGTTTTTAAAAGTTCTTTTGCTTCGAGCTTGTCTTCTTTCTTGTACGAAGCTGCCACCTTTCTGAAATCAATTTTCTCTTCATTAAATCTCATACTCAGGTTGTTGAGATATACCGTATCCCTTCCGATGCCCACCGAACCGATCTGGCTCAGATATTTGACATCTGCCTGTGATATTACTTCAGCATCACCGTATCTTTTGTTATAAAACTGTGCTTGCATTGGAGTTATTGAAGCATACTTATCGCTTCCGGTGTCTGTTGCAAGAAAGAATGTTCCGCAGATAATATCGTTGCCGATCGCTCTATTCGGAACAAGCTCTTTTTCTTTTCCCTCTGAATTGCATATAAGGAGTGTTTTTTCATCGAGCCTTACTTCTTCTGTTTCTCCTTCTACAATGCTCTTATATGCTTCAGGTACATTCTTTATATTTTCTATATAAGGCTCTTTTAACGGCTCAAAGACCATCACCTTGATTCTGTTCTCCATTCAGGTATTTCTCCTCCATTCTTGATTCCTGACCGCTTACAATGAAGCAGCACATCATAACTACACCGAAGATTGCTCCTCCGGCAAAACTTAATACATACAGCATTTTTATTCACCTCTACATTTCCATTTGTGGTTCTTCATCAATATCATTGTCTGTAAGAATTATGAAGTTTGATTCATCATACGGTTTTACGGTTGACCTTTCTATAAAATCAGGCCCTCGTTTTGTAAAGTATGCAACCTCATATTCGTTTGCATCTACTACTTCTCCATCACCGTACAGAAAGCTTCTGACTTCGACATCTATTGACTCAATTTCAGGATTATCTTCCAGAAAGTTCTGATATGCAGTAAGGTTTTCAAAGTCTGATTCTTTATCAGGAATACCTCCGCACAAAAAAGTTTCTGTTGATCCGTTATCTGCTGATATGGTAATGTGAGAAAACAAAACAGCCATTCTACATACCTCCCATAGACATCGTTTCCTGATAATTGATTTCGTCTTCAATTTCTTTTACTGTGAGAGCATCTACTACAACACTCTCAAATTTTTCTTCATTCTCGCATAATTCTCTAAATCTATGTCCGAAATCAATTAATAGGTCTAAATTATCAGAAGAACAATAAAATCCGCCTGCTTCACAATCAAAATTTATCTGTTCCAATCCCTCTTCCTTTGAAAAATAATAACAAAAGACATTCTTCCATTCGTGACCATTTCCATGAGTATATAGTCCATCCTCTTTTACTGGCTCACCTATTTTTTCCGCATACTTGTTAAATGCATTACGGCCATAATTCTCATATTCGCCTTTTAGAAAATTCAATGGTACTCCCAAATTATACTTGCCGTACCTTGCATCCTCATATACGGTAATGCCGAATGGTTTATGGCTTTCGTTAAATAGTTCGATTTTTTCTTTAATCTCACTCACTCTACATACCTCCCATCAGCATTCCGCCATCTTCTTCGATGTCCTGATCTTCTTCGGGAAGAGCTTCCGGCTCCTGCGATTTCCCAATTGCCTTCAGTGCAACATCTTCCATTCTCGCTTGCAGATGACTTTCAATTTCTGCCTTGGCTTCTGTTACTGTTTTATCCATCTGCTCATTAAACATGGAAAACATATACGGATAATTTGAACCTAACTGCATTGTTACCTTGTTAAGAGTTGACAATATCTGTTCCTTATCCGCTTTTGTAAATGTTCTCTTATTCTGTATAAGCTCCTCAACGGCCTGGGTTGTTTCCTTGAGTTGTTTTGTAAGTTCCTGCATTTCTTCTCTGAACTCATTGCTGAACTGCTCTCGTTTGTCGACAAACGGACAGGGTTCTATGTACTCTCCGTTTAGTCTTGTTAATGTTACAGGAACACCTGCACCCATGTTAAGAGAGGTTATTGCCTGTGCGAATTGAGATTGACTCATTGCAATTTCAATGTATGGCAGGTTCTCTGCATAGTATCTGTCATAATTTAGGTCCCTATCCATAAACGCAGGGCTAATACGAAGATTGATTATATCGTGATGTTTAATAGAGCTGCCGAATAATGCTTGTTTTCCACTGCACTGACTTCTGCCAATATACAGATTTGCAAAGCTTGGATGCTTAACTCTTTCTGACATTTCGGTTCACCTTCCTTTTTCTCATATGGGGATTTTCCAAAGGTGCAACACCATATTTATTCACAATAAAAGAGTTGGTTATGAGTAGTACGATATCATCTTCAATAATTTCAGGTTCTGCCAAATCTTCAAGTGTAAGGTTTTTTGCACCATACAATATAAATCTTACAGCCTGATACACATCATAAACCTCTTCATTACTTGAATGGATATCAACCTGTTTCAAATCGATTGTGTCTTCATCAACAATTGATTTTATTTGCTTCCATAAATGCTCATTTCCCGAAAGCAAAAACAACGCCGCAAGATTTCTGTTGGACTTAATAACATTCCAATTTCTCTTTTCGGCGTGTTTATAAAAATTATTAAATCTGTTTTTATGGTTCGTATTTATAAATAACATTACATATTCATCTCCTCCTTCAGTAAGCTTCTTGATTTTCTTATATAAGCCTCTGATTTGATAGTCATTAACTGTTCTATGAAGCATTTCTAAGTATGTTATGTTTTCCGGCATAGTTTCTTTTCGTATATACCTTGGCACCATTTGCATCATGATTTCAAACTCTGCCAAGCAGGTATGTTGTAAAAATAATTTCCCCATGACATCCTACTCCGTTCTCCTTCCTAAAACATTGCCCTCTGCCAATATTTCGAATACTTTTTGGTTGTATGCCGGTTGTGTCAGAATTTTATATCCTCTAATTGTTTCGATAATATAAAAATCAAGTTGTTTTAATGCTTCAGTAAAAGTTTCTATGAGTCCCACAAGACTCATCGGATTGTGAGTTAATCGCAAGTTCCAATTACAATAATCGAGCCAATCAAACCCTTCGTTTTGCATTGATTCCCTTAGATCCTCTGTTAATGCTCCAATGAGTTTGTCTATATCATTGATAACATTTAATAGATCAACAATATCTTCATCTCCTTTTGCTATCATTTCATCCAATGGACTATCTTCCAACTCACATCTGACTGATAAATCATCAATCATAAAATTATATCTTGTAATTAAAGCTCTAATATTCATTAATACTTCAATATTTAATATCATATTTTCCCCTCCTACATACTCATATTTGGCCCTTCGTCTTCTATGTCGATGAACCAGTTATGATAATCTTCTGCCGGACCATATCCTGCAAGGGCATACGAAAACTCTGTCAATCTTTCATGATTAACACCGCTGCACTGGATTTGTATTCCGTAGTATCCGTTAAATACTTCGTCAACCTTTGCATTCAGGACATCTGCCCATGCCTCTCTGCCTTCATCGGTAAGCATAGCATCCGACAAATCTTCAATAGTTGCAAGTTCGATATCAACTTCGTCATGCACGAGATGTACAGACGAAAGTTTAACCGCCTTAATCAATTCTCCCAGAGTGAGACTTGATTGAGTTTGACTTAATGGTACTTTCACAAATGAGTTCCCTTCTGTTGCTACATCCGGCAGGAATGTACCCATCAGTTCAGGTGCTACAAAGAGTTTTTCACCGTCTTTACCTTCGAAATACATATTTTCTTCTGTTACTCTAAAGGTATATATCTTTTCGTTGTTCTCGTACTTATCACCATTAACATAATAGTTACGAGCTTCAGGTAATGTTTTCTTCGCAATTTCCTCAACAGGTTCGTTCAATTTACCATGTTCGTCACGAAATCTGCGGCTGTTAAGGAACTGCGGTTCTTGGAACCTCTTATCGTAACAGTAAATATAAAAGTCGTAATTGCCGTCATCACATATAGCACGAATATCATATTCATATCCTTCCGTCTCAACGAATACTCCGTATGAGGTGCTTTCTTTGGAATCAATTTTTGCGTTGGGATTTCCATAGACTACACTTCGCATATACATTCTGTCGGTCAGCATTCTTTCTCTTAAGAATTCCATTACTTTGTTAAGGTCATCCTTAAACACTTCGTTGTTAAGTTTCCCTTTATTTTCAAACCAACTATGGTGAAAACTGTTTCCGCCTGAGCCGAAATCTCCTCGGATATATCCGATTAACCCTGTGGTTTCTCGCTCGACTTTGTTGGAATAAAAATTATCTTTGCGATTATGATAAAAGTTGAACTTGAGCATTCTCGTTTATCTCTCCCTTCGCAATTTTCTTATATGTTTCGTCATCTCTTATCTCACGATGAACGATGTCGACAGATATGCTAACAATCGCGTCAGACTTGAATTTGACTTCATTATTGTCATAAGGTTCTGCCCTCACAGCATCAGCCAACAAGTCTGCATACTCTACAAGTGCTATTCCGTAAGTATCGTGTAATTCTGCCAAGTCGTTAATGCTGATGAGCTTCACCTCATCTCTGATTCTGTTTGCAGTGTCAATATTATCCTGAATTATCTTCCCCTTATCCTCAAATTCAGGTGAATAAAACAAGCTCTTTCTGAACTTTTCTATTGGCTCCTCAAATGAATCAGCCATGCAAATTATATGTTCAGCCAGTAGCCCGATTCCTCTGCAAAATTCCCTTCCTTCGTTGCTTATCATAACTCTTTAACCTCCATAAAGTTGAAATAAAAAAAGACGGTACATTCTTGTTAGAATGTATCGCCTACATACTCATGCTCATTCCCGGATCCTGTTCTTCCTGTCCGATCATAAGCTCATCGAATCTTTCCTTCATATACTCTGCCGGGGACATTTCTAATGCTCTGCCAGCCGCATTGTATGATGGAAGTCCGTTTTCATTTTTAAATTCGGTCTGTCTTGGAATTCTGCGATTTTGGAGCATAAACTCATCAATCGCATCCATAACCTCTGCTCTATCCCATGTCTTAAGACCATCCGTGTGTTTTATGTCCAGTTCCTTATTCTGCACTGCCTTCTGCTGCATTCGAAGACTTATATCTTTACTTATAAGCTCTGAAACATATTTTTGCTTTGTCATTCCTTCCTGCTCGACAAACTCATCAAGTTTGTCAAACAATTTACCGTCAATTTTTACGGCCAAGATTCTGCCTTCAGCCATTTCATTTCCTCCTTTCAAATTTACATTGTTTGTTCAAATGTTTCATCTTCGCCTTGTTCAATAGCTTCTTTGAGCAATTCATCAAAGTTCTCAACAGAATTACTGATACGGGTTTGTACATCTTCAAGTATTTCTCTTTGTTTATCTGTCATTTCGTATTCGTTACTAAGAGTATCCTCGATGCACCGATAAATCTCAACCAATTCATTCTTATTGAATAGCAGATTCTTATTTACCAAGCCTGAACGAGTTGCAAAATCTTCTCTTGCACCTTTATAGTCTGTGGTATAATGTCCGTGATACAAGGAATTGTTTTTGTAGTTCCATGTCGCAAATTCAAAACTTCCATTACTATGTTCTGTTCCAGCAAGAACCACTTCATTGTATTCAGAGATTTTAATATATGACATATCAAAATCTCTTGCCTTCAGTTCAGTGCCGTTTTCCATTGCTCTGAGATACTCATCCACTTCGCAAACAATCGGCTGTATTATTTTATGAAGTTTATCGACTACATTTCGGAATCGATTGTCTGATGAATAAAACATTCCGCCTTTACTGTCAATCTTAAAAATTTCATTCTCACCCTCGTAGATATCTATGCAGGTATCTCTAAGTTTTGAGTTTGTAATCCCCTGTTCATTTAATTTACGATGTACTTGTTGCAGAAATTTTTCAGTATACATTTTCTCCCCTCCTTTCATTTTCAGGCACAAAAAAAGAGGCAACTTCTAATTAAAGAAATTGCCTCAAACTTCTATATTAATTTGTATAAGTGTTGGTTCAACTCTATTCGGTGAGTTATTGTAATAATCCATATTTCTTGCCATTGTCATAGTTCAAATCACCCTGAATAGAAGTGAATATCTTCAAGTTTTGATTACGAAAGAGGGTTTGCGAAAAACTCGCAAACCCTCTCTGTTGCTGACCAAATCGACATTATATCTCTTTGGTTCTGCTTTTTTGGTATGCCCGATGCGATTCGAACGCACGACCTTCAGAGTCGGAGTCTGACACTCTATCCAGCTGAGCTACGGGCACATATTGAATTTGCGGGACAGATGATCTGCCCCGCAGTTGTTATTTTAAAAATTTTCCAAAGCATCCTCAAGCCAGAAAAATCCAATATCAAAAGCTTTATAAAGTCCATCACGTTCTGCCTGCTTTATAAGCATCGAATTTTCTTCCTTGTTGGTGCGAAGCTCAATGACAACTTTTTTTGAAATATCAAGGTCGCCAAGCTTTTCAGACTCTGCTACCCGGAACACTACCATATATTTTTCGCCTGGATTTCCATAATATATTTCGTTCCCGCGTCTTAGAAGCATTTTTCCTTTATAAGTCAAAACTTCTTCTTTCTTTTTTGAAGGCATCAAAAGCCCTCCTTTCAATTACTTATATATATTTTCCTCTCTGTCAGGGCCAACACCAATAGAAGAAATCTTCACGTCACAAAGCTCTTCTATGCGTTTTATATAATTCTGACAAGCCAGTGGCAATTTCTCGAATTCACGGATATTTGAAATATCTTCATCCCAGCCGTCCATTTCCTCATAAACCGGCTCACATTTTGCAAGTTCCTCAAGAGTTGGAGGAAAATCATATGTGATTTCTCCGTCTTTTTTGTAAGCTGTACAGATTTTGAGCTTTCCAAGACCGCCAAGGGGGTCAATCTTGTTAAGAACAAGTGATGTCAGTCCGTTCACGCGAACCGCATAACGCACAATAACAGCATCAAACCACCCGCATCTTCTTGAGCGTCCGGTAACAGTGCCAAATTCGTGGCCCTTTTCGCGAATTGTTTCACCAATCTCATCTTCAAGTTCGGTGGGGAAAGGACCGTTGCCCACACGGGTGGTATAACCTTTGGCAATTCCTATGCATTCATCAATCATAGTGGGACCCACGCCGCTACCTACACAAACACCGCCTGAAATTGGATGTGATGATGTAACATAAGGATATGTTCCCAAATCTATATCAAGGAGTGTTCCCTGAGCACCCTCAAACAATACATTCTTTCCATCCTTTATTGCTTTATAAAGAATGGGGGTTGTGTCAACAACATATTTCCTGAGTCTGTCTGCATAACCGTTATATTCGGCAATTATTTCTTCTGCATCAAGGGGTTCTCCGCCATAAACAAGGGTCATTATTTTGTTTTTAATTTCAAGATTTTCACGGACTTTATTTTCAAACTTTTCTTTATCAATCATATCGCAGATACGGATACCGCTGCGCTCTGCTTTGTCCATATAGCAAGGGCCTATTCCGTTTTTGGTGGTGCCGATACCCGCCTTGCCGCGAGCCGCCTCCGAAAGACCGTCAAGCTCACGATGATAGGGCATAATGATATGTGCTCTTGCATCAATTTTGAGATTGTCAGTGCTGATGCCACGGCTGTTAAGGTCATCAATTTCACCAAGGAGAACCTTTGGGTCAACAACAACGCCGTTTGCTATTATACAAAGAGTGTCAGGATTCAAAATTCCTGAAGGCATAAGCCTGAGCTTATACACCTGACCATTTGCCTCAATGGTGTGTCCTGCGTTGTTACCACCCTGAGTTCTGACAACAACGTTCGCCTCGCTTGCAAGGATGTCAATGGTTTTGCCCTTTCCTTCATCGCCCCATTGTGTGCCTACTACTATCTTTGTTGACATTTTTAAAAAACCTCCTAAAAGCACAAAACTGCTTATATCAAATTCTGGTATTTTGTTTTTCCAAAACCAAACCCGTCATATTGTCAGCCAAACAAAAAGCCATAATCCACGACTTTAAAACTAACACACATATCATATCAAATTTTCCCGGAAAAATCAATAGACAATTAACAATTTAATAAAAAAACCAGAAGAAAAAGCAGAGCATTTCGCTCTGCTTTTCGTTTTTAAATTGATAAATTGAATTACCAGTTGTATGAACCGTAAGTAGTTGCCTTAACCTCGTTAGCATTTGCATAAGTGCTGCCGTTGATTGTAGCCTTCAAAGCGTCAACATCTGCCTCCAAAGTGTTAACTATAATCTCACCACTTGCAGTAATAACATCTTCAACATCAAACACGGTTAATTCAACTATCGGGCTTTCATAAAACTTTTTCATTCTAAAAATCCACCTTTCTGTTTAATTCAACCGTTTAAATTACTGTGCGTACACAACGTAAGGTGTAGCTTTAACTACTGTACCTTCAGCAAAGTCAGCATAAGGTACGCCAAGAACTACTGCAGCAAATGTAACATTACCACTGATTGTAGTAGGTTCACCAAGAGTCTCGCTAACTTTGATTTCCTGATTAGCATCCTTAGGATCTACATCCTCTTCACTTGCATAGCTGTTGAACTTGATACCATACTCAGTAAGTGCACCGTCAGCAGGAATTTCAAATACTGCGTAAGCTACATTTGTGTATGTAACCTCTTCCCCAGTTTCCTTATCAGTAAGTTTAACTTCTTTAGCAGCTACAACAGCAGTCAAAGCAACGTTACCTTTGATATTGATGTACGCATAGTCAACTGTACCATCAGAGCCGCCGTAAGCAACTGTGATATAATCATAACCTTCAAGGTCAGCAGCATTAACAGGAATTGATGCAGGAACATCTGTTTCCTGAGCAAGGCCGATGATCTTGTCGCCATCACTATAAACCTGATCCCTCGCTGTGTTTGTAGCGAAAACCAAAACTGTTTCCTGAGCTTCAGCATCATTAGGTGCTACACCAGGTGTAACAGTACCGTCAGCATAACTTGCTGCAAAAGAAACTGTTCCGAGCATTGCAATAGCCATAACAACTGCTACAATGCGCGCCATAAGTTTGTTCATGTTTTTTTACTCCTTTCATCTGCATAATTGCATATGGTTTGTTGTTTTTAAGTCCCAAATACGACCATCAGCATCCGCATCCCCACACAAATACCGATATGTATTCAGTTAACCTTTAAACTCCTTTTCATTATATACTTTCGGAGTGCTTTTGTCAACATAAAAATTCCATTTTGTCTCCATCTGTTATGCACAAAAAACCACCTTGTCTTTTGTGCATTTAGACAATTTTTACTTTTACGTTAATGTCAAATTTCCCAAGAGTTCCTTTATCTGTCATTTTGCCGCTTTTTTCGGTGTTTTAATTCCTGAATTTACGCAAAAAAAAGAGCCGCTATACGCGGCTCTTTCCTTAAATTACAGTTACAATTATTTGAGTTCAACAGTTGCGCCAACTTCTTCGAGCTGAGCCTTGAACTTTTCAGCATCTTCCTTAGAAACAGCTTCTTTGAGTGTTGTGGGAGCGCCATCAACAGCAGCCTTTGCTTCAGCAAGACCAAGACCTGTGATTTCACGAACAGCCTTGATAACCTTAATCTTTTCAGCACCAGCAGATGCGAGAACTACGTCAAATTCTGACTTCTCAGCGCCTGCAGCAGCACCGTCAGCAGCAGCACCGCCAGCAACCATAACAGGAGCAGCAGCGCTAACGCCGAACTCTTCTTCAAGAGCCTTTACCAAATCGTTAATTTCTACAAGTGTAAGTGTTTTGATATCTTCAATCATTTTTGCTATATCAGCCATTTTTTTATCCTCCATAAATTATATTTGGGAATTAACTTTCCCGATTTTAAATGTTTCTAAAATAATTACTCTGCTGATTCCATCTGTTTTGCAACAGCATCCAGAGTTCTTACGAGGCTTCCGATAGGTGCCTGCAAGCTTCCCATCATCTTTGAAATGAGAACTTCCTTGCTTGGAATACTTGCATAAACCTTAACCTCGTTTGCGTCAATAACCTTGCCGTCAACAAAACCCGCTTTGATTTCCAGCTGTTCGTTTGCCTTTGCAAACTCAACCAAAACCTTTGCAGGGGCAACAACATCAGTGCTGCTTGTAGCAAGAGCAGTAGGACCGTGAAGAACAGGGTCAAGTGCATCAAGACCAACTTCGTTTGCAGCAAAACGTGTAAGAGTGTTTTTCACGATTGTGTATTCAACACCTGCTTCTCTGAGTTTTGCACGAAGCTCTGTATCCTGAGCAACAGTGAGACCGCGATAGTCAGCGATAACACCTGCCTGAGCGCCCTTCAGTCTTTCAATCAATGCCGCAACAACGGCTTTTTTGCTCTCTAAAACTTTTTCACTTGGCATTTTGTTTCCTCCTTTCGAAATGTAACTGCTTGAAAGAAATACATCAGGGAAATCCCCAACACATCTCTTTGATTTTGAAACAAAACAAAAACCCTCACAGACAGTGAGGGTTATGCAAACAACAAACCAAAATTTGTAATTTGATAAAATCCTCGGCAGGACTTACGGCACGATGCCACCTGCTGTCTGTGGAATTCATTTCATTAACAAGGGCATTTTATCACAAAAACCACCCTTTGTCAACAACTTTTTAAAAATTAAGCATCAATTTTGCTGGAATTGATTTTGATACCAGGTCCCATTGTTGATGCAACAGTAACAGACTTAAGGTACTGACCTTTTGCTGCTGCCGGTTTAGCCTTAACAATAGCACCCATAAGTGCGTTGAAGTTTTCAACGAGCTTATCTTTTCCGAAAGATGCTTTGCCCAAGGGGCAGTGAATGATGTTTGTTTTGTCAAGTCTATATTCAATCTTACCTGACTTGATATCAGCAACAGCACGTGTTACATCAGGTGTAACTGTACCTGCTTTGGGGCTTGGCATAAGACCTTTCGGACCAAGAACCTTACCGATTCTGCCGACAACACCCATCATATCAGGGGTTGCAACAACAACATCAAAATCGAACCAGTTTTCAGACTGGATTTTCTGGACAAGGTCCTCAGCACCAACAAAGTCTGCACCAGCAGCCTTTGCTTCGTCAGCTTTACCTTCACGGGCAAAAACAAGAACCTTAACTTCTTTACCTGTACCATTGGGAAGAACAACCGCACCTCTAACCTGCTGGTCAGCGTGACGAGAGTCAACACCAAGTTTTACGTGTATCTCAACAGTTTCGTCAAACTTAGCCTTTGCAGTCTGGCAAACAAGTTCCAAAGCTTCAGCAGTGTCATAGAGCTTGCCTTTTTCAATAAGCTTAACGCTGTCTTGATATTTCTTACCTTTCTTCATTTTAAAATTTCCTCCTATTGTGGTTCCGCAGAATATGCCAATAGCATATTCCTCCCACGTGATTTCGATTGACTAATCCCAAAAGAATTAGTCTTCTACAGTAACACCCATAGAACGTGCTGTACCTGCAATCATTGACATAGCAGCTTCAACTGATGCCGCATTAAGGTCAGGCATTTTCTGTTCTGCAATAGCCTGAAGATCTGCCTTTGAAAGCTGAGCAACCTTTGTCTTGTTGGGCACACCTGAGCCGCTCTGAATTTTGCAAGCCTTTTTGATAAGAACTGCAGCAGGCGGAGTTTTGGTAATGAACGAGAATGATCTGTCCTGATAAACAGTGATAACAACAGGGATAACAAGACCTGCATCCTTTGCTGTCTTTTCGTTGAACTGTTTACAGAAGTCCATGATGTTCACACCATGCTGACCAAGTGCGGGACCAACCGGAGGAGCCGGTGTAGCCTTTCCTGCCTCAATCTGTAATTTGATGTAACCTGTAATTTTTTGCGCCATTTCTATGACACCTCCCTTTCACAAACGTGGTAATATCGGGTGCGGAAACTTTTTCCGTCCCTCCCACTATCCGAAGAACCTTCGAATATATAAATACGGCATAAGCCGTGTGGGTAACTAACTTAATGCTTCTACCTGATTGAACTCAAGCTCAACGTCGGTATCTCTGCCAAACATTGAAATTGTGGCTTTTATTTTCTGTTTGTCCATAACGATTGCGGTAATAACTCCAGCAAAGCCTTCAAGGGGACCATATTTCACGCGGATATTGTCGCCGACATTGAATCCGATGTTAACAGTCTTCTTTTCAAGCCCGATGTTTGCAATTTCCTCATCGGTAAGGGGAACAGGTTTTGAGCCGGGGCCGACAAAACCGGTAACACCGCGGCAGTTTCTTACAATATACCAGCTTTCGTCGGTCATAATCATTTTCACAATGACATAACCGGGGAAAATTTTGCGCATAACGGTTTTCTTTTTGTCGTCCTTGATTTCAACAACCTCTTCCATCGGAACGCAGACTTCCTGAATTATATCCTGCATATTTCGATTTTCGATGGTTTTTTCAATATCAGCCTTTACCTTGTTTTCATAACCTGAGTAGGTGTGAGCAACATACCATTTTGCCTCATTAGACATAACTGAGCGACGCTCCCTTCTCTTTGGTTATCTGTTGATTAACAAAGCCATTCCCAAGCCGAACAGCCAGTCCAAAAGCCAGATAACAATGCCAACAGCCAAAACAAAAAGGATAACTGTCAGTGTGTTCTTTTTAACTTTTGAAAATGACGGCCATACAACTCGTTTGAATTCAGCCTTCATATCAATAAACCAATCTTTTATTCTTGCGAATAAATTGGGCTTTTTATCCATTTCAACTTACCTCTTACTTTCGAAAATTTACTTTGTTTCCTTATGAAGTGTGTGCTTCTTGCAGAATCTACAGTACTTGTTCATTTCAAGTCTGTCAGGATCGTTCTTCTTGTTCTTCATAGTGTCATAGTTTCTCTGTTTGCACTCTGTGCAAGCCAATGTGATTTTTACTCTCATTTTTTTCACCCTTTCTGTATTATACAAAACCTCGAAGCCAAAATCAGCTTTTCGAACTCAAGATTTCGTGCTGTATTGACTTACGTTTTTTCACAACACAAATAAAGCCCCTTTTCAGAGGTAGAATTATAATATCACAAATACACAACCTTGTCAATGATTTTTTTCACATTTTTTTCTTAAAGTAATTTTATGTCCTCAATCCCACTATATATAGTAGAAAATATAATTTTTCACCACAAACGGAGGCTTTATGAAAAAGATTTTTGCCATCTCATTCGTCTTTATTGGTCTGGTAATCGGCGCAGGCTTTGCCTCGGGCAGAGAAATTTTTGAATATTTCTGCATTCCATCTCAAACAGACCTTACAGGCATCGCCATCGCAACCATAAGCTTTGGTGCGGCATCATATATAATTCTTGATTTTTCCGCAAGAAAATCCATTCCTGATTTCAAAGGGTTTGTGGATTGCATATCAGGACGCCTTTCTCCACTTATAAATTTCTTTATGCTCGCCTTTATGTTCTGCGGTTTTTTTGTTATGATGTCCGCCTGCGGAGCTTTAGCAAAGGAAACCCTCGCTCTTCCCCCTCTATATGGGCACCTCTTTCTTGCCCTCTGCTGTTTTGCTGTTTTCTGCTTTGATGTCAAAGGACTGGTGGCCTTCAATTCGGTGCTTGTTCCCATTATGCTTGTTGGGATGCTCTATGTCTCACTTTCATCACTGCTTTTTGATGTTGCTCCAACATTCTCAGGCTTTTCCAAGCTCTACCGAAACCCTCTTGTGTCAGCCTTGTGTTACGTAAGCTACAATACCATCACCGCAGGGGCGGTGCTTGTTCCCCTTGCTAAAAATACAAGGAAATCACAGCTGAAAGCCGCCTCTGTCATAAGTGCCTCGGTTTTGGGAATGGTAATATTCATTGCGTGGCTCTCGATGAATTTTTTCTTTGATGAACTCTTGCTCTCCGAAATGCCCCTGCTTCACCTTGCCGAAAAAAACAGTGAAACTCTCAAGCTCCTTTATTCCCTTGTTCTTTTTATGGCTCTTTGCACCACCGCTGTTTCCCACGGCTTTGGAATTATTTCAAACTTCCATTTCAAAAAGCATTCACACCGCATAATCTTTGCTGCACTCCTATGCCTTTCTGCCATTCCCTTTGCGGGACTTGCCTTTTCAACTCTTGTTTCAAAGCTTTACAGCGCCTTTGGTTATCTTGGGCTTCTATGGACAGCAATGTTAATTCTTTCCTATATAAAAGATAAATAATTAAAAAAGGGAACTGATGTCTGCTGTTTTTCACCAAAACAAAAAAATATTCACAAACATCTGCAACTCGACTTTTCAAAAGCAGTTTTTGAGGTCCGTCTCTGTTGGCTTTTAAGACCACAGTGGAATACCCGAATAAATATTCCGCTTTAAGCGAGGGGTGATTGCGGAGTGTTTGCGAGGCACATCGAAGGCAGTGAAAAATGGCGTGCAATCCGTTTCCTTTGCGGGCACATTTATAGGGCTCCCGCAAAGCCATCGCTTTGTGGGAAGAGGAACAACTGGCCCTAAAGCAAAGCCTTGCAGATAGCAAGGCGAATAAAGGGAACAGTTGTGACGAAGTGAGTGCGAACAATAAGTTTGTTCTTCCGAGCGACACAGCCTGAAGATGTGCCAAGCTCTACACACCGCTGAACCCTGATGCAGCGGAATGGGGGTGCAAGGGGCACTCCCTTGAGAAATAATAAGCTTACCTTGACTTTAAAAAAGTATTGTATTTCACTTTGCTTTGTGATATAATAGTCTTGCGATAAACCACAAGTGAATAATTGCCTTTCGAAGGGGTATGCTATTGCAAAAAGCGTACCTCTGATAAAATCATCCTTCGTTGGGCGATTGTGGTTTGTCGCAAAATCCAGTCAGAGTGATACGTTTTTTGGATGTGTCGCTTTGGCGGCACATCTTTTTTATTTGCGAAGGAGAAAAATTATGCCCGACTATAAGAAACTTTACCACTTTCTGTTTAACGAGATTTCTGACACCATAGAATTTCTTCAACAAGCACAGAAAGACGCAGAAGAAATGTATCTTGATATGTGCGAAGAAGAATTCCCAAACGACGAAGACCTTGAATGTTTTGACGAAGACTGACCGAAAGAAAAAACCACTTGGAAATCAAGTGGTTTTTATTTTTTATCATTTTAAAACTTTATGCATAAAATATGGTTACTTATTTGAAGAATGTGGGATTATCTGTCCGTCCCAAAAGATAATCTATAGACACATCAAAATAATCAGCAAACTTAATCAATGTAGAATAATCCGCTTCCCTTGCACCATTCTCATATCTACTGATACTATTTTGATTCATATTTAGATCTAATGCAAGTTTTAGTTGAGAGATTTTTCGACTTTTTCTTAACTCTTTCAATCTCATTAAATCACCTCTTGACTTTATTATCCCACTTTGGTATAATAAAAATATCCCAAAATGGTATATTGTTCGACAAGGAGGTGATAAAATGATAAACGCAGAAAAATTAAAAAAGCTTAAAGACCTTCTTGACGCAGGGGCTATAACTCAAGAGGAATTTGAACAACAAAAATCAATGTTGTTTTCGGAAATCTCTCCCAAGTCTAAGATTTCAGACAAGGTAAAAATTGCTTTGGGAATTGTCGCAGTGGTGTTGATTTGTTTTGCCATAATTGGAGCTTTTGTCCCCTCAAATGAAACAAGCCATGCAGTAAGCACGCAAGAATCTCCGAAAAACAATATACCCAAAGAATTCAGAGATACTTGCCCTGTTTTGATTGAAACAAAAATGTATGACAATATTATTGGTGTTCCTGAATTGAGTTGTGATATTTCAAATAATACAGACCAGGAAATATCCGCAATAAAATTGTATTTTTCTCCAAAGGACGTGTACGGAGAACCCGTAAGCAGTATTTTTGCTCCAGCCCAACTGTACACAGATGAACCCATTGAAGCAAAAGTATCTGTCACAAAAACATGGCAACTGCTCGACAGTAGCATAAAATCTGGTGATATATACATATATAGTGTATACTTTTCTGACGGCACGGAATGGGGCAACAAAGATGCCACAACAAGTGATATTAAAAAATATGGATACAAAATAGAAGCAAAATATTAAGGAGATTTTTATTATGACTAAAAGAAGTAAAATTTTATTTATTGCAACAGCTTTAGCAACTATTTATACTGTTTATCTTTTTTCATTCTTTTTTGGAGCAACAGCATCCTCTGAAGGCACAGAAGCAGTCGGCGCTGCTATTGCCACAGCTTTGGTTATGCCACACACAATTGTTTTTCTCATAGGCGCTGTTTTTGGCTGGATTGGTTATTTAGCAAAAGCTACCTGGGCAGCTCTTGTGGCTGCAATTTTATATTCAGTTGCTACACTTTTCTTCTTGGCTTACTTTATGTTTGGAGTTCCCATTCTTGTTCTTGGCTTTGTAGGTTACGGAAAACAAAAGAAACTAAACAAAGAAGCTCAGGCATAAATTCACAAAAAAATGTCCCCCGATACGGAGGACATTTTTTAATTTCAAGCTCAAAAAACGGTTGCTTTCGCAACCGTTTTTCTTTTTTATCTTTCATCAATCTTTGTATATTCCCGTCTGTTTGCAAGGCTCTTGTATGCCGGACGGATAATCTTTCCGCCGGTGAGAACCTCTTCTATTCTGTGAGCGCACCAACCCACAATTCTTGCCATTGCAAAAATCGGGGTGTAAAGCTCTTCGGGGATGCCGAGCATCTGATAAATGAACCCTGAATAAAGGTCAACGTTTGCCGGCATAGGAGCTGTAATGCCCTTTACATCAGCAAAAACCTTGGGTGCAAGTCTTTCAATAGCCGCATAAAGCTCAAATTCTTTTTCGGCTTCAGGTCCGATTTCCTTTGAAAGCTCCTTTGCGCACTTTTTCAAAAGCACTGCACGGGGGTCAGAAAGTGTATAAACAGCATGACCTATGCCATAAATAAGACCGCTGCCGTCCCCTGCTTCCTTGCGGACAATCTTGCAAAGGTAATCATACACTGCCTCGTCCGACCAATCCTTGAGATTTTCTTTCATTTCCGCCATCTGTGCAAGTGTCTTCTGATTGGCACCGCCGTGCTTTGGCCCTTTCAGTGAACCAATTGCCGCAGCAACCGCCGAATAGGTATCGGTGTTACTTGAAGACAAAACCCTGATTGAAAAAGCCGAGTTGTTACCGCCGCCGTGCTCTGCATGGAGCATAAGAGCAAGGTCTAAAACCTTTGCTTCGGTCTCGGTGAATTTGTGATTCGGTCTTATCATATAAAGGAAGTTTTCCGCAATAGAAAGCTCGGGCTTGGGATTATGCAGCACAAGACTTTTTCCGTCAAAATAATGCCTCTTCGTTGCATAAGCATAAGCAATAAGTGTTGGAAATCTTGAAATAAGCTCAAGGCTCTGTCTGAAAAGCGCCTCTGTTGAAATGTTGTCGGGGTCATCGTCATAGGAATAAAGTGCCAGAACCGACCTTGCTAACTTATTCATAATGTTTTTGCTGGGGGCTTTGAGAATCATATCCTCAGCAAAGCTTGGAGGCAATGTGCGGCGCTTTGCAAGGCTTGCAGAAAACGCTTCAAGCTCTTCTTTCTTGGGAAGATGGCCGAAAAGCAAAAGAAAAACCACCTCTTCATAGCCAAAACGGCCTTCCTTCTGGCAGTTTTCAACAATATCACCGATTGAAATGCCACGATAACGGAGTGTTCCCTCGATGGGGGCTTTGTTACCTTCATCCAGCACATATCCGTGAACCTCGCCGATAGCGGTAAGTCCCGCAAGAACACCTGTTCCATCAGGGTTTCTGAGGCCACGCTTTACACCATATTCGGTATAATAATGGTTTGGGATGCCGCTGAAGCTTTTGTGCTGTTCAAGAACATCCTTTATATATCTGTCAAAATCTTTTTTCATTTATGTCTCACTTCCTTCCAATTTTTGAGCCTTAAACATCAATCAGCCCGGAGGCCACCCGAGATTTCTTCCTGCAAGCAAATGGAAATGTAGGTGTGAGACGGTCTGCCCGCCGTCTTCACCACAGTTATTCACCACGCGAAAACCCTTGTCACTGAAGCCCAAATCTTTGGCAATCTTCGCTGCAACCTCAAAAATCTTTCCAATAATTGCAGAATTCTCTGCTGTTATTTCGTTCGCTGATTTTATATGTTCCTTTGGAATTATAATAATATGCTGTGGCGCCTGGGGTTCAATATCCCGAAACGCCAGAACAAATTCATCTTCATATACTTTGGTGGACGGAATTTGTCCGTCTATTATTTTACAAAAAAGACAGTCTGTCATTTTATTTTCCTCCTTAAATCAAGGTTTTTACCACTGCAAGAGCCTCTTCAATCTTTGACGCATCCTTGCCGCCTGCCTGAGCGCTGTCCGGCTTTCCGCCGCCACCGCCGCCGCAAATCTTTGCAACCTCACGGATTATGTTCCCTGCGTGTGCGCCCGATTTCACAGCATCGGGTGTCGCCATAGCCACAATGTTTACCTTGCCGTCAGCCGCAGATGCCAGAACAATCACGGCACAGCCTGCCTTTTCTTTAAGATTGTCCCCTGCCGTGCGAAGGGCATTCATATCAAGTCCGTCGCCAAGACGTTTGGTGATAACCTTTACGCCTTTAACCTCTTCGGCACCACTCAAAAGGTCTTCAAGACCGCTGTTTGCCATTTTTGCCTTTATACTTTCAAGCTCTCGCCTTAAGCTCTTGTTTTCGTCCATCATTGCCTGAGCCTTTGTCAAAACATCGTGAACTCCGCCCTTAATAATATCTGCCACCTTGACAATAGTCTCTTTTGCATCAATCAGCTGTTCATAAACACCAATGCCGGTAACCGCTTCAATTCTTCTTACGCCGGCAGCAACACCGCTTTCAGAAACGATTTTGAAAAGACCTGCCTGGGCAGTATTCCCAAGATGTGTTCCGCCACAGAACTCGATGGAATAATCACCCATGGAAACAACTCTTACGGTGTCGCCGTATTTTTCGCCAAACTGAGCTGTTGCACCAAGCTTTTTCGCTTCGTCAATAGCAAGCTCCTCAACGGTTATAGGAAGCGCATCAAGAATTGCCTCATTAACCTTTTCTTCAACAGCTTTGATTTCCTCCTGTGTCATCGCCTCAAAGTGTGAAAAGTCAAAGCGGAGACGTTTTGCTGTAACCTCAGAACCTGCCTGAGCCACGTGTGTGCCAAGAACCTCTTTCAGTGCCTTGTGGAGAAGATGTGTGGTTGAATGGTTGCGGCAAATCGCAGCACGGTTCTTTTTGCAAACCGAAAGGGTTGCCATATCGCCCTTTGATATTGAACCTTCCTCAACCTTTACAATGTGGAAATAAACTCCGTCGCCGTTTTTCTTTGTATCAACAACCTTTGCTCTTCCGTTTGCAGTTTCAATGCATCCAATATCTCCTGCCTGTCCGCCCATTTCAGCATAGAAGGGCGAAGCTTTCACCACAACAATGCCCTCTTCATCTGCACCGATGGCGTCAACCTCCACACCGCCTGAAACAATGCCAAGAACTTCGCTCTTTGCGGTCAGTGAATCATATCCGACAAATTCTGTAGCCTCTGCCTTTATGTTTACTGCACTGTCATCATCCCAGCTGGAGCCGTCCTTGCGGTTCTTTCTTGCGGTTTCTTTCTGGTTTTTTAGCGCCGCATCAAAGCCCTCACGGTCAACTGTTAAGCCCTGCTCCTCACAGATTTCGACAGTCAAATCAATGGGGAAGCCATAGGTATCGTTGAGCTTGAATGCATCCTCGCCAGCAAGAACAGTCTTGCCATCTTTTTTTGTTTCCTCAATATATGTGTTAAGAATTGAAAGTCCGTCCTCAATGGTTTTTGAGAACTTTTCTTCTTCAATCTTCACAACCTTTTTGATATAGTCACGCTTTTCGTCAAGTTCGGGATATGCCGTCTTTGACTCATCAATAACAGTGTCCGCAACGGTATAAAGGAATTCACCCTTGATGCCAAGGAGTCTTCCATGACGTGCAGCACGACGGAGAAGACGTCTTAAGACATAACCACGTCCCTCGTTTGACGGAATAACGCCGTCAGACACCATCATAACTGTGCTTCTTATATGGTCGGTAATAACACGAAGCGAAACGTCCGTCTTTTCATCATCCTTATACTCTACACCTGCAATGCGGCAGATGTGTTTCATTGTGCTTTGAACGGTGTCAACCTCAAAGAGATTTCCAACACCCTGCATAATACAAGCCAAGCGCTCGAGACCCATACCTGTGTCGATGTTGGGGTTTGCCAAACGGTCATAATTTCCGTCCTCGTCCTTGTCAAACTGTGTGAACACCAAGTTCCACACTTCCATAAAGCGGTCACAGTCACAACCAAGCTTGCAGTCAGGCTTTCCGCAGCCCCAGTCAGTGCCGCGGTCAACATGGATTTCAGAACAGGGGCCGCAAGGACCTGTGCCATGTTCCCAGAAGTTGTCTTCCTTGCCCATTTTCACAACTCTCTCAGGTGAAACACCGATTTCGTTCACCCAAATATCCCTTGCCTCGTCATCCTCTTCATAAACGGTAATCCAAAGAATATCCTCGGGGATTTCCATAACCTTTGTAAGAAACTCCCACGCCCAGCTGATTGCTTCGTGCTTGAAGTAATCCCCAAACGAGAAGTTTCCAAGCATTTCAAAGAAAGTGCCGTGCCTTGCGGTTTTTCCCACGCATTCAATATCAGGAGTTCTGATACACTTCTGGCAGGTGGTAACCCTTTTCTTTGGCGGGATTTCCGCACCTGTAAACCACTTTTTCATAGGCGCCATACCCGAATTGATAAGCAGCAGGCTCGCATCGTTTTTCGGCACAAGTGAAAAACTGTCAAGTCTGAGACAGCCCTTTGACTCAAAAAACGAAAGATATTTTTCTCTTATTTCATTTAATCCCATTTTTTTCATAAGCTTCAGTTGCCTTTCTGTTTATAATTTTCCGATGCCCAAATCTCGAATATCGCATAATTCCTTCATTATATCATAGTATTGTACCATTTTTCTCATTATAAGTCAAGGGCTATTGTCAAGATACCTTTTGTCTTCCCGACGAACTGCCTCTTTTTTCAAAAAAATCCGCAATAAGCATAAAAATCGCCAGCAAAAGCATGCACAAGAGCATCAGAATTATTGATACAAAGAATGTCCCCAAAGGTGAAACCTGAGGGTGATAAGGTACAAAATCAGGTAAAAATGCACCCTCATCCATTGGGAAAATCCACAGCAATGTGCGGACAATAACTGCTGCAAGCCCTCCCTGAAGCAGCTTCCCCAAAAGATATGGCAGGATTGAAAGACCTTTTGGTGCAATGATTGAAGAAACCTGAAACACCACCGAAATCCCTGAAAACGCAAGAAAAAACGAAACCAATGAAAGCTTTGCAGAAAAATCCATATCGGTACCACAAAGCAAATTTAGCCCACCCGTTATTTCAACTATCGGATAAATATATGAAAGATAACTGCCACGGGGAATTGCGCTTGCCACCACCGCAAAAAATATCACAAAGCCACAAATTTTAAGAACAGAAAAGACCGAGCTGTCTATTATAGAGCCCAAAGAACCTGCCATATTGTCTTTTTTACCCACACTATGCGGCGGGAGAATATTTTTTCTTTCGCCTTTTCCCCTGTAAAGTCTGAACAAAACCCCCACAATGAGAGCTGCAAGAATATGAGCTATGTAAAGATACCATCCCAAAGCTTCACTTTTGAGGTATCCGCCACCTACCACCCCAAGAACAAATATGGGGCCTGAATTATTGCAAAAGGCGGTCATTCTCTCTGCCTCAGCTTTAGTACACTCTCCCCTTTCATAAAGGTCTGCCGCAACAACAGCCCCCATAGGATAGCCGCTGACAAGTCCAAGAAAAAAGGCAAGGGCAGAAGAGCCTGGAAGGTGAAACAGCGGCCGCATAACAGGTGACAAAAAAACACTGCAAAGGTGAGAAAACCCCAAAGCCGAAAGAAGTCCGCTGCACACAAAAAACGGTAAAAATGATGGAATTATGGTGCTTTGGCACAAAGAAAACGCATCCTTTGCCGCCCCAAGACACCTCTCAGGCTCTATAACAAGAAATACCGTAAGGTAAAGGGCGAGTGCGGCAAACAAGCATTTAAGGGGTTTGTGGAGAGTTTTTTGCATAGGGTTTATGCTCCTTTCTTCTAATATATTATTCATCAATAGTCGCCTTTAGGCATAAACTTTAAAAACGGAAATTTGGCTTTTTGAGGTGACAATATTGAAAAAAAGAAAACTGCAAGAAGAAACAAAACCTACCTTTAAAGAAAGAGTAGCTGATGGCTTTGACGCATTAAAGGAAATCATTTTGGACGTTCCAAAAATTGTATTCATCGGAAATCGTGAGGCAGTCATTGAAAACTATAAAAGCATAACCGATTATACCGAAGTCCTTATTGTCCTTGACGCCG
Source organism: Clostridia bacterium (assembly GCA_017620615.1). Taxonomy (GTDB): domain Bacteria; phylum Bacillota; class Clostridia; order Monoglobales; family Monoglobaceae; genus SIG440. Next base: position 7,144 of record JAGAUW010000019.1, on the reverse strand, counting down.
AGCCTTTTCCTCTAAAGTTTTCGGGAAAGGGGCTTGAAATAAAAAGCATCAGCTGTGAAATGCTCTTTGTCTCGGGCGAAATCGAAAAAATGGAGTTTTTGAGGGAGGGCTGATTTCTTTATGTCCATTGAAAAAATCATCGGTTTTTTGCGTGGTTATGTGGAAATTTATGCAGACGGGCTTTTCACCGAAAGATTTTTGAACGTCTGTATGCGACGGGAAATTTATCTGTGGAACATCAAACGCCGAGGTAAACACAGAATTTCAGCCTGCATAAGCATACGGGGTTTTCGGCTTCTCAGACCTATCGCAAAAAAAACACGCACATCAGTAAGAATTACCCGCCGCCACGGGCTTCCTTTCATCTTCCACCGCTACCGCCGTCGCAAAACAGCTTTCCTTGGGCTTTTTCTGTTTTTAGCTGTGCTATGGTATTTATCGTCACATATTATGGGTATCAGTATTTCAGGAAACACCCGGATTCCCACCGAAGAAATTGAGAAAAATCTTAAGAACTTTGGAATACACTACGGCGCATCGGTTAAAAAAATTGACAGCGAGATGGTGAAAAATCAGATGATGATAAGCCTTGACGACCTTTCGTGGATTGGAGTTAGCATAAAAGGTTCTCGTGCCTATATCGAAGTGAAAGAACGCCTTGATACAAAACGGCTTGACGATACAGACATTCCCTGTGATATAGTGGCAAACCGTGACGGAACGATTGTTCTTCTTGAAGTGAAAAACGGACAGACAATGGTAAAGGTAAATCAATTTGTGACAGAAGGCGACCTTTTGGTAAGCGGACTTATGGACAGCGAAAAGGTGGGAATGCGTTATGTTCACTCCTTTGGCGAAATTTTTGCCGAGACTTCTTACAAAAAAAGCGGAGAATATTCCCTTGACTTTATAGAAAAAATATATTCAGGAAAAACAAAAAACCGCTATACCCTTTCACTCCTTGGAAAACGATTTCCCCTTTTCAATGCAAAAAAAAGTCCCTTTCCTCACTACGATAAGGAAGAAAAGTTCATCGAGTACACTCCACCCCTCACCTTTTTGCCCTCAGCATTTGTGAAAACCGAAAGCTATACCGAATATACTCCAAAAAAGAAAGAGCGAACACTGGAAGAAACCATCGCCTTTGCAGAGAAAGAGCTTTTTGCTCTCCTTGACGCCGAAGTCCCAAAGGATGCCGAGGTTTTGGACAAAAAAATCACTTGGCAGGAGGCAGGTGAAAGGAGCATCACCGTAACCGCAGAATACCTTTGTCGAGAGGATATCGCAAGGCAAAGAAAGATTGACAAAATCGAGATTTTGGATTATGATAAAGAGTGAAGAATTGTGGAGTTTTAAAAAAGAAAAAGCCCATTCTTTCGGGCAAACATCACAAAAGGAAGGATTCCAGAAAATATGGAGCGTTATATCGAAGTTGAAAGGATGGACCTTTTAATAAATTTATTCGGAAATTTTGACGAAAACATCCGTCTCATTGAAAAAACCTATGACGTGGCGGTAATAAACCGCGGTTCAAATATAAAAATAGGCGGCGAACCGTCAGCCGTTGATGCCGCAAGCCGCACAATAAACAGTCTTCTTGCTATGGCACACGACGGCACAACCATCGGCGAGCAGGAGGTTCGTTATGTTATGTCCCAGATTGATGAGGGCAACGAAAAAGAGCTTGAAACTTTGGGTCAGGACTGTGTTTGCATAACATCACGTGGAACACCAATTCGTGCCAAAACTTTGGGTCAGAAAAGCTATATAGGAGCCATCGAAAAAAATTCCATTGTCTTTGGTATTGGCCCTGCGGGTACAGGAAAAACCTATCTTGCGGTGGCTATGGCGGTGAAAGCTTTCAAGAACAAAGAGGTAAACAAAATAATTCTCACACGCCCTGCTGTTGAAGCAGGTGAATCATTGGGTTTTCTCCCTGGTGATATGCAAGAAAAGGTTGACCCGTATCTTCGTCCCCTTTATGACGCACTTGGGGATATGCTTGGCGGAGAAACCTTTCACAAAAATGTGGAGCGCGGACTCATTGAGGTTGCACCCCTTGCCTATATGCGAGGAAGAACCTTGGATGATGCCTTTATCATTCTCGACGAAGCCCAGAACACCACCCCTGAACAGATGAAAATGTTCCTCACCCGTATGGGCTTTTCATCAAAAATTGTGGTTACCGGTGACGTCACCCAGATAGACCTGCCACGAGACAAAAAATCAGGGCTTCGGGATGCTGAAATGGTGCTTAAAGGCGTTGAGGGAATTGAATTTATGTACCTCAGTGAAATGGACGTTGTGAGACATCCACTTGTTCAGAAGATTGTAAAAGCATACGAAAGAAAAACCATTGAGCGCGAAAAGGCTCAAAGAAATAACGGAAGAGGCAGAAAAAACTATGAAGGTAGCCATCAGAAACAACCAAAAGAAATTTAAAGTGGAAAAGAGCCTGCGTGACCTTGTGCGAAGTGCAGCAAAGGCAACACTTCTTTATATGGATTTTAGCACAAAGGTTGAAATCAGCGTTATGTTCACCGATAACGATGAAATAAAAGAGCTAAACCGTCTTCACAGGGGTATTGACCGTGCCACAGACGTGCTTTCTTTCCCCTTGATTGAATATGACGAAGAGGGAAACGTTCTTTCGGAATTTATGGACTTTAACCAAGACGGCGAAATGGTTTTGGGCGACATTGTTATTTCCCTTGAGCGTGCCGCCGAGCAGGCAGAAGAATATGGTCACAGCTTCAGCCGTGAGGTTGGATTTTTGACGGTGCACTCTATGCTTCATCTCCTCGGTTATGACCATATGACCCCTGAGGACGAAGAAGAAATGTTCGGCTATCAGGAAGATATCTTAAAAGAAATGAACTTAAGCAGAGACTAAAAAGGGGGAAAAGCCATGAAATCAGGATTTGTTGCAATCTGCGGCAGGCCAAACGCAGGAAAATCAACACTTATGAACAAAATAATCGGCGAAAAGGTGGCTATTGTTTCAAACAAGCCCCAGACCACCCGTACAAAAATTATGGGCGTACGCACGGAGGATGACTGTCAGATTGTTCTAATCGATACCCCCGGTATCCACAAGCCCCACAACAAGCTGGGCGAAAAAATGGAAAAATACATTTACACCGCAACCAAGGACATTGACGTTCTTCTTTACGTAGTAGATGCTACCCTTTATGACAATGAATACCCAAAGGAAAAGGCGGCACTTGAGGGGCTTAAGGCATCAGATGTTCCTGTTATTTTGGTTGTCAACAAGGTGGACAAGGTTGAAAAAAACAGTCTTCTTCCCACCATCCAAAAATTAAGCGAGCTTTATGATTTTTCGGGGATTGTTCCCCTTTCCGCAAAAATGGGCGACAATGTTGACGCACTTCTTGCGGAAATCAAAAACCTTTTGAGCGAGGGGCCGCAGTTCTTCCCAGGTGACATAATCACCGACCAGCCGGAAAGACAGATTGTGGCAGAATTTATCCGTGAAAAAGCCCTTAGGCTCTTAAACCAGGAAATCCCCCACGGCATTGCTGTGGAAATTGAAAAAATGCACAAACGCGAAAACGGAACATACGAAATTCTTGCGGCAATTTATTGCGAGCGCCAGAGCCACAAGGCAATCATAATCGGCAAAAAAGGCGAAAAACTCAAGGAAATCGGCAGCCGCGCAAGACAGGACATTGAACGGTTTTTGTCCTCAAAGGTTTATCTTGAGCTTTGGGTAAAGGTCAAGGAAGATTGGCGCAACAAGGAAGCCTTTATGAACACAATCGGTTTTGAATAAACACCACTTTTTGGAGTTTTTGCCACAAATATTTCTGTATTTTGTCTTTCTTCTCTCCATAAAATAACTTTGGATATGGAGGTAGATTTTATGGGGAAAATACAAGATTTAGCTTGGCAGGCATTTGAAAAAACCGGTAGAATAAAAGAATATTTAAAATATAAAGCACACGGCGAAAATAATTTTTCTTTGGAGGTTGGTGAGGAAATTGGGGCTTTTGAAGACCACAGGAATAGTTACAAAGACAACAAAATTCAGTGAAAACAGCCTTATTGTCACCATTATCACCAAAGACTTTGGCAAGATTTCTGCCATTGCTCAGAATGCACGAACTTCAAAATCCCGTCTTATAATGGGCCTTCAGCTTTTCGCCTACAGCGAAATTGTGGTGTATGAAAGCCGCACAAAGACGGGACTTTTTAAACTCAATGAAATGAATGTTATAGAAAGCTTTGGGAACATCCGAAACGACCTTTCTTCCCTTGCCTATGCCTCATATTTTGCTGAAGTGGTGAACTCGGTAGCGGTTGAGGGGGAAAAAGACGAAGAAATCTTGAGCCTTTTTCTCAACTGCCTTTTTGCCCTTGACAAAAACCTTTGCGACCCTGAAAAAATCAAGGCGGTTTTCCAGTGGCGAATTGCAGCAATTTCGGGCTATGAGCCTATGGTTGATGTCTGTGGCAGCTGTGGAAACACTGGCAGTGAGTTTTTGTTTGACATTTTTGAAGGCGAGTGTTTTTGCCAAAAATGTGCCGACGGACGCACGGGGCTTGCTTCTCTTTCTGATGGTATGCGAAAAACTCTTCAATACATAAGCGAGGCAGACAGCAAGAAGATTTTTTCCTTTGATGCAGGAGAAAAAGCAATAGTCTACCTAAGCACCTTGGGCGAAAAATATATCGAGGCACAGTTTGACAAGAACTTTGGCACCCTTGATTACCTAAAAAAAGTTATAGGACTTGATAAATGATGAAAGAAAAGATTAAAAGATTTTTAACAGAAAACGGCGCAGGGGATGTAGGTTTTTGCACCCTTAATCCCGCGGAAAACCCTTTCGGTTTGGGTTTTGCAATTTCCTTCGTCATCCCCCTTTCAAAATCAGTGGTTGACGGGATTGATGGCGCCCCAACTCATACATATTTTCATCACTACCGCACGGTGAACACCTTTATTGACAACATCTCGCTAAAGGTGGGACTTATGCTGACAAAAGAGGGCTTTGATTATGCCGCTATCCCTGCCTCCCAATCGGTAAACGGACTTCAGGGAATTTTCTCACACAAGTATGCCGCCACCCTTTCAGGTCTTGGCACAATCGGGAAAAGCGGTCTTTTTCTCTCCAGGAAATTTGGACCCGGCGTGCGTCTTGGAACAATCCTCACCGACTGTCCTTTTGAAACAGAAAACGCCCAGCCAAAATCAATCTGTGGTAACTGTCGGATTTGTGTTGACAGCTGTCCCGCCATGGCAATCCGTGGCGAAGAGTGGCAGATAGGCGACGCTCGTGATAAAATTGTTGACGCAAAAGCCTGCAGCGACTATATGAAGAAAGAATTTCAGCACATAGGCCGCGGTGTAGTCTGCGGAATTTGTATGAAAGTCTGTCCAAAGCGGCAAAAATAAAAAAGCTACCCGACGGTAGCCTTTTTTTATTCCTCAATTTCAATTTCTCTCTCGTCCTCCATTGAGAGAAGCATCTCCTCCACATCAATTTGGGCTTTTTTCAGCTTTTCAATGCTATCAGAGATTTCGTTCATAAGTTTCAAATAAGGTTTTTTGTAGTCTTTCATAATAATTCCTCCTTGGTTTAAATAAAAAATGCGTGACCGAAGCCACGCATGAAAAACGCATGACTCCGATAGTTGTGACACATTTTACTCCACAATTTAGATATGCGAAAACAGAGTATGCATTTTTACCATGAGGTAACCCTACATACCTAAATTATGGATAATAAAAATTTTTATTATGTGTCACAGTGTCATTATATCACCATTTTTCTACAATTACAATAGGCTTTTTTTGTAATATTTTGTAGAAACCAATAAAAAATAAAAGAACCGCCTAAAATACAAGGCGGTTCATCTTATGTGGCTTTCTTTTATTTGCTAAATCCTCTTCCTATGGTCCAGCCGAAATCAAACTTTGGCACCACAAATGCCACCTCCACCTCATCGTCAGCAAGAGAGGCCTCTGATGTACACCGAAGCACCGGCTCAACGTCAGGACGATTATTATATTTGCAGACCTCTTTCACAAGATTGGACAAATCATCAATGGTCCATTTCGCTGGCATATTTATATGCATAAAATAATCCTGCCAGTTGTCAATTTTAAGAACAGAAAGATGCTTCACCATATCGCCGGACTTTCCGCGATAAACAATTCTGTACCATTCTTCGCCCTTTCCTGAGAGCCTCGACATAATCTCATCATAAGTCGTCGCAACAATGGTGTTCCTTGATTTTCGCATATCATCTGCGGCAAAATATTCAGAAAGCTCTCTTTCGCTTTCAAAAATTTCAAGAAGCAACACGCAAAACACTCCTTTTATTCAAAAAGACGCGCCATTTTGGCACGTCTTTTTTTGTTGGTTATCTGTTCAGAATAAGCTTTGTAAGTTCAACAGGCTCAACAATCTTGCCATCCTTGTAAACACGCATATTTCCTGATGCAATTTCGTCAATAAGAATAACTTCGTCATTGTTGTAACCAAACTCAAACTTGATATCCCACAAATCAAGACCGATTGTTTTCAGGTCGTCTGCCACAATCTTTGTGATTTTGAGAGTCTGTTCCTTCATGCTTTCAAACATTTCAGGAGACATAACTCCAAGTGCTGCAAGACCTTCACCTGTAACAAGGGGATCGCCAAGCTCGTCGTTTTTGAAGGTACATTCAACATATCCGCCCTCCAAAACTGTGCCATCCTTGATATATTCGCCATATCTGCGAACAAAGCTTCCCGTTGCAACGAGGCGACAGATAACTTCAAGGCCGTGACCGAAAACCTTTCCCGGAAGGACTTCCATTGTAGCATCATCGATGTTTGCACTTACATAATGTGTCTTGATGCCTGCTTTTTTCAGCATTTCAAAATAATAAACCGAGGTTTCAAGGTTTGCTTTTCCTATACCCTCTATAGTAAGACCAACCGAATTTTCACCTGGGTCAAATACACCGTCCTTGCCTGTACAGTCATCTTTAAACTTAAGGAGAACATTCCCGTTTTCAAGGCTGTATACATCTTTTGTTTTTCCCTGATAAATTTTATTCATTGTCAAAACTCCTTCTTTTTTGCTTTTTCCTTAACTCATTTTAACATATATCCTAAAAAATTTACAATAGTTT
>JAGAUW010000018.1 GCA_017620615.1 Clostridia bacterium | reverse complement strand
GAATCCGTCTATCCACCCCACTTTTTTATATGAGTTTATTAAAAGCTCATGTTGGCAGCGGACAAGATTGTCAAAGGTTATATATTGGGCTGTAGCCAAGTCGGTAAGGCACCAGACTTTGACTCTGGCATTTCGTAGGTTCGAGTCCTGCCAGCCCAGCCACACTTTTTTAAACTTAATATGGTCCATTAGCTCAGTTGGCAGAGCACTTGACTTTTAATCAAGGTGTCCCGCGTTCGAATCGCGGATGGATCACCAAAGAAAGCAAATCCGAACTTTTTCCTTATAGGAGAAACATTCGGATTTGTTTTTTCTTTATAAAAAGATTTAAGAGGTAGTCATCCGGCTACCTCTTTTTGCTTTGCTTCTTCCAACTCGTCTGATTCTTTCTGACCTTTCTCGGATTCATAGAACGCCAATATGTCAGGAAGAAAACAGCGAGCTAAAGCTTCAATTTCATATTGTGGTATTTTTATTTTCTTTTCTGCCATATCGGCGCTCCTTTCGCCGACTTAAGATATCAGTTATAATGATGCTTCATCATACATATACCCTTGGAATATTTGACCGTCATGGGTAATGAATCTGCCCTGTGTGTGTTTTGGAATTTCGTCTGCTGCTTTCGTGTTGTCGAGAATAATCTGTGACAATACTGTGTCAGCTCTTCCGCACACTCTGTAATCAATATTGTTTCGGATTTGTCCGGGCAGGATATTTGCATCAGGTCTTTGTGTTGCAAGGATAAGATGTATTCCAAAAGCTCTGCCTTGTCTTGCAATAATGGAAATCTTGTTTTCAATTTGTGATATAAGTTCCTTATCCTCTTTGGAAAGTCCGGTTTTATCTAAAAGCTCTGCGACCTCATCACAAGCAAAAATAATACGCTTTAATCCAGCATAAAGAAATAGCCCGTTATAAACTTTGATGTTTGAACAAGAAGTCTCTGTTAATATTTTCTTTCTTCTTTCAAGTTCGTTGATTAAGTTTTCAAGATCTTCCAACAGCTTGGTTTTATCCATAATGAATGTGCATTTTTCACGCCATTTTCTATAGAAGTCAACTCCACCCTTAAAGTCTGCTATATGAACCTCTGCACCTTTTTTAAAACATTGTAAAAGCAAATGCTTAAGCAAAAAACTTTTTCCTGAACCCGTGGAGCCACCAATTAAAATGTGCGGGATTTTATTCAGATCAACGGATATATCCTTAAGCAAACCTCTTCCTAAAATAATTTCAAAATCCTTGTTTCTTAAGTATTCATCTTTCCAATCTACTGCCCACGGAATTTGAATATCTCCCGAAACTGTATTTAATATAATTCTGTTTCTTCGTTTGCCCTGTTTAATCTCATCAATATACACATTTAAAATCGTTTCAATGTTTTCCTTGTTATTCTCCCAATCGCATAAAGGAATGCCATTGGATTCAAACTCCATTGTGGTTACGCAATTTGACTTATCATAGCTTTTTTGGATTAAAAGCGGTGTTTCGCCTGCGTGATTTACAAGCCCGGTTCTAAGCAATCGTTCATTTATTTCTTTTGCTCCAAATGGTGTGCCAAGAAATATGATTAAGGCTGCAAATAAAGCGATAAATATAATCGGAAATGCCAACTCAACTGTTATCTTGTTGGCTGCTCCAAAGATATCCTCATTGTTTATGTAAATGATGCTTTCCTTGAACTGCCAGAACAAAACCACAAACAGTATATATGTTACCGCTATCAAAGCTTTAATCCAATTGGTAAATAAACCGCAAAATCCTGTTTTAAATCTTAACCACTGATATCTTAGTCTTGTTTTTCTTTGAATTAAGAATTTTTCGTTGTTGTCCATAAGTCTGCACTCCTTTCTATAATCGCTCCGTCTTTCTTATATTCCAAAACCTTGTGTATTCTTCTCAAAAATGCATTCCATGTTTCGGGCCTTTCTTTTTGTACTTTTTTGTACTGCTCTGAAAGAGGAATATTTGATGTAATATACACTGTTTTGTAACATGCTGTTCTATCTGTATATCTTGCAGGTAGGCTCAGGGGATAAATATCAAGATAGTTAAGCATTTCTTCAATGGGTATCTGTGAATTAAATTCCTCAAACACCAAAACCCCCTGATTTGTATATCCGTCAAAATTTATTCCTTTACCTACGCGATAATTTGTTATTCTGCAAATGTCTTTGGCATTATGCTTTTGATATATGCTTCTTGTTTTTCCTGTTCCGCTTGCACCAAAAATATATGTTACATACAAATCTCTGTTTTCGCACAAATATTTTTCTGAATTCAAAACCTGACGGAGAGCATCAATATCACGAATTCGAAAAGCAAATTCGGGAGCATCGTCTATGATCTCTGTTGTTTGTTTTCCGTCACGGATGTTTTCAAGCAGCTTACTCATTTTAGGATTGTTTTCATCTCGTTCCTTTGGCAAGGTTCCGTATTCGTAAAAGCTCCCTTCAACACTTGTTTCAGACTTTTCATCATTTTCCCATTTTCCTGATTTTAATATGTAATCTCTGTTATCCTTTGCACTTCCCAATGCTTTTTCAATATGTGCAATAGGAAAACGGTTTTTGATTGTGTTAAATCTGATAGGAGAGTGGGAGTATATAAAAATATGTGTATGAAAGGTTCCGGTTTTTGCAATCTCATCCGCTAAACAGAAATAGTCAGGAAAAAACTTCATCAATATTTCGCATATCCGCTCGTGTGTAAACTCACATTCAAGCGGATTGTTTATTACCAGGGTCCATTTGCGTGATTGTGAATTTGACATATGTAGCCTCCTTTTCTGCTACATGCTACATCTAACCCATAAGGGGTAATACTAACCCTTATGGGTTATGCGGCACGGCAAATCTTTTTTTAAGAAAAATCTCCGCCGTGCCGATAGCCTTTAAACTTTGTTATTAACCAATGTTATACCTGTTGCAGTTGCCTTGACCTGCGGCTGATTGTTCATCATATACAATGACAGCTCAAGCCCTGTAAATGTAACTTCCGCATAACCATTCGGTTTTTCCACAAGCTGTTTGCCGTCAATCTTGATGTTAATTTTTTCAAGAGCTTTTTCGGGCATTGCAACTGTGTAGCGATAGCCTGTAATGTTTTCAGTACGCTTATTATCCTTGTACTCATACACAGGTGCTACATCAACAAGCCATAGCTTGTTACCTAAGCTTCTGGGATCAATTATTAAATCTTGAAGTTTCATAAGTATAATGTCCTCCTTTTTTTAGATTTTTGTAAGCTTACAATGCCATTATACAAGCGGAAAAACATCCTGTAAATTTTTAGTAAACAACACCAAAAAACCAGTGTTTATAAGGGGTTGAATGGATTATGTGATTTTTGTATGTCTTAAAAACATCATAATCGTGTTGCATAAGTTGTTTAGTAAACAACAATAAATTTAAAAAAATTACCGTGTATGATAAAAATCACACACGGTAATCCGTTACTTTTCTCTTCCTATTATTCCTAATTGGTGTCTTTTTGCAATTTTCTTGCTTTTTAAATAATCATTACATTCTTCAGTGTCGCCATCACGATGGTTGTCAAGTAAATACATATACTCCCTATCTACCGGATAATCTTTTGAAAGTTTGTATCCTGCTAGCTCAATGAGTTCATAGCTCTCAGATGGCGATAACATCATGAGATGCAGAATGTTACAATCGTTTTTAGAGCAGGCCTTGATTGGCCTTTACCAATTCTGCAATATACAGACCGACTAATTCCCGTAATTACTTCGAAAACTGCATCAATCCGTAATATTTGTCTTCGTTTTATGACAAACTCTTTTCGTTCATCATAATATCTTTCCATTTTTACATACAAGGTTGTGCATTGGGTTAAGCTATTGTTGCGCTTACCCATATGTAAACGAACCTATATGTTATTGAGTTTTGTTGTCGGAGGTAGCTGTAGATACACTAAACATTCTGCCAACTGCTACAGAACTTTTATATGCCATTTGTTTCTTTTGGTTTTCAGTAAAGAACATAGGCATCACCTCCGGAATTTTGATGAAAGAGACATCCAACAGCAAAACCGTTTTCATTCATTTTGTTTTTATGAGTGCAAATATACAAGGTATATTCACTCACTATCTTTGTTAAAATTATTTTGGACTTTTGTCCACACTCTTATTTAAGTACAATCACGACATCTAGTATGCTAGAATTGATTACTCAATCCCGGGAACCCCACGCATAAATTAATATTAAATATGGCAGCTGTTTAGTGCCTACAATCATATAATACCACTATATATTGTGGTTGTCAAATTACATTTGTGTAACAAAAACGATGTCGCACGCTGGATAGTTGTCCATTATACGACATCATTAAGATATAAATTATATATTATTTCATTTTTCTTTTTCTGCCAATCATATATCCGACAAGCAACACGATAGCGCCTACACATACAACAAATATTATAATTCCAATCACCATTGCTTCTAATGGATTATTAATAACCCAATACAAAAAGTTTGCAGGTGGGTTGTTCAATGGCGGTAATTTTACTTTTGCATCTTCAGGGAATAATGAAACTAACTTTTCGTAATCTGAAGCTTTAATCGTATAATCTCCCGTAGGAGCACTATACATTGCAACTCTACTACCACCGACCAAGCATCTATCCCACATATTTACCGTGTATGTTTTTTCGCCCTCATAAGCTATAATGTGAAAACTATCTCTTGTTTGGGCAAGTTCATTTTTGATGTCTGTAAGATAAATATCTTCAGCTAATTCAAAGAATTTTTCTTTGTCAATTTCAAATCCTTCAGTTACTCCGTTCAAGTGAATTTTTATTTGATCGCATTTTTCTTTTTTTGCACCCAACAGTGCTGTTAAAGAAATTTCATCCCCTTCTTCAGTAAGAGTAGCATTTATTTTGTCAATTCTTTCTTGCTCGGCTTTTTCATATTCTCCATCGTTGAGATATTTTTGGAAGCGTTCCCACATATCTCCTTGTATGCCTTTTAATTTGAGTGTAGCCGTATCATAGCTTGTAACTTCAAAGATGTATGTTTCGTTGTTTTCATCGAAATATGTAAAGAGATAAACATTTCCTGCTATGACTTTGAAATTCCCTACAGGACATGGCTTATCATAAATCTGTTTTGTTCCGGTTAAAACATCGCCTTTGATTTTGACACGAGGGCAAACCGTAACTGTATTATCGTTATAATTAAGCACTTCTCCGAAAAAGACTTGTGCATTATCATTACTCAATAAGCCTTCAGGAACATCACCTGCAAATACTGTAATCGAAAACATTAAGAAACTAAGCAAAGCTAAGATTATCAATAGAGTTTTTTTCATCACTTTCACATCCTTTTTTAAAACTGCTTCTGCATCTAACCATCGATCCCATTTTCTATAACTATTTTTGTTATAATATTCTTTTCAAGATAAAAGTATATTCTATTAACCCCGATGCTTTGCGGCACGTATACATAGCATACTTCATCGGATAAAGCCTTTGTTAAATCTTCAGGATAGTTTTCTTGTAGCTTTTGCAATGTATCTCCAACTTTTATATTTCTTGGTGTTTTATAATTGTTTGAGGTTGTGGATATATTAATAATCCGAGTTGAATTATCATCTCCAATTAAAGCCGTTACTAAAACATCTTCGTAGGAATAGTCTATCCAACGAAAACCATCACCGCGACCTTCTTGCTCACTAATAGGTTCTTTGTCAATCGTGGATACATCAGCATTTAATTTGAATTGTATGTTATCTTTTGACAGTAGCAATAATTCTTTATTCCGCACTCTTCCAATGGTATCAGCAGTGATATCATTAAATGCCCTTACTATCCAAATACCGCTTTCGGTTTTATCTATTGGTTGAAACAATTCAACTGAGTATATTTGAGTGTATTCCTTTTCTCCAACAGTATAAGTTAACGAAATTCCTCCTGCACTACCGCCACCTGCGAGTTCTGTTATTCTGCCACTTTCAACATCAATTCCTTTACTGGAAAGAAAGCTTTGAACAACCTGCTCATAGTCTAATCGCCACGGAAAGTGTCCATTGTTTACCTGTCTTTGTAAGTCCCTAATTTGTGCATAAGACATATTTTCAGCATTAGTTATAACAGGAGCATCAACATCTTTTATTAATGAAAAGGTTGATTCGATGATTGAAATATCTTTATACAGTTTTTGATATTCCTCGGCAAGCACAACATCTTCTTCGTCGCTATCTGCAAAGATAGGTACTTGAACATCTGTAGGTCTGCCCAAAATATAGCCGTATTCCTGATTTCGCCACATAACAGTTTGATTCCCAACCATATTCAAATACTCATCTATTTCGGAATCAGGCAACATCATAACATAGAGCAATGTTCCCATGCCGTTATGTTTTTCTGCAATTCTTTTATGCTTAAATGCTATATAATTATCATCGACTTGTGTTTCATCTGCAATATACATACCATACCAGCTCGTAGGTATTTCAATTTGGAAATTCATTGCCTCATTTTTATATAATATCGTATCATCTTTAGATTTATCAACAGCAATATAAACCGAAACGCCGATTATTGATACTATAATAAGTGCAAATAAAACTAACGCTATAAGCTTAGCAGTTTTACTGTTCTTGGAACGGATTTTTGAAAAACGGTGCTGGAGTTTTTTCTTATCCATGCTCATTTTTGTTGTAAACATTTTTTCTAACATTGCACTTACCTCCTAATCATCGTTTTGCGGTCATATCTATGATTGTATCATTATCAAATCCGAAAAAACCAAACATTTCTGAGTTGTCTCCATCGCTGTAATCGTAATATTTATCTCCCGATTCAAACACGGCACAACTATCTGTTGCAAGAGTAATCATCCCTTGCGCACCATCTTCTCTTGTCAAGAGAAGAGATGCCGTGTAGGGACAAGCCGTTCCGCCCTTAAGCATTTTTGCACCGGAAAGCATTCTCTCTATTTCATTTAAACTGCTTTTATCTGAAAGAGGGTATCTTGTATAGTTTATAACCAGTTCTGCATTTACAAGGTTATAAATATCTTTTGGATGAAAGCTCTCGTATTTAGACATATTGAGCATTGATGTTACTTCGGCAAAAACCTTTTCATCCAGTTTTTGTGAAAACAGCAATTCAAAAGTAGAATTATTTAAAATAAACATCTGCTGAGTTTCACTATCACTATCATTATTCCAAATAGCATAAAATCTGACATCATAGTTTCCGCCTGGCACATCAGTATGCTTCATTTGCATACTTTCGCTGAGCTTGTTTAAAACAGCTTTGACACCATTTTCGTTAACCTCCCAGTTAAGTCCACTGTTAGCCAGAATTTCTTCACCCTCATCAAGAGAGTCGTTGATTACATTTACCTTATGTTGCGCAAGACTGACATAATCTTTTCCAAAAACATATTGCATAGATACATCATTATCCTTGCCATTTACCGTTACAAGCTGAATGGCAGCAATAATGGAGTCTTGCACGGTCAAATAATAGGTTCGGTCTTCATTCACTTTGATACAACTATCACTGCACCAACCATAGATATCATTTACTGTACTAAAGGTATCAGCATAGTTTGTGAACAATTCCGTTCCCTCGGGCATATTGCCGATTTTTACTTCTCCGGTTTTGATGTTGATAATGTAATTGTCAAATTCAGCGACTCTGTCATTATGGATTCCACCATTTATCAAATATGCAAAATTACCATCTTTATCAATTTTGAATTCTGTATAGCAATCACCCTGTGTATGACCTGCAATATTTAATTTACCAAGGTTTATTTTATGTATCAGTTCATTACTCTCTCTGTCCATTACAAAAAAGCCGTCAAGGTAATGAAATACTAATCTTTCGTCATCAATATAGTCTATATCTGCCATAATAGATCCAATAGTACGGTGTATATATTTGGAAAATTCGTCATTAGTCATTTGATAATCTTTGGTATTGTTTACCGCAATAATCACTCCAACGCCAATTATTGAAATTATAATAATTCCAAAAAGTATACCACCAAGCAGTTTTGAAAGCCTTCCGTTTTTAGAACGGATTTTTGAAAATCTGCTTTGCAGTTTCTTTTTATCTGCACTCATTTTGGTTGTGAACATCTTTTCCAACATATAAATTCGCCTACCTTTCATTCTACCAAATCTAATATGGTTTTCATATATAATTTTTGTTCTTCATCATTCATATTCTTTGTTACTTCCATATCGCATGAAACCTCACAGGCTTCACTCAAATTCGCACTGAGCAAATACGAAAGAGGATTAAACCAATGAACTGCATTAACAAATAATGCAAACCACTTTATAATCAAGTCTTTTCTTTTGTAATGAGTCAGTTCGTGAAGAAATACCAATCTCATCATATCGTGTGGTATTTCCTTGCACGGCATATACACTACGGGAAAGAAAACACCTACAAGCATAGGAGAGCCGACATCCGGTGACATTCTGACTTTTATATTTCTTCGAATTTTAAGTTCTTTCTTTGCCTCAAGTAATACTGAGTTCTCTTCCATAGAAATAGAATTTTTTCTTCTTCGTAATATATAAATAACATAACTCGCAATTACAATAATAAGAAAAACACAAATACCTGCTACCCATATGTATGCCACCAAATCAATGAGCTTAATATGCACTGTCTCACTTACCTCAATTTCTCTTTCAGTAATTGGAGGTGCCGTTGGAGCCTCTGGATCTATTTCTGATTCATCATTTGTTTCTATCTGCACAATCTGTGTGTTATTTTGCGTCATATGCTGAATCTTCTGTACCTCTCGCTCCGGAATAAACTTGTATATAGGTATTATCATCGAAAGAAGAACAGCTATCCAAACATAATACTGCCATTTAGCAGGGAATTTCTTCGCTGTAATCGGCTTTAAGCACAATAAAACGGCAGTTATTAAAAATCCGAACAGGCTTAAGATAAGCACTGTTTCAAATAGTTCACTCATAGTCTCACTCCAGTTCAAACATTTTTTTCAAATCCGTCATATCCTCATTTGAAAGCTTTTTGTTTTCATAGAGTGTCGCAACAAGATTTTTTACCGAGCCTTTATAAATCTTTGATAAAAGATTTTCTGTTTCATCGAGCGCATAATCGCTCTGTTTTAAAACAGGGAAATAATAATTTATCTTGCCTTTTTTATCGCAGGAAATAACTCCCTTTTTAAGTAAACGAGCCATAAAGGTTGCAACAGTTGATGCGGTCCAATCGTTGTTATTAAGCTCTTTAATGATGTCTGCAACTGTTAATTTTTCTTTGCTTCTCCATAGAATACACATAATTTCGTATTCTGCATCAGTTATTGTATGTTTTATAGCCGACATAATATCTCTCCTTTACAAAATAATATATCTACACTTGTGGCTATAATAATTATAACAAGTATATCTACATTTGTCAATATATAATTTGTAGAAAAAATATGTTTTGTATATTTAGCAATCACTACAAAAATACACTTTATTGAGATTTTTTCTCAACAGAGTGTTGACTTTTGCGAAAAAATGTGTATAATATATATTGTAAAGATAAAAAAGGAGAGAATAAATTATGTTGCTTCAATTTAATTTTAAAAATTTTAAATCATTTAGAGACGATACAACATTAGATATGTCAGCAACAAAAATATCTGAATTCAACAACCATGTTATTAGTGTTGCCAACGAAAGAGTTTTGCCGGTCGCATCAATTTTTGGTGCAAATGCAAGCGGTAAATCGAATGTACAAGAGGCGTTTCGTTATATGCATTCATATGTACTAAATTCTTTGGAATATGGCGACGAATCAGAGGGAAAGAAAAAGAAATCCAAATTTTTCAAACCCACACCATTTTTATTTGATAAAGAAAGCAAAAACATGGAATCCTTATTTGAAGTTTATTTCATTGATTCGGAAGAAAATGGTGCCAAAACATATAACTATGGATTTACTGTGAACAATTCAGGTGTATGTGAAGAATGGTTAAACTGCAAAACAAAATCTTCCAGAGGAAAGTATAAGAAGATATTTTATCGTAATGGAGAAGAGTACGAATTTGATGGGATTCCAACAAAAAGCCAAGAAAATATAAAAGTTGCATTAGAAAAAGAAACATTGATTGTTTCATTAGGAGCAAAATTAAAAATTGCAAAATTAAAATTCATTCGTGATTGGTTCTTAAATAATGATTTTGCGGATTTTGGAAGACCAATTGAAAACTACTTTTTGTCTCAATTAATTCCTACTGGTTTTGCTGATGACAAAAATGTTCAACAAAAAGTAGTAGACTATTTTGCAACATTTGACCCATCTATTGTTGGATTTGATGTTGAGGTAATAAAGAATGATAGTGATGATGAGGATGATTATTTAAAAATAGATGCAATCCATAGACTAATTGATTCCAATTCAACTACATCAATTCCTCTACAAAATGAATCTGCCGGAACATTGAAGATGTTTGCACTATATCCAATGTTACAAGACGTCTTAACAACTGGTGGAGTCTTATTCATAGACGAATTAAATGCTAGACTTCATCCGTTGCTTGTGAGAACTTTTATTATAACATTCTTGAATCCTGAGATTAACACAAAGCATGCGCAGCTAGTATTTACTTCTCACGACTCATGGCAGCTAAATGGAAATATGCTAAGAAGAGATGAAATATGGTTCGCTGAAAAAGATTATGATGGCGTATCTAACCTATATTCATTAGCAGACTTTGTAGATGAAGATGGAGTAAAGATTAGAAAGGATGAAAACTACGAAAAGAATTATTTGTTAGGTAAATATGGTGCAATTCCTACCTTAAGAGATTTTGATATGTTTAAGGAGGATTGACGATGGCACGAAACGAAAGAAATGGCAATAGAAAAACAAGAGAACAAATTGCAAAAAGAAGGATTCCTGAACTTGGTTACTACTTTATTGTAACCGATACTAAGGAAACGGAACAGAATTATATGTATGGGTTAAGGGATTCAATTCCAAAGGATTTACAAGGTAAGTTGGTAATTAAAGTAATCAGAACAAAAACCAAGAATCTTGTAGAGGAAGCAATGAATCTTGCATCCTTAAATCCACAATATGGTGAACCTTGGATAATATTTGATAGAGATCAAATACAAGATTTTGATGACATAATTGCTGAGGCAAAAGCAAAAGGAATACATGTCGGATGGACCAACCCATGCATAGAAGAATGGTTTAGTGCCTATTTTGGTGCTATGCCTACATATAGCGATTCGGTTAAGTGTTGTGATGGTTTTGCACAGGTCTTTGAAAAGAATACCAGCCAGAGGTATTCAAAATCTGATTCATTTATTTATAACAAATTAAATTGTTATGGCGATGAAAGGACAGCCATAGTTATTGCAACGCAAAAGATGGACGAGCACAAAAACAATTGCAAAAACAAACCATCCGAAATGTGCCCAGGCACAACGGTTCATCTTTTGGTGGATGAGATAAAATCAAAAATCGAAAAGAGGTAAGACTATGAAAAACAATGTAGAAGTACTATTAGAAAAAATCTTAGAAGAATTATCCTTGTTAAGTGTCTCAATAAAATCCGAAGCATTAAGTTGCTTTTATTCAGAGTTCTTAAACACCGAAAACAGGAAGAAAATGTACGAATTATTCAATGGAGAAAATGATGCAAAAAGTATTTCCGAACAAATAGGATGCACTCCTCGTGCAGTGAGGATGTTTATACAAGATTTAATTGAAAAAGATTTAATTAACTTTCATAAAGATGGCAATGCAATAATTCCTGAAAAATCCGTTTCGAAAATTGCTGTATATTACAACACGAGAAAATTAGACATGGAGGGTATTTATGAGTAAAGAATTAAATGAAATGTTTGCTGAATTTTTGCAGATATATAAGTTTGTTAACAGAGAAAAAATAATTTCCACATTACAGAAAGAACTATCAGATGAAAAGTACAAAAAAATTTATGCTATGACTAATGGCGAAAATTCTGTAAGAGATATCAAAGATGTAGTTGGTGGCTCTATAAGTACCATTTCTACCCTTTGGAAAAAGTGGAGCTTATTATGTATGGTTGAACCGGCAGGAAGAAAGGGTCGTGTAAAAGCAATTTTTAGCTTGGCTGAATACGGCTTTGAAGATTTTGTGGAGGAGTGATACGATGAATTACGACGAAAAAATATTTCAGGAATTAGTTGAAATAAGAAAGTTACTTACCATATTTGCTCAAGATAAGCTGGATGAGTTCCATGCGAATATAAAAGCAAAGTATTTAACAACACCAGAAAGACAACAAATGTATGAACTGTTTGATGGTGAAAAATCTTTAAAAGAGATATCTGATATCGTTAAAATATCTCTTGAGGGCGTTAGAAAGTTTTGCATCATTCTTGAACAAGCAGGCTTGATTGACATGATAGAAATTAACAAAAAACAGAAAAATCCCAAAAGGTTATTTTAGGAGGATATATGAGCGAATCTAATGAGTTATATGCATCGGTGAATTATATTAAAAATAAAGTTGACACTTTAGAGAAAATAGAAATTCTTCGTATGAAAACTGATGTTGAATTAAAAAACAAATATGCTAGTATGCTTCAATCTGATAAGGATTTATTAACAGTATACAAGGCTATAGATGGAATAAAAAGCCAAAAGGATATTGCTAATACATGTAATATAAACGAAGTGCAAGTGTCAAGGAAAATTGCGAAATTAGAAATGGAAGGTCTTATTGAGCGAGTGGGTGCTGTTAGTAGCAGAAATAAAATATATATCCATACTGTTGTTGAAAGGGCTTATAGGTTTAGCAAGGAATTATGATTACGGAAATTGAAAAGACAATATTAAGAGTAATTCAAGATTTTTGTTATAAAATCAAAAAAGATGTATTGTCCTCTGAGTTTTCATTAACTATATCGCCTAAAATTGCTCAATTGGTGAACAGCTCAACACTAACACATAAGGCTTTCATAGAAATCTGCAAAAATCGAAAGGATTTCTTTTATGCAAATGACCTTGATATTTCTACATTTTCAAAAATATTATATCATCATTTAAAAAAAGAACTTTCTTATTATAACTTTAATACATTTGACGATATGCTCTTAGAATATAAGAGAAGAATGGAAAATGGTTCATTAAAGGGATTTCCTAAAGGAACATTGGAGGATACCTTAAGATGCGATCTGTCGAATTATATCAGTTATGAGAATTTTTGCGAACCAAGAAATGGTTCGGGAAACTCTGATATTGTTATCCCAAGTAAAAAAGTTATTATTGAAACTAAAATTTGGAAAGGCGAGGAATATTACAATAGCGGGATACCCGAATTAGAAGAATACTTAAAATGTCAAAATTATAATACGGGGTATTATGTTATATTTGATTATACTATTAGCCCCAATAAAATCATAAAAAAATCTGGTGAAGTTTTTAAATTGGAGAATTCAACGAAAGATATAACTGCTATTTTTATAAGGATGAATAAGACTGCACCATCTCAAATCTACAAAACACAAAAAGAGGCTAAATAAATGAAAAAAGAAAAAAACTCAAACATTTTGATTTTATTCATTAATTGGATATTTAATCATAAGATCAAAACAATAACTTTAACCCTATTACTATTTTTAGTTCCTATATGCATTGTTCACTTTTTATTCAAATGGAATAGTAATATATGGTGGATTGAATCAGAATGGGGCGCAGGAGATATTATTTCATATATTGCTGGATTTGAGGCTTTCATTGGTACTGCTTTTTTGGGGTTCCTAGCTTTGTGGCAGAACCAAAAACATAAAGAAGAAACGGATGAGAAGGATAGAAGGTTTATTGAATTGGAAAATGAAAAGCTACGGTTATCTAACATGCCTCAATTTTTAATTCAAATGTGTAATTTTGAAAGTGTTATAGATTCCCGTCTTACTCTTCCTGATGAATATAAGGATTATGTGGTACTAAATCAAGCTAAAACACATAGTTTCTTTATTCAAGACGATAAAGTTGGGTGGGCTCCGTTTGACAAGGTTCCCATAATAGATAAAGGAAAATTGCCTGGATTCTTTTCAATCGTTAACTGTGGCAATAACACCGCACACCAAGTAAAATTAAACATAACAGTAAATGGCCAAAACTATAAAGATGAAAAAGTTTATTCAATAAAAAAAGATGACGAAATTTATTTATACTTAAGCATTAGTAATAATTCGAAATTAACTGGAGATTTAATACTTAAATTGAGATTTTTTGATTGTTTTCAAAATGTTTATGAACAAAGTTTTTTAATAAAAGAATGGCAAAACTCAATGCTTGTAAAATCCTATGCAGATATAGAACTTATTGAAAAAAGTTCTTGTATGAATATCTCTTTTGATTAGACAAGATAGCATATGAAGATGACAGTGTAAGGCAGGTGAAATAGAATGAACGCTGTAATTTATGCAAGATATTCTTCTGACAATCAGAGAAAAGAATCGATTGAAGGACAGCTCCGTGAATGTACGGAGTTTGCAGAGAAAAACGGCATGACGATTTTAGCAACATATATAGATAGAGCATTATCTGCAAAAACTGATAACAGACCTGAATTCCAACGAATGATTAAGGATAGCAGCAAGAATTTATTTGATGTAATCATCGTTTGGAAACTTGACCGTTTTGCCAGAAATCGCTATGATTCCGCATATTATAAATCAGTTCTCCGCAAAAATGGAGTTAAGGTTATTTCGGCTAAAGAAAGCATATCTGAAGGTCCCGAAGGAATTATATTAGAATCTATGCTTGAAGGTTATGCAGAATATTACTCAGCAGAACTTGCGCAAAAGGTTACAAGAGGAATGACTGAAAATGCATTAAAGTGCAGATATAATGGTGGAACTATGCCTCTTGGCTATATGACCGACAAAAATAAGCATTTGGTAATTAACCCTGACACTGCACCAATTGTAATGGAGATATTTACAAGATATGCAGATGGCGAAACCGTGAAGGAAATAACCGAAAGCTTAAATGCAAAAGGATTAAAATCAACTACGGGTGCCAAATTTAACAAAAGCAGCTTACATTCTATATTAAAAAATCGAAAGTACATAGGCGAATACAAATATAGTGATATAGTTATTGAGGGTGGAGTTCCGGCAATCATTTCAAAAGAATTGTTCGAGAGAGTTCAAAGCAGAATGGCGACCAATCAAAAGGCCCCTGCTAAAACAAAAGCTCCCGTTGAATATTTGCTTACAACAAAATTGTTTTGCGGTATGTGCGGAGCATTGATGCTCGGAGAAAGTGGTCATGGATATAAAGGCGTAGTTTACAACTATTATAAATGTGCAACGGCCAAAAAGCATAGAAATTGTAAAAAGAAAACTATTAAAAAGCATATCATCGAAAAAGCAGTTGTTCAGCGTGTAAAAGAAATAATTTTTGATGACTATTTGATAGGCAAAATTGCAGACGCAATTATAGAACTTCTTAATAAAGAAAACACCATAATCCCCGTTTTACAAAAACAACTCAAAGAGGTAGAAGTATCAATTGAAAATATGCTTAACGCAATTCAGCAAGGCATTTTAACCAAGTCTACAAAACAGCGTTTAGACGAACTTGAAAATCAAAAGGAAGAATTGGAATTAAGTATTGCTCAGGAGCAAATCAAAAGGCCAAGGCTTACAAAAGAAGAAATCCTTGTTTGGATTAAAAAATTCAGACACGGAGATATTGATGATGTGAAATATCAAAAACGCATTATAGATTCTTTTGTCAATTCAGTATATTTATATGACGATAAAATTGTTTTAAACTGTAACTATAGGGAAGGCAGTACAACCATCACTTTTGATGAGATAGAAAATTCGGATTTAGAAGGGAACGCTTCACCAATTAAACCCCGCAAGGTATAAAGCTTTGCGGAGTTTTTAGTATTTCAATATTGTTTGCTTTTATCATTTATTACACGATTTGTTGACACAATACAAAAACTTTAATATTCAGCGTATTCTTTGCTGATTTTTTACAATAGTGACTTGACATTCAAAGCACAGAATTGTATAATGAACCCATAAATTACTTTTACTTTTAGGGAGGCAGAAATGAAAGCACCAAACACCGTTACTATTGCTAGACTCGGCTCGCATAAAACTGTTATTATGGCAGCAAGCGAACTGAAAAAATATTTGAATTTAATGGATCCCTTGGCTTTGGTTGATGTTCGTATATATGACAAATTCGACGCATCAATCCCAAATCTTTTGTGGGTTGGCATTGATGATGAACTTGACAAAAACTTAAAGCCTGTGGAGGACAAATCTCTTGACGATGCTATTTGCATCGAAGTTACCGATTTTTGCGGTTTCATCACAGGTGCGAATGAACGTGCTGTTCTGATTGCGGTTTATCGTTTCTTAAAAGAACTCGGTGTACGGTGGCTCTGTCCCGGAAAAATCGGCGAAGTTATCCCAGAAAAAATCCTTGACAAATGTCAAATACATATAAATGAAGTTCCGAGCATGCGCCACAGAACAATCTGCATTGAAGGTGCTATCGGTTATGAACATACCTATGATTTGATTGACTGGATGACCAAGATGGGTATGAACGGCTATCTCTTCCAGTTTTTTGTGCCCGATTTCTTTTTCCGTCGCTGGTACTTGCATGAACGCAACAACGAAGTTATGGAGCCTATTCCTTTCACCCGCGAAGACGGATTATGCATACACAAGAAGCTCATCGAAGATGTTACAGACCGCAGTCTTATACATCACGCAGTAGGACACGGTTGGACCGCTGAACCATTTGGGCTTGATGCCAGCGGTTGGGATTATGTTGATGACGATACAGTCCCCGGTGACATCCGCGAAATGCTGGCTATGACAAATGGCAAACGCCAACTCTTCGGCGGAGCACCGTCAAACACCCAGGCTTGTTACAGCAACCCAAAAGCCATTGAAAAAATTGCTAAATCTGTCGCTGACCATTGTGAGTCTCATCCTGATATCGACTATATTCATGTATGGCTTGCTGATATGCGAAACAACTTCTGCGAATGTGAAAATTGTCGCGACATCAGGCCTACCGATCTTTATATAAAAATGCTCAATCGTGTTGACGAAGAGCTTACTTCACGCAACATTGACACAAAAATCGTTATGATTTCGTACAATGATGTTTCCTGGGCACCGCAGTTTGAGAAGCTCAATAACCCTGATCGTTTTTCACTTATGTTTGCGCCTATAACAAGAAGATTTGATTCGTCTTATGCAGATGTCGACCTTGATAATCTCCCCGAAGAAGAGTGGCCCTTTGAGCTTAACAGGCTTGTTATGCCAAGGGAAAACACACCGGTAGTTCGTCTTATGAAAGGTTGGGATAATTTCAAAGTCTATGACAGAAGTGTTTTTGACTATCATTTCTGGTCTACTACCTTTATATCAGACATAGGCGGCTTTAAGATTGCAGATGTTATGTCAAGGGATATAAAAACCTATAAAAAGCTGGGTCTTGATGGACTTATCTCTTGTCAGGTTCAGCGTTGCAGCTTCCCAACCAACGTTCCTATGCAGGTTATGGCGGACACCCTTTGGAATGAAAATGTAAGCTTTGACACCGTGGTTGACGATTATCTGCGTGATGCCTTTGGAAAAGAATATAAAACTGTACGCAACTATCTTGAGACTCTTTCGAAACTGACTGCGTACTGGGTCAAGAACGAAGAGCCCGACGTAATTGTTAATGATGAATTGAGAGAGAAAAACGAGAAAGGTATTGAGATAATCAAAGAACATCGCGAAGTCTTTGCAAAAATACTTGAAGATAGCGATTTTGAGAACGATGTTCAAAAGATGTTCTGGAAAATCCTCATCAAGCATCTTGATTTGGCAGAGGTTACTCTTAAGCTTCAGGTGAGAAAATTCTCAGGGGAATCTCCCGAAGAACGGCTTGATGCTACCGACGCCGTTGCCAATGCTTACCGCGAGGCAGAACCCGAGCTCCACAGATTTATTGATGTTTGGCGTCAACTCCTCACCCTTGGCTTTGCAACACCAATTGAAGACGCTCACTAAAACAATTTTTGCAATCAGTTTTTGTTACAAAAAAGAGAACGGAAAACCCGTTCTCTTTTTCTATTTCCACTCAACAAAACCATAGCTGTCAAGAACCTGAAAAAACTTTGCCAATCGCTCATAAAGTGGATGAGCTGTCTCACCAAACCTTTCATCCACGAGCTTCCCTATTTCAATTATATTACGCGTGCCGTTCATGAGTGGCCAAACAAAGCTGCCGTTTTCATCAAGATGAACATAACTGGTTTTCGGCTTTTTAAAAAGCTTTTGCGCAAGCCTGTTGAACAATCCCTTGTTTTCAACAAGCAATGTTACTTTTCCGTTTTCTGCAGTTTCCCATTTAATTTCTTGGCATGGGTACGGAATTTTTTCAAGATAGTTTTTTGATATTCTTTCTTTTTTCATTTTATTTATTTAAGGGTGTACGTTTCTTCCAAAGTGAAAATTTAAGCACACTGAGAATAACCAGTGCAAAAACTACCACGCTCAAAGCACTTGACGCTATCGGTGAAAGGTTCAAAACACCTGAAAGGTCAATAACCTTATCCACACCGAATACAGCAAGGAGAGCAAGAACAATACCAACGATACCTTCACCCGCAATCATGCCAGAGCAGAAGAGAATTCCGTCATTTATCATAGCATCCTTTTGTGCTTTCTCACGCTTCAATTTATCCATAAGAAGTCTCACAAGACCGCCCACCATAATGCAGGCATTGAGGTGCACCGGCAGATATATCCCAATAGCAAATGGCAATACCGGTATCCCTATTATTTCAATAATGATAGAAATAAATACGCCGATAAGCACCAAGCCCCAAGGGAGATTTGCATCCATAACGCCCTCAACAATCATTTTCATAAGAGTTGCCTGGGGTGCCGCAAGCTCATCTGTGCCAAATTCCCACGCACTGTCAAGGAGATACAGCGTTCCGCCAATAGCAAGTGCTGCCGCAACAACGCCAATTATTTCGCCTATCTGTTGTTTTTTTGGTGTTGCACCAAGAAGATATCCCGTCTTAAGGTCCTGTGAAGTATCTCCTGAAATCGCCGCTACGATACAGATAATAGAACCAATAGCGATAGCCCCCTGCATACCGTGGGCACCGCCGTCACCCGTGATTTTCAATATAAGCGTTGATATGAGAAGTGTAGCAATAGCCATGCCCGAAACGGGGTTGTTGCTGCTTCCCACAAGTCCAACCATACGTGATGAAACCGTGGCAAAGAAGAAACCAAACACAACAACAATCACAGCACCAATAAGTGACACCGGAATAGCCGGAACAAGCCACACAAGAATTGTAAGCACCGCGATTGAAATGAGAACTGTCTTCATGCTCAAATCTTTTTCTGTACGCGATGAGCCACCATTTCCTGTGTTTCCAATTCCTTTAAGTGCATCACCAAAAGTGCGTACAATCAAGGGAAGTGACTTGATAAGGCTGATTATTCCGCCCGCTGCCAAAGCACCTGCACCGATATAACGGATATACGAACCCCAGATTGCACTTGCTCCACCCGATGCAAACATTTCACCAATAGGTGCTGTCCCAGGGTAAAGAACAATTTCCTTACCAAAAAGAACAATCATCGGAATAAGCACCATCCAGCTAAGAACACCGCCCGCAAACATATAAGAAGAAATTCTTGGACCGCAAATATATCCAACGCTCATTACCGCAGGATAAATCTGAGTTCCTATTTCACCGGCATAGCCTTTAAATCTCAGCGCAATCTCACCCGGGACAGCTTTCAGTCCATCAATTATAAACTTGAAAAGTGCCGCAAAGCCCATACCCGCAAAAACTGTTGATGAGTT
Organism: Clostridia bacterium; assembly: GCA_017620615.1. Taxonomy (GTDB): domain Bacteria; phylum Bacillota; class Clostridia; order Monoglobales; family Monoglobaceae; genus SIG440. The sequence continues at coordinate 64,944 of JAGAUW010000018.1, read as the reverse complement.
TGCTCCACCCTCTTCACCAGCAAGCAAAACCTCGGCGCAAGCAGTTCCCTCAGGATAAGGAAGAACCCCGTGTTCTTTCACAATGAGTGCATTGCGAAGAGGCACCATAAAGAACACACCAAGAAGTCCGCCAAGAAGGGCAATCAATGTGATTTCCAAAATTCCTGGCTTGTCCATTGTTCCTTCAGCTGCCCACAGAAAAAGTGCAGGAAGCGTGAAGATTGCACCTGCGGCAACAGATTCACCTGCTGAGCCAACCGTCTGAACAATGTTGCTTTCAAGTATCGAATTTTTTCTCATAACAACACGAATAACGCCCATAGCAATAACCGCTGCAGGAATTGACGCCGAAACCGTCATACCAACGCGGAGGCCCAAATAGGCATTAGCCGCACCAAATATCACAGCAAGCAAAATTCCCATAACAATAGATGTAATGGTGATTTCAGGTGTAACCCTATCTGCCGGGATATATGGTTTAAAATCTTTGTTTTCCATAAAAATCCCCCTAAAATATCTTGTACGTTTAAAAACATGTACGACACTGACCAGTAAGTATTTTACGAAATCATATTTTTATTTTCGCACACGTACCATAAAATTATAGCATAGCACAACAAAAAAAGCAACTATTTTCCCATCAGAAATGTTGCTTTGTTGGTTGTTAAATTTTCTCAACTATTCTTTTATATTCTTCATATCCCACTGCAGCGTTCAGCACTTCAACTAGTGCATTTGCCGAAATTCTTATGGGAAGTCCAAGCCGTCTCGCAAGTTCTTTTCGTTTTTCGCGGCTCTCAGCACCACCACTGAGTCCGTCTTCAAAAAGCATTGCTTTTGTTATCCTTGGTCCTTTTTCTTGAGGCTTTTCACATATCTCAGTCACATTTTCCAAAATTTTTAAGAGATCTTCTTCTCTTATGCCCTCAACCCCCAAAAGACCTTCCTTGCCGGGACTTGATTTTCGTTTTTCCTTTCCCTCAACGCTTGGAATGTACGCGTGCTTCACTATGCCCTCATTCCCAACGCATTGTTTGATATAATTTCGTATGCGAAAACCCGCACTATCTGAATCTGTCAAGATGATTATACCCGTTTTTTTCGCCATAGTACGAATAGCCTTTATTATACTCTTATCGGTATAAAGAGTGAAACCCCCTGTGCAGATAATTGGAGCATCGGTAATTTTTTTCAGTTGTTCTTTGTCGAATTTACCCTCGACAACAATGGTCTCTTTTATATGAAGCATCCTTTTCTCCCATGCAAAAGGGCGGATTTCTCCGCCCGTATTTTATTCTTCAAAAATTGCATCCGACGGCATTACCCAACTACCTCTTGGGGACAGTGAAATACTACCCGCCTTTGGTCCGTCAGGAACAGCCGAACGCTTGAACTGATTTGCAAAAAATCTCCTGTAGAAAGTATCAAGGCATTTTTCTATAAGTTTTTCATCATAAATTCCGTCAAAGGCACATTTTGCCATGCGCAAAATCTTGTCTCTTTCGAATCCTGATTTTATGAAATGATAAATTATAAAATCATGGATTTCATAAGGTCCTATTATATCCTCGGTTTTCTGACTGGTTTCACCCATCTTATCCGGAGGAAGAAGTTCGGGACTTATTGGCGTTTCAACCACATCAATAAGGATATTTTTGAGTTCCCCGCCAAAGTCCTCTGCCAAAAATCTCACAATTTCACGCATCAAAGTCTTTGGAACACTTGCATTCACGCCATACATTGACATATGGTCACCGTTATAAGTAGCAAAACCAAGTGCAAGCTCTGACAAATCCCCGGTTCCAATGACAATGCCACCGGTTTTGTTGGCAATATCCATAAGCACCTGGGTGCGTTCTCTTGCCTGTGCATTCTCATATGTCACATCGTGGTCATTCTTGGATACACCTATGTCAACAAGATGCTGCTCAACCGATTTAGCAATAGAAACCTCACGGAACGTCACTCCCAGTTCTTCTGCCATTTTCTTGGAATTTTCATAAGTTCTTCCCGTAGTTCCAAAGCAAGGCATAGAAACCGCAATTATTCCTTTTCGGTCAAGGCCAAGTAGGTCAAAGGTCTTAACCGCAACAAGAAGTGCTAAGGTACTGTCAAGGCCACCTGAAATCCCAATTGTAACAGTCTTTAACCCTATGTGTTTTATTCTTTTCTTGAGTCCTGCACACTGCATTTTGAAAACTCTCTCACAATGTTCAGAAAGTCTTGCTCTTTCTCTTGGTACAAAAGGTAGGGGGGGAATTTCTTCAAGAATTGTTTCTGAAATTTCCATATCAAAATAAATCTTTGTATATTCTTCGCTGTTTCCAGGCACAAAGGTCGTCCGCATTTTTCTTGCCTGACCAACTTTTTCAAGGTCAAGTATGCCATAAATTATTCCATTTTCAAAAAGCGGTGCTTCGTTTATACAGCGACCCAACTGATAAATCATATTGTTTCCTGCATACACCAAATCTGTTGTGGATTCTCCATCGCCTGCGTCCGCATAAACATAAGCACAAAGTCCACGTGCGCTGTTTGATGCAATAGTCATTTTCCTTGCTATCTGCTTGTTTGGAGTTTCATTGCAAGCAGAAAGGTTGAGTATAACTGTTGCTCCGTTTTGAGCATGGCTCATTGACGGAGGATTCGTTACCCACATATCCTCACAGATTTCACAGGAAACTCGCAAACCATCCATGTTTTCACAGCAGAAAATCAGTTTTTCACCCATAGGAACGCGGTATCCATCAAAGGACACCTCCACTGTTTTTCCAAGTGCCTGAAAACATCTGGTTTCATTATATTCGCCAAAGTTTGGAAGATGACTTTTTGTAACAAAGCCCAAAACCTTTCCACCCTTGCAGACCGCCGCCGCATTGTAAAGCTTGTCAAGATACGGAACAGCAAGTCCCACCGCAAAAAGAATGTCAAGTTTTTTTGTCCTTTTCAGGATTTCAAGAAGAGCCGCTTTTGAACGTTCCCAAAGTGAGCTTTGGAATATCAAATCACCAATGGTATATCCCGAAATTGAAAGTTCAGGGAAAACAATGACCTTTGTGCCATTTTTCGCCGCAACCGAAATATGATTTATTATATTTTCACAGTTTTTCTTTGTGCCATTAACCACAATCTCAGGTGTCGCAGCCGCAACCTTTATAAATCCGTGTTTCACAAGTCATTCCTCCCCTTTATTTTTTAATCTTTTCCCTCAAGGAAATATGTAGCTTCCATATCAGCAGTAGAAAGTGCAAAAGCAAGTGGAAACATCTCAAATGCGCTTCCTACATTTCTCGGCTCTTCACTTCCCGAAAAGCCCATATGGTACCTTATAGCAAAAGCTTCTTCACGTGTAAGCCTCATAAAACCTGAAATTATATAAACCGACTTTTCGCCGTGCCCGTATGGAAGCTTATCGTCAATTTCAAATGTTGGAACCTTTTGCCAAACGCCATTTTCGTCCTTTACGTTACGAAACGAGGGCTTATAAAAATTCATCTTACAAAGGTCGTGAAGAAGTGCAACTATTGCAATGCTTTCTTCACTTGCCTCGATGCCATAAAGTTCTGCCACTCTTTCTCTTGAAAGGTAGTCTTTGAGACATTCATAAACATTCAAGCTATGTTCAACCAAGCCCCCCTCATATGCGCCGTGGTATCTCGTACTGGCAGGTGCTGTGAAAAAATCACTTGCAGGGGACATAAGATGAGCAAGGAGCTTTTCAGCTCCCTCTCTTTTTATGCAGTTTTGATAAATCTCAATAAATTCCTGTTTTGCGCTCATAATTATTTCACCACTATGTTTATAAGCTTTTGGGGAACAGCAATAACCTTTACCACTTGCTTACCTTCAATCAATTCTTTAATCTTGTCGTTTGCAAGTGCCACATCCTGCATACCCTTGGGATCAAGGTCAGCAGAAATCATCATCTTGTCACGGATTTTGCCGTTAATCTGAACAACAACCTCTACCTCGCTTACAACCAAAGCTCTTTCATCAAACTTGGGCCAAGGTGTATCAAAAAGGTTTTCGCTGTTTCCTAAGATTTCCCAGAGTTCCTGAGTGATGTGTGGAACAATTGGCGAAAGCATAAGAACTATTGAGCGAAGTGCTTCACCAATAAGCTCTTTGTTATAGTTTTCAGCATTCACCGCATCTTTATACTGATAAAGAGCATTTACAGTTTCCATAATGCTGCTGATTGCGGTATTAAAGCTGAAGCGGTCAAAATCTTCAGTAACTTTCTTGATTCCCGCATTTACAGCAAAGTGAAGTTTCTTTTCTGTTTCATTGAGGTTTGTGCCATCAACCGCACCTCCACCAGCATATTCTGAAAGCTCGTCAACTGCACGCCACACACGGTTTAAGAAACGGTATGCACCCTCAACAGCTGTATCATTCCAGTCAAGGTCACGTTCGGGAGGTGCAGCAAAGAGGATGAATAGTCTTGCTGTGTCAGCGCCGTATTTTTCAATGATTTCTTCAGGGCTTACTACATTACCAACAGACTTTGACATTTTGCTTCCGTCCTTTAGAACCATACCCTGAGTGAGAAGATTTTCAAAAGGCTCCTGGCATGAAACATATCCCTGGTCATAGAGCACTTTTGTGAAAAATCTTGCATAGAGAAGGTGAAGAATTGCGTGTTCAACACCGCCAATATACTGGTCAACATTCATCCAGTAATCTGTTTTTTCCTTGCTGAACGGCATTTTGTCATTCTTGGGGTCACAATATCTTAAAAAATACCATGATGAGCAAACAAAGGTATCCATCGTGTCGCTTTCGCGCACAGCCTTTCCGCCGCATTTGGGACAGGTTGTATTCATGAAGTCCTCGCACTCCGAAAGAGGTGACTTGCCCTGACCTGTAAACTCAACATTTTCAGGAAGACGTACAGGGAGCTGATCCTCAGGGATTGCCACAGTTCCGCACTTTTCACAATAAACCACAGGGATTGGAGCACCCCAATATCTCTGACGTGAAATCAGCCAGTCGCGAAGACGGAAGTTGATTTTTCTTTCACCGATGCCCTTTTCTTCCATATATGCGATTATTTTTTTGAGGGCGTCACGGTTGTTCATTCCGTTGAACTCGCCCGAATTTTCCATTATACCCTCAGCCGCAAAAGCCTCGGTCATATCTTCCTCTTTCATATTCTGACCCTCGGGCTGAATAACAATGCGAATGGGAAGATTGTATTTCTTAGCAAACTCAAAGTCACGCTGGTCGTGCGCTGCAACACCCATAACCACACCTGTTCCATAATCAAGGAACACGTAATTTGCAAGATAAAGCGGGATTTTTTCACCGCTTATGGGGTTTATCATATATGTGCCTGTGAAAACACCCTCTTTTTCAGTATCTGTAGAACTGCGGGCGATTTCACTCATTCCGCGTACCTTTTCAATAAAGGCGCGGCACTCTGCCTCCTCAGGTTTTCCTGAAATAAGCTCATCAACAATCGGGTGTTCAGGAGCCATAACCATATATGACACTCCATAAATTGTGTCAGGACGTGTGGTGAACACAGTAAGTTCCTTGTCGGTGCCGTCAATCTTGAATTTAACCTCAGCACCCTCAGACTTTCCAATCCAGTTGGTCTGCATTGATTTTACCTTATCAGGCCAACCCTTGAGTTTATCGATATCAGCAAGAAGTCTGTCTGCATAGTCTGTGATTTTGAAGAACCACTGCTCCAAATCTTTTTTACCTACCTCGCTCTTACATCTTTCGCATTTGCCGTTTACCACCTGCTCGTTTGCAAGAACAGTCTGGCAGGAGGGACACCAGTTTACAAAAGATTTTTTCTTGTAAGCAAGACCATTTTCAAACAGCTTCAAAAACATCCACTGTGTAAATTTGTAATATTCTTCCTTTGCAGTTGCAACCTCACGGTCCCAGTCATAGCTAAAGCCAAGTCTTTTTAGCTGGTCACGCATATTGTCAATGTTTTTCCATGTCCAGTCAGCAGGAGGGGTTCCATTTTTGATTGCAGCATTTTCTGCAGGCAGACCAAAAGAGTCCCATCCCATAGGATGAAGAACATTAAATCCCTGCATAGTCTTGTAGCGTGCAACAACGTCACCTATTGAATAGTTGCGCACGTGTCCCATATGTAAGTTTCCTGACGGATATGGGAACATTTCAAGAGCATAATATTTAGGCTTATCGGGATTTTCCTTGATTGCGAAAGCCTTGTTGTCCTCCCAATTTTTTTGCCATTTTTCTTCGATTCCTTTAAAATCGTATTTCATTTATTATCAATCCTTTCGGTTTTTTAGTCTTCTTCAATAAGGTCTGAAATATCAATATCAGGAGCGTCTTTCCAGATATGCTCCAGCTTGTAAAATTCACGGGGCTCTTCCTGAAAAATATGAACCACAACATCATCATAGTTTAAGAGTATCCACTCGCCGTTGTCATATCCTTCTTTTGTCCACATCTTTGCACCAATCTTTTGCATTTCTTCTTCAACAAAGTCACAAATCGCCTGAACATTTTTGTTGGAACCGCCTGTGGCAATAACAAAATAGTTTGTTAAAGTGGTAAGCCCGCTAAGGTCAAGAACCTGTATATCCCGTCCCTTTTTCTTGTCTATTGCTTTGACCACTGTATTTACATAATTATTCTCACAACTCATAAAATTCTCCTTTTTCATAAGGTCTTATCTAAAACGAAAAGTCACTGCCGATTTTCAGTGTCACATCTGCCATTTTTTCTCCGCTTTCCACCACATATTCTTCTATTGTTTCCGAAATTTCAACTGCTCCAAAAACTTTTTTAAGTTCTGTTGCAGCGTGTTTTTCGTTATGGTTTATGAAAACAGATTTGTCAGAAATCCTATCGGATTTTTCGATTGAAACCACCTTGAAGCCATAATCCGCGAGATTTTCTGAAACAATTTTCAATATATCTGCCTTGGATTCATCAAGACCGCTGGCATCAACAATTCGCACCTTGATAAATCGATTTTTGAACGAACCAGTATATCCCGCTTCGCTTGCCACTGACTTTCTTCTTGATGAAAAGTTTTCTTTTATCAGTTTTTCGGTTTCTTCCTCATTGTGGAAGAAATACGAAACGCCGTTTGAATCATATGCACCTTCACCGGGAAGTGTGTATATATTAACCTTTTCCATACTGAATTTTGGAATACGTGTCATATATCCTACAATCTCATCAATAGAAAAGTCCGTTTTTACATTATCCGAAATTATCCCCAAAATCTTTGGGGCTTTAAGCACTGTGCTTCCGCTGAGAAGTTTTTCCATCACCGCATTGTAAAGCGTTTTTTGTGCTGCAATTCTGTCAATGTCGCCATTGGGATAGCCCGTACCATCGTCATTATAACGAAATCTCATAAACATTTCTGCACGTCGTCCGTTGAGCACTTGCTTACCTGGATAAAGGTCAATGGAAAGATTTTGATAAGGGTCGTTATAAAACATCCTGATAGGAACATTCACCTCGACCCCACCGATTGCATCAATCAGTTCCCTGAAAGCCTTAAAGCTGACAATAACTGATTTTTCAGGTCTTAAACCAATCACGCTTTCAATCTCATCAAAAAGAGCTTTTTCTTTTTCCTTGCTTCCATATGCAGAATTTATTTTTTTATCGTATCGGTCCGTTTCCACCTTGGTGTCCCGGGGAATTTGCAATACATTTATTGAATTATCCTCCAGATTATATCTGCAAAAAAGTATTAAATCTGTGCGGTAACCCTCTTCGTCAATTCCGGCAACAACAAAGTCCTGAACCTTGTCAGAACCAAAAATACGGTTGCTGCTGAAGCCGAACTTTATGGGCTCACCTGAAATTATTGACACTGCTCCCCTAAATCCCACATATATAAGGACAATTAAAATAATTATTGCAACTATAAGTCTGAGTGGTGACTTTACTCTCATTTATCTTTTCCTCTTTTTTGCTGCGTGATTAAACTGTTTCTCAAATCTACTGTCAATGTATTCACAACTTTCCCCGTATCTATCAGAAACTTTATGCATCTGTCGCATTGAAGGAGCATAGCGGCATCAAGATCTTTTCTTGATAGCTCCCGCACCTCTTTTGAATCCTGATAAAGTCTTCTTGGCTCGGTGAAATCTGCCACAAAAATTATTTTTTCGAGTAGTGACATACCTACCCTACCTGTGCTGTGATACCTTATGGCATTTAAAACATCTTCATCATTTATTCCAAACTTTCCCCTTGCCATATATTCAGCCACAGGCCCGTGAATAAGAGGTCTGCTGAAATTATGTTGAAGTCCTGCCTTTTTCAGAATTTCTTTTGATGCTTCAAATGGCATTTCTTTTGCTATATCGTGTACAAGTGCCGCAAGATAAGCCTTGTCAATATCTTCCCCCCAAATAAGAGCCAGTTCCTTTGCCTCTTCTGCAACACTCAAGGTATGCAAAAACCGCTTTTCACTCAAAACATTTTTTGCATAATCCCTTATTTCGTCAAAACTTTGCATAGCCAAAACTATCCTTCATAAATCTGTGTTTTTTCTATATAGTCAATTACCTCTTTGCGCACCATATCATCTACACTTTCACCATTTCTGATACGGTCTCTTATTTCTGACGAAGAAATTTCCATCTCTGTCATAGAAATCTTCGTAATATCCGCATTATATTTTTGTCTCAAAAGGTCAATAGCAGCATCAAGAAATCTCTCATTCATACCGCCACGCATAGCCACAACTATCTCTGCCCGTTTAAAAATCTCACCTGGACAAAACCACGTTTCCATCTCACAAAGAGAATCAGCACCCACAATAAAGCATAGTCTGTCATAGGGATAAATTTTTTCAAGTGTTTCAAGGGTCTTTGCGGTATAGCTTTTTCCCCCTGCCTCTATCTCTATATCGGACACCGAGAACCTCTCATCCTCGCCTATGGCAAGCTTCACCATTTTCAGTCGATGCTCACCACTGGGAATTTCGAGGTTTGGTTTGTGAGGCGGAATGGCACACGGAACAAAAATCAGTTTGTCAAGAGCGGCTTTCCTAAGGGCCTCTCCTGCCAAATGAATATGTCCGTTGTGGGGCGGATTGAATGTTCCGCCGAAAATTCCTATTCGCAATTCCTTTTCCCCTTTAGTATGTGAGAATTTCGTTTACTGATGTATTGATTTGTGTCCACGAAGACTTACCAGCTTTAGCAAGAAACACGTCAAAAAGTCCCGTTTCAGCGTTCTGATTCTTGTAGAAAAGCACATCCGAGAAAGAGGTCAAATCAAAATCAACCACCTCTGATGCAATCTCTTCAGAATTTCCCTTGAGGTCCATTTTTTCAAGGGTTCCGTAAACGCCTTCTACATTGTAATTTGAGATATAGAATATATTATCTCCTGTTTTTGAAACTCCAAACATTTCTGGTGAAACTTCTTCACGGAGGAGTGTCATTTCTGTTCCGTCAAAGAGATATACGTCAAATACCTTTCGTGATGGACTGTAATCCTTTGTGAATATGAACTTACCATCCTCGGCCAGATAACATGAGTATACGTCCTCAGCAACCTGTATTTCTGAAACAATCCGTCCGTTTTTGTATTCGCAGTAGGTGAGGGTTCCGCCGCCCTTGAAGCTTTCAAATTCCGAAATATAGATAACCTTGCGGCAATCATAGCTTGCAGCCATCTGGGGTTTACCTGCCACCACCTCATAATCAACCACTACATTACCTGCGATTTTGAGAGGCTGCTTTCCTCTGGTGTATGCATAATAATCTGCAAGCTTGCCTGTGTAAACCTTATCATAGATAACAGTCTTTTCGTCTTTTGACATCATAAGAATGCTATTCACACCGCTTGCAATCTTCTCTTTCTTACCAGACGCGATCTCCACTGTATAGAGATTATTTGTCTTGTCATCGGCAATTCCATAAACAAACAAATTATTTTTCTTTTTCTGGATGAGAGGCGCTTTTGTTGTTCTTTCACCAAGTCTTATTGAACGACCTTTTTCGTTCATTGCATAAACGTCAAATGAACCATCTGTCTCGTCATAATCTTTCCCATATATGCGTGTATTTCCATCCTTGTTTGAGCCAAAGATTTTGCATACATCGGTATCCATCTTTATCTTTTCATCCTTAAGCTTTTCAAGGCTCTTTGCATACATATCACCGTGCATAGTAACACGATTCAAGTTCTGCAAGAATATTGCCCATTTGCAGTCGGCTGAAAATGCAAACGTACCGTGGTCAATGTCTGTTGCAATCTTGAAAGGCTCCTCTATGCCATCTTCCCAATAATAGAGAACACCCATGTCACCGTTTTTATCAGCAGTCTGGAGGTAAAGAAGCTTGTTTCCGTCGCTTGTCATAACCAGTGAATTATGTACTGCGTCAGAAATCTCTTTCACTTTCTTTGCCTTTCCATTCTTTATCATACAAAGCTTTCCGCTACCTGTTTCGGGGTCAAAGTTTTCAAAGAAGAATACTGTTTTTCCGTCCTTTGACGTATGAATAATCCCTGCATTTTTTGCAGCACGTTCAGCGGATACGAGATTGTTATTTTCATCAAGCATTCTGATGTATGAATCTGTAATAACACTTTCTGACAAAAGAATATTTTTGCCCTTATACACCATATAGAGTGAGTTGTCTTTTGCATAGGTATATGACGGAATTTTTTCGTCTCCTGAAAGCATATTGGCAAAACCCACAACTCCCCATACCAAAAGAACAAGGCAAGCCGCAACTGTAACAAGTCCCACAGCACGTTTTGTGAATTTTTTCATATCCTTTGGCATAAAGGACTTTTTCTCTTTTGTAGCGTCCTTTTTCGGCTTTGCGATTGGCTTGTCCGCAAGCTTTTTCTTAGCGAACAAAGGCTTTTTCTCAGGAATTTCACCGCGTCTTGCAGCACGTCTTGCGGCACGCTTTTTAGCGCGTCTTGCAGCAAGGAACTTTTCAAGCGCGTTCTTTTTATTTTCCTTTCTCACTTCATTTACCGAGTCATGAATCTTTCTAACCTGCTCGGTTGAAGTAATTGTATACTTAAAGTCAAAATTTTTAAATTTTTCGTCTTCATTTACATCCGGGGTCAAGGTTTTGCAGTATGGGCATTTTTTAATGCCATCATAAATATCTGCTCCACAATTTAAACATTTCATCAGAATCCCTCCGATTTTTTAATTTATATCTTATCTGATTGTCAAATTCTCAATAGAATAATTGTATCATAAATTGTGTCAAAAAACAACAGTATATTGAAATTTTAAACAATTTACCAGTTAATTTTTCCTAAAGTTTTCTACTGTTTCCAAATCTTTTTTTGAAAGCTTTGCCCGACTCAGCATTCCCTTTCGCTTTTCAAAGGTATTTTTGAGAGCCGAAAAGCGTTTCCACTCCTCAATAAGCTTGTGATTTCCGCTGAGCAAAACCTCAGGAACTTCTCTTTCGTGCCACACAGCAGGCCTTGTATATTGGGGATACTCCAAAAGTCCGCTGTAGTGCGACTCGTCTGAAAAGCAGGCTTCAGAAGCAAGCACACCGGGAATCATTCTCGCGGTGGCATCAACCACAGCCATAGCCCCGATTTCACCGCCGGTAAGAACAAAATCACCTATGGAAATTTCCATATCAACAATTTCGTCAAGCACTCTCTGGTCAACACCCTCATAATGTCCGCAAATAAGCACCAGATGTTTTTCTTTTGAAAGTCTCTTTGCCGTTGACTGTCTGAACGTCTTTCCCTGAGGGGACAGATAAATGGTTTTCGGTTTATAGGAAAGCCCCTCACATACGCTCATATAAGCAAGGTATATGGGTTCTGCCTGCATAACCATCCCCTGACCACCGCCATATGGATAATCATCAACCTGTCTGTGCTTGTTGAAGGCAAAATCACGTATCTGCACACAGTTTATTTCAAGAATACCGTTTTCCACTGCCCGTCCGATAATGCTGCTGTTTAGCACCGCATCAAACATTTCCGGAAAGAGCGTTAAAATATCAACTCTCAAATTCGCCATCAGTCAATCAATCCTTTTAAAGGTTCTATCAAAATCCGCTTTTCCTCGATATCGACAACTTTTATAACATCGTTGATAACAGGGATAAGCACCTGTTTTTTGTCTTCATTTTCAACCACATAAACATCGTTGCTGCCGGTTTTGATTATATCACAAATTTTTCCTAAAAACCTTCCCTCAACAGTTTCAACACTGCAACCCAAAAGGTCGCAGATGTAATATGTGCCGTCAGGAAGCTCGTCCAGTTCCTCTCTTGGAACTGTGAGAATTTTGTTGCGGTATTTTTCAGCATCGTTTATGTCGTCAATGCCGCGAAGCTTTAAAATCACCATATTTTTGTGAATTCTTGACTTTTCAATATCAAATTCTTCACCATTTATGTTAACATACGCAAGCTCATGAAAAATCTCAGGATCATCACACCAGTACATAACCTTGACGTCACCACGAAGCCCGTGCGTATTCACTATTTGTCCAATTTCAAGTTCGTTTTTCATAAAAATCTCCATTCCGCAGCCATACGCCGTCACAAATAGTAATTAAAAATCGCTTATCCGTATGGCAAGGAATGATAAGAGATTTTTACGCCCATGTGCGTTTTTTCGCGAATGCGAAAAAAATTTCGCACGGGCAATCAAATCTACCCAGATGGGTAACGGGAAAGGAACTTTCACGTTAAATCCTATCTTTCAAACACTCTTTTAAAAAGCAAGCAAAGACTGTACCAAATCAAACGGCCAAAATCGCCTTTGATGATACAGTCTCTCGCATAAGTTATACAATATCAACCGTCACTTTTTTGTTTTCGTGGCTTGCTGCAGCTTTGACAACAGTGCGTATAGCCTTTGCTATTCTGCCCTGTTTGCCGATTACCTTGCCCATATCACCATCGGCAACGTGCAAGGAAAGCACAACCGAATCACCTGACTCGGTTTCTTTTACTTCAACTGCATCAGGCTCTGAAACCATTGATTTTGCAATAAATTCCAAAAGTTCTTTCATTTTTTCCTCCAAAACCCAAAGGTAACGGACAGCTTGTCCAAAAAGAACAAGCCGCCGAAGTCCTTTTCAGATTAGATAATGCCCTTTTCTTTCAAAAGACGCTTTACTGTGTCTGTGGGCTGTGCACCGTTTGAAATCCATTTTGCAACCTTTTCTGCATCAAATTCAACTGCAGCGGGTTCTGTCATAGGGTTGTATGTTCCAACCTGTTCAATGAATCTGCCATCTCTGGGATATCTTGAATCAGCCACAACTACACGATAAAAAGGTGCCTTCTTTGCTCCCATTCTTCTCAAACGAATTTTTACTGCCATAACAAATTACCTCCAAAAAAATATATAAATTTAATAATTTTTAAAATTTAAAACCCTTGGGCTCAGAAAGGAAATTTCATCTTCCCCATCTTGCCCATACGCCCCATCTGCTTTGCAAATTTGCCGCCGGTCATCATTTTCATCATCTTTTGCATCTGTTCAAACTGCTTGACAAGAGCATTTACTTCGGCAACAGTTGTTCCGCTGCCCTTGGCAATCCTCTCACGACGCTTTGGTGTGAGCTTGTCACGGTTTTCACGTTCGCCCTTAGTCATCGATTTGATAATTGCCTCTGTGTGAAGCATCTTTTTCTCATCAATATTTGCATCTTTCAGTGCACGGGTATCAACTCCCGGTATCATACCAACAAGCTGTTCAAGGGGACCCATCTTTTTCATCTGGTCCATCTGTTCAAGAAAGTCACTGTATGTGAATGTGGAGTTCCGCATTTTCTGCATCTGCTCCATAGCTTTCTTTTCATCAAGCACCTGCTCGGCCTTTTCAATCAGGCTGAGCACATCGCCCATACCCAAAATTCTTGAAGCCATACGTTCCGGGTGGAACACCTCAAGGTCGGTAAGTTTTTCACCCATACCACAGAACTTAATAGGTTTTTGTGTAACAGCACGAACTGAAATCGCCGCGCCGCCACGGGTATCACCGTCAAGCTTGGTAAGAACAACACCATCAATCTCAAGCTGGCTGTTGAAAGCCTCAGCCACATTGACAGCATCCTGACCTGTCATTGCATCCACCACAAGAAGAATTTCTGTGGGGTCAATCTTTTCCTTGATGTTTTTGAGTTCATCCATCAGTTCTTCATCAACGTGAAGTCTTCCGGCTGTATCCACAATCAAAACGTCATTTGAATGAAGTCTTGCGTGTGCCAATGCTTTTTCTGCAATTTCAACAGGGTTCTGGTTTCCCTCAATGGTAAAAACCGGAAGCTCAAGCTGTCCGCCCACCACCTGAAGCTGTTTTATAGCCGCAGGTCTGTAAACATCGCAGGCACAAAGAAGTGGTCTTTTTCCCTGTTTTTTGAGGAGTCCCCCAAGCTTTGCCGCAGTGGTGGTTTTTCCGGCACCCTGAAGTCCCGCCATCATAATGACGGTTGGCGGCTTTGAAGAAATTTTGATTTTTTCCTCAGTGCCCATAAGAGCAACAAGCTCTTCGTTTACTATTTTAATAACCTGCTGTGCGGGAGTAAGTGATTCCATCACCTCAGCGCCCGAAGCACGTTCTGAAACGCTTGAAATAAAGTTTTTTACAACCTTGAAGTTGACGTCTGCCTCAAGGAGTGCAAGCTTAACTTCACGCATTGCTTCTTTCAGGTCAGCTGGCGAAACCTTGCCTTTGCCCCGAAGCTTTTTGAAGGTGCTCTGCAGTTTGTCTGACAAGCTTTCAAATGCCATATGCACACCCCTTTCAGGAATTTTTCAAAATCAAATTTCTATTTCAGTTATCCCCGCCACAATGGTGAGAATATCGTTTATCTGATGCTTTATACTGTCTGGCAAAAGCCTTGAATCAGGAGATTTTTCAATTTGTGAAATAATGCTGTCAATCTCACTAAGGCTTGACTTGATTCCAAGGAACCGTTTTGCAAGACCAAGCTTTTCTTCCACATCATAAAGTGTGCTTTCTGCACGCTTTAAGTTATCCCTGACGCCCTGACGGCTTATACCAAGCTCAGTACCGATTTCCGACAGCGACAGGTCTTCATTGTAATAAAGTTCTGCTGTGTCCGCCTGACGTTCGGTAAGCATATTTTTGTAAAAACTGAGAAGAAGAGAAATTTCAACGTTTTTTTCCATTCTTATGGGTTCTCTCCTTTCCGCAGTGTAAAGTGTTTTTGCTTTACAACTCAATCATTGTACATTATTTTCTGCCAGTTGTCAAGTGTTTTTTATAATTTTTTATTATCAAAATTAAACCTGCCAAAGCAAGCACCGCTGACAAAATTTGAGACACCCTGAAAGGTCCTAAGTAAAGTGAATCTGTACGCAAGCCCTCAATGAACATTCGACCTATGCCATACCATACCATATAACAGCAGGCAAGTTCCCCATCAAATATCTTTCTCCTCTTAAACAGCAACAAAGCTCCCACTCCTGCCACATTCCAGAGCGACTCATATAAAAAAGTGGGATGAACAGACTCCGCTATGATACGTGTGTCTCTCACAATAGTCATTGCCCAGGGAAGTGAGCATTTTTCGCCAAAGGCTTCGCCGTTTACAAAGTTCCCCCAGCGTCCCACGGCCTGCCCGATAAGCAGTGATACTGAGAGAATATCAAGAACTTTGCATATGTTGATTTTTTTCACTTTACAATAAATAAGTACAACCAGTGCTGCACCAATCACAGCACCGTAAATCGCTATTCCGCCGCCACGGATATTGAATATTTCCAAAAGATTGTTTTTGTAGTAATCCCAGCTGAAAACCACGTAATAAATCCTTGCACACACAACCGCCACCGGCAGACCTATTATGAACATATTGAAAAAATCATTGTCCGAAATCCCCGTCTTCTTTGCTTCTCTTGACGCATACACAAATGCAAGCACAAGTCCAAAAGCAATAATCAGTCCATAAGCATAGACTGGAATTCCAAAAACAGCAAAGGCAACTCTGTTCACATTAAATTCAAGCCCAAGCTTTGGGAAAGAAATGTTATTTATCATTTTAAATTTCCTCCAGAGGCTCTATAATTGAAAGCGTACAAGAGTCTTCATCAAAATGTTCACAGAGTCTTTCCTTGAGTTCATCAAGACTCACGTTTTCAACAAGTTCACTGTAAACAAGAGGATTGATATCATTCATAAAGGAACGTATGAAATCATTACCCATTCTTTCCACACTGTTGAAACGTCTTAAATCTCTGCCTATCAGCACTCTTTTTGCTACATCAACAGCTCCTTTATCCAGGTCTTTTTTCTTTATTTCTTTCAAATATTCAAGCGCTCGCTTATATACTTTTTCAGGCTCAGAGCTTTCACCGCTTATACTTGAAAAACCATAGCTTCGTTCAAGCTCGCTGTCTTTTCCAAAGCTTCCGTCAATCAAGCCCTCGCCATAAAGCTCAGTGAAAAATGAACTGCTTTTTCCAAAAAGAACTTCCATAAGAATATCTGTCTTTATTTGTTTCATAAGAAGCTTTTCGCCGTCAATCCCCTCTTCTTTTTCCTTAAATCCCATCAGAAACAAGGGCTTTGAGACACTGAGCTTTTGTCTGACAATTTTTTGAGCCACACCAGATGGCTCATCACAAATGCTTTTTTCAATCCTGCCACGGTCTTTATCTTTTTTCACGTGCTTGTCAATATAGCTGACCGCCTTTTTCTCATCAATATCACCCACCATAACAAGCATCATATTTGACGGGTTATAATACGCCTCACAGCACTTATAAAGAAGCTCTGGCGTTATATGACTTATGCTTTCCACAGTCCCTGCAATATCCGTCTTTGCTGGGTTTGCGTGATACATTCCCTGAAGCATATTGAAAAATAGTCTCCAGTCAGGGTCATCATCATACATCTTGATTTCCTGACCAATTATCCCCTGCTCTTTTGCCACATTTTCATCGGTGAAATAAGGATTGTTTACAAACTCAAGAAGTATATCAAGATTTTCATAGAAACTATCGGTACAAGAGAAAAGGTATGCCGTCATATCAAAGCTTGTGAACGCGTTGCTGCTTGCCCCTGTGAGTGCAAATTTGTCGAAAGCATTCCTTCCGTCTTCCTCTTCGAATAACTTGTGCTCAAGGAAATGCGCAATACCGTCAGGCAGCAAAATCTCCTGACCGTCAAATTTAAGCACACGGTCTATTGAGCCATATTCTGTTCCATAAATCGCATAATACTTTGAAAAGCCTTTTTTCGGCACAATATACACCCGAAGTCCGCTTTCGTGAACGCCGAAAAGTACGCTTTCGTTCAAAAATTTGTTTTCAGTTTTTTCAAATCTCATCGCCGCTCACTCCTTTCAGAAAATAAACCGTATCAAGCTGCATTTTGTTTGCTACGGCAATTATCTCCTCACGGCTTACCTTGTTGATTTTTTCCAAGAATTCATCAGGTGACTCCTCCACCGACATCATAGCCCGTGTCATATAAAAATCCTCTGTTGCAACAAGGCTGTCTTTTATGCTGCCGATTTGGGTTTTGAGATATTTCTTTGCAGAAGCTATTTCATCATCCGAAAAGTCACCATTTTTCATTCCGTCAAGCTGAACAAAAATCTCATCATATGCATCGCGGAATTTATCCGCTTCTATCCCCGCACTGATTTTCATAAAGCTTTTCTGTCTGTTAAATGCCGAAAAAACGTAATAAGCAAGGCTCAACTTTTCACGGACATTGTTAAAAAGCTTTGAAAACGGACTCCCGCCATATATGCAAGAAAATACTGCCACTGCATAGCATTCGGGAGATACAGGCTCAATCCCACAGTTAAATCCCATACAAAGTTTGCTTTGTGAGGCTGTTATTTCTTCGGTAACCTCTTTCACCTTTATATCCTCTTCAAATTCCGCAAGCTTTGTGGCTGTGCGTTTGGGGTTTCTTGGTGAAAGTGATTTTCCAAAGGTGTTTTCAATTTCTGTTTTCACAGCCGTTTTGTCAAAAGAGCCGCTGGCAAAAATGTTCACATCAGCAGTTTCAACAATTTCCTTATAAAAATCATAAAGATTTTTTTCCTCAATCAAATCGAGGTCTTCAATATACCCATACGAAAAGTTTCCATAAGGGTCTCCCTCAAACATTATTTCGTTGCATCTTACCTGAGCATATTCCTTTTTGTCATTGATGAGACCTTTTATGAAGTTTCTCGCATTTTCCTTTTCCTGCTCAACATAGGTCTTATCAAAGGCATCATTCTTGGTGATGGGACAAAGAACAAACTCGTGAAGAAGCTCTATAATATCCTTTATTATGCTTTCCGTGATAAATTTGTCGCTTACAAACTGGGCTGATGCACGGATAAGCAATTCGTCGCCTTCTTTCAAAATATCCGCACCGATTGAAGCACCATAAAGCTCTTCAGCACGTTTTGAAAGCTTTGCCATTGTGGGATATTTTCTGCTGCCACGTTTTAAAACACGGGGGATAAGTGTCGCACGTGTTACATTATCTCTTGAGAGTGGAATGCAAAAATACACACTCAAAACATTTGTTTTGAATTTGTCGGTTTCAACAAACCGCAAGCTTACGCCCTTTGAAATTTCATATATATCTGTTTTCAACTGTGTCACTCCTTTATACTATTCTCGTTTCAAAGCCTTTCCAACTGCAAAAAGCAACAAAAAGGCAATTATATTAACCGCTACAACTGAGGGTCCAACGGGTACGGACGAAACTACTGCCCCCAGAATCCCGATTGCGGCACAGGAAACTCCCAAAGCCGCAGAACTTATGACTACGCCCTTGAAGCTTCTGAAAACCCGCATAGCTGAAAGTGCAGGAAATACCACCAAAGCCGAAATAAGCAGTGAACCCACCAGATTCATTGCCAGAACAATAATCACAGCAGTGACTATGGCTACAACCGTATTGTATGCACCAGTATGTATTCCCATACTGCGAGCAAAGTTTTCATCAAAGGTAATGAGAAAAATTTTACCATACAAAATGATAAAAAGTGCCGTCACTACAAGAGCCAGAGCCACACAAAGATAAACATCAAAGGTTGAAAGCGTAAGTATTGATGTTGCGCCAAAAAGTGTTCCGCATACATCCCCTGCCACATTTTGGGAAGCTGGGAATATATTTAGTAAAAGATAACCAAAGGCAAGTGCCCCTACCGAAACCATGGCAAGGGAAGCATCTCCCTTTATCTTTCGTTTTTGACCTGCTTTAAGAAGCAAAACCGCAAGAACAGCCGTCACGGGAAGAACCACATAAAGCGGATTTGATACCCCCAAGACTGTTGCTACAGCCAAGGCACCAAATGCAGTGTGCGAAAGTCCGTCACCAATAAACGAAAACCGTTTCAGCACCAGTATAACGCCGAAAAGTGCCGAACAGAGCGCTATAAGAATTCCCACAAGAAATGCATAACGTACAAAATCGAACTGGAAATAATAAGAAATCATTCTCCGCACCTCCCACACTTGTCAGAATTCAAAAATCTGATGCCTACCTTGCTGTGTGAATATTCATGTGCGGTGCCGAAAAACATTTCTCCGTCACCCAAGTGCAATATGTGTTTTGCGTGCCTTACAGCCGCCTTTATATCGTGAGAAACCATAACAACCGTTATGTCCTCCTGCTTGTTTAAATCCATAACAAGATGATACATCTCATTTGTAGCCACCGGGTCAAGCCCTGCCGCCGGCTCATCAAGAAGCAACAGCCTTTTTGCGGCACAAAGTGCCCTTGCAAGAAGAACCCTTTGCTGCTGTCCGCCTGAAAGTTCGCGATAGCACTTGTCTTTCAAATTATCAACGCCAAGCTTTTTCATATTCTCTGTGGCAATAGCCTTTTGTTTCTTTCCAAAAAACAGAGATTTCCCGCATCCTGAAAGAACTATTTCCCAAACAGTCGCAGGAAAATCACGCTGAAGCTCTGTTTGTTGCGGAAGATATCCTATGCTGTTTTTTGAAATCTTGCTGTCCACCAAGACCTCACCCTTTATGGGGGATTCAAGACCCAGAAGAGTTTTAACCAAAGTGCTTTTTCCTGCACCGTTTTCACCCACGATGCAAAGATAGTCACCCTCCTCTACGGTGAATGATATATCTTCTGCAATTACCTTTCCGCCATAACCAAGGGATATTCCCTTGCACACAATATCAGGCATTTTTCCTACCTCCGTTTTATTTGAGTGCTTCCTTAAGTGAAGCTAAGTTTTTTGTCATTATCTCAATATAATCGTTCTTTTCCGCATCCTTTCCTGCTATTTCCTGGCAGGAATCAAGGACAGCAGTTTTTATATTTTCACATCCCGATGTCTTGATTACTGCTTCTGCAATGCTCTCAGCAGGGTTTTCAAGCACAAGCAAAGTATCTTTCCTGAGCTCCTTTGTTTTCTCAGCAAGCTCTATCACCACATCAAAGCTTGCATCCGTGTCGGATGAGCAAGATGGAAATGCGGCATAATATTTTATCCCATAATCCTTTGCGAGATAAAGAAATGGAAATCTGTCTGCAAAGATAATGGTCTTATCCTCTGATTCATCCACCACTTTCTGATATTCATCGATAAGCACATCAAGTCTTTGAATATAACTATCTGCGTTTTTCTGATACAGCTCGCTGTTTTCTGCATCAAGCATCTCGATTTCTGCCAAAAGTCCCGCCACTATTTTTTTTGCAAGCTTTGGCGAAAGCCACAAATGTTCGTCATACGCCTCGTGGGAATGGCTTTTATGATAGTGTTCTTCAGTGTGTTTGTGAGTCTCTGCCATAAGCCAGTTATCTTCGTCAACTAACTGGAATAAAGAAACGGCATTTATTTCACTGTTTTCAAGAAGCTTATTTATCCATTCATCCGAGCTTCCTCCCACATAAACAAACAAACTGCAATTATGAATTTTTGCAATGTCCGCAGCCGACGGCTGATAACTGTGCATATCTCCACCATTTGAAAGCAGTTCTACATCAAACTCTTTATTTTCTTCGCCCAAAATTTCGCATACCCAGTCATAGGCCGCAAAAGAGGTTGTGACTATCCCTGTCTTATCCTTTATGTCCTCAACTGCACCACACCCTGAAAGAGCGCTCACAACAAGTATAGCCAGCATAACCAAAGAAAGAATCTTTTTAGCCATCCTCGAAACACCCCCCAAACATTTTTTGCATAAAAGCCTGCCGAAAAAGCACGGCAGGCTAAATGCAGTACAATTTAAATTCTTGCAACGCCGCTGTCTTTTGCTGCCTTTGCAACAGCCTTGGCAACGGTCTTTCCTACTCTTTCATCAAACGCCTTTGGCAATATATATTCCTTTGTCAGTTCGCTATCCGACACAAGGCTTGCTATGGCATAAGATGCTGCCATTTTCATTTCGTCGTTTATATCTGATGCCCTGACATCAAGGGCACCCCTGAAAATCCCGGGGAAAGCCAACACATTGTTGATCTGATTGGGGAAATCCGAGCGACCTGTTCCCACAACCTCTGCCCCTGCCGAAAGTGCCAAATCCGGCATAATCTCAGGAACGGGGTTTGCCATAGGAAATACTATCGCTCTTTCAGCCATTGATGAAACCATTTCTTCTGACACAATACCCGGTGCCGAAACACCGATGAAAACATCTGCCCCCCGCATAGCATCAGAGAGCGTTCCGGTAATCTTTTCGCGATTGGTAACAAGACTCATTTCCTTATGAGCATCACTGAGACCATCCATTCCCTCACAAATTATTCCAAATCGGTCGCACATAATGATATTTTCTGCTCCAAGCTTCAAAATATGCTTGGCAATAGCAATTCCCGCCGAGCCTGCACCGTTTATTACTATTTTTATCCGTTTTATGTCCTTTTTAACCACCTTGAGTGCATTGATGAGCGCAGCAGCTAAGACAATCGCCGTTCCGTGCTGATCATCGTGAAAAACCGGAATATCACAAATCTCTTTGAGTCTTCTTTCAATTTCAAAGCATCGTGGCGCCGCTATGTCTTCAAGGTTTATTCCACCAAAAGAGCCTGAAATATTGTAAACTGTCCTGACTATTTCATCAATATCCTGAGTTTTTATGCAAAGGGGAAAAGCATCAACATCCGCAAATTCCTTAAAAAGAACACACTTTCCCTCCATAACGGGCATTCCCGCCTCAGGACCTATGTCACCAAGACCCAGAACCGCTGAGCCGTCCGTCACAACTGCCACCAGATTGTTTCGGCGCGTGAGCTCATATGATTTATCAATATCATCACGAATAGCAAGACAAGGCTCTGCCACACCGGGTGTATATGCTGTTGACAAATCCTCACTGCTTTTTACCGGTGTACGTGAAACCACCTCAATCTTGCCGTTCCATTCATAATGTTTTTTAAGTGCAAGTTCTTTAATATCCATTTATATTCTCCCTTTCAAATTCTAAATCAAGCCCGCAAGGTACGCAGCCACCGATGCACATATTGCCACCACAATGAGCGAGCATCTGAAAAACGCAAGAACAAATGCCACAGCTGTACCAAAAGCCGCCGTGAAAACACTTCCCGTTGAATAAAAAATATATGGAAATGTCATTGCACCAAGCACCGAATAAGGAACGTAGTACAAAAAGCTTCTTATGTATTTTGATTTAATTTTGCTTCTCATAAGGGTGAATGGTATCATCCTTATGCCATATGTAACAAGTGCCATAACCAAAAGATAGGCAAAAAACTGTTTTGTCATAGCTTTTCCCCTCCCATTTTTAAGCCTCAAGGTCTTTCGGGGCAACAAATGCCATAATCCCCGATGCCAACACCGCACAGATTATCACCGAAAATCCCTGTGAAATCCCGTCAAATAGCGGTATAAAATAAAAGGCACAGCTGATAGTGGATGAAATCAAAACCGCCAGAAGCGTTCCTTTATCGTCTCTTGACGGCGGAACAATTATGGCAACAAACATACTGTAAATAGCAATACCCAACGCCGCACAAAGATTCTGTGGCAAAATCTGTCCTGCATAAACACCAAGGGTTGTTCCCAGTGCCCAACCAAAGTATGGCAAGGTAATAAGCCCATACATAAAACGTCTGCCTATCATTCCTCTTTCCGCTGCCGCTACCGCAAAGACCTCATCCGTTATACCAAAGGATGTAATCATACGATTGATTGTTGTAAAGCTCTTATCCAATTTTTGCGTAAGAGCAAGACCCATAAGGCAATACCTTATATTGATAACAAGCTGAGTAAGAGCCATCTCAATGAAAGTTCCTCCGGCCGCAATAATCACAACCCCGGCAACCTGTCCTGCAGAAGTAAGATTGGTAAGTGAAATAAGAATTATGCCAAGCCCCCATATACCTTGTCCCAATGCCGAAATTCCAAATCCAAAGGAAACCGACAGATATCCAAGGGCAATAGGCAGTCCTTTCCAAAGACCATATACATATGAATTTTGACTTTTAATATCCGTCATTTTAAACACCATTCTTTTTACACAAAAGTACCATATGATTTTATCACTTTCCTCCTTCAATGTCAAGCAACCAGAGGATTTTATTAAATTTTCAAAAACATCTTGACAATTAAGTTTTCTGTGCTATAATTAAATCAAAGGTCAAAGATAGTCAAAGTCAAATTTGCGGGGTGATTTGAAATGAAATTAAGTAATATGATAGAAGAATTTATAAAAGAACTGCTCTCAGAGGAACGCGAAATTGAGCTTCAGCGAAACGAGCTGGCAACCCACTTTAACTGTGTTCCGTCACAGATTAACTACGTTATTGCCACTCGTTTTTCGCCTGAGCGTGGTTACTTCGTTGAGAGTCGTCGTGGCAGCGGGGGCTATATAAAAATCACTCGTGCCATTCCCGACAACGGAAACTATATTCTCCACACTGTTAATTCAATAGGCAACAGCATTTCTGCCGCGAGTTGCAGGGCTATTCTTGGCAATCTTTATAATATGGAGCTTTTGTCACACAAAGAAATAAAAATACTTATGGCTGCACTCAGCGACAATTCCCTCATCCTGCCTCGTCCCCAGAGGGATATCGTGAGAGCAAGTATTTTCAAGAATATTTTAATAAATATTATTTAGAAAGGAGTTTTTTCTTATGAAATGTCAAAAATGCAACAAAAATGATGCAACAACTCATATAACTGAGGTAATAAACGGCATTAAAACCGAAATGTATTTATGCAGTATATGCGCAGGTGAAAGCTCTGACATTTTCAGCTTTGCACCAAATATTGACCATGAATTTGACAGTCTTTTCGGAAGTTTTTGTAGTGCACCTGCCATATCTAAGCCTCTCTACGAAAAAAGTATTTGCAAAATGTGCGGCACATCAATAAGTCAGTTTCTCAAAACAGGAAAACCCGGTTGCAGCAACTGCTACACAGTATTTGAAGACCTCCTTTCAAGACCGCTAAAGCAAATTCACGGCAGCACCAGACACACGGGAAAGACTCCGACAAAGCTTGGAGAAATGTTTAAAACCGAAGACAAAATCGCGGCACTTAGGGCACAGCTTGATGCCGCAGTTGCCCAACAGAATTTTGAAGAAGCAGCACGTCTGCGTGATGAAATAAAGAGTTTGAGAGGTGAACACAAATGAGCAAAGACTTTTCTATGTGGTACACAAAATTTGGTCCCTCAGGTGACATTGTTCTTTCTTCAAGAGTTCGCCTTGCGCGAAACCTTTCAGATATTCCCTTTGGAAAACATATGACAGATGAGCATCAAAAAACCATTGTTTCTCGTTGTCGAGAAGCTCTTCCCAATATGAAATTTATAGATTTTTCCGAAATGTCATCTGCCCAGAAACAATCCCTCTCAGAGTGCCACCTTATAAGTCCCACTATGGCCGAGAGTAAAAAAAATTCTGGAATTTTAGTAAACGACGATTGTTCAAGCTGTATAATGCTTGGCGAAGAGGACCACATACGAATTCAGGCAATGGCACCAGGACTTAACCTTGACCTTTGTATGAAAGAGGCAAACAAGCTTGACGATATTCTTGAAGCAAAATCAAATTATGCATTTCACAAAAACCTTGGCTACCTCACCCAATGCCCCACAAATTTGGGCACAGGACTTCGGGCATCTGTTATGATGCATCTTCCTGCTCTCACTCAAAGCGGCAGAATGGAAAGCATAATCCGTTCCCTTTCAAAGCTTG
This sequence comes from Clostridia bacterium, assembly GCA_017620615.1. Lineage (GTDB taxonomy): Bacteria > Bacillota > Clostridia > Monoglobales > Monoglobaceae > SIG440. Next base: position 39,855 of record JAGAUW010000018.1, on the reverse strand, counting down.
GTCTTGCGGTTAGGGGTTTTTATGGCGAGGGCAGTCAGGCTCTTGGAAACATCTATCAGATTTCAAACCAGGTGACCCTTGGCATATCCGAGGAGGAAATTCTTGAAAAACTCGGCTTTCTTGTTACTGACATTATTGAGAAAGAACGCGACCAAAGCCGAAGACTCTATGAAGAAAACAAAATCGTCCTTGAAGACAAACTTATGCGGTCATTTGGAATCCTCACAAACGCAAAGCTTCTTTCTTCTCTTGAAACTATAAATCTGATTTCGGATGTAAGATGGGCGATAAATCTGGGAATAATAACCACTATAAATCTTGAAACCTTAAGTGCTGCGTTTTATAATACGCTACCTGCCACCATCACCAAAAATTACAACCTCACCTCTGCGGCAGAACGTGACCTGAAACGAGCAGAAATAATCAATTCGAGCCTTTTGGCTTAAAACTTTAAAAAAGAAAGGATGTTTGTATATGTTTGAACAAAAACTTACTGAGCGTGCAAAAACCGCCATTAACTTAGCAGGAAACTGTGCGATGGAACTGGGACACAACTATATAGGCACCGAACATCTTCTTCTTGGGCTTTCAAAAGAAGGTACAGGTGTCGCAGCAAAGGTCTTAGCTGAAAACAACATAACCCCAAGCAGAATAATTGACAAAATTGACTTTTTTGTAGGCTCGGACCTCCCAATAAATAATCCTGAAATAGGATTTACCCCAAGGACAAAAAGTGTGCTTCAGCACAGCTACACCGAGGCAAGACGTCTTGGTCACAACTATATAGGCACAGAACATATTTTAATTTCTCTGCTCCGTGAAAATGAAAGTCTTGCTGTCCGCATCCTCTCTGACCTTGACATAAATCCACAGAAGCTTTATGGGGATATTTTGAGGCTTATGAACGAAAATAATTTTGGTGAAATACCAAGTGATGGAACGTCTGCTGACAGTCCCGTAAACAATGTAAAAAAACCAAAATCCGAAAAAACCCCCACCCTCGATAAATTCGGTCGTGACCTCACGCAGTTGGCGAGAGAACTTAAACTTGACCCCATAATCGGTCGTGATACCGTTATTGAACGTGTAATCCAGACTCTCAGCCGCCGTACCAAGAACAATCCCTGTCTTATTGGCGAACCCGGTGTTGGAAAAACCGCCATTGCAGAGGGCTTGGCACAAAAAATCATTGGCGGAGCTGTTCCCGAGATTTTAAAGGACAAAAAGGTAGTAAACCTTGACCTTTCCTCAATGGTTGCAGGAGCAAAATACCGTGGCGAATTTGAAGAACGCCTCAAAAATGTTATGGAGGAAATCCAAAAGAACGGCAACATCATTCTTTTCATTGATGAAATTCACACCATTGTGGGTGCAGGTGCAGCCGAGGGCGCTATTGATGCAGCAAATATTTTAAAGCCTGCACTGTCCAGAGGTGAGATTCAAATTATCGGTGCTACAACTTTGGAAGAATATCGAAAATATATCGAAAAAGACTCCGCCTTAGAGCGCAGATTTCAGTCTATCCTCCTTGAAGAGCCAACCCCCGAGGAAAGCATTGAAATTCTTAAAGGTATCCGCGACAAATATGAGGCGCATCACAGGGTGACAATCACCGACAGTGCCATTGAGGCGGCAGTAAAAATGTCAATACGCTATATCCCTGACAGATTCCTGCCGGACAAAGCCATTGACCTTATTGACGAGGCAGCATCAAGCATCAGGATAAAGGTTCTCACAGCTCCTCCTGATGTCAAGGACATTGAAACAAAGATTGAGGAGCTGCGCAAAGAAAAAGAAGCCGCTATCGCATCTCAGGAATATGAAAAAGCGGCAAAACTCCGTGATGATGAGAGAAATCTTTGTGAAAGTCTCAAATCCCAGAAAGAAAGCTGGGAAACAAAGAGCCGGAGCGAAAGTACCGAGGTTACCCCCAATGAAATTGCGGAAATCGTGTCAAGCTGGACCGGTGTGCCCGTCAAAGCTATCGAAGAAGGTGAAAGCCAAAGGCTTCTCCGACTTGAAGACGAACTCCACAAAAGAGTTATCGGTCAAAGCGAAGCCGTGACCGCTGTTTCAAAAGCAATCCGTCGCGGAAGAGTTGGGCTCAAAGACCCCAAACGTCCCATTGGCTCATTTATATTCCTTGGTCCCACAGGCGTTGGAAAAACCGAGCTTTCAAAAGCTCTTGCCGAAGCAATGTTCGGTGACGAAGATTCCCTCATTCGTGTTGATATGTCAGAGTATATGGAAAAGCACGCGGTATCACGTCTTGTTGGATCTCCCCCCGGTTACGTTGGCTATGACGAGGGCGGTCAGCTTACCGAAAAGGTCCGCAGAAAGCCGTATTCCGTCATTCTTTTTGACGAAATTGAAAAAGCGCATCCAGACGTATTCAACATTCTTCTTCAAATCCTTGACGACGGCATTCTCACCGATTCTCAAGGCAGACGTGTGGACTTCCGCAACACTGTCATTATTATGACATCAAACCTTGGCGCAAGGCTGATAACAGAAAATAAATCTCTTGGCTTTGCCACAGAAAACGAAAACTCAGAGAGAGATTATGCAAAGATAAAGTCAGACGTTATGGGCGAGTTAAAGAAAGCATTCCGACCCGAGTTTCTCAACAGAATTGATGACATAATAGTCTTCAGTCAGCTTAGCCGCGATGACATCCGTGAAATTTCCGCAAAAATGCTTTCTGTTCTCAGTGAAAGACTTGCAGCAAACGACATAGCCGCAAAATTCACAGACAAAGCAATCAACCGCATTTCAGAAATCGGCTTTGACCCAACCTTTGGTGCAAGACCGTTAAGACGTGCTATCCAATCAGACATCGAAGATATGATTGCAGAAAAAATGCTTGCCGGCGAAATAAAAATGGGTGACAGCATCAAAATTGACTTTTCAAAGGATGCCTTTGTGGTTAAAAAATAGCATTAAAAAAACCGCCTCATACGAGGCGGTTTTTTACAAATCCAAAAGTTTTTGAGCGTTTTGATAATATATCTTATCTTTATCTTCCTTTGATATATCAAGGCTTTCAATAAGCCGCATTTCCCAAGACGGTCTGTGCCACGGCATATCCGAGCCAAACAACAATCTGTCAGGAGTGTGCTTGTCAACAATTTTTTGGGCAAAGCTTTTGGGCATTGTTCCATAGCCAAAGGATAAGTCAAACCACACATCGCATCCCGCAAGGTGCTTTTCCACAAGTTTTGCACATCCTGCACCGCCCCAATGGGCCGCAACAACAGGGGCTGAAAACCACCCGAGTGCTCTTTCCAGATTTTCAGGCATACAGTGAAATGGCTCACTGTATCCAAGGTCATGACCTGCATGAAAAATTGTAATCAGCCCAAGCTGTGAAATTTTTTTGTATATAGGTTTCATTTTTTCCTCATCAACAAAAAAGTTTTGATATTCAGGATGAAATTTCACACCCTTTAGCCCCAACTCCTTTATTCTTTCAAGCTCAAAGAGTACATCCGGTGCATCAGGATGAACCGAACCAAAACCAACAAAACGAGAATCTGCATTTATTTCCGCAGCGAAATTATTCACATTTTGCTGTTGCTTTGGGTTTGTTGCAATCCCAAGAACCACCGATACATCTACCCCATCTTTGTCCATTTCTTCCTTGAGGCTTTCAAGTGTCCCCTTATGCTGAGGAATAAGACCGCCCGATGTATAGGCCAGCTTTTCAATAGCCTTTTGGGCAATCTTTTCAGGAAAAGCATGTGTATGAAAATCAATAACCATAAAAATCTACGCTCCGATGTAGTATTTTCCAGAACTTAGAATACCCTAAATTCTGGGTTTTGTAAATATTTATTCTGTACGTTTTTCACAAAAATACAGGCATCCGGCATTTAAACTGCACCATTTTGTGCAGACACGCTACCATAGTAAAATAAAAGGATAATGCCCAAGAAGGCTTTTTGTCATTATCCGTTTTTACTGAACTTCTCCTCTGTTCTCTGCCATTTTTGTTATAGCATTCCGCCATCAACATTTAATACCTGACCAGTTATATAATCAGCACCGCCTGATGCCAAAAGCCAGACTGCCTCTGCCACATCATCTGGCTTTCCTACTCTTCCAAGAGGGACGGCCTCACAGAAATCCTCAATATCCTCTTTTGACAAATGTCCGTTCATATCTGTATCAATAAGCCCCGGTGCAACGCAATTCACAGTTATTCCTGATGGACCGAGTTCCTTTGCCAGTGCCTTTGTAAATCCAATAACTGCCGCTTTTGCCGAAGAATACACAGCTTCACACGAGCCGCCGCAAACACCCCAGATAGAAGAAATGTTTATTATCTTTCCTGATTTTTTTCTCACCATCTGCGGGATAACCGCCTTTGTGCAATTCATCAGCCCAAAAACATCCACATCAAAAACTTTTTTCATATCGCATTCTGTCACATCTGTGAAAACACCTTGGGGAAGGGCAATTCCTGCATTGTTAACAAGAACATCAATGCCCCCAAATGTACCGTTTATATCCTCAACCATTTTTGAAACAGCATCTGCATCTGCCACATCCGCACAAAAAATTTCTGCCTTTGCACCTTTTTTAAGCAACTCATTTTTCAGCATTTCTGCTTGTTTTTTGCTTGTGTTATAATTTATCGCGACATCAAAGCCCATATCAGCAAACTTTTCAGCAATGGCACGACCAATCCCCCGTGCCCCACCGGTAATCAAAACTGTTTTCATATTTTGTCACCTTTCTTTTGTATTTTTCGAAGAATTTCAAGATACTCGTTCTCCCGTTTTCCATAGTGCACATCTTTTCGTCTCAAACATTTTTCAAAATGCAAAAGAGCCAGTGTTGCATATGAAATCAATTTTTCCTCCACGCCCTTTCCAATGTCAAAGGCAAAGCTTTCACCTATCATACTAAGCGTATTTTTAAGTGACCTTTTGGCTGATATAACCAATCTTTCTGAATCACAACGAGAATCTCCGTCAAAAAAGCTCTTAAAGATCGGCTGTGAAATATTTGATGCCATATCAAAAAGCATAACCCCAGCCATCCCTTTTTCAGCACGTTTAAATTTGTAAAGATTTTGGAGTTCATCGAAAGCAACCGAAACCAGTGCATTTTCAAATAGCTGTTTTTCTGTATCTGCTTTTCTTCTTGCTTCACTTCTTTCGTTTTTTTCTTCCCGTTGTTCTATGGAAATTTCTTTCAGTATTCTCTTTTCTTTTTTGCCTATATTTTTCTTAGAGTTTCCACCTCTTGCAGATTTTCTCTGCATAGCCCGATAAATCCCCATACCCTCGACCTCAAAATCCACAAACTGTCTTTCGGCATCAACCGCTGCCACTTTTATCTTTATTTTGTCGCCAATACAAAAACTGCGTTTTGTGCGAAGACCCATAAGTGCGACTCCATTTTCAGCAAGCACATACACGTCATCCATCAAAGTTCTCGCCGCCACAAAACCTTCAACAGTATTTGGAAGCTCCGCAAAAAATCCCGAATTGGTCACATGAGTAATAATCGCATCATACTTTTCCCCCACCTTGTCAGCCATAAACTCTGCTTTTTTAACCGATTTCCAGCGAAGCTCAGCTTCAGCCGCATTTATTTCTGTTGTGGAGGATGTTACCGAAGCACTCACCGAAATTTCCTTGAAATGTTCTTTTCTTTTTGTTGATAATTCACCCTTGAGACTTTCTTTCAAAATGCGATGAACCACCACATCCGGATAACGACGTATGGGCGACGTAAAGTGACAGTAACAATCAAACCCAAGTCCAAAATGTCCAAGATTTGTTTCGCTGTATTTCGCCTTTGCCATACTTCGAAGCAGCAGATAATTTATTACCTCTGCCTTTTCATCTTCTTCGACAGTTTTCAAAACATCCTGAAAATCCTTTGACCGAACATCGTAGCTAAACGTAAAATCAACGCCCAAAAGAGGTAAAATTTCCCCAAGTCTTCGAACTTTCAAAAGGTCAGGCTTTTCGTGAACACGATAAACGCAGGGGAGCCCAAACTTTGTGAGATGCTTCGCCACAGTAACATTGCAAACAAGCATAAACTCTTCAATTATCCCATTTGAAATTGTTATAGGGTAACGTTCTACCGAGGCGGGCTTGCCAGCCTTATCAAGAGTAATCTTTGACTCATGTGTTTCAAACTCCACCGAACCCCCAGCAACTCGTTTCTTTTTCAAAATCTTCGCAAGGCTGTTCATCATTTTTAGCATAGGAAGCAATTCCAAATATTTCTCACAGAGCTTTTCATCGCCCTCCAGGATTTCTGTCACATTGGAATATGTCATACGGGCTTTTGAAACAATAACGCTTTCGCATATTTCATAGCTTTCCATTTTACCCGAGGGTGTTATTTCCATAAACACTGATACCGCAAGCCTTTCGGTATTCGGCTTCAAACTGCAAAGTTCATTTGACAGTTCAAAGGGTAACATTGGCACAACAGTATCAATAAGATAAACACTTGTCCCACGGGCAAAAGCCGCACGGTCTATGGGTGAATTTTCGATTACATAATGGGTAACATCCGCTATATGAACGCCAAGCAGAAAATTCTTGTTCTCCAACTTTTCAATAGAAATAGCATCATCAAAATCCTTGGCGTCATCACCATCAATGGTAATAATAAGCTTATCCGAAAGGTCACGACGACCCGACTTATCCCTTTCGCTCACGGTTTTGGGCATTTTTTCTGCCTGCCGCATTGCTCCCGGAGGAAACTGTGGCATTATATGAAAATTTGCAAGTATATCAATAAGCGTCATAAAGAATCCTCCCTTTTTGTTATTTTACCCACCTGAAAGTCAAATATGCTTTCCTCTATTTAAGAAAAACCGTCCCTTTTGGGACGGTTTCGCATTTGCTTGAATTTACACTATTCAGCAGCGCCTTCAGCACTTTCTGCCTGTGATGCCAGCAAATCTTCAGCAGTCATAAGAATATTGCCGTCTGCATCAACGAGATTTCCGTTTTCGTCAAGACCTGCTTCTACCTGCTGACCATTTTCTGTCTGTGCAGCTTCTTCATTTGCAGCATTTTCGGCATTGCTCTTGTTGATTGCATATGTTGCCAGAACGATAGAGCTAATTACAAACAAAAGTGCAACAACCGCGGTAACCTTTTTGAGAACACCGTCAAGGGTTCTGCCTTTGTTCTTTCCAAAGAAAGTTTCAGCACCACCTGCGATAGCACCTGAAAGACCCTGCTGTTTTCCTGACTGCATCAAAACTGTTACAACCAATATAACAGAAATAATAACATGAATAATAATCAAAGCTGTTTGCATTCTAAATTTCCTCCTTAATATTGCTTATGCTTTAAAACTAATCCTGATTTTTGCGGAGGAACACGGGAACGTCGATGCCGTCATCCTCACTTACTTTATAAAAAGGTGTTGCCTTTTCTGCGGGCTTTACAACGTCTGCTGGAGCAGGCTCAACGGCTGCTTCAACCTTTTTTTCCTGAAGTTCTTCTTTCATTGCTGCGAAAATACTTTTTCCTTCATTCTTTGAAAACGGCGAACTTACTCTTCCAAGGGGAATAGATGTGCCACGTCCGTCAAAGCCTGTAGCAATAACAGTAACCTGAATTTCATCGCCCAGAGTTTCGTCGATGATTGCACCGAGAATGATATTTGCATCTGCATCAGCTGCTTCTGTAATTATCTGTGAAGCTGTCTGGATTTCAAGAATACCAAGGTCACTGCCACCGGTAACGTTCAGAATAACACCCTTTGCACCTGCGATAGATGTTTCAAGAAGCGGGCTGTTGATAGCCTTTGCTGCAGCATCAGCGGCACGATTTTCACCTGTTGCCTTGCCGATACCCATATGAGCATAGCCTGTGTTTTTCATAATTGTTTTGATATCTGCAAAGTCAAGACTGATAAGACCAGGTCTTGAAATAAGGTCAGATATACCCTGAACGCCCTGTCTCAGCACATCATCAGCCATTTTGAAAGACTCTGTAAGTGGTGTTCTGTTTTCAGCAATTTCAAGAAGCTTGTCATTTGGAATAACAACCAAGGTATCAACTGAATTTTTAAGATTTTCAATGCCCTCTGCTGCATTTCTTGCACGCACAGCACCCTCAAAGCAGAATGGCTTTGTAACGATACCAACCGTCAAAATGCCAAGTTCTTTTGCAATTTCAGCAACAATGGGAGCCGCACCTGTACCTGTTCCACCGCCCATACCGGCAGTAACAAACACCATATCAGCATCCTGAAGTGCAAGGGCGATTTCGTCACGACTTTCCTCAGCGGCTTTTGCGCCAACCTCAGGAACAGCACCTGCACCAAGACCCTTTGTAATCTTTGAACCAATCTGAATTTTCTGTGCAGCCTTTGAAAGACCCAAATCCTGCTTGTCCGTATTTACTGCAATAAATTCAACGCACTGAACCTGGGCTTCAATCATTCGGTTTACGGCATTGTTACCGCCGCCGCCGACACCGACAACCTTTATTTTAGCCGGGCCTGCCATTTCGTTATCAAACTCGAACAAAATAATTCCTCCTATCATTTAAGGGCTGACCATTTCCACAACGAAAAACATCATGGATTTTGATGCCCTTTCTACTCGTTTTTATGTAAAAATCATACGTAGCTTTTGAAAAAAGTTACTTTTCCACACTTACATCTCATTTTAGCATTTAATTTTCATTCTGTCAAGAGAAAACATCCTATTTTATGAAGCTTAACTCTATTTTTCTCCCGTCTTCTTATTTTCGGTTTCCTCCATGCCAGCTTCTTCCGCCTCCGGAGTTTTTTCTTCGTCCGAAACCTCTGTTTCTTCGGGGGTTTCCCCCTCATTTATGTCACTTTCGGTTGTTGCCTCTTTAAGTGCCAACCTCTTTAACCTTTCTTTTTCTCTTGTCCTTTTTTCAAAGTAAATATCAAAGGTTATCCTTCTTATTGCCGCCATATTGTTGAATATCCTCACTCCAAACACCACAATAGCTGCAAAGTCAAGCTGAATACCAAGCAGGTCCCCCACATAAGTAAGCAGGACCGCCAGAATTGCATTTGAAACAAGTCCCATCATAAAAACATTTGAATTGAACTTTTTGTTGAGGTTTGCAAGAAGCGCACCAAACACAGAGTCAAGCGCCGCAACAAGTGCAACCGCAACATAAGGAAGCGTCGCCGACGAAAGATTATAAGGTATCAAGAGGCCAAGAAGTATACCAAGAAGTCCTGCTGCTGCAAAAATCATTATTCGGTCACCTCCGGCTGAATTGTCTGGGCATATTTAAAGCTACCTGCTCCTGTATATTTTTTTATCATAAGCTTGTTACTCTTTTTTATTGTAATATCGATACCATAAAACCCTGCTTCATCAACAGCACCGCCCGGCATTCTCAAAGCATTTTCAAGGGTGTCGGGATTTCCAATAACCTTAACCTCAAACGGCGCCGCAAGCTTCGTGTTGTTTATACTCACAGTAGGTCCTGCACAACGTATTTCGCTGGTGGCAAGTATTCTTTCATCATTGATTGAAAGCGCCTCTGCCCCTGCTGCCCGAAGTTCATTCAGTATAGTCAAAAGATATGTGTCATGAACAATACCATACCCGTCGTTATACAGTGCAGAATCCGCCTTTGGGCCTGAGCCATCCTTTATAACAACGATAATTCCGCTACCGGTCACATCAGTAAACCCTGCCATGGTTTCTGCACGATTAAGCTCCTCTTTCAGAATTTTTGCTGCGCCACCGCTTTCAGTAATCTGCTCTCTATACTTCGCCAAATCATTCTGAAGCTCCAACACCTGCTGCAGTAAATCTTCGTTTTTATCAAGCTCTGCCTTATAATCCTGTTGAAGCGTTTCCACTCTGTTTGAAATCTGGCTTTCTACCGCATTGGTTTTTCTTACGCCCTTTATCTGCCAGGTTATTGCAAACACAAGGGCGAAGACCATTATTGCCATAGCAACCTGAAATTTTTGTTTTTTATTCCATTCCATCTTCTTTTCCTCTTCATCAAAATTTATTGAACTGTATTTTCTGCGTTTTTTCCATCTCCGCTGACACTGTTCTCATCAGCTGCCTTTTCTTGTTCTTCTTCTGCTTTTTTTGCTTCTTCAAGAGCCGCCTATTCCTCAGGCGTTTCTCGTCTTCCTACATAAAGCTTGTCCCCCCGATAGTCAAGAAGCGCTTTTTCATACTCGGAAATATTCTCATCAATTACTTTTTTCACAAATTTCAGTTTATAATCTATGTTTTCATAGCTCCCAAGCATCATATAAAGTCTGTTTTCATAATCAAGATGTATATCCGAAAGATCCGCAAGACTTATGTAATTCAGTTTTTCCAAAAGTCCCGTTTCAGAGAGCGTCGGCAAGCAATCAAAAAGCACCTCGGCTCTTGAGTCATTTGGCTTTGCAAACTGCTCACCCGGAATTTCGGACACTGCCTCGACACCGAAAAGTTCAGGCGCTGCCGGTTTTTCTTCATCACTCGCCTCATGGACCTTTATTATCTTCCCCCATCCGTCAATAAAAAGAAGCTTGTCATTCTTTTTTATGTAAGCAATGGGTTTCGCTTCCTTCACCGAAATCTTTATCTTGTTGGGAAAAATTCTTCTGACACTGGATTCCTCTATTTCAGCATTGAAATTAAGCCGTCTTTGTGCAATTTTCAAATTTGTACTGAAAATATTCACCCCTGTTTTTATCTGGGCAATCTCTAAGATTTCACTTTCGGTCATCTGTGACTGCCCCACCGAATAAACCGCCTGAATATTGAAAAAAGGTGCTTTGAGGACCGCAACAATTATCCCTATGCAGACAAATAGAAACACAAAAATAATAAATCTTCTTTTTCTTCGTTTCTTGCGGTTCTCTTTCATAAGCTTTCGTTTTTTTTGTTCAAGCTCATTGTTTGAAATTTCATTTTCTGCCAATTTTTTAATCTTCTTTTTTCTCACAATTTTCACGTTGCGCCCCCCTTCCTTAAAATAGCTTGTCCTTTTGCCCTGTGCCATGCTATCCTGCATGGCTAAGCTTTTATTTTCGTTTTATTGACGCACCAAGCGCCGAAAAAACATTTTCTATCCGTTCATAACCTCTGTCTATATGTTCAATTCCCGTTATTTCAGTGTCACCAATGGCAGAAAGCCCCGCAATAACCAACGCCGCACCGCCTCGCAAATCACCGGCACAAATCTTTGCACCCTGGATATAGTTACAACCGGTAACAGCCGCAAGTCTTCCGTCAACTATTATATCGGCGCCCATTTTGATAAGTTCTGCCACATGCTTGTATCTGCTTTCAAATATATTTTCAACAAACACCGTTGTTCCGTCCGCTGTGGCAAGTGCCGACATAAAGAGCGCCTGAGCATCCGTCGGGAACCCCGGATATGGCGATGTCATAATCTTTCCAAGACCCAAAAGCCGTTCACTGTTTTGGATTCGTACATGATTTTCCCCGCTCACTACCTTGCACCCAGAATCTTTTAGCATTGAAATAATAAGCCTTATATGTTCGGGCTCCATATTCCGAAGCACAACGTCTCCGCCGCAACAAGCAGCTGCACACGCACATGTTGTTGCAAAAATACGATCCGAAATTATATTATACTCCACTTTTTTTAATTTTTCAACACCTATTATGCGAATTATTTCTGTTCCTGCGCCGGAAATTTTTGCCCCCATCCTGTTCAGGAAATTTTGCAGGTCCACAATCTCCGGCTCCCGCGCCGCATTTACTATCATTGTTTCGCCCCGTGACACCGTCGCAAGCAGCATAATATTTTCCGTAGCACCAACACTTGGGAACAGAAGATTCACCGTTGCAGGCCTTATTCTGTCTGCTTTGCAGTAAATATAGCCCCCGACTTCTTCAATCTTCACGCCAAGCTCTTTGAAAGCTTTAAGATGAAGATCTATGGGACGAAGACCTATGGCACAGCCCCCTGGATACGAAATAACAGCCTGACCACATCGTGAGATAATAGGCCCCAGAAACAAAACCGACGACCTCATACTGCACATAAGCTCCCCTGAAATTTCGTGCCGTTTCATATTTTCGGTTTTGATAACTGCAGTATGGTCACAGAAACTTACCTTTCCACCAAGCTGCCGTATTATTTCAAACCCTGACCGGGTATCTGCAAGATCGGGACAGTTATGTACAACACATTCCTCTTCATTCAAGATAGTTGCGGCAAGAATTGGCAAAACTGCATTTTTTGAGCCCTGGACATTGACTTCACCGTCGAGCTTTCTCCCGCCGCAAATTATAATCTTGCTCACCGTAACACCTCCTCATACCTACATATTATGTAAAGCACGGAAAAAGGTGTTGATGTGCTTTATTTTATTTTTGCAATTTCTTTAAGGATTTTGTAAATTCTGTCAGCAGAATCCACAATTCCTATACTTTTTGATTTTTCGCTCATTTCTTCTAGCAAATCGTCGTTTTCTATGATACGTGTCACCGCATCTCCAAGTTTTTCTTTGGTCAACTCATCTTCAGTAATCACCATCGCACCGCCTGAACGCTCAACGGCACGGGCATTGTGTAGCTGGTGATTTCCCGCCACATAAGGCGAGGGGATGAGAATCGCTGCTTTCCCCAAAGCCGTCATTTCACTCACCGAGCCGCCTGAACGGGCAATAATAAGGTCTGCCGCATTCAGCGCAAGGTCCATATCATATATATACTCAGAAACCTTGAGCATCGGATATTTTTCCGTATCTATGCCGTTTTCCTTAAATCGCTCAATTACCTTTTCATACTGATTGTTTTTGCCGGTGGACATCAGTATATGATACTTTCCTTCATCAGCCACAGAAGAAATCCAGTCACAGCATACCGAGTTTATCTTTGCGGCACCCAAACTTCCGCCGAATATAAGAATAACCTTTTTGTCGGAAAGTCCCAATTTTTCTCTGGCAGTTTTTTTGTCACAGGAAAGAATTGACGGCCTCACCGGATTTCCGGTAATTTCAATCCTCTTAGCCTTTGGTATAAACTTTGATGCCTCTTCCATACTGAGTGCCACCACATCCGAAACCCTTGACAAAAGCCTTATTGTGACCCCAGGATAAGCATTTGCCTCATGGACAAGAGTGGGAATTTTCATAAGTGCCGCCGCAAGAAGAACCGGACCCGTAACATATCCTCCCGTTCCCATAACAACATCGGGACGAAATTCTTTTATTATTTTTTTTGCACGTCTTACTCCATCAAAAATTTCTGCTACTGTCTTGATATTTTTAAGACTAAGGCTCCTTTTGAAGCCGTGAATTTTTATAAACTGGAGTTCATAGCCTTGCTTGGGCACAAGGGTGCTCTCCATTCCCTGCTTTGTTCCCACAAACAAAATTTCAGTCCTTGGGTCTTTTTCTTTTATGTGATTGGCAACAGCAATAGCAGGATTAATATGCCCCGCGGTTCCGCCACCGACAAACAGAATTCTCATAGAAAAATCTCCTTTTATTAAATGGTTAAAGGCCTAAACGCTATTCGCTGCTTTAAGCCTTCATATCCAATCTGAATTTAAATCTTTGCGTGTTTTGACACATTCAGTACAATTCCCATCTCTGTCATAGTAATAGCAAGTGCCGTACCGCCATAGCTGAAAAACGGCAGCGGCATACCCGTAACAGGTATTGATGACGTAACAACCGCAATGTTCACAAGTGCCTGAATTGCAATCATAGCAACTATTCCCGTTGTGAGAAGTGTTCCGAAAAGGTCAGGAGCACGAAGTGCAATTTTTACTCCTCTTGCTATAAGAAAAATGAACATAACCGAAACAAGAATTGCCCCCAAAAGGCCAAACTCCTCCGCAAGAATAGCAAATATAAAGTCATTTTGCGGCTCCGGAATGTTCAGATATTTCTGACGGCTTTGACCAAGCCCTGCACCAAAAATTCCTCCCGAGCCTATGGCATAAAGTGACTGAACAATCTGCCAACCTGCACCTTGTATATCCTCAAAAGGATCAAGGAACGAAAGTACTCTGGCGAGTCGGTAAGGGGACTTTATTATTACAAGACCAAGTACCGGAATAACCGGCAGACACAACACCAAAAAGTGCCTGATTTTGGCCCCCGCAACGAACATAAGAATTACCGATGTTGCAACTATCAGCATTGTACAGCTGAAATGTGGTTCCATCATAATTATCACTGCCACAACCCCTATTATCGCTATGTACAGCAAAAACACACTGAAATTTTTCAGCTCCTTATGGTTTTTTGAAAGACTGTATGAGAAAAATACAATCATAGCAATCTTTGCAACCTCTGACGGCTGAAAGTTTATTGGACCGATATAAATCCAGCGTCTTGCATCGTTGATTTTTCTGCCTATCCCCGGCACCAACACCAAAAGAAGCAAAAGAACACTAATGCAAAGAGCCGGGAAGGCAAGCTTTTTCATTTTCTGATAATCATAATTTGCCGCTGCAAACATACCTATACTTCCAAGGATTGCCCACAGAAACTGCTTTTTGAAATAATAAAAGCTGTCGTGATTGGTTGCTTCACTTGCGTAGGCAATAGGGCTGCTGGCACTGAGCACCATAAGAAGCCCGAACGCAAGCAAAATATAAACCGCAACCAAAAACTGCATATCAACGCCCTTTGTTGCAGTCACCAGGCTGCCAAGCTTTGACGCAGCTAAAGTTTTAGCAGAGCTATTTGTCTTTCGCACACTTTTTCTTCTTTGTACCCGCTTCATATGCAGCCATCCTTTCCGCAAATTTTTCTGTTTTTAAATTCCCGTCGCAGCCAATCCCAAAATGCAAAGAGCTGCCGTAACAGCCGAAAATACTATAACTATTTTAACCTCGCTCCATCCACACATTTCAAAATGATGATGGATAGGGCTCATTTTAAATATTCGTTTTCCTGTTTTCTTGAACCAAGTCACCTGAATAATAACCGACAGTGCTTCTATCACATAGACAAGACCCACAATAAGCAAAAGTAAAGGATTTTTCATAGAAATTGCCATTGCCGAGACTGCGCCGCCCAAGAAAAGCGAGCCGGTATCGCCCATAAACACTTTTGCCGGAAATTTGTTGTAAATCAAAAATCCCAAAAGACCGCCTATGAGAATTGCGCTGAAGAGTGCCAATGGGCTGTTCTGTGAAACAGTCGATACAATGCAATAGAAAACACATATGACCAAAGTTATGCAAGTAGCAAGGCCATCAAGTCCGTCCGTGAGGTTTACGCTGTTGACAGCCGCAAGCATAACCAGAATAACAAACGGGATATAAACTATATGTCCAACGTCTACACTGAAACCCGAAAATGGAATAGCAATTTCGGTATTTACCACGCCCCCTGCAACCATCCATACAGCCGAAATCAGTGCCACAAGAAACTGCAGTGAAAATTTCTGCCCTGCACGAAGTCCAAGATTTCGTTTGAGAATCACTTTTATGTAGTCATCCAAAAACCCCACAATTCCAAAGCCCAAGGATATTCCCAAAAGGCTGATAAGTGCCTTTACATCTGCTACATCGCGATTTATGCCAAAAATAAATACTCCTATGGCGGACGAAATAACAGATGCGGCTATGAATATAATACCACCCATTGTTGGCGTTCCTGATTTTCTCTGGTGCCACTTTGGACCTTCTTCTCTTATTTCCTGTCCAAATTTGAGTCTGTGCAAAAGCGGTATCAGGAAAATTCCAAGAACTGCCGCAAACATAAACGAAATCAATGCAACTGTAATAGCTTTAATCATTTTAAAAACCTCACTAATACTGTTTTCTGTGGTTGTTAAAGAGCATCCTGCTCCGAAATAAAATCTGCAATCTCTTCAAGCCGCATACCCCGTGACCCTTTGAAAAGAATAACATCGTTGGGCTTTAATATTTCCATAATATGAGCCTTTGCGGCATTGTTATCATAAAAAACATATATCTCAGATGAATTGAAGCCTTTTTCAATAGCTCCTTTTGCCACAAATTCCGCATTTTTACCAATGGCAACAAGGCATCCCAAATCATAGTCGCAGGTCAATTCTCCCACCGATATATGGGCATCACGGGCAAATTCACCAAGCTCCAGCATATCACCAAGAACAGCAACCCTTCTGTAAGGACTTTCCATATCTTTCGGCATAGTTACCGCCAAAACTTCAAGTCCTGATTTCATAGATGTAGGACTTGCGTTGTAGCAATCCCTTATTATTCTATAATTGTTTAGGGTTTCAATATTTTGTCTCATGCCTTGTGGCGCAAATTTCCCTATTCCCTCAATGATCTGTTCCATTGACATATTGTACTTCATTCCAGCTAAGGTAGCCGCCAATGCATTGTAAACATGATGAACGCCAGGGGCGTTTATCCGTATATTATACACTGTTCCGTCGAGCTGAACCTCAAAAGATATACTGTCTGAAAACTTTTTGATATTTTCAGCAACGATGTCGCAAGTTTTGTTTTCTATTCCATATGTCAGTGTTTCAAAGGGCAATGTTCCCACCACACTGTTCAAATACTGGTCATCGCCGTTCAGTATAACAGTTCCGTCTGTTTCTGACATTCCCTCAAGCACTTCAAGCTTTGCTTTCAGGATATTTTCTCTTGAGCCTAAATGCTCTATATGTGAAAAACCTATATTCGTTATTATGGAAGTTTCAGGGGATGCAATATCTGTAAGTCGCGAGATTTCACCAAAAGAACTCATTCCCATTTCAAAAATGGCAAGTTCATCATCGGATGAAAGTCTAAATGCTGTGAGGGGAAGTCCTATTTCGTTATTGAAATTCCCCTCTGTTTTAAGCACTTTGTACTTGTTACTCAGCACACAATAAACCATGTCCTTGGTGCTGGTTTTTCCCACACTTCCTGTTATAGCAACTGACGGAATCAAAAACCTGTCACGATAATATTTTGCCGCGTCCCGAAGGGCCTTGTATGTGTCTTTTACAATTATCGCCGGAATATTTTCCTTGTTTTCGAAGCTTTCATCAACAATAGAGCAAACCGCACCCTTTTCAATGGCTTGACTTGCAAAATTATGTCCGTCAAATTTTTCTCCACGGAGCGCGACAAAGACAGAGCCAAACGTGATTTTTCTGCTGTCAGTAACAATATCTGCTACAACTTTTTCGCTATCGCAGTTTTCTGCTCTTCCTCCGCATGCCATTTCAAGCTGCTTTATTGTCAGGATATTTTCCACATCAATCACTCTCCTTAAGCCTCAGATGAATCAATAAGCTTTAAAACTATCTCTCTTTCGTCAAACACAATAGTTCTGTCCTTGAGTATCTGATAAGGCTCATGGCCTTTGCCCGCAAGGAGAATTATATCATCAGGCTTTGCATTGTCAATAGCAAATTCAATAGCCTCGAATCGGTTTTCAACAACGGCATACCGACAATCAGTTTCCTTAAGTCCCACAAGTATATCCTCGATTATCGCCTTTGGCTCTTCACTCCTTGGATTGTCACTTGTCACTATGCAGAAATCCGACATTTCACCGGCAATTTTTCCCATCTGAGGTCTCTTTGTCTTGTCACGGTCACCGCCGCATCCAAAGAGGGTAACAATTCTGCCTTTTGCAAAACCGCGTATAGCACTTAGAATATTATAAAGTCCGTCAGGGGTATGAGCATAGTCAATTATCACTGTATAATCTGTATTGGTTTCCACAACCTCAATTCTACCCTTTACCCCTTTCGCTGACCTCAATCCATTTGAAATATCCGCAAGGGACAGACCAGCTGCAAGACAACATCCGGCAGCAGTCAATGCATTATACACCGAAAATCCACCCGGTATAGATAGTGTAACCCTTTCACGTGCCTTTCCACAAACAAGGTCAAACTCCACACCTGTTGCACGGTATTCAATATCCTCCGCCTTTAAATCACAGTCGTTTCTTGTACTGTATGTTAAAACATCACAAGTAGCATTTTTACTCAACGCTTCAAAAGCGCCATCGTCAATATTGAAAACACCCTTGCGACATTTTTTAAAAAGCTGCGCCTTTGCATTTGTATAGTTTTCCATAGTAATGTGGAAATCAAGATGGTCCTGAGTCACATTAGTGAATGCACCAATGTCAAACTCACAGCAAGCCACTCTGTCAAGAGCAAGCGAGTGTGACGAAACCTCCATAACAACCGTATCCACACCCTCATTCGCCATCTGGTCAAAAAGACGCATCAGTTCCAATGCATCAGGTGTTGTATGGTGAGAGGGAATTGTTTTGTTGCCTATCATATTCTGATTTGTACCAATAAGCCCAACAGTCTCGCCACAGCTTTCAAGAATTGATTTCACAAGATAAGTAGTTGTGGTCTTTCCATTAGTCCCCGTTATTCCTATAAGACGAAACTTTCTGTAGGGATGATCATAAAAAGCTGCTGCAATACACGAAAGTGCATATCGTGTGTCCTTAACCACAACAGTGGTAGCTGCAGTATCAGGCAACGGCTTTTCTGCTACTATCGCAACCGCGCCTTTCTCAAGCGCATCCGCTGCATAATCGTGGCCGTCGGTTTTAAATCCCTTTATGCATACAAACACATCGCCAGGTTTTACCTCCTGAGAGTTAAAAGCAACTCCGGAAATTTTCACATCGATGTTTCCCCATGCATTTATTATTTCCACATCAGTGAGCAACTGAGATAATAACATAGCCGATCCTCCATTTCTCAAAACCATATTTTAAAAAATCAGTCTCTTACCTCTATATATCTAAAATCCAAGGTAACAATTGTTCCCGGCTCTACAATCGTGCCGGCAGCAGGCGACTGCTCAGAGCAAATTGAAATTCCGTTAACGTTTGAAAGTCCTTTTACTCTTACATTAAGCCCTGCATTTGTAATGCCTTTATTCGCCTCTGATGCCGAACAACCCACAACATCGGGGATTGTCACCGTCTTTTTGCTTTCCTCACCCTCGGTATATGCCACAACTTTGGAGCCTCTTGCAAGCTTCGAATATGGCTTTGGAACCTGGTCAAGAATAACATCTCCTGTACCCTTTATACTTATATTCACTCCAACCTCTTTAAGGGCAGCCTCCGCCTCTTTTCGGGTCTTGCCGGTGATGTCAGGGGCCGTTATATCAATCATTTCCAATTCTTCCTGAGTATATTCCGCCTCAACTCCTATGTACTGG
This sequence comes from Clostridia bacterium, assembly GCA_017620615.1. GTDB lineage: Bacteria > Bacillota > Clostridia > Monoglobales > Monoglobaceae > SIG440. Next base: position 20,737 of record JAGAUW010000018.1, on the reverse strand, counting down.
AGACTCTCTTCAAGAATATTTTTAACAACCGGTGCCGCTATAAGACCACCGTAATAAGTAGAGCCAACAGGAGGCTGGTCAAGAATTACCAGACACGCAATTTCAGGGTCATCAGCAGGTGCAAAGCCTATGAAAGATGCTACGTATTTGCCATTTCCACGAGGCTGTTTTTCTGATGTTCCGGTCTTTCCTGCAATTCGATATCCTGCAAGATAAGCATTTTTACCGCCGCCTACCGACACAACCGATTCAAGAATTTCGCACATAGTTTTGCTTGTTTTTTCCGAAATAATGCGGCGTACCGTCTCAGGTTCAAATTCTTTTATTACATTCTGATTTTCATCAACAAGCTGTTTCACAAGATGGGGTTTCATAAGGTTTCCGCCATTGGCAACTGCTGATGCAAGTGTAATCATCTGGAGAGGTGTTATGTTAAAACTCTGCCCGAAAGATGATGTCGCAAGGTCGATTTCTTTGAAATTTGAAAATTCGTGAAAAATGCCACTGGTCTCACCCGGAAGCTCAATGCCGGTCTTTTCACGAAAGCCAAATCCCTCCAGGTATTTCACAAACTTTTCGCGGCCCACCCTTGCGCCGATTTCAATAAATGCAGGGTTGCAGGAGTTCTGCACTGCCTGGACAAAGGTCTGTGAGCCGTGACCGTTTCGATTCGCACAGTTTATTGTTCTGTCTGCCACCTTTATGGAACCACCGCAATAGAAATGGTCATCAAGGGATACCACACCTTCTTCAAGGGCCATTGACGCCACAGCAATTTTGAAAGTCGAACCTGGCTCGTATGAGTCAACCACAGCCTTGTTTCTTCTCAAAAATTGTGTAACCTCAGTGAGTTTCGCGTTATATTCGCTACCGTCCATAGTCTCAAGTTCTTTTTTTATATCAGGATATTTCTCCTCCACCGCCGCATTGATTTCAAATGGCTGATTAAGGTCATAGTCAGGCTTTGTTGCCATTGCCAGTATTTCGCCTGTCTTCACGCTCATAACAATAGCCGCAGCGCCTTCCTGAAGCTGATTTTCAATTCTCGCATGTTCAAGATGCTTTTCAGCAAAATGCTGTATTGTTTCATCAATAGTCAGCACCACGCTCTGACCATTTTGTGCCTCGTAATAGCTTTCATAATTATCAGGGATTTCAAGTCCGGCAGTCATATTTGCCGATACAATTCTGCCGGGAACACCTTTGAGCTGCTCGTCATAGACCATTTCAATTCCCTCAAGGCCGTTGTTGTCATTTCCTGCAAAGCCAATGACCTGAGATGCAAAGTTTCCGTAAGGATAATACCTTTTCGTATCCTCAGCAAACTTTATTCCATCAATACTATATTTGTTTATATACTCTCTGAGGGCATCAGCCTGGTCCTTCTCAACTTTTTTCTTTATATACTCAAAGCTTGATTGCTTGTTTATTTTTTCGAGAACCGTGTCATAATCAAGCTCAAGAATTTCAGCCATATTTCGTGCTATCTCTTCTACGCTTTGCTTTTTGTTACCCCTGACATTTTTTGGGGTTATGCTTATGGTCTCAACGCTTAAGTTATTTGCCAAAATTTTCATATTGCGGTCATAGATAAGTCCTCGCTCAGGAGTTATGATATTGTCACTTGTTTGCTGCTCGCGCGCTGCTGACGAAAGTTCTTCCCCTCTGACAATCTGCAGCCACGCCACTCTTACCATTAAAGCGCAGAAAAGGAAGACTGCCCCTGCGAGCAGCCATCCTATCTTCTTTCTTTGAGTAAATGTACTTTGTTCGTTTTGCACCACAGTTACCTCCAAACGAATAAATCGGTTTAGAATATGCCACTATAAATTATATTTACCAAGGCAATTTAAATATACCAAAACGAACTTATCTTTTATTTAAATATGTTCATTGCTCCGGTTATCGTTCCCGTAACACCGCTCATTGCCACTTCTGTTTCTCTGTTATTTTCATCGCTGCAAACCTGAGCAAAATCGTTTTGGCTTAAATCCACATAAAACATCTGGTATCTTTCAGGACTTATCATTCCAAACTTTTCATTTGCAATGGTCAAAAGCTGTTCAAGGTCAACCGCCTTGTCAATCTTCACCTGAAGATCCTGATTTGTTGCAACTATTTCGTTATACTGTTTTTCAAGCTTTGCAACCGAGCTATAAGCCTCATTGATTTTTACATAGCCATTTACTATAACAAAGGCTATGGCAAAACAAAGTGCCACCCTGATGAAATTTGTAATATTTAAAAAACTATGCTTTTTGTTTTCCGATTTTTTGCTTTCTTCGTGAAGTCTTTTGCTCTCATTATGTCTCATAGCATCATAAGTATAATCAAGCTTATATGCACTGCTTGTATTGTAGCTATACAAATTAGACATTTTTGCTCCACCTCAAATTTTATATTTTTTTAACAGCCCGAAGCTTCGCACTGTGTGCTCGCATATTTTCCTGAAGCTCTGCAGTTCCTGAAACTATCGGCTTTTTATTTACTAATTTTACTTTAGGTTTTTTTCCGCAAACGCAAATGGGAAAATCCTTTGGGCACTCACACCCTGATGCCAAGTCCGAAAAGGTCTGCTTTACAATTCTGTCCTCAAGGGAATGAAAGGTTATAACCGACAAAACCCCTCCGGGATTTAGTACATCAACAAAATCGCATATTGCCTGCCTGAGTATCCCAAGCTCGTTGTTGACCTCAATTCTTATTGCCTGAAAAGTCCTTTTTGCCGGATGCTTGTCCTGAAATCTCATTTTCACGGGATAAGCATTTTTTATTATTTCGCAAAGCTCCAATGTTGTCCCTATATCTTTTTCTTTTCGCTTTTCACAAATGGCTCTTGCTATCTGTCTTGCAAAACGTTCTTCTCCATAATCAAATATGATTTTAGAAAGCTCGCTTTCGCTATACTCGTTAACCACCTCATAGGCGCTGAGCTTGTCTTCTTGGTTCATCCGCATATCAAGTCGTGCATCCATATTGTAGCTAAAGCCTCTTTCAGCAGTGTCCAGTTGCGGCGATGAAACCCCAAGGTCCAAGATTGCACCGTCGATGCCATTTATTCCAAGTTCTGAGAGAACATTTTTTATATCAGCAAAATTGCTGTGAACAATTTTTGTTATATTCTTATATTTTTCAAGCCTCTTGCTTGCCGCCTTTATGGCTGTCATATCCCGATCAACGCCGATGAAGGTCGCATCGCCTGAAAGCTTTGAACAAACCAACTCTGCATGACCGCCGCCGCCAAGTGTTCCATCAACATAAACTCCTGAGGGCTTAACACCAAGCATATCAACGCTTTCATTGAGCAACACCGAAATATGTTTGAATTCGCTCATCATAATCCAAGACGCTCCATCGCATTTTCGATTTCAGCAGATTCAAGGGCCGGATTGTTCATATACTTGTTCCAAGCCGCCTTGTCCCAGATTTCCATACAATTTGAAACGCCCACGATAACAACCTCGCGTCCAAGACCTGCATATTCGCGATAAAGAGGCGGGATAACAACTCTGCCCTGAGTATCAATTTCACATTCAGTGGCACCTGAAAAGAAAAATCTGCGAAGCATACGTGCATCTGCACCACGAAGCTGGAGAAGTTCTTCCTTGAAACTTTCCCATTCTTCCTTGGAGTATGCACACAAACAGTCATTTACACCTTTAGACAGCACAAAAGTTCCACCCAAATCATCTCTGAATTTAGATGGAATGCTTACTCTGCCCTTGGTATCAAGGTTATGAAAATATTCACCGATAAGCATAGCCTTGCGCTCCTTGGAAAGTTCTGTTTTTATTCCACTTTATGGAATTTCGCTCCACTTCATACCACTTTCCTATATAATACTACACTTTCTGGACTTTTGCAATACTTTTTTTAAAAAAATTTAAAAAAATTGTAATTTATTTGTAACATTACACCATCTTGTGTCTTTATTTATTCTCAAGACACAATATCGGATTTTTTGCACAAAAAAAGAGCCTGAAACCTTTTCGGTTTCAGACCCAAAACTTCCAATTTATTCATTCACACGAATAACATCTACTTCATTTTCAGCAAGTTTTTCCAAGAGCTTTTCATCCAAAGCTGCATTTGTAATCAAACAGTCAATTTCCTGAAAAGAAGCTAATTTTACAAACCCCACTCCGCCGATTTTACCATTATCACAAAGATAATATTTTTTGTTGGAGTTTTCAAACATTTTCTGTTTGATACCGCATTCTGTTTCATTACTGTCAAGGATTCCTGCATCTGCCGTTATTCCCTTGCTTGAAAAAAACATCTTGTTTGCAAAATAATCTTCTTCAATACTCTTTTCTGCGAGCCTTCCCACAAATGACTGATTGCGGCTCATCACTCCACCTATCATAATCACTTTTAAGTGTTCACAGCCCGAAAGCTCTGTCACAACCCTCAGCGAGTTGGTAATCACCGTAACATTTTTGCGATTTTTAAGTTCCTTCGCCATAAAAAATGTGGTGGTTGAAGCATCAAGAAAAATCGTATCACCATCAACAACTTTTTTTGCTGCTTCTTTCGCAATCATTTGTTTTGCAACAACATTTATGGTTTTTCTCTTTTCCAGAGAAAATTCATGAGTGCTCCCCTCAACAGAAACAGCACCACCGTGAGTTCTTCTGAGAGACTCTTGCTTTTCAAGTTTTTCAAGGTCACGTCTTACTGTCTCTTCTGTAACACCCAAAGTGCTGCTCAGTCTGTTTACCGAAACAACACCATCGGTATTTAAAAATTCGAGGATTTTCTTTTGTCGTTCAAGTGCAAGCATAACATTCCCCACTTTCGCGATTCTTATTTTTTCTTCAGGATTTTCACCTTTGCTCCGTTTTTGAGTCCGGCAGAGTTTGCATCATCAGTATCAATATGCATTTCAACATTGAAATCATCTCTTACTCTGACCTGAACATCATAAAATCTGGTAGGCTTTATTCCCTCTACCTCAACATCCACATAATCATTGTCCTTTATGCCGTTTGCCGTAGCATATTCGGGCGTGAGATGGATGTGGCGGTTGGCAATTATAACACCTTCTTTGAGATATACACTGCCTTTTGGTCCGACAACAACCACCTTTTCAGAGCCTTCAACCTGACCTGATGGTCTTACCGGAGGACTCACTTTCAGAACGAATGTATCTGTTCTTGATATTTCAACCTGAGTTTTGTTTCTCACGGGACCAAGAACACGGACATTTTCAATAGCTTTAAGTGACGGTCCTACCAATGTTACAACCTCATTAGACGCATATTCACGCCCCATAAGATATTTTTTTATGGTAAGCTGATATCCTTTGCCAAACAGAGTTTCAAGGTCTTCCTGAGACAAATGAATATGACGTTGAGAAACGCCGACCTTGATTTGTCCGTCATCATTTATATCTTTAATAACGTTTTGAACAGCTTTTGCAATTGTGTCTGTATCATAATACATAAGCTTCACCTCTCAAGATAGCAAATTTCTGCTTCCTGATTTATATTTCCGTCTTTCCGGATTGTCGATTTTAAAAATCAGTCCATATCAAAGAACTTTGCAACCTCTCTGTGAGGTCTGGCAATAACCGCCTTGCCATAAACCTTGCCAAGAGGCTGTGCGTTCTGGTAACCTGCTTCAACAGCAGCCTTGACCGCTGAAACTTCACCTGCAACAATAAATGTAACAAGTCGTCCTCCAAGACGCTTTTCGGAGTGAATAACTCGTACATTCGCAGCTTTTGTCATGGAATCAAGACCCTCAATAGCCGCAACCAGACCGTCTATTTCAAGAAGGCCAATAGTTTCTGCTCCAATAGTGTCACCATTTATATCTTCCTCATTCATAAAGTCCTTTGGGAGCTTTTTGTTATATTTATCTTTGTTTATATCAAGGCGATAAGCCATTTTTTCAACGCCATCACCAGGATTTGGGATAATGTGTGAAACAATGTGCCTGCCCTCTGACTTTGCATATTCAGTTCCTGCTTCAACAGCAGCTTTCACCGCCGCAACATTGCCTGTAATCTTTATCTGCATAACCAGTGGTGCAGGTGCATCCGCACTCTTGGGACGGTTTCTGTCAAAGGCAATAACTTTTACATCAGCAGCTTTTGCGCAAAGGTCAGCAGCAACCACCGCAGTTGTAAAGCTATAAACTTCTATCATTCCTAATGCTTTCATTTATGCACAATCCTTTTCGTTAAATTTAAACTATATGGAGACCATCCGCCATAACGCATCTTCTCTGGCGTGTGAACGACTTCGCAGAAGTAATACCCTCACCGGTAGGTCCAGCAATGGTAAATGTTGTATGACCTTCGCCACCGGCGCCAATGCCAGCATAAGAAGGTGCGTTCTTTACAAAAATTGTTGTTTCAACCGCTCTTGCAAAAGCTGTAAGTCTGTCAACATTCTTTGAATGAATGTGAGCGGAATGTCTGTTTCCATGTTCAGCTTTGCAAGCTTCAGTAATCGCCTCTTCAATATCTTTTACTCTTACGATAGGGAGAATAGGCATCATCATTTCCACCTGAACAAAGGGATGCTTTGCATCTGTTTCACAAATAATAAGCCTTGGGTCTGCATCAATGCCAAGTTCCTTGAGGAAGAGTTTTGCATCTTTTCCTACCCATTTTTTGTTAATTCCAAATTTTCCGTCTTTTTCAACGAGAGCAACCTTAACAAGCTTATCGATCTGGGCACCTTTTAAGAGGTATGCACCGTTTCTCTGCATATGAAGTATGAGTTGGTCAGCAACTGAATCAAAAACAAAACATTCTTTTTCAGCGATACAGGGGAGATTGTTATCAAAGCTTGCACCCTTGATAATATCAGAAGCAGCTTTTTCAATATCAGCTGTGTCATCAACAATAACAGGAGGATTTCCAGCCCCTGCACCGATTGCTTTCTTTCCTGAAGAAAGAAGCATTTTTACAACACCGGGGCCACCTGTTGCAACAAGCATTTTAACAAGAGGTGAGCCAACCATTTCGTTTGATGAATCCATAGTTGGATTTTCAACAGAAACAACCAGATTTTCAGGGCCACCTGCTTCAAGTATGCCGCGGTTAACAAGGTCAACTGCATAGTTTGCAATTCTTTTTGCGTTTGGATGAGGGTTGAACACAACCGCATTTCCTCCGGCAATCATACCGATGGAATTGCATATAACAGTTTCACTCGGATTTGTTGAAGGAGTGATGCTTCCGATAACACCATAAGGTGCCATTTCAATCAAAGTAAGACCGCAGTCACCTGTTTTAACTGTCGGACAAAGATCTTCAGTTCCAGGAGTCTTATTTGCAACCAGCTGATGTTTGATAATCTTATCAGAAACTCTGCCCATGCCTGTTTCTTCAACACCAAGCTTTGCCATTTCTTCAGCTTCTTCAAGCGTCAAACGACGGATTGCAGAAATCATCTTTTCCCTCTGCTCAACAGTATAGCTCTTATACTGAATGTAAGCTTTTGACACAGCCTCCAGCGCCTCTGTCATTGTGGGGAAAACACCCTTGAGATTTTTCTTGGGCAATACCTTTCCGTCCATATTCTGAATAACACTTTCAACTATGCGACTTATATCCTTTTCATCAAACATATCAATTCACCTCAAACATTTATATAATTGTATTCCACATTTTATCATCAGGACTTGCAATAACCGAGCTGTCAAGGAACATCGTTCCATCACTTACCTCACGTTTTGCCTTTTCAATTGCTGATTCAACCGCAGCAACCTCACCCGTAAGAAGCATATATGATTTTCCGCACATGCCACGAGCGATACGCAGCTCAATCAAATCAACTATTGCGGTTTTTGCCGCAATATCTGCCGCCAAAATAATTGACGCCGCAGAATAAGTCTCCAAAATACCAAGAGCGCGTTTATCCTGCACCTCAGTGGTCCCATAAATAGCAGGGAAAATAGTTTCATGCGGATTTCCCAGAACAAAACTGTCAATCAACTTTTCAGGGAACATATTTTTCACAGTATCCACCGAGGCTCTTACTGCACTCAAATCGCCCTCAATCAGAATTATGTATTTTCCCGGACAAACAACCTCAGCTTCAATAACATTCACCTCAGCTGTTTTAACCATCATATCAGCGGCCTTCATATCGGTGGAAACCGTTGTAAATTCAGCCATTGCCAATGCTTTTCCCATTTATGTTTCCTCCCTTTCTACCGCTTTATATCAAGCAAGATATATTTTTCTGTTATTTCTTTTACTACTCCATCAAGGGGACTGTGAATTTCAGCACCCAAGCCCTCACAGCTTGCCAACTTTTCAAACGCCTTGACCGCTACTCCTACACTCACCGCAGGCTTTGCCGGTTGACCTATATGCTGGCTCAACATAATTTTGAGAGTTTTCACACTCTTCGAAAAATCCTGAGGTCTGTCATCAAGAGGAGCTTCAACATCATACTTTGAAATTCCAAGCCTTGAAACAAGCCGTTCCATAGGTATGGTCCTGTATTTTCTGTGTTCATCCACCTCTGAAAATTTAGGTTTTTTTTCAGGTTTTATGCCACGCTTTCTTATTTCATTTCGGAACTCGCCGATAAGCATCGACGGTGAAAGTCCCTGATGACAGGCATACATACTGCAAATACCACACTGTGAACAATACGTAGAATTCATCATAGCCGTTATATCTTTTGTCATCCCTTTTGCCGCAGCTCTCATAAATAAATGTGGCTCAATGGGATGTCCCAAAAGATTTCTCGAGCACATATCAGTACACATTCTGCACTGACAGCACGCGCTCATTGCTCTGTATATATTAACTTTTGAATTTGTTTTCTTTTTCATAACAACAGGATGATTTTTCGGCAATACCAATATTGCATTTGTTGTCTTTGTAACAACATCATTTTTATTCGCCACTCTTCCTGTCATTGCACCGCCGCTTAAATAAACACAGTCTTTGACTGTTTCCCCACCAGAAAGCTCCACCACTTTTTTAAGCGGCACACCAAGTGGAACTTTGTATGTCTGAGGGTTCTCAACTTCGCCCGCTACAGTAACATACTTGTAGCAAACCGATTTTTTTTCTGTAATAGCAAAGTGAATATTGAGCATAGTTTCTACATTATACACAATAACCCCTTCCGAAATGGGAAGCTGACCGGGTTTTACCACTTTGCCGGTTGTTTCATAAATAAGAACAATTTCATCGCCCGCCGGATAAACCTCAGGCAAAAGTGAAATCTCAATATTTTTGAAGGAACCAATATGTTCGTTCAGTTCTTCAACTGTTTCACTATACGCTGCCTTTATGCCAACAATGGCATTTTTTGCACCGACTGCCTCTCTCACTGTATCAAGAGCGATCAAAATTTCTTCTGCATAAGTCATAAGAAGCTGCCTGTGAAGCCTGAAAAGTGGCTCACACTCTGCACAGTTGAGTATAATAGTATCAGCTTTTTCTGAAAGCTTTGCATAAGAGGGAAATCCTGCGCCACCGGCACCAACTATTCCGCATTCTTTCATAAGACCACTAAGTTCTGCAAGCTGCATAAATAGCTCCCCCTTTTCTCAAAATCAAATAATCCGCCTTTATTTAAAACTTTCTCCGTCGTCAATAATTCCGACAATTGCTGCATCTATTGGCTTAGTCTCTTTATCGCATCCAATTCTTGCGGCACTGCCAAGAGCCACCAGAACATATTCACCAATGCCTGCACCTATGTTGTCAACAGCAACAATTCTAGAATTTTCTTTTGCCATTGATTCAACAGGTTCGACAATCATAAACTTGCTTCCAACAAGGTTTTCATTCTTGCGGGTTGAAACAACGCTGCCAAGCACCTTTCCAATAATCATAACACTCTTCCTTTCCGGATTTGGCAAACCGCCGGGACAAAGCCAAAGCTTCGCCCCGCTATTTGCCTGCCCAGCATCCTTTTATTATTTAAGGATAGGCAATATTTTCTCAACATCTGAGTGAGGTCTGGGAATAACGTGTGTAGCAATGATTTCGCCAAGCTTCTGTGCACACTGACCTCCTGCTTCAACAGCAGCTTTAACAGCGCCAACATCACCGCGAACCATAACACTTACAAGACCTGAACCAATCTTTTCTGTGCCAACAAGAGTTACGTTAGCAGCCTTAAGCATAGCATCTGCTGCTTCGATTGCTGCAACCAAGCCTCTTGTTTCCACCATACCCAATGCTTCCTGTGCCATTCTTTTTTCCTCCTTTATAACCTTTTTTTCAACAACCTTGGTTTCTTTAACCTCGGCTTCATTATTTTTCAATGCTTCCGTATTTGCAATTACGGTCTTTTTTGTTGTTGCCATACTAAATCACTCTTTCTTTAGAACTTAGGCAAAATCTTTTCAACATCGCTGTGAGGTCTCGGAATTACGTGTGTAGCAACGATTTCGCCGAGTCTCTGTGCGCACTGGCCACCTGCTTCAACAGCAGCTTTAACAGCACCAACATCACCGCGAACCATAACACTAACAAGTCCTGAACCAATCTTCTCTGTACCGATAAGAACTACCTCAGCAGCTTTTACCATTGCGTCGGCTGCCTCAATTGCTGCAACCAAACCTCTTGTTTCTATCATACCTAATGCTTCCTGTGCCATTTTAAAAATCCTCCTAAAATATTTTAAAATTGTTAATTATTATTCATTTACAACTGCAATCTTGAGACCTTCCATTTTAACATTCGTAACGAATGCATCATTGATTTTTTCAAGCGGATACTTATGTGTGATAAGTTCCTTGATTGGAAGTCCAATTGCTATTGCCCGTTTCAGGAAATCAAATGTTGTAGCATAATCACGGAGTGTATATACCCATGAACCAACCAGAGTAATTTCCTTTGAGCAAAGGTCAAAGTGCGGATTGATTTGTGCATCGCCGCCATTGATGAAGAAGCCAAGCTCGCAAAGTCCGCCACCGCTTCTGATGAACTTGTAGATATTGCTGTGAGCAACAGGTGAGCCTGTGCACTGGAATGCAAAATCTGCAAGATGTCCGCTGAAGCTGTCCGCAACAGCACCGCTAAGTGCTTCAATGCCGCTATAGTCTTTGAAGTTAACTGTTTTGTCTGCGCCCATACGTTTTGCAAAGTCAAGACGTTTTTGTTCTCCGTCAACAGCTGTAATGTTTTCAATTCCCATAGTTCTAAGAACTGCTATACAGATAAGGCCGATAGGTCCACAACCCTGAACAACAACACGGCTGTTGAATCTTAAGATTCCTGTTGTCTTTGCACGTTCTACCGCGTGGATAAGAACCGCACAAGGCTCGATAAGGATTCTTGAATCGAGATCAAGGTCTGAAACGTTGAATACAGACGCACCTTTTTTGATAACTATGTAATCTGCAAACCAACCGTTGAAGTGTGTAGAGTCATCAGGAAGAAGACCGTAAACATCTGCACCTCCTACGTTTTGTTTGTTGAGGTCAAGCATAGTAATTTCGGGGTCATCCTTGAGGGTAACGCTTGTTACAATCTTATCTCCAACGCTCAAAGATTTTCCGGCGCTGTCTTTTTTAACATTTTTACCAAGCTTTACGATTTCGCCCGTACCTTCATGACCGAGAACTACCGGAATAAGTCCGAATGGGTCACGCTTGTACTCGTGAGCATCAGTTCCGCAAACACCACAGCCCTCAACTTTAACCAGCATATCATCATCGCCTATTTCAGGGATAGGATACTCCTGAAGCTCAAACTTTTCAATTCCTGTCAGCATAGCAACACGAGCTGATTTAGGAACCGGGCCTGCTGCTTTTGGAGCTGCATTGCTGCTTGTTCCTTGCATTCCCGCAAGAACTTGTTTTACAATCTGTTCTATTTCGTTGTTATTCAACCAAAATCTCTCCCTTCTTAAAAATCTTTCATAATCTCATCGATGAGCGAAGCGCCATACGCCGAAAGAGCAGTATCCTGTTCTTCTGTACCGCCGCTGACACCCAGCCCGCCGATAATTTTCCCATGATGTATCAGTGGATCGCCTCCACCGAAAATAACAATCTGTCCGTCATTGGTAAACTGAATTCCATAAAGTGACTCGCCAGGAGCCGCAAGTGTACTCAGTTTCCTTGTGGACATTTTGAGAGCAACCACTGTGTAAGCCTTTTTAAGTGCCACGTCAAAGCTGGCTATGTAGGAATTGTCCATACATTCAACAGCAATAGGTCTGCCCGCTGCGGTAGAAACCGCAACAACCGCATTTACGCCCATCTGCTTTGCCTTTTCCTCAACCAAAGCAATAAGCTTTTTAGCTTTTTTCAGTCCAAAACCCTTTTCTTCGGCTTGTGTTTCAGCAAGTTGCTTTAAAGTCGCTTCTACAATACGAGTAAGCTTTTCGTCATTCATAACGACACCTCCCGCATTATTTTCCAAGCTGCTCCATAACTTTTTTTGTAATCTGTGCAATCAATTCTTTATCGTCGCAAGAGGAGCCCTCTTCTGCAACTGCACAATCCGGGATATGACAATTGTGACAGCTCATGCCGCCATTTTTGTTATTGGGGCAGAGGCTTGCAGGATGCTTTCCTGTCATACCAAATGCACGTCTAACCTCATAGAGTTTCTTAAGCTGTTCTTTTGAGAATTCCTGTGGTCCGCCAAGCTGATTTGAAAGGAACAACAGCTCTGCATAGAATTCAAGTGATTCCATCTTGTGATAAGCCGCAAGAAGTGAGTCTGAATAAGCAAGTGCACCGTGGTTTTCAAGAAGAACCGCATCATAGTAGGGAAGATATTTCTCTACTGCGTCGGGAATTTCGTTTGTTGAAGGTGTGCCATATTCAGCAATGGGGACACAGCCAAGTGCAATAACCGCTTCAGGCATAATGGGCTGTGTAAGTGGCTTTCCTGCAATAGCGAAGCTTGTCGCATAAATAGGATGAGCGTGAACAACCGCCTGAACATCAGGACGATGCTTGTAAACTCTTAAATGCATCTTGATTTCTGATGATGGCTTGAATCCTTTATTTGCCTGCAAGATATTGCCGTCGCCATCAATTTTGCATATGTACTCAGGTGTCATAAAGCCTTTGCTTACACCTGTAGGTGTGCAAAGATACTCATTGTCAGAGATTTTAACAGAAATGTTACCATCATTTGCAGCAACCATCCTTCTGTCATAAATTCTCTTACCAATGTCACAAATTTGTTTTTTGATTTCGTACTCTGACATCATAATCATTTTCTCCTTTTATATAAACATTTTAATTTAATTTATATTTACCTATATACATAATACCATATATATACCGCTCTGTCAATGGATTTTTGTGTTTTTTTCTTTGTTTTTGTTGTTTTTACCTGAATTTTTGTGGTTTTCTATCTTCTGCAAGATAATCAATAAGTTCCTGTATGCCTTCTCCGGTTGTAGACGCCACAAAGAAAATCTTTTCACAGCCTGCAAGTTCAAGCCAGCTAGCTGCTTGCGCAGGATTTGCGTCCGGCTGGTCAATCTGTGTCACGATCCCAATAACCTCGCGGTTTACCTGTGCTGTGCAACATGGTGGATACAAAGAATACTGTTCCCTTGCGCTGAGAAGAAGTCCCACAACATCGGCCTCGTAGGAATAAAGAGCCAAGGCTCTGCCCAATATTTTATTTTCGGCATATTCCCCCGGGGTGTCAATCAGTATATCGTGATAATTTATGTACTGGGTTTTGTGATAACCAATTTTTTCGCCTTTGAGAGCCTGAGTAAGGGTTGTCTTTCCGCACTCACTCCTGCCCACAAGTATCATTTTTTTCATATCTTAAGTCCTTGTGATGGGGCAAACAGTGAAGCCCAATGTCTCTTTGCTGTAATCGCAAAGCGCCCTGAGCGACGCCTCAACCTCTGAAACCGTACCTGTCACAATCAAAGTTCCGCTGAAACGGTCAACAAAACCGATTTCCGCGCCCGACGCCTTGATTGCTATATCCGCTGCAATTATTGCAGTCTCCGCCGGTGACATAGTAACAATTCCAATAGCCGCCTTTGAATAATCAATCGCAGGGTCAAGACCCAGCTTTTTGTAAAGAATTCTGTCAGGGTTTGCAATAATGTGAGCAAGGGTAATCTGCTTGCCCGGAACAAGCTCCTGAATAATTCTCATTCTGTCACTTAAGTTGCTTAAATCTTTCCAATCCGCCATTGTCTTAACCTCCTATCTGACATTTGAGTCCCTCTGATTCAACCACCGTTTTTAGCCGCTGGATATGTTCATCAGGAATCAACTCAAGACTATGTAATTCATAATTTCTGCCAAGGCCTTCATATTTGTCTTCACCCAGACGATGATAAGGAAGAAGATGTAATTCATCCACTCCCGGCAAAGTTTTTGCAAACTTTGCTATATCCCTTATTTCATTTTCGGTATCATTGAAAGTGGGAATGACAGGAGCTCTTATAATGAGTTTTTTTGCCTTTTCTGCGATTTTCTTTGCATTTTCCAGAATAAGTTCATTTGGCTGCATAGTGAACTGCCTGTGTTTTTCACTGTTCGTGTGCTTAATATCCATAAGATACAAATCAAGGTAAGGAAGAATCATTTCTATCTTATCAAAACTGGCACAACCCGTTGACTCAATAGCTGTGTTAATGCCTTTTTCCTTGCAGGCACGAAGAAGCGCTGCTGCAAACTCGGGTTGTCTCAGTGACTCGCCGCCGGACAGGGTAACTCCGCCACCACTGCGGCGGTAATAGATTCTGTCTTTTTCGATTTCTTCCATAATATCAGCCACAGTAACATCGCGACCAATGATTTTCTCTTTACCGTCAACAACCATTTTTTCTATGTCGAACTTCTGGGATTCGGGATTGCAGCACCATTTACACCTAAGAAAACAACCCTTGAGAAAAATTATGGTTCTCACACCCGGACCGTCATGCACCGAAAAACGCTGAATATCAAATATTCTGCCCTTGGTGTTCAAATAATCGTTGTTCATACATTAAAATCCTTTTTGTTCTGTTCTGTTTATTATGTCATCCTGAAGTGATTTTGAAAGTGTTGTGAAAAGCGCGCTGTAACCCGCAACTCTGACAACAAGACCTTTGTACTTTTCAGGATTTTTCTGTGCATCCTGAAGCGTTTCACGGCTCACCACATTGAACTGCACGTGGCTGCCCTTCTGGTCAAAGTAGCCTCTGATAAGTGCCACAAAGCTTTCAAGACCTGATGTTCCCTTGAGCGCTGACGGATGGAATTTCATATTGAAAAGTGTTCCGTTTGATGCAATAAAGTGATCAAGCTTTGCAACTGAGTTTGCCGCAGCAGTTGGACCGTTCACATCACGACCTGCCGCCGGTGATACACCGTCAGCCACCGGAGTTTTCGCAAAACGTCCGTCAGGAGTAGCACCTGTCTGTGCGCCAAGGGGAACATTTGCAGAAACCGGATAAAGTCCTGCGTGGTAAACACCGCCACGGGGGTTGGTGTACTTTTCTACGGGTTTTGTATATGTATAAGCAACGTCTCTTGCAAAAGAGTCAACCTCGCATATATCGTTTCCGAACTTAGGAACTTCTTCAATCATTCTGAGAATTTCAGCATCTCTGCCGCCTGCGCCCGAAGTGTTTCCCTGTATGTTCTTGCAGATTTGTTCAATTTGTTCTCTTGAAACATTTACGCCCTTTTCCGCAAGTCCCTTAACAACTCCCACAACAACTTCTTCAAGGTCTTTTGAATCAGCACCTTTTCCAAAGTTATTCTTGAGAGCTTCCTTGAGCTCGGGAAGAGTGAACTTTCTTTCTTCAAATACAAGCTTCTTGATTGCAAAAAGTGCATCCGCCATATTTGCAACACCAAAGCCCTGAGGGCCCGTGAAGTTGTAAACCGCGCCACCCTCCTGCACGCTCTTTCCTCTGCCAATACAATCTTCAATCATACTTGAAAGGAATGGAAGCGGAGCTCTTTGTGCATGCGCCAAATCAATAGCATTGTCAGCATCCACCATCAAAGAAATCATATATTCCATCTGAGCCTTGTATGCATCATAGAACTCGTCAAAAGTGGTCATTTTTGAAATATCACCGGTTTCTATGCTTATCTGTTTGCCCTCGTCAACACCATTCGAGAAAACAAGTTCCAAAGGTCTACACATATTGAAGAATGCTGCATCGTGCCAGCCGTCCGTCTTTCCTGCCTTTTGAGGTTCAACACAACCGATAATGTTGTATTGTCTTGCATCCTCCAAAGTGAGTCCGCGGCTTATGAGAGCCGGGATAATAACCTCGTCATTATAGTAAGCAGGAAGACCAATGCCTGTACGTGTAAGCTCGCCTGCTCTCATCAAAAATTCGTGAGGTGTTTTGTTCCATACTCTCACCGAAAGTGACGGCTGTGGAAGCATTGTATGCATCGATGCATTTATACACATAAACGACACGTCATTTGTAATATCGATACCATCTTTATCCTGACCGCCTGCAATAAGGTTCTGGAAAAGGCTGTAACCTGCAAAACCCTCGGCAGAAAGGGCATCTCTGATTTTTGTAAAGTCATTGAGCTTTATCCATACGCAGTCAATAAGCTCCTGCGCAAATTCCCGGGTTATCTTGCCATTTTTGAAATCCTTTTTGAAATAAGGATACATATAAACATCAAAACGTCCAGGTGAAATTGAGTGGCCGTTTGACTCGGTCTGGATAAGCAGCTGAACAAACCAAAAGCTCTGGCACGCTTCATAAAAGCTTTCTGCGCCGAACTGAGGAACACGACTGCATATCTTTCCGATTGTTTTAAGTTCTTCGCGACGAACCGCATCTGTGCATTTATCAGCCATTTCATAAGCGAGGCGTGAATATCTCTGCGCAAAGGTAATAGCCGCTTCACAGCTTTCAATAACAGCATCAAGGAAAACTCTTTTTTCGGTAGCATTACCCTTTGTCTGGTCGATTGCATCCCGCTCCGCCTTTGCCTGCTTGATGATGCCGTCAAAACCAATTTCAAGCACCTTGCCATAATCCACTGTAACGTGACCAATACCATTGTAGAAATAGTTTCCCGGTGTGAACACGTTGTGGCTGATAGCGTCCATTGTTTCAGGCTTCATATAGGAAGTTGCAAGTTCACTCGTGGTCTTGCCTTTCCAGTATTTGAACACCTCGCCCAGGGCTTTCTTTGATTCCTCTGAAAGAACAAACGGATCAGCAGACCTTGTCTCAAGAGTATCAAACTCGTCCTCAATCCAAGAGAAAGAAAACTCCGGGAAAATCTGACAGCTTCTTGAAGACTTCGTAGCACTTCCTACAACCAATTCATGCTCTCTGATTGTAATAGGAAGATTTTCAAGAATATTTCTGAATGCTTTTGCACGCCTTGTAATCATAGGCATACCTTCGGTATTTTTATAGGATTCAGTAAGCAAAACCGCACGCTCAACTTCGATTTCCGGTTTTTTGGCAAACAAATTGTCCTTAAGCTTTTCAATACGTGGACTTTTTGCGATATCTTCGGTGAAAAATCTTGCCATAACTTAAACTCCCCTTTCAAAAAAAATAATACTTCATTATAATCGATAATATCTTAGTTTCATTCTACAACACTATCATCAAAATGTCAATACAAAACACAGAAAAAAAAAGATTTTTTTATCAATTCCAAAAAAAATGTTGGGTTTTCCTTGGAAAATCCTATTAAAAAAGGCAAACCTCAAAGATTTGCCTTTTCATTATTCTTATCTCTTCCACGTGTTTTTAGAAAACAACACAAGAATCGGAAAAATTTCGAGTCTTCCTATAAGCATTGCAGCTGTGAGAACCAATTTTGAAAAATCCGAGAATACCGCAAAGTTGCACATTGGGCCAACCTGTGAAAGTCCCGGGCCTATGTTGCTGAGGGTTGCCACCACTGCTGTAAAGTTGGTAGTAAAATCAAGGTTGTCTATACTGATAGCAATAAGCACACCCACGAAAATAAACATATATGCCATAAAGAACATATTTACTCCACGGACCACTTCGTGCTCCAGAATACGCCCATTCATTTTTACCTTTATTGTGCTTTTGGGATGGGCAAGAACTTTTACTTCCTTTATAATGCTTTTGAGCAAAATAACTATTCTTGACACCTTGATGCCACCACCAGTACTTCCCGAGCAAGCACCACAGAACATCAATGCGATAAGAACCGTTTTTGAAAGCTGTGGCCACATATCAAAGTCTGTTGTCGAATATCCGGTGGATGTTATTATCGAGGAAACCTGAAATGCACTGTGTTTAAATGTTTCAACGGCACCTCCAAACAAATGACGGGTGTTGAAGAAAATAACCAACACAGACGCTGTGATAATCCCCAAATACACCCACACTTCCTCCTGTTTGAAGGCAGATTTAATCCTCCGCATAAGCATAAGGTAATAAAAAGAAAAGTCAATTCCAAAAATCGTCATAAATATGGTTATTACCACCTGAACATAAGATGAATATTCTGAAAGTCCGGAGTTGAGAATAGCAAAACCTCCTGTCCCCGCGGTACCAAATGACAAGGTCAAAGCTGAGAACCAGTCAAGTCCGCCAATTTTCAACAGAACAATTTCAAGACAGGTAAAAGCAAAATATATACCGTAAAGAATTTTCGCCGTAGACCTTACCCTTGGCACAAGCTTACCAACAGAATACCCTGGGCTTTCTGCCTTAATGAGATAGAAGTTATTCCCACCTGAAAGCGGCAACAATGCCACCAAAAAGACAAGAACACCCATACCCCCTATCCAGTGTGTAAAGCTTCGCCAGAAAAGCATCGATTTCGGCAAAGCCTCAACATCTGTCAAAATTGACGCGCCAGTAGTAGTGAATCCGGATGCCGTTTCAAAAACTGCATCCACAAAGCTTGGTATGCTTTTTGATATTACAAACGGCAATGCACCAAAAACACTTAAAACTATCCAGCTCAGGGCAACCGACACAAAGCCTTCCTTCGCAAACATAGTTTTATTTCTGGGCTTTACCAGAACCAAGGGAATACCCACTATCAGGCAAAGCACCGCACACATCAAAAATGTCCACTTGGCAGGCTCGTCATAGAGAGCCGCGCACACAAACGGCAACACCATAGCCGCCGCCTCTATATTAAGCACACAGCCAAGCACATGAGAAATCATTTTGTAATTCATAGGAATTTACCTCTATTTCAGTATATCACTTATATCCTTAAATCCCTTGTGGGTTGTTACGACAATAACTCTGTCACCGGGAAGAATAACATCCTTACCACGTGGGGTAATTATGTTTCCTGCCCGGTTTATACAAGCGATAATTATATCATTTTTAAGGTCAAGAGTTTCGATTGCCTGATTTGAAATAGGCGAATTTTCAACGATTCTGAATTCAAGCGCCTCTGCCTTTCCATCAAGAACATAATGCATTGTTTCGATATTGCTTCCTATTGAATTGTTCTTCGCCCTCACAAAGCGGACAATATATTCAGCCGCAAGGTTCTTGGGATAGATTATTGTATCAAGACCTAGGTTCCTGATTACCTCATCATAGGCAATGCGATTGATTTTTGTAACAACCTTGCCATCCGTCTGGGTCTTAGCATAAAGGGATAGCATAACGTTCTCTTCGTCGATATTTGTCAACGCTACAAACGATTCTGCATTTTCAATTCCCTCTTCGAGCAAAAGCCGATTTTCCGTTCCGTCGCCATTTATTATGGTAGCTTTGGGAACAAGGTCACAAAGGAGCTCACATCTGGCTTGATTTTGCTCAATAATTTTAACCTCAATGCCGGATTTGATAAGATTTTTCGCGAGATATACCGCCGTTGCTCCTCCACCCACAATAATGGTGTCTTTCACCTTGTTGGTTTTTATACCGATTTTTTTGATAAATGCCGCCGCATTCTTTATAGTAGCAACAATGCTTATGAAGTCGCCTTCCTCCATAACAAAATCACCGCCGGGAATAAAGGCATCATCGCCGCGCTCGACACCGCAAATCAAAACATCGCCGCTGAGCTTGTTTTTTATATCTGCAACTTTAAGATTTGCAAGGGGTGAACCTGACTGAATTTTGAATTTGAGTATCTCAACTCTGCCCTTTGCAAAGGTATCAATCTGCACAGCTGACGGAAACCTCAGGGCTCTTGCAATTTCATTTGCCGCAGTATGTTCAGGGTTGATAATCATCGCAAGTCCAAGGTCTTCTTTGAACAAGTGAAGTTCCCTATTATATTCAGGATTTCTCACTCTTGCAATAGTACTGCAGTTTTCACTGAGTTTTCGAGCCAAAAGGCAGGCAAAAAGATTAAGCTCATCAGAAGCCGTTGCCGCAATAAAAATATCTGTATCTTCTATTCCCGCTTCACTGAGCACATCAACACTTGCACCGCTGCCGAAAACCCCCATTACATCATAAGCGTTCACTGTGTCCTGCAAAACCTCTCTCTTTATGTCGATAACAGTAATGTTGTGATTTTCTTCACGACTAAGACGTTCAACCAGCTTTTCACCGACTTTGCCAAGTCCCACAACAATAATATTCATATATCACATCTCCAAAAAGAATTTTTTCAAATTATTATAGGGTTGATTATATCAAATTAAATACTTAAAGTCAATAAGGGAACGTATTTCCTACAAAAAAGCGGCTTGAACACTGAGTTTCAAGCCACCTTTTTTTTGATAAAATTATTCCCACTCGCTCCTGATAAAGAAATCTTAAACAATTCTGTTTAGAGATTTTATCACGAGGTATTGTAGTTATCTGTATTATCCACAACCTATGGACTATCCGATTTTTTGTTGCCATATTGTTGCCATTGGACAGTT
>JAGAUW010000017.1 GCA_017620615.1 Clostridia bacterium | reverse complement strand
TTTAAAAAAATATAATTTTTTTTAAATTTCCAAACCCTCTACAAATCAAATGCACCCAAGACCTGCTGATTTTGTTAAATTTCACAATGCTTTGTGTTCTTATCTGTCCATTATTCCCCTTCAGTTTTAAACAACGCGCTCTGTGCTTTATTCACAGCGCCAAGAAATCCACCTGAAATAGCATTCTGGAAATCCTTGTCCACAACAACCCTCCAACCGCTTTCCGACTTTTTCACCAAAATTACAACCTCTGTGGCAGCGGTTTCAAGGTCTTTGCCGCTTATGGCTTCCTTGAAAATTTCCTCTGTTCTTCTGTCTATGTCTTCTTCCTCTATTTCCCCCATAGCAAATTCCTGGAGAACCTTCATTGTGCTCTGTCCAAGCACTGCTGTCAAATCAAGAGTTGTTATTTTCGCATTGACCGCGGCCTCATTTGAGCCCTTTTTCTCACTTGAAACTATTTCACAATCCAAAGCTTTAAAAACCGAATCGATCACCTGGTCTCCGCCGTCAAGACTGTCAATCCCTGAAAATGTGAGTCCCCCAGAATCAATAAACTTCCCTGCCTCTTCCATATCACCCGATTTAAGCGCAGCTATAAGATTCAAAACCGTTTCTTCAATTTCTTTTTTCTGTCCTCCGCAAGCAGAAATGCAAACCGCAAGGGCCAAAACAAGAATAAGTGCTGTTATTTTTCTAAAATATTTTTTCATTTTTTCCTCCTTATAATACCTATAAATTATCTTAAATCAAAGCAGTTCAACAGAAATCTCTTTTCTCGCAAATGATGCCGCGCGTGCTTTCAGTCCCACACTTCCCGGCGTGCTTAAAATGCTTTCAAACAAATTGACCGCATCTCTCGATGTTATTTTCTCTTCATCAAGCAAGAGCCCGCCTATGCCGAGAGCCACAAGCCGAGCCAGCTCTCTCACAGAAATTTCAGTACGGACACCGCCAAAATCCTTAATCGTCTCAATAATTTTCTCAAAAAAAGGCTCTGCCATTTTTGTAAGTCGCCTCTGCAGCGCCAGCTTCACCGACCAATGCATAACGCCGCGGCTTTCCTTTTCAAGCTTGTTTTTAGCTAATTTGATTGATTCAAAAAGGTTTTTGGCTGCTTCAAATGGTTCAATTTCTGGGTTTTCAACCGCCTTTTCGAAGCTTTTTTTCCAATCATCTTCAAACCGGTCAAATATAACCTCAAAAATTTCATCCTTGGATTTAAAATAGTAATAGAAAAGACCTACCTCACAACCAACCTCCCGCTGTACAGCCCTTATGGTGACTCCGTCAAAGCCTTTTTCAAAAAACATTTTTTGTGCCGCATCAATTATCTGCTTTCTTTTTCCTGTTCCCTCTTTTGCATTATTCATAATTATTCCCCCGATAAAAATTTTCTTTTATTTTCAAGCATTGCTCAAGTCTAAGAATGCATACTTTTGAAAACGTCTGCAACCTCACTGATAGTCATAAAAGCATAAGGGTCAATTTCGTGCACCATCTGCCGCATTTTTGCAATCTGAAAACGATTGACCACAAAATAAACGATTGACTTATCCGTGTCGGAATATCCGCCTTTTGCCGGGATATTGGTGGTTCCACTTTCAAAAGCAGCGCTAAGTGCAGAGCTTATTTCTCTTGGCTTTTCAGTAATAATCATCACCGCTTTCGAACGGTCAATACCCTCAACAATAAAGTCAATGGTCTTGAGCCCCGCGCCATAGGTAACTATGGAATAAAGCGGCAAAATCCAGCTTTTAAGAATTATACCCGCCGCCACATACAAGATAACATTGTACGTCATAACAAAGGTTCCAACAGTGACACCGAGCCTTTTGGAAAATACAACCGCCATAACCTCCACCCCATCAATGGCTCCGCCATTGCGAATGGTAAGGCCGCTGCCCACACCCGAAATCAATCCCCCAAACACAGCACAAAGGAGCAAATCCTGACCCGCCAGAGGCGATGCCATGCTCACATCAATGGGCAAAACATCTGTTATCAGCCACGCACTCAATGAATATATCACAACGGTATACAGCGAATAAATTGTAAACGTAATCCCCTGCCTTTTAAGTCCAAACAAAAAAAGCGGAACGTTCAGCAAAACAAGAAACAGTGACAAGCTCATATACTCTGGCGAGACTTGCGAAAACAGCATTGCTGTTCCTGAAATTCCGCTGTCATAAAGATTTACCGGATAAAGAAAGATTGTCACACCAACAGCATTGACAATGCCAGAAATGGTCAGCGCCAAAAAGCTCCGTTTTTTCAGACTTCTCATGTCATCCTTCATCCAACAGCCCCCTCTTTGTTTAATCATTGTTCAGTTTTATATTAACATATATTTCCGCCAATTTCAATAGTTAATCTGATTTTTAATAATAAAAAATACAGAGGCCTTTTGCCTCTGTATTTTTGTGCTTTAGAATCCTTTATCTTTAAAACAACAATTCGCCACGAAGTACAACGTGTTTGAGCTCTAAGTCTTTATCAAGAATAACAATATCCGCCATTTTTCCTTCCTCAAGGCTTCCTGTCTTATCATAGATTCCAACAGTCTGTGCCGGATTCTTTGATACCATTGTGCAGATATCTTCCATAGGTATTCCTGCAGAATAAAGGTTTCTCACACAGTCAAGAAGAACACTTGTTCCGCCGGCAATAGTGCCGTCTTCCGTATATGTTTTTTTGTCAGTTACAGTAATTTTTCTTCCGTTAACCATATACTCTCCGTCAGGCATACCTGTTCCGATTTCTGAGTCGGTTATTATGTTGATTTTATCCTTGCCTTTAAGGTCATAAACCATTTTAACCACGTCACCGTGAACATGGAAGAAGTCACCGATTATTTCAACTCTTGCATCACTGCAGAGGAGCCCGCCCACTGTGCCAGGTGCTCTGTGCGTAAGAGCACTCATGGCGTTGAAAAGGTGTGTTCCCTGGCTTGCACCGATATCCACCGCATGTCTTACCTGCTCATATGTAGCATTTGTGTGTCCCAAGGATACACAAATATTATTTTCAACCGCAAGCTTTATTACCTCATCAGCATTGGGAAGCTCAGGGGCAAGTGTAATAATCTTAAATGCCTCTCCGCCGGCTTTTACATATTCCATAAATTCTTCAGGGTCTGTGTCCCTGATATTTTCAGGAAGGTGTGCCCCCTTGTATTTTTCCGAGAAGAACGGACCTTCAAGATGGAAACCATAAACCTTTGCCAATCCTTTATCGTCTCTTTTTGACGCCTCAACCATATATTCAATGCGATCAAGGAGCTTCTGCTTTGGTGCTGCAGAAAGTGCGGGAACCAATGCTGTGGTTCCATTTTCAGCCTGAAACTTTGCAACCACCCCATATGTTTCATCATCATAATCAACAAAGTTTTTGCCCAAGGATGAGTGCATATGGGTATCAATGAAACCGGGAATAACGTACATTCCGCTGGCATCAATATCGCAGTTTCCGTCAATTTTTCCGATTTCTTCTATCCTTTGGCCATCGGTCAAAATGTCCGCATCAATAAATTCAAAATTTCCGTTTAATACCTTTCCACCTTTAATAATCATAAAA
The DNA here is from genome assembly GCA_017620615.1 of Clostridia bacterium. GTDB lineage: Bacteria > Bacillota > Clostridia > Monoglobales > Monoglobaceae > SIG440. Next base: position 52,377 of record JAGAUW010000017.1, on the reverse strand, counting down.
TATACCCCTTTCTTTAAAAAATGGGGGCTACTTCAATAGCCCCCATACTTTTCATCGCAATTATTAGTGAATGATTGCGCCCTCTGTATCCTTATCAAATAAGTGAATCTTGTTGATATCAAACACAGCCTTTATCGCGTCACCACTCTTTGCAGTTGTACGACGGTTAACACGAGCAGTAATCGGTGTTGAACCAAGCTTGAGATAAAGGTATGTTTCAGAGCCCATCATTTCTGTGATGTCAACTTCAACATTTACAATGCCATCAGGAATTGAAGCAATATGAGCTTCGTCTTCGTAAATGTTTTCAGGTCTGATACCCATAATAACTTCTTTTCCAAAATATTCAGCAAGCTCTTCACGATTGCCCTTGCCCTCAGGAAGCTTAACGTCGAGGCTGTCATTAACAAGATGAACACCATCTTCTTTCTTTTCAACAGTAACGTTTATGAAGTTCATCTGGGGGCTTCCGATAAAGCCTGCAACGAACACGTTAACCGGTTCATCATAAAGCTCAATGGGAGTAGCACACTGCTGGAGATAACCATCCTTCATAACGGCAATTCTTGTACCCATTGTCATAGCTTCTGTCTGGTCATGTGTAACGTAAACAACTGTTGTACCAAGCTTCTGGTGGAGCTTGGTGATTTCAGCTCTCATCTGAACTCTGAGCTTTGCATCAAGGTTTGAAAGCGGTTCGTCCATGAGGAACACCTTTGGTTCACGAACGATAGCACGACCAAGAGCAACACGCTGTCTCTGTCCACCTGACAAAGCCTTTGGCTTTCTGTCAAGGAGATGTTCGATGTCAAGAATTTTTGCCGCTTCATGAACTTTTTCTTTGATAACATCCTTCGGAACCTTTCTAAGCTTCAATCCAAAAGCCATATTGTCAAAAACTGTCATATGAGGATAGAGCGCATAGTTCTGGAAAACCATTGCAATATCTCTGTCCTTCGGAGCAACGTCATTAACCAGCTTGTCGCCGATGTAAAGCTCGCCCTCTGAAATTTCTTCAAGGCCCGCAATCATACGAAGAGTTGTAGATTTACCACAACCTGAAGGACCAACAAGAATTATGAATTCCTTGTCTTCGATTTCAAGGTTAACGTCTTTCGCCCCAATAACGCCACCCTGATAAATTTTTCCAATCTGCCTTAAACTTAAACTTGCCATTTATTATAACCTCCTACGTTATAGTCATTTAACATCGTATATTTTAACATACTTTCAAAAAAAAAGTTAGCGTTTAATTGCACAAATTTATATTTTTCTTTCGTGAATGTTGCACAATAGCAAAACACAACAGCCCGCAAACCCAATAAAATCAAGGGTTTGCGGGCTTTCATTTTTCTTTCAAAACACATTGTGACGAATGCCCAAATTTGTCCTTTTAAGAGCTTCATTTTTTCATCAAAATGCACATATTGGCGTTTTCAGAAATTTTTCCACAGCCTAAAAACCCTTGATGCTTTTGGTTTTTTCACATTATCCACAAGGTTATCAACATCCCCCTGTGAATTACTCAGCATCAGATGTTGTTTCTTCTGTAGCATCCGTAGGTGCTGTTTCATCTGTTTCTTCATCGTCCTCATGGGCAACTGCTGCCGCTGATACAATCTTCACTCCGTCGCCCAGACGCATAAGCCTTACGCCCTTTGTAACACGCTTGAGAGTGCTGATATCCGCAGTGTTTATGCGAATAATTATGCCCTCTGATGTGATAATGATAACGTCATCATCCTCGCTGACAAGACCAAAGCCCGAAACATTTCCTGTTTCCTCCGAAATCTTGTAAGATGTTGTGCCCTGACCGCCACGTGCCTGAACCTTATATTCAGAAAGCTCAGTCTTTTTGCCATAACCGTTTTCGCTGATAACCAAAAGCTTTGCATCGTCACGCATAACGTCCATGCCAACTGCATAGTCGCCGTCTTTCAGCATAATTCCGCGGACACCACGGGAAACTCTGCCCAAGGTTCTTATGTCGCTTTCGGCAAATCTTATCATCTTGCCAAGGTGCGTACCAATGAATATATCGGATGTTCCATCAGTCTTTTTAACATTTATAAGCTCGTCGCCCTCGTCAAGATTGATAGCAATTTTTCCGCCCTTGGGAGCATTTTCATATTCCATAATGTCGGTCTTTTTAATAACACCGCCACGGGTTGCCATAACAAGATACTCGCCCTCTTTGTATTCACGAACAGGAATCATCGCCGAAATCTTTTCCCCTGCCTCAAGCTGAAGAAGATTTACAATTGCTGTACCCTTTGCCTGACGTCCGGCTTCCGGAATCTGATATGCTTTTATGCGGTACATTCTTCCCGTATTGGTAAAGAACAAAATATACGCATGGGTGGAGGCAACAAACATTGTGTTGACAAAATCCTCCTCCTTGGTTTGCATACCGATTATGCCCTTACCGCCACGCTTCTGGCTTCTGTACGTGTCAACAGGAAGTCTCTTGATATAACCCTGCTTGGTCATGGTGATTACGTTATCCTCTTCTTCAATAAGGTCTTCATAATCAATATCATCAATCGCCGGCTCAATGGATGTACGTCTTTCATCGCCAAACTTGTCACGGATTTCGGAAATTTCGGTCTTGATAACCTCAAGAACTCTCTGCTCGCTGGCAAGGATTTCTTCCATTTCTTTGATGAAGTCCATAAGCTCCTGATACTCTGCATCAATTTTTTCGCGCTCTAACCCTTGGAGACGTGCAAGGCGCATATCAAGGATGGCTTGCGCCTGAACATCGGTGAAATCAAAGCGCTCCATGAGGTTTGGTTTTGCATCGTTATAACTGTTTCTTATGATGCTGATTATCTCGTCAATGTTGTCAAGTGCAACGCGAAGACCCTCTAATATGTGAGCTCTTGCCTCCGCCTTTTTCTTGTCAAACCGAGTTCTTCTCACGATAACATCTTTCTGGAAATTGATGTATTCATCAAGAATTTCCCTGAGGTTTAAAACCTTTGGCTCTACACGGTTTACAAGAGCAAGCATAATCACACTGAATGTATCTTCAAGCTGTGTGAACTTGTAAAGCTGATTTAAAACAATGGTGGCGTTTGCATCACGTTTTATTTCAACAACAATGCGCATACCGTCACGGTCAGACTCGTCGCGAAGGTCCGAAATCCCCTCGAGGCGTTTGTCCCGGACAAGGTTTGCAATATTTTCAATAAGTCTTGCTTTGTTGACCATATAAGGAATTTCGGTGAACACAATCCGCTGTCTGCCCTCGCCATATTCCTCAATATCAGCCTTTGCACGAAGACGAAGCTTGCCTCGGCCTGTCTGATAAGCAGAACGTATACCGCTTGTGCCCATAATCTGCGCACCTGTCGGGAAGTCGGGGCCCTTGATATATTCCATAAGCTCGTCAATGGTGATTTCAGGGTTGTCAATAACCGCAATAATACCATCAATAACCTCTTTCAGGTTGTGGGGCGGAATTTTTGTCGCCATGCCGACAGCGATACCGTCAGAGCCGTTAACCAGAAGATGTGGAAAACGTGACGGAAGAACAATCGGTTCTTTTCGGCTTTCATCAAAGTTCGGCATATAATCAACAGTTTCTTTTTCAATGTCGGTAAGCATCTTCATGGAAAGCTTTGACATTCTTGCCTCGGTATATCTGTAAGCAGCCGCAGGGTCACCATCCACCGAACCGAAGTTTCCGTGGCCATCAACTGTGGGGTATCTCATAGAGAAATCCTGTGCCATACGCACAAGAGCATCATAAACAGACGCATCACCGTGTGGATGGTATCTACCAAGCACATTACCTACGGTTGTCGCACATTTCTTATATTCGCGCTCCGGAGTGAAGCCGTCCTCATACATCGCATAAAGTATGCGGCGGTGAACAGGCTTGAGACCGTCACGAACATCAGGAAGCGCACGTCCCACAATAACCGACATCGCATATTCGATGTAGGACTTTCGCATTTCCTTTTCAATTTCTACCGGGATAATATTGAGCTTTGACGCATCAAACAATCCTTCGTGGTTTTCATTTGCCATAGCGTTATACCTCATTTTTTATAGGTTTTAGCCCTTTCAGAGAAAAGGTCTTCCCTTTTTTCTTCGACAAAAACTTTTAATTTCCTGCTTATTGGCAAAAAAATACCCCAAATTTTTGAATTTGGGGTAAAAGGATTAAATTTTTGTGCAAACCACTGCTGACCATTCTCCCATGGTGCGAATATCTTGTACTTTGAGGTCAGCTTTTTTCAGGGCGTCAACAACTTCATCAGTTCTTTCAGAAATTATTCCCGAGCAGATAAATGTGCCGTCATCTTTCATGAAATCCTTGACAAAACCCGAAAGGGCAATTATAACATCTGCCACAATGTTTGCAAGGACAATGTCCGCTTTTTCTGTCGAAAGTTTTTCACAAAGAGCTTTGTCGGTTGTTATATCCCCCGCAAAACCGCGGTAAATCTCTTTTGGCAAATTGTTAAGTTCAAGGTTCTGATATGCCGTTTCCACCGCCATAGGGTCGATGTCAACCGCCGTGGCCTCTTTTGCCCCAAGAAGAAGCGCAATTACAGACAAAATTCCCGAGCCGCAACCAAGGTCAAGAACTGTGTCTTCCCCTTTTATATGTTTTTCGATTTCTTCAATACACATTTTTGTGCTTTCGTGTGAGCCTGTGCCAAAGCTCATTCCGGGATTGATTATAAATTTCACCCTATTGCTGTCAGGAACCTCCTCCCACTCGGGCACAATCAAAATTTTTTCGCCGATTTCAAGGGGTTTGAAATACTGTTTCCAGTTTTCCGACCAGTCCTCGTCCTTGACCGCTTTCTCACAAAATGCAGTTTTGCTGAGCCTGAGCGCCAAAACAGCTTTTTTTGCCGCATCAAGAACCACCCGTCCCTCATCATCATCGCCAAAATAAACGGTGATGCAACTGTCGGCCTCTTTCAGCTTTTCAAGCTCTTCATCCACATAGTCCCAGTACTTGCGATTATTCTCAAGAAACTCTTTGAAATCATCCTTGTCACTTATCTGGACTCCGGTAAGCCCCAAATCATAAAGAGCATCACAAATGGGCTCAATTCCCTCAGCCGTGGTAGTTATCTTCAATTCAATCCAATTCATTTTTATCCCTCTTTCATATGGAATATGGGTCGATGATGCCACCGACCCACAGTTTTATTTCAAAAACTCTTTCATTTTGTCAAGAAAGCTTTTCCGTTCGTTATATTTTGCAGGCTCCACCGTGTCACCAAACTGTCTCAAAATTTCCTTTTGCTTTTCGGTGAGGTTTTTCGGTGTTTCAACCTTAATGGTCACATACTGGTCACCACGGCTGCCGCCCCCGTGAAGCTTTGGAACACCCTTTCCGCGAAGACGGAAAACCGTACCCGTCTGAGTTCCCTCAGGGATGTTATAAGTAACCTTGCCGTCAATGGTCGGCACCTGCACCTCTGCGCCCAATGCCGCTTCCACAAAGGTAATTGGGAAGTCACACATAATATCATAGCTCTGACGCACAAAGATTTTGTGGCGTTTTACCCTTGCAACAACCAAAAGGTCGCCGTTTGGTCCACCATTCTTACCTGCATCGCCCTGACCTGAAACCGAAATAATCTGGTCGCTGTCAATACCTGCAGGAATTTTCACCTTTATCTTTCGGCTCTTGCGAACAGCACCATCGCCACGACAAGCCTTACAAGGATTTGACACAACCTTACCCGTTCCGCCGCAAGTAGTACACGGCCTTGAACTTTGGAAGTTTCCAAACGCCGTACGCTGAACAGTTGTAACCTGACCTGTGCCCCGACAAACACTACAAGTAGACGCCGATGTTCCCGGCTCTGCACCGCTGCCCTTGCAGGTCTCACACTTTTCCATTCTCGTCACATTAAGTTCAATTTCACAGCCAAAGCAAGCCTGCTCAAAAGTTAAATCAACGGCATATTTTAAGTCTCTGCCCTTTTGTGGTGCATTGGGGTTCCGTCTTGACTGCCCACCAAATCCACCGCCGAAAAACGAACCAAAAATATCTTCAAAACCGCCAAATCCTCCGCCGAAACCACCAAAGTCTCCGTATCCGCCGTATCCGCCACCCGCCTGTGGGTCAACGCCCGCATGGCCAAACTGGTCATAGCGCTGTTTCTTGTCAGCATCACTCAATACCTCGTAAGCCTCGGACGCTTCTTTGAACTTTTCTTCCGCCGCCTTTGCCTTGTCGCCAGGGTTGAGGTCGGGGTGATATTTTTTTGCAAGCTTTCGGTATGCTTTTTTTATCTCATCCGCTGATGCATTCTTTTCAACGCCCAGCACCTCATAATAATCTCTTTTTTCTGCCAATACTGTCACCAACTGTCTGTTTATAAATTTTTACAAGCAAATTCTTCGGCACACTTCTGTGTGCCGAAGAACCCTTTTGTGTTTCAAAATAAAGTCTTATTTACTGTTCATCGTCTACAACTTTATAGTCCGCATCAACAACGTTATCTTCAGCAGCGCTCTGGTTTTCAGCGCCTGCTGCGCCCTCTGCTGCACCTTGAGCCTGAGCTGCATCGGCATAAAGCTTTGATGATACGTCATAGAACTTTTTAGAAACCGCTTCGGTCTGTGCCTTAACTGCCTCAACATCGATTTCTTCCGCTTTCAGCATTTCCTTGAGTTTGTCAACCTCTGCCTGAATTCCATTCTTTTCGTCTTCCGAAATCTTGTCGCCAAGGTCAGCAAGAGTCTTTTCGGTCTGATAAACAATGTTGTCAGCCATATTTCTTGTGTCAACAGCTTCCTTTTTCTTCTTGTCCTCAGCCGCAAACTGTTCTGCTTCCTTAACAGCCTTTTCGATATCTTCATCAGAAAGGTTGGTGCTTGATGTGATGGTAATATCCTGACTGTTGCCAGTGCCCATATCCTTTGCCGTTACGTGAACGATGCCGTTTGCGTCAATATCAAATGAAACCTCAATCTGAGGAACGCCACGTGGTGCAGGAGGAATGTTTGTAAGGCTGAATCTTCCCAAAGTCTTGTTGTAAGCTGCCATTTCACGCTCACCCTGAAGAACGTGAACTTCAACACTTGTCTGGCTGTCTGCCGCTGTTGAAAAAATCTGGCTCTTCTTTGTGGGGATTGTGGTGTTTCTTTCGATAATCTTTGTGAACACGCCGCCCATGGTTTCAATACCAAGTGAAAGCGGAGTAACGTCAAGGAGTACCAAGTCTTCAACATCACCTGAAAGCACGCCCGCCTGAATTGCTGCACCGATAGCAACACATTCATCAGGATTGATGCCCTTGTGTGGCTCTTTTCCGATAAATCTCTGAACAGCTTCCTGAACAGCAGGGATTCTTGAAGAACCACCCACAAGCAATACCTTGTCAATTTCCGCAGGATTGATTCCTGCATCGCTTATTGCGTTTCTTGTGGGAACCATTGTCTTTTCAACCAAGTCAGCTGTAAGCTCGTTAAATTTCTGTCTTGTAAGTGTGATGTCAAGATGCTTTGGACCTGACGCATCAGCTGTGATGAATGGGAGGTTGATGTTTGAAGACATTACGCCAGAAAGCTCAATCTTCGCCTTTTCAGCAGCCTCTTTGAGTCTCTGAAGTGCCATCTTGTCTGCTTTCAAGTCAATGCCGTTTTCCTTCTGGAATTCAGCAGCCAAATAATCAATGATTTTTTGGTCAAAGTCGTCACCACCAAGCTTGTTGTTACCGCTTGTAGCAAGAACTTCAAAAACACCGTCACCGATTTCAAGGATTGATACGTCGAATGTACCGCCGCCAAGGTCATAAACCATGATTTTCTGGTCGGTATCCTTGTCAAGACCGTAGGCAAGTGCTGCAGCTGTAGGCTCGTTGATAATTCTGAGAACTTCAAGGCCTGCGATTTTGCCTGCATCCTTTGTTGCCTGACGCTGTGCGTCACTGAAATATGCCGGAACAGTAATAACCGCCTGGCTGATTGTTTCACCGAGGTAGCTTTCTGCATCGGATTTTAGTTTCTGGAGTACCATCGCAGAAATTTCCTGAGGAGTATACTTTTTGCCCTCAACGTCTACTTTGTAATCTGTACCCATTTCACGCTTGATTGATGAAATTGTGTTGGGGTTTGTAATAGCCTGTCTTTTTGCAACCTGGCCAACAAGTCTTTCTCCTGTCTTTGTGAATGCCACAACAGACGGGGTTGTTCTTGCGCCCTCAGGGTTTGTAATAACAGTGGGCTCGCCACCCTCCATAACTGCTACACAAGAGTTTGTTGTACCAAGGTCAATACCAATAATTTTTGCCATAATAAATCACCTTTCTTTTTTGTTTTCATTTTATATTTTCAGTCGGCAGGTGTTTCCTGCCGAGATTTTTGCACACTTTTTTAATTTGCAACCTTAACCATCGCAAAACGAACAACCTTGCCTTTGCAAAGGTATCCACTCATCAGCTCTTCTGACACAGTGTTTTCGCCAAAGTTTTCGTTTTCTTCGTGCATCACTGCGTTGTGAAATTCGGGGTTAAATTTTTCGCCCACGGTTTTAATTTTCTCAACACCCAAGTCGCTGAGTGCATCATCAAGCTGTTTGAGTATCATTTTTACTCCATCTTTAAATCCGCCCTCGCTGTCATCCGCCGTTATTGCACGTTCAAGGTTGTCTTTCACAGGAAGAATTTTCATTACTGTGTCACACACCGCCATAGAAAAAATATCTTCCCTCTCCTTTGCGGTACGCTTTTTGAAATTATCAAACTCTGCCGCATGGCGAAGCATTTTGTCTTTAAGCGCGTCAACCTCTTCCTGAAGAATTTCTTCAGCTGTTTTTTCCTTTTCAGGTTCTTTCGTTGTTTCGGTTTCTTCCGCTGTTTCAACCGTTTCTTTTTCTATATCTTTTGTTTCTTCTGCCGCCATTATGTCTCATCTCCTTTTCCCATTTCAAGCAGTATTTGTCTTGTCCCAAAATCCTTGGTCAGCACGCCGCTTAATTGTGCTGTGAAAAATTCAAGCCCTGAAATAATTCTTGAATAATCCATGCGTTTTGGCCCGATAACCCCAAGGAGCCCAATCAGCCTCTCTGATGCACGATAGGGTGCAATCACAAGACTGTTGTTTTTGAGTTCATCAAGGGGCATTTCCTCACCGATAAGCACCTTCGTGCAGTTTGTGGGGTTTGCCTCAACAATCAGTTTCGAAAGATTTTCCTTGTTTTCAAGAACGTCGAAAAGCTCTTTCACCTTATCAACGCTGCTGTATTCAGGAAACCTCAATATATTTGAAAGCCCGTCAACGAAAATCTGTTTGCTGTCAATTTCGGAAACGGCCTCATGAACGAGCTCAATCACCGAGGTAAGAATTTCAAAGTTATGACCGATTGCCGAGCGGATTTCCATCATATTTGAAATGTTTATTTCAGAAATGGTAAGCCCCGCAAGATTCTGGTTCAAAATTTTACTAAGCTCGTCGGCAAAGCTTTCGGAAATATCCTGATTGAGCTTAAGCAAGCGGTTTTTGATTATTCCCGATTTGTCCGACACAATCAGCATCGCGGTGTAGTCATCAACCTTTACCACCTTGATGTTTTTCACAATCCCCGCTTCAGACGCCGGAAGCATTCCAATGACCGGAAGCCCCGTAATCCCCGAAAAAGCCGCCGCAACATCACGGACAATTTTTTCAAGCTCCTGTTTTTTCATGGAGGTCGCCTGACGCATCTTCTCAATTTCTGCCGCAGTCATCTCGTATCTTTCCATCAGCGAATCCACATACATTCGATATCCGCCGGTGGTGGGAACTCTGCCCGCCGAGGTGTGGGGTTGGGCAAGAAGGCCCATTTCCTCAAGGTCGCCCATTTCGTTGCGGATTGTGGCGGCACTGAGATTGAGCTCCGGCTTTTTTGAGATGCTTCGCGAGCCAACAGGCTCCGCACTGTTGATATAATCCTCAACAATTGCCTGAAGTATCAGTCTTTTTCTGTCATCCAAAGCCATTTGCCTCACCTCTTTCAAGTGGCTTTTCGTTTGTTAGCACTCAAAGAGAAAGAGTGCTAATTTTCTTTATAATACCACCAAAACCTCTTATTGTCAATAGTTTTCGCAAAAAACTTTCCCCGAAAAAATGACAAAAAAAGCAGAAAACGCTTTGCGTTTTCTGCTCACAATCAACAAGTTTACCAAACCTTTGGTGCAAACTGAATTTGCCCGTCTCTATATTTAAGTTCAGGCTCGCCACAGGCGAGAGGTTTTGCATATTTGATAAATTCTTCTGTCACGCCAAATCCATCGCTTGATATCATACTGCTTGGGATTTTCTTTTCAACATTCGCAATTTCCGTCACGTCATAAGGTACGATTTCCATTTTGTATGGTTCATCAGAAAGTCGTTTGAATCCGGGGACAACGCCGCCAAGACCTTGACAGGCATATTCCACAGCCATTCTTCCTGCCCCATACGCCTCTGTCACATCGCAAAGTGAGGCACCGCTTGACCAGCATCTTTGAAGAGTGCTGAGTTCGATTGACCGTGCTTTGAGTCCAAGATTCCTTGCCACCATATCGCGAAGTGTCTGGCCTACTCCACCCAGAGCCGCGTGACCGAACTTGTCATTTTTTCTTTTGAGTATGCCCTCGTTTTCCATTATGTATTTTCCGTCTTTATCACGAATACCCTCGGAAACACAAACCATAACCGAGCCCTGCTTTTTTGCAACGTTGTCCACTTTTCCAAGAAAAGCATCGACGTCAAATGCTACCTCAGGAAGACAAACCACATCGCAAGCGTTCATAGTACTGTCATTTGCAAGCGCTGCAGATGCCGCAAGCCAGCCGGCGTTTCTGCCCATTGCTTCTAGGATAACCACCGACGGCACCTGATAAACCTCGGTATCTTTTTTCAGCTGTCGCATTGAATTCAAAATAAATTTCGCCGCCGAGCCAAAACCGGGGGTGTGGTCAGTAAGGTTCAGGTCGTTGTCAATGGTTTTTGGAACGCCCACAACCACCACATCAGAGCCCACTTCCTTTGCATAACGGCTCATTTTGTTCACGGTGTCCATAGAGTCGTTTCCGCCTATGCAAAAGAAATATCCTATATCGTATTTCTTGAGTATTCCGAAAATATTTTCAAAGAACGCTTTGTCTTCCTGTGGATCAGGGAGTTTTTTGCGGCATGAGCCAAGATATGAAGATGGAGTTTGCTTCAAAAGGTCTAAAAGGCCATCCTCTTTAAATTTTTCAAGGGAAACGATTTTTTCCTGTTCAACGCCCTCAATGCCGAAAAGTCCGCCAAAGACTTTTCCTGTTTTATCTGAACGTTCAAATCCGCCCTTTATAACCCCGGCTAGTGACGAATTGATTACCGCAGTAGGGCCTCCGGACTGAATAACCAGCAAATTCTTCATTTTATGCACTCTCCTCTTTCTGTTTTTCAACCTTATTATATTACATATACCCATTTTTTGCAAGTAAATAGTTTGACATATCTGCTTTTTGTGTGTTATACTTTTGGAAAGTTTTAAAAAGGGTGGATTTATATGAAAGCATTGATAACAGGTGCTAGCACAGGTATTGGTCGTGATATGGCACGGGTTCTTCACAATATGGGATCTGAGCTTATTCTGGTTGCCAGAAATGCAAAGCTTTTGGAGGAACTCAAAACCGAGCTTGGCGGAGAGCCGAAAGTGATAAGCCTTGACCTGTCTTCTCTCGAAAACTGTTATACCCTTTTTGATATGACAAAGGACGAAGACATTGACATCCTCATCAACAATGCAGGGTTTGGAATGTATGGCGAAGCAAGCAGCATTCCTCTTGAAACCGAGCTGAATATGATTGACCTTAACATAAAAGCCGTTCACATTCTGACAAAACTTTTCCTTGAAAAATTTGAAAAAAGAAACAGCGGTCACATTATGAATGTAGCATCCATCGCAGGCTTTCTCTCAGGGCCGCTGATGTCCACATATTATGCCACAAAAGGATATGTTGTGAAATTCAGCACAGCCCTTTACGAAGAACTGCGCCGAAAAGGGAGCCGTGTTCACATCAGCGTTTTGTGTCCAGGTCCTGTTGATACAGAATTCAACAACCGTGCGGGAGTTTCATTCATTATAAATGGACATTCCAGCCGCTTCGTTGCAGACTATGCCATAAAAAAGATGTTTAAAGATAGGCTTATTATTGCCCCCGGTCTTATGATAAAGCTGGGCATTGTTCTGCAGCGGTTTGTCCCAACAAAGCTGCTGCTTAAAATTTCATATCTGCTTCAAAGCTGCAAAAAATAGCAAAATAAACCCCACAAAAACAGTGGGATTTAAATTAAAAGTGAGTTCGAAACCATCCTCACTCAAATCAAAACTAAGGAGGCTTTTTTATGAAAAGCAAAACAAAATTTATTATTCAAGCCGCGGTAATTGCCGCAATTTATGTAGTGCTTACCCTTGTGTCAAGCGCACTTGGTCTTTCCAGCGGGGTAATTCAAGTGAGATTTTCAGAGGTGCTTACCATTCTTCCGATTTTCACGCCTGCTGCAATCCCAGGACTTTTTGTGGGCTGCATCCTCGCCAATCTCATCAGCGGCAGCATTATCATTGACGTGGTTTTTGGCAGTCTTGCAACCCTTTTGGGCGCAATCTTTACACGTATTTTGAAAAAACACCGTATGCTTGCAACACTCCCCCCCGTTCTTGCCAATGCCACTATCGTTCCCTTCATTTTGGTCTGTGGTTATGGTATAACGGGGTCTTATTGGTATTTTGTCATGACTGTAGGGCTTGGTGAAATTATCTCCTGCTGCATCCTTGGTGGGCTTTTTATTACAGCGCTTTGCCGTTTCGAGAAACACATTTTCAAATAACGACAAAACTCAACGGGGCTTTTTAAAAGCCCCGTTTTTCTTTTCCCTAAAGGTCTTTGGGAAGTCCCATCCTGCTACAATGCTCAGCAAAAGAATCAACCTTTTCCTGACTGGCATTTATTCTTGTGAGAACGCTTTTTATTTCCCTTTTTCTGTTGAATAATATGTCAAAAATTCTTATTATGGTATATAAGGGATACAAAACTGTACATTTTCTGACCGCCGGATAAAGCAGTTTCATCGTCTTGACAGCAGGGAAAATTCTTCTCAATATCCCTTTTAGCTTCGTCCACATTGTAACCGTTTCCACATTCTTTTTAACAATTTCGGCAGCAATAAGATTTTCCGCATTGCCAAAGGAACCGCTTTCAAGTATAAACCTTGCCATCTCTAAGGTTTTGTTGTCATATTCAGCCTTTCTATCCATTGAAAACCACATATCTGCAACATTTTTAAGATTTTTATGAAAATCCCTGGTTTCAAGTTTTGAAAGCTCAGCGTTTATATAATCCTCGTCCATTTTTTCTTTGGACATAACAAAAATATCCGCCACATGCTTTATTCCGATTCCGCCATGCAAATAGTGCTTGGCAATGTGATTTACCGCAAATATATACGTATCCTCAGGGGACATTTTATACACAAAATTTTTGCCCGTGCAAAGCACCGCCCTGCTCCAACCATCTTTATAATATTCATAAAGTTTTCCTAGATTTGAAGGGATAAGCTCTTTGTGAAGCTCTACCACAAGCTGACTGTTTTTGAATATAACCTCATGTAGTGTATCGTGGTCATATTTCAGCCCCAAAGATTCCATTATAGGAATTATCTCCTGAATTTTGTCCGCATCTATCAATATATCCGTATCCGTCATCTGCCGAAGGGCAGGGATTGGATACTTTTTCTTTATATAAAAGCCTTTAAGCGGAAGACACCGAAGCCCTTTTTCTTCCATTTTGTCAAGAAACTTTGAGATGATGAGCTCCTGTGCTGTTTCCTTTGCGACGCTGATGTTGAACTCATAACGAAACCTATTCTGAAGTTCTTTAGGCATCTTCGCCATTATTTCAGGGCAACAAGCAACAAACCCCGAAAGCCCGTGGGCTTTTGAAAGGACATAGAGGGCATTGAAATCAACCTCATCCACCGAAAAAGTATCGTTGTTTATCACGGCTCTTATTATATCCAATATCTGTTGCGCATATGTTTTTTTCATTTTCCTGTCACCTTTTTTACAATTCTTTTCGTCAACCTCACCGCCCGGCTGAATTTCTTCCGAAAAACACATTTCTTCACCGCTTTATCAAAGGACTTATTTTTTATCAAACTCATAAATTCGTCCCTTTTGGGAGGCAACTTTGCCGACACAGATATGGAAGAGTTGTTTTTTATCGCTTTGTCAAAATCTACCTCTCTGTATTCCATTTTTTCCTTAACTGCATCAAAAAGAGCTTGCCCATTTGGTGAGTTCACAAGCATCAAAGACGTTCCCTTGTTGTCAAAAAGCTCAGGGCATATATTTTCTATCCCCCAGAAATCCGCAAGGGTTATGTCACTTTGCCTTTCAACCGATTTTGAATGGCAAGCATAACACGAAGGCCTGAGACAAAGATTGTTAAGAAATGCCCTCATAAACAAGTCTTTATCAAAAGGCTTCATATATTTCCTCCCGCCAGCAAAGTCAAGTTTCACAAAATACCTTTTCCATCCATAACTTTTATCTCTGAATGATGCTTTTTCTGCTTTCCCTCCAGTCTGATTTCCCCTAAATTTCAGGTATTCACGCCAGACAAACGGAGATGGAACACCATGGCATATTATATCCTGCAAAAGAAGATTTTCGTAATCTTTTCCCAAAAATGTTATCAGTCCGCTTATCTGACAAGGTGTTCCCGAAAACAAGACCGTTTTCCCAAGTTCAAGATGCACCTTGACCTTTTTATATGTGTTGCCAATTCTGCTTTGCAAATATTTTGAACCGCGGAGCTTATGCAAATCATCGGTGCAATTTATCTCAACGTGACAAACACTTAAATCCTCATCAAACGCTGCGCCAAAAACAATGCCCCCCTGACTCAGTATATGCTCTGCAATCAAGCTGAACATTCCACCTGATGAACTGTTTTTCCTTGTTTCATCATCTTTGTTTATGCAGGCATAAGCACTGCCCTTGGATTTTCCTTTATATTCTGTGAGCACCGGGCAAACTTTTTGACACATACCACAATCTATACACTTTTCGTTATCTATTTCAGGATACAAAAAGCCCTCACCATCCGGTTTCATGGATATACAGCTCTTTGGACAAACGTTAAAACAGGCATGACAGCCCGAACAATTTTCAAAATCAACTATTCTTTGCATAATTTATTCCTCACTTTTTCAAGAGGCTTGAGCAAAAGATTTTTCTCACTAATATTCATTCCAAACAACCATATTAGCCCTGCATATATTACACAATAAAAAAGAATAACGACTATCAAGCTACCCAAACTTTCGGGTATAAGGAAAAACATCTTTGCAAATTTGCCCAACCCCACGCAAATGGCACTAATCCCCAAGAGTCCCATAAGCCTTTTCCAGAACAAAAACACATCAATCCTCATTTTTTTATGATAATACCAGTTCATAAACAGAATATTTCCTATTGTCAAGGAAATAGCCGTACCAACAGCAGCACCGCTTGTTCCCCATTTCTTTATACAGGGAATGCTTACAAAAACATTCCCTATTGCAACAAGCAAATAAACTACCGCTCTTGCTTTGTGCATATTTTTCGCCCTTTGTATTTCAATTCCAAGATTTTGAACAAGAGGTACCGTGGCCGGAATCATAAGAAGCAAACCTATCAAATAAGCTTCACTGTACCCTTTTCCTGCCCACAATGCAATAAATTCTTTACCAAAAACTATATAGCCTGTAACAACAAGCCCAAGGACCAAGAACTGTATTCTTCCCACTCTTATAAAAAGGTCTGTCAAAAGGCTGTTGTCTACATTTTTTGCTACAATAAAATTGACGCGGGGAATAAACACAGCCGAAACCGCTGACGACAGGGTAATGTACAACGTATTAAGCTGAGCCGCAACTCCATATACAGCAACCGCAGAAGTTCCTATCATTCTTCCAAGCAAAAACTTGTCAACACTCCAGTTAAGCTGGTCAACTATCATTCCCAAAAAAATGAAAAAGGTGAACCTCCACATCTCCTTGAACAAAGAAAAGTCAAAGGCAGAAAACCGAAACCTCACCTTAAGCTTTTTGATGCAGAAAAATCCATCCGCAACAAGTCCCGAAACACTAAGAATTGTCGTTATAGCAACCATAGCAACCGAACCATACCCCATAAAAAGAAAGGGCAACGTTAAAAACGGATTGAACAGTTCTCTGAGAAATTTTACAAGCCTTTGAAAAAAGAATTTTTCGTGGGCGGTCATAATGCTTGAAAACACGCTGTTTATAAAGGTTACAGCCATATTAACAATCATTATAGCCAACAAAATTCGTGTTTTATGAAGTTCGTCCACAGTCAAACCGTCGCCAAAAATGCTTTCCGCATTTTTAATCATAACTCCGCCACACAAGATGCATATTGCGGCTATCACCGAAAAAATGGTCATAAACATACCATTCAATTTTTCTACTTCGTGATTTTGCTCTTTAACCTTATACCTTGAAAAAAATCTGACATAACTTGAGCCAAAGCCAAGGCTCAAAAGGCTCAAATACGCCACAACAGAATAAACCAGCTGATAAAGACCATATTCACTCTGTCCAAGCAATCTGAGCATAACAGGGGTATACAAAAGGCCCGTAAGGATATGTACCCCTTGCGTAGCATAAGACAAAATAGCTCCCGCTTTCAACTGGTTAATTTTCATTTTTTAGTCTCCTATTAAATTCTTCAAAATCTTAGCAGAATTCTTTGCTTTTTCAATGTATTCGGGCAATTTTTCTGCGTAAAGCTTCTTTATATTGTCCTCATTGTCGAAGACATACTTGACAGCATCAATCACTTGCTGTGGATTTTCAATGGTCTGAACCGGAACCACGAAATTTTCTTCAGTTCCAAACAAATCTTTAGCAATTCCTCTTGCTTTAACAGAGTATCCAAGTACCATGGTAGGAACACTGCTGGAATACGCCGCTATGGTGGAATGTGTCCTTGCCCCTACAAAAAACCGACAACGAGCAATATACCCTTTAAGCTGTTTACAGTTTAGCGAAATATCATCAAGCAACACAACTCGCTTTGTATCCTTATATCTCTCAAAAACAGGCAACAGCGCAGTCATATCGTCATTACCTTTTTTACGCACATGAGGGATAAGCGCAATATTCATTTCGGTATTATCCAAAATATAGTCTATAAGTCTGTAT
This sequence comes from Clostridia bacterium, assembly GCA_017620615.1. GTDB lineage: Bacteria > Bacillota > Clostridia > Monoglobales > Monoglobaceae > SIG440. The sequence continues at coordinate 35,175 of JAGAUW010000017.1, read as the reverse complement.
GCTGATTCTGAGACCGCCCCTTTATCATTAGAATACCTGAATGCCAGGGGGCTGATGTTTATTCCCACCATGTTCCCCTCTTTCCAATTTTCGGGCAAATCAAGGAACTCGGTTTCAAGCAAGAACGCCGGGTCCGAAACAAGATGCGCTTTGTCACCCAATCCGTTTTTCACAAGGGCATCATAGGTTATGCTTTCCCTTGCGGTTATGATGTCAAAGGTTTTTAGATGTCTGGAAAGCTCGCCCGGAAGTTCCTTTGGTTCAACAGAAGCTCCCCAAAGCATCATTTTGTGCCCTTTCTTTTTAAGCATTCTGTCGGTCGCCCAAAACATCTTCCCTTTGCTGTAACAATAATTGTCTCCGCCAATGGCAATGCAACAAACACTTTCTTTCGCCGCATCAATACAGGCTTTATCTGCAAGAATTATATCTTGAAGCCACTTTATGTTGAGAAGTCTTTTGTCTATGTGATAAAAGACATATTTCAGGGTTTTTTTTCTTATTCCATTAGCTTTGAACACCTTAATGTTTTCAATGCCTGTATCTTCTTGTGGAGAGTTGGATAAAATCGATATATCAGCCTTCTCAAAAACTCTTTTTATCTCTCGGCATATTGTTGTTGCTAATGCCTCACAGCCATGGTTGAGGCTCCCCCCTTGCTGATAAATCAAAAATTTTTTCATACCTTCCTCCTTTATGTTCGCGCCCAAAACGGCAATATCCAAATATACGGAATGATATCAGATTGTCCGAGTATATACGCTGTAATTGTAAACCTCAATATTACATACAAAAGAACCAAAAGCCTTGCCGCCCATTTTGAATGATGATCCTCATAACAGTTCGGCAGGTCTGCCAAGAGCCAAATGCTTGGTATTCTGAAATACGCTCCGATTCGTTTTGCATATGGGCTTATAAATCCACTAAATCCGATAGCTACGCTCACATAGTAAAGGAATGCAAACAGTGAATTTTTTTTGTTAACTTTAACAAGTCTTGTATGGTGTATAGCAAAAATAAAACCCACAAACAGATTAAGATAAAAGCTGTAGTTGTTAAATTCCTTATCCCCTGAATATTCACCATATCTGGTATACTGCTCAAGCTTCTCGGTTTCAAACTCCATTCCTGAAAACATATCCAAAAAGTCGGTAAGTCCTATGGAAACCGCCGCAAAGACAACTATAATCGCAAACAGAATCGGCCACGGCAATAATTTTTCTTCTTTTGTCCAGACAAAATATACAAAAATCATAATAAGCACAGACAAATGAAAGGATGCTGCCAACAAAACAAAAAACAAAAACTTGGGGAAATTCTTTTCAAACACAAAGGTCAAAGCATAGGCTATAATAACCGTTGCAACACACTGTCTCAAGCCATTGAATGAGCTGAGAAAAAACTGAATAAAAAAGATAAAACTCGCCATCGCAATGGATTCCGGTGTGATTTTCTTGTTTGCCTTATGTATAAAAAGGACTATCAGTGCACTGTATGCACCAAAGTATACTCTTACATTATTAAAATACCCAAGCGCTTTTGTGAAAACCCTGTGTCCCAATTCAGAAAGAATGGTAAGACCTTCAAAAAGTTCTCCCTTTGGTATGAGCCTCGTGTTAAAATAATTCTGCATATATCTGAAAGTATCCGTTCCGCACACATGATACGCACCAATCAAAATCGGTATCCCATACGCACACAACATCAAAACTTTCTTTAAAAAGGTGTTTCGGTGCTGAACCTCCGGTGTCACACCTAACAAATATGCAGAAAAACCAAATGACAGCAGATAAAAAAGCCAACTGTTAAACTCATTAAACATACCGTCTTTTCCCCTTTTTTAAGTATCATCTAAACTTATGGTAAAGAAACATAAACCAATCCGGCATCAGCGCAGACACAACCGGCTTATACATCATATACCATTTCCGACGCGGAACTTTTAATAATTTATAATATTTCTTACTGGTCTTTACAAAGCCCAAGGCATCCTTTACAGTTCTCCTCTTAAAATCCTCTTTTCTTTCTCTGATGCGATAAAGAACCTCCTGCATAGTATATCCTTCAAACTTTGCAACCCTTATTTTAAAGCACAAATCCACATCTTCGCCTCTTAAGGTCCTTTGGCTCACTGTGTATCCGCCAATTGCATCAAAAGCCTTTTTTCTTATCATTATGGTTGCATGGACTACGGGCAGATTGGGAGAAACAGGAAGACGGAACGGATACTCTATACCCTTCATTCCTCTTATTGCCCGGTCACCATTTTCATCAAAGGTTATAGCCGCAGTGCTTACAAGAGAAATCTCCGGTCTTTCATCAAGAATTTTTGCTTGTTTTTCAAGCCTTTCCGGCATAGAAATATCATCCGAATCCATTATTGCAAGATATTCGCCCTTTGCCTCTTTGGCGCAACGGTTTCGGGTATACGCTGCATGATGATTCTCTTCATTTTTGAAAACCCTTATATTCTCATATCTTTCAGCATATTCTGAGATAACCTGATATGTATTATCGGTCGATGCATCATCACAGATAACAAGCTCCCAATCCTTATACGTTTGATTTATAATGGATTCTATGGCCTCAATTACAAGCTTTTCCTGATTATGTACCGCCATTATCACACTAACCTTTGGCATAATTGCTATTCCTCCGAATATATTTTCTTCATCTGTTCCAATGAATTTTTAACACTGAACATTTCTACTATCGGCATACTGTTCTCCACGAACTTTTTCCGCAATGCTTCATCATCAATCAAACTCTTAATATGTTTTGCAAAATCGTCGGAACTTCTGCAGTCACAAAGAAATCCGTTCTTTCCGTGCTCAATAATCTCTATGGGGCCTCTCACATTTGACGCCACACAAGGAAGACCCCCCGCCATTGCTTCAAGGGTAACCATTCCCAAGCCTTCCTGCAGCGACGGAAGGCAGAAAACATCAGCAGCTCTGCACAAATCCACCACATCCTTGCGGAAGCCGAGCAGATGAACATTATCCTGTACGCCCAATTCCTTGGCCAAAGCCTCTAGCTCCTCTTTCTTGCTACCTCTTCCAGCAATAACATAGTGCACATTCTTGTCGTTTATTTTAGCAAGTGCCTCAATTATGACGCGATGGTTTTTTCTTACACTGAGTTCGCCTATTGACAACACAACAATCTGCCCATCGTCAAAGCCAAGCTCTTTTCTCTTTGCCTCGCGGTCTGTCGGAACTAAAAATCTGCTCGTATCCACTCCTATACCAGTTATATATCTAATCTTTTTGGCATGCAAGTGCTTCTTTGCAAACTCAAAATCCTCCTTGTTTATAGTTATCAGCGTTTCTGTCAAAAATGAGCAAAGCCACTCCGCCGTAAAATAAACAAGCCAGTTTTTAAGCGGTGCACCTTTAAAAAAGTGAAAACCGTGAGCAGTATAAATTACACGCGTCCCTTTATTTCTTACCCTACGCGCCGCAAGTCTTGTCAGTATTGCCGCAACGGGAGTATGGCAATGAACCATATCATATTTGCCATCCTCTATAATCTTTTTGAGCTTTTTGTATGCCGCAATATTTTTGATTCTAAATGGCTGTCGTTCAAAATCAATATTATGCTGCACTTCACACACCTTTATATCATCCAACAATTTTGCAGCCGCCTCAACCTGATATCCTTTTTCTTTAAAATGCTGGATGCATGGCACATGAAATGCGTTAAGATGCCCTATAACAGAAGCAACAAACAAAACCTTTTTCATAAAAACCTCCAAATTGAATACTTTATCCCGCAGGATTATAGTTGCAAATAGTCTTTTTGAATTTTCCTGATGCCAACACAGGAATTTATTCAACAAACTCTATTTTAATATTGGCATCATCTCCTAAGACGTTTTTTAATGTTTTTCAGGTCTTCCTCAGTATAAACCCCTTCAGCTCCATTCACCTTTAATGTATAATCCTTTGCCGCATCTTGTATAAACTGATATTTTTTAAGCTTGTCGTACTTCCACATATAAACACTCCAAGTATGCGGAGTGAGGGGGCTGCCTTTAGTATCATAAATCATATCCACACGTCTACCTGAAATACTTTCAAAGCCGTAAACGCCATCTTTGCTATCCGCAATTATGCCCATATCACATTCAACCTTGCATCTTTCTTGTCTTAATCTCATTATACTTCATCATATAAACGCCTTCATCATAATTGCCAATAGTTTTTTCGTTTGCCACGCTCTTAAGGTTGTTGACAATAAGCTTCATATGGTCAACCCCGCACTCATAGGCGTGGGGATACCCTCCGCCAAATCTAGGATTAACCTCTGAGATATAATACTCCCCATCAATATCAAAAATATCAATGTCTATCTGTCCTCTGAAACCAAAACTTTTGCAAAACTTATCGATAAGCTCGAACAGTTTTTCGTCTTTGAAGGAAACCGCCTTGTCGGTCTCCCCTGCACGCATCACAATCTTCTTTTTGGTAAATATCGAAACCAATTCGCCCGAAACCATATCAATATAACAGTCTGCCCCAATTTCCTGTCCGTCCAAAAACTCCTGTATCATCAAATTGCTGTCGTGAGAAAAAAGAAGCTCTATTGTTTCCCTGTCATAGACCTTTGAAATTGCAATACTCGCACTTCCACAGATGGGCTTTACAAACACCGGATATGAGGCCCTCCCGGCATCAACATCTGCAAAAAACTCATTCTTGTCAACATATGTTTTTGCACAGTTATACCCGTTTTTGCACAGCCACTTATACATTTCATATTTATTGAGTGTTCTTTCACAGATTTCGTAGCTTGAGCCGATAACGGTTGTTCCAATCTCACGGAATTTATCTACGTTCTCGGCCATCAATGACAATTCTGGGTCAATAAGGGAAAGAAGTCCGTCAATCTTTTCGTTCTTGCAGATGTCAAGGATAACATCAAGATAATCATCCGACGTAATCCTTGGAACAATGTAATATTTATCCGCATCATAGATTGCCGGTGCGATGCTGCTACAATCGGTTGCAATAATTTTGCCATTATCACCAACAGCTTTTTTGAAATACTGGACAATCTTGTTTCGTGTTCCGGCACTAAGTATCAATATGTTCATATCAATTTTCTCCCTTGAAATCTTCTGAAAGCATAGCATAACGCAATCTGTTAATCAAAGCCCCGCGGTGAATTATATCTTTCTCAAATTTTCCCTCTAATTTAAATCCTATTTTTTCATACAGCCGACACGCAGCCCCATTATCCTCATCCACATTCAAAAACACCTTGTTAAGTGCGAGTTCATCAAAAGCATATCCCAAAACAAGTCGCGTGGCCGTTGTTGCAATTCCTTTTCGTTTAAAATCATCCCGTCCCATACTGATATAAAATTCGGCCTTTTGGTTGGTTTTATCTATCCCTATAAGTCCAATCAGTCCCACCGGAATATCAGCATAAAAAATAACACAATCAATACGATTTCTTGCCCGAGCTTTAAACCATTCAAAAGTCTTCTCAACAGATAAGGGTATATCATAATGGAGATATCTGTTGTTCTTCTCGTCATTTATCCATTTAACTTTATTTTCGATATCCTGTTCAGTAAATTCCTTGAGAGAAACTTCCCCATCTTTTAAATAAAACATATTACTTCTCCACAATTTCCCGTTTTTTTGTTCTGCTGTCAATAAACTTTTCCACAACAAACTCTTTCCCCACACGCACATCTGCCCTTTTGGCTGCTTTCAATGCGGTCTGGAAAATTATTTTTACATCTCCCAGAAAGGTAACATTTTTTACGTATTCAATGTCATAGGCAAACTTTTCTTCCCAAGTAATAGTGTTTCTGCCATTTACCTGGGCAAGCCCCGTAAGCCCCGGGCACACATTGTGGCGGGTTTTTTCTTCTTCCGTGTAGTAAGGCAAGTATGCAACAAGCAAGGGCCTTGGACCCACAACACTCATATCGCCCTTTAAAATATTGAAAGCTTCAGGAAGCTCATCAAGACTGGCACTGCGAAGAAATCTTCCAAATCTGGTAAGCCTTACATCATCAGGCAAAAGCTCGCCATTTTCATCTCGTTCATCCGTCATTGTGCGGAATTTATACAAATTGAAAATTTTTTCGTCCTTGCCCGGACGTGCCTGTTTGAAAAGCACAGGACTGCCGAGCTTAACCCTTACCAGAACTGCAACTATTATGTAAAGCCACGAAAAAACGATTATTGCCGCCAAGGCACAAACTATATCAATCGGCCGTTTAAAATATTTTTGGTACAATCAAAACAACCCCTTAATGATATTTATAACTTTCAACTGTTGTTCTTCTGTCATTTTTATATCTGAAGGCAGACACAGACCTCTTCTGAACAAGTCCTCGCCAACCAAATCACCGCAGCTGACAAAATCATGGCCTGCATATACCGGCTGCATATGCATAGGCTTCCATATTGGTCTTGCCTCTATGTTTTCCTTTTCAAGAGCAAGCCGTATCTTTTCAGGGTCAACTGCTTCAACCGCATCTTCGTCAATGGTGAAGCAGCTGAGCCAGAAATTTGGCTCGGTGTATTCAAGGTAGGGATTCATCTTCACGGGAAGTCCTCTGAATTCACGCTTGTATGTATTGTAAATCTTCTTTTTAAGAGCAATGTGCTCGTCCAGGTGAATAAGCTGACCTCTGCCAATCCCTGCCACTATATTGCTCATACGATAATTATATCCAATTTCACTATGCTGATAGTGAGGTGCAGCATCACGAGCCTGAGTCGAATAAAAACGCACCTTTTTCACAGCATCTTCGTCGCCGGACAAGAACATTCCGCCGCCTGACGATGTAATGATTTTGTTTCCGTTAAAGCTTATTGCACTGTATTTTCCAAAGGAACCGGTTTGTCTTCCCTTGTATGTAGCTCCCAGAGATTCCGCCGCGTCTTCAATAAGTGGAACGTTGTATTTTTCGCAAAGGGTTATAATTTCATCAATCTTTGCCGGTGTTCCATAAAGATGAACAAGCACAACCGCCTTTACTTTTCCCTTATATTTTTCAAAAGCAAGTTTAAGGGCACGGGGATCCATATTCCATGTATCACGCTCGGACTCAACAAAAACCTGAACCCCGTTTTCATACGTAACAGGATTAACAGTTGCAGCAAAGGTAAGGTCGGAGCAAAGAACGACGTCTCCATCTTTAACGCCTGCCATCTTCACCGCCATATGAAGGGCATGTGTTCCCGCAGTCATTGCAGCAGCATAACCACACCCTGTATATTCTGATATTTCATTTTCAAACTCGTTAACATTTTTGCCAAGAGGCGCTACCCAGTTTGTATCGAAGGCTTCCTTTATAAACTTCTGCTCTTCTGTGTGTGTGGTAGGAGTTGAAAGCCAGATTTTTTCAGCCACCGAAAATCACCTCATTTTTTCACAAATTATCCAATATTTTTTCAAGGAATGCACGCAATCCTCCAAGTTAAAATCACTTTTATTATATAACAAAAACAATTTTCCGTCAATGCCGGCAGATTGTTTTCAAATCTTTTCCTTTATTTTTAGTAAGATTGCCCAAACTTTCAAATCTTTTTTTATTCAAAAAAGAAAAGCAGCATTGGCAAACTGCTTTTCCCTATTAGATTCTTAAGGGGATTTTCCTTTTTATTTCAAGGGCTTCAGGCGAAACATCGCACTCAAAGCATAAAATCCTGACACCCTTTTCCTGTGCCGCTGCAAGCGCCGCGGCAAATTCGGGGTCGGTGTCGCTATTGGGGGTAAAATACTTTGCTCCTTTTGCCTGCAGAACAAACACCGCATAGGCATCAAAACCTTGTTCGCGGCATTTGCAAAGCTCTCTTAAATGCCTCACACCTCTCTGGGTCGGGGCATCGGGGAATAAAAAAACTCCATCTCTCTCGAGGGTAACACCTTTAACCTCAACAAAAGCACCTTTTCCCCCTGCCTCAAGATAGAAATCAAGTCTTGATTCACCAAACCGGCACTCTGGCTTGATAAACGTAACCTCACCGAAAAAATCTGTCTTTTTGAGCCATTCAAAAAACACCTTATTTGGTGCCTGACTGTCAATGTTGAAGAGGACATCTTCTTTATATACCCCTATCAAATCAAACTCTGTTTTTCTTTCGGGGTTTTTTGCTCTTTGGACAACCACCCGCACACCTTTTTTCAAAAGCTCCCGGCATCTTCCGGTGTTTTTCACGTGACAAATTTCTTTTTTGCCATCTATCCACACCTCAGCAATAAAGCGGTTTGGTCTTTTCTCAAAAATACCCGTAACTATGTTTTCGTAAATCATAAAACCTCTATCTGCACCGCCTGCATTGAATCAAGAGCAGTTTTGTGGCTCTCTGGGGTTACTCCGGCACAGCAGCCGCTGTCCACCACTATTTCAGTTTCTGGAAATGCCGCCTTTAAAAGCATTGCATTTGAAATTACACAAATATCTGTGCAAAGCCCCACAAGTTCAAGCATCTCCGGCTCACCGCCCAGCAAATCAAAAAGGAAACCGGGCAAATTAACCGCCCCGAAGGTTGGCTTTTCAATTTGGTTTTTCACAAAGCCTTTGAGCCTTGGATGAATTTCCCATCCATTTGTTCCCTTGATGCAGTGGGAAACGGGCAGCTTTTTGCCCTCTTGTGTGCCCAGATAATCCTCATCGTGCGCGTCTAAAGTGAAAACAACCTCACCGTCAAAGCCCTCTATTTTCTCCCGCACCTTTTCAACTATTCCCTGTGCCTCAATGCTTCCAAGAGCGCCATCGATAAAATCATTCTGCATATCCACAACAATCAATGCTTTTTTCATTTTTATACCTTCTTTCCCTAAAAGAAAAGCTGCGAAATTAAATCGCAGCCGTCTTTCTTATCTGTTTTTTTCGTCTACGTAAAACCTTACCAATTCTTCAAGAATTTCATCAGTTTCAACTCGCTGGATAAGGGTTCTCGCTCCGTTGTGGGCAGTGATATAAGACGGGTCACCCGACATAATATATCCAACCATCTGACTTATGGGATTGTAGCCCTTTTCCATAAGAGCACTATGCACCGTAAGAATAATCGTTCTGGTATCCAGTTTTTCTTTTTCAACACTGAACTTCACTGTTTTTGAAAAATTTGCATTATCCATATCATCCTGTCCCCTTTCCAAAACTTGTCCTATGTTCTAATTGTATCACAAAATCCTCATGTTTACAAGTATCTTTTTTGCTAAAATATCGTTACAATATCATTACTTCGCTTCTTTGAAATAGTCCCCCGAAACCATGATATCATTTATTTTTAAAAGCTCTGCCGCCTTGGCACTTTGTTTCTGAATATGCTCTGTATCTTCTTCCTCACTGTTTTCTCCCGACGGCGTATAATACATTTTATCATCCAGCCATGAATTATCTTCAAAACAAACAAATCCTGTATTCTCTGGCGCAAAAATATCATTTCCCAAATACTTTCCTTCTCTGCTTAAATCAAATAAATTTATCAGCGTAGGCAACAAATCAATGGTCATAGCAGGCTTGGTGATTTTAGCACTTTCTATATCCTTGGAATAGATAAAGGCTGGCACATGGTATATTATCTCATCTTTCTTATACTCATTTTTCAACTTCTCCTGATCAGAAAACATATATGTATAATGATCAGTATAAGCCATAATTATGGTATCTTCCATAATTCCGTCTTTTTCCAGTTTTTCAAGAAGCTGTTTGAAAAAATCATCTGTATCTGCTGCAAGAACAAGAATATTGTTTGTTTCCACATCCATATCGGCATCAATCAACTCAGGGTGATTTTTCTTTGCAACATTCTTTTTCACATCCTCACTCATATAGGGAACGTGTGCGGAATACGTTATGATAAAATTAAAAAACGGCTTGTTTTTTACCATTTGCTCATATATATTTTCGTTTTTCAGAACGTTACTATCGGCAGAAACCTCCGGTTCTGTGGTATATAAATCCGAAAAAGAATTGTATTTTTCAAAGCCAAACATCTCATGCATAGTATTTCTGTTATAAAACTCAGGGTCGTTAAAATGCCATGAGTTTACTGCATATCCCGCTTCTTCAAACAGCCTTGCCGCAGTAAAAGGATATGTGTTTCCGTTAAAATCCACCGCCGACACCGATGATATGGGATTGAAAAATCCTGTATTAAAAGCAAACTCCGAATTAAAGGTATGTCCGGTTCCAAAAGTGGGGGCATGATAATTTGTAAAATTGATACCGTTTTCCATCATATAACAAATGGTTGGTGTATATTTTTCATTCACCATCCATGTATCAATGCCCTCCATCATTATTACAATTAAGTTTTTATCCTTAAATAATCCGGTATATGTATTTTCCTTGTTTTGAACTGAAGCTTTTTCTTCAAAATACTTTTCGACCGCTTCAAAATCTGCTAGGTTTCTTTCATCTGTTTTTCTTTCAAACACCGTATGATATAAGTCTCTCAAAGCAGTATGGTGATATCCGCTTACATAATAGCTTTTGTTTACATCATCAAAGTTCTCATATATAATCCCCGGTTCAAGCCACGAAAAATGTTCCCTTCTTGACTCACAAAAATAATCTGACAGCAAAATTGTTCTAAGCAAAACAATCCCTATCACCGGAAAAATCAGTGCCACAGCCCGCCACCGTTTTGAGTAGCGAGACTCTTCTCCCCAATTTTTCAATGCAAAAACAAGACAAATTATGGAAACAAGAGTGAATATAATTGCCTTTGCATCAATATACGAAAGGGCGGTTCCAAAATAATCCGCACCTTCGTCCGCCAACATAATGCTTTTAATCCAAAAAAATTTGTCAAACATTTTGGAGTATACATATTGACAAAATGAAAAGATTATAAAAACAGTAGAAACTATTCCATAAAATATTTTGCCTATACGCTTTGGCAAAACCACAAAAGAAATAATCATAAAAACATAAATCCATAAAACAGTAAACGCGCTATTCCAAAAAAGTCCCATAAGCCCCTTTCGCCATCCGAAAACAGAAAGCAAATCAAGCCTCAATACCAACAATGCCGGAATACGTAATGCCAGTATTGCAAGAATATATCCGGATTTTTCTTTTAAAAAATCTGCCGCTGAAATCATTTTTTCTTTCATTTGTTTTCTCCTTGAATTATTACTTTTCTTCTTTGAAATAGTCCCCGACAATCACAATGTCATTTATTTCAAGGCTTTGGCGGACTTTTTCACAGCCGCGTTTTACCCGTTCCTCCTGACCCTTTGGAGCTTCCTCTCCCGGAACATAATACACGGATTCGTCAAGCCAGGCTGAATTTCCGAAATACGCAAAACCCTCTTTGAGGGAGAGGGCATCCTCGCCAATATAATAGCCGCTGTCATAAAGCCCAAAAAGATTTATGAGGGTGGGCAAAAGGTCTGCCGTATGGGTAGGCTTTGTTATTTTCTTCGGGGTTAGTCCCTCAGAATATATAAATGCCGGAACCCGATACATAAGTTCATCTCCCACCGCCTTGTTATATTCAAGAAGCTTCCCTTGGTCAGAAAAGCCATAAGCATAATGGTCAGTAAACACCGCAATGACCGTATCCTCCAAAAGTCCGTCTTTTTCAAGTCTTTCAAGAAGACCTTTGAAAAAATCATCTGTATCCCTTGCCAGAATGAGACAGTTGTTTTTTTCCGCAAGCATAGTATTATCCACAAGTTCAGGGTGGTTTTCCTTTGCCAAAGCGAGCTTTGCATCATCAAAGGTATAGGGCACGTGTCCTGAGTATGTTATCACAAAAGAGAAAAAGGGCGCATTCTTTGTCATATCGGCATAAATTTCGTCATATTTCATTATGTTGCTGTCCGCCTGCGCCACATACTCGGGAAGCCCATAATCCTGAAACGAATGATACTTCTCATATCCAAGGCTCTTGTGCATAATTCCACGGTTATAAAACTCCTGATTGTTGTAATGGAAGGAGTTCGCACTATACCCGGCGTCAGCAAAAAGCTTGGGAAGAGCATACGGAAAACTGTTTGCCGCAAAGTTCACCGCACTCACCTCTGATGGCGGAGTGTAAAATCCCGTATGAAAACAGAACTCCGAGCCAAGTGTGTATCCCGTTCCAAAGGTTGGGGCATAATAATTTTCAAAATTTATGCCGTTTTCCATCATATACTTCATAGTTGGAGTATATTTTTCGCTTATCATCCAGTCGTCAATGCCCTCAAGCATTACCGCAATCAGATTTTTGCCTTTAAGCGCACCGGTAAATTCGTTTGCAGCTTTCGCCTCCAGCTTTTCTTTCGAAAAAGTTCTGACCTTTTCAAAATCAGCCTCGCCATATTTGCTGCCCGCAAAATAGCTTTTGTATATATCCCGTGCTGTAAACTGGTAAAGTCCCATAACGTCTATTCCCTTATTGACATCATTGAACTTCTGGTAAATAACTCTCGGCTTGCTCCATGAATCCCAATCCTGATCAGACTCCCCGAAAAGTTGCGGTTGCATAAAGATATGCATAAGGACAAGCCCGAAAATGGGAACAATCACAAAAGCTTTTTTCCATTTGCATTTAAATGTCGGGCGCTTCCACCGTATCAAAGCCAGCACAAGACAAAAAATAGAAATCGCACTGCAAACGCCCACCCTTGCATCAAGGTAAGAAATGGCATATGAAAAATATTCACCGCCCTCGCCGGCAAGGGCTATGCTGCTTATTCTAAAAAACTGATTGAAAATCTGGAAATAGATATATTGGGCAAAAGAGAATAGGATAAAAAATCCGCCGATTATTCCAAATACTGCACGGCCCCAATTTTTCGGCAGGAAAAAGAGGATCCCAAGCAGCAGGATAAAAATCCAGCAAAAATCAAACGCCAACGGAACAATGGTGGCAAAAAATTCACCGTATACCTTTGGCCAAACCAGATATTTGAGCATTATATCCGGAATGAGCAAGGAAACAACTGCAAGGACATAAAAATAATTTTCGTTTAAAAATTTGGCAAAGCTTTTCATTTTGCTTTTCATCAATACCACACCTAAATAAAGTTTTAAAAACAGTACATACTAATTATATATTTTATCAACTTTCCATGAGATATTTTATCACAAAAAGAAAATTTTTTCAACTTTTTTAAAAAAATGGAAATTTTCCCTTGTATTTTTGAGTTTTTTATTGACATATCTCATGGTGGATGGTATTATATATAGTAGTTAGAGATAGGGGGAATAACAAAATGTTGGTATCAGTTACTGAAATGCTTAAAAAAGCAAAAGAAGGCAAATATGCTGTTGGACAGTTCAACATAAACAACCTTGAATGGACAAAAGCTATTCTTTTAACCGCGCAAGAATGCAATTCTCCTGTTATCCTCGGTGTTTCTGAGGGTGCGGGCAAATATATGACCGGTTTCAAAACCGTTGTCAATATGGTGAAAGGAATGCTTGAAGGGCTTAACATCACCGTTCCCGTGGCTATTCATCTTGACCACGGCACTTATGAGGGTGCCCTCAGCGCCATTGAAGCAGGTTTTTCATCAATAATGTTTGACGGCTCACACTACCCAATTGAAGAAAATATCGCAAAGACAAAAGAGCTCGTTGCTCTCGCAAACTCAAAGGGCATCTCTGTTGAAGCTGAAGTTGGCTCAATCGGCGGCGAAGAAGACGGCGTTGTAGGTGCAGGCGAAGTTGCTGACCCGGCAGAATGCAAGATGATTGCTGACCTTGGTGTTGACATCCTTGCTGCCGGCATAGGAAACATTCACGGCAAATACCCTGCAAACTGGCAGGGCCTGAACTTTGAAGCCCTTGAAAAAATCAGCCAGGCTACACATCCAATGCCTCTTGTTCTTCACGGAGGTACAGGAATTCCTGAAGATATGATTAAACGTGCCATTTCACTTGGCGTTTCAAAAATAAATGTAAATACCGAATGTCAGCTCTCTTTTGCTGCTGCAACCAGAAAATATGTGGAAGCTGGCAAAGACCTTGAAGGAAAGGGCTTTGACCCAAGAAAGCTCCTCGCTCCCGGCGTTGAAGCAATAAAAGAAACCGTAAAAGAAAAAATGGAACTTTTCGGTTCTGTGGGCAAGGCATAATTTTTATTCTTAATCAGATATTCCAGTTTGTACTAATTGCATAAAGGGGAACAGCAGGTGTGACCGGGAGGTCACATTTGTTGTTTTTTTATTTTTAAAAACAAAAAAACTTTTTTTGCACAATCTATTGACTTTATTTTACAAATATGGTAATATAAATAAAAAAGTGGACAAAACGGACCACTTTTCGCGGCTAAAGATTGGAAAATTTTATTTAAAGGAGAGGTTTAAAAATGAAATCTACCGGAATTGTAAGACCCGTTGATGCCCTTGACAGAATTGTTATCCCCAAAGAGCTGTGCAACACCCTTTGCATAGAGCCTAAAGAGGCTTTGGAAATTTTTGTTGACGGGGACTTTATTGTTCTTCAAAAACACCCTGAAAATACAGTGCGAACCGCAAAAGGGAACCTGGGAATAGTTAGAAAGGTTGACCCCGTGGGCAGGGTGGTTCTTCCTAAAGAGATATGCAAGAAGCTCAGTATTGAACCCAAAAACGCCCTTGAAATTTTTGTGGAGGATACAAAAATTATGCTTCGAAAATATGAGTCATCCTGCGCTTGCATCTTTTGTGGCGAAATCCACGATACTGTTATCTTTGATAACAAAATTGTTTGCAGAAAGTGCATAGAAGAGCTTTCAAAGCTTCTTTAATTCCCCCTTTTGTACAACATCTGTTGACAAAATTTGGTGCCTTTGATATACTCATTACATACAATTTTAAATTTTGGGGGGTACAAAATGAATTTTAAAAAGTATTTAACCGATAATGTTCTTGCCTTCTGGCTGAAAAATGCCTTTGATGATGAATTTGGAGGAATTTTCACGCAAATAGACAGGGAAGGAAAAGTTTATGGCACTGAAAAAAGCGGATGGTTTCAGGGCCGCGCCCTCTGGACATTTTCCAAGGCTTACAACTGTGTTGAAAAACGTGAAGAATATTTAAAGGCTGCAGAAAAGCTCTTCAACTTTTTGCCAAAAGTTGAAGACACTGACGGCAGGATGTTTTTCACCGTTACCCGCGAGGGAAATCCCATCCAGAAACGTCGCTATTATTTCAGCGAAACCTTCGCCTGTATCGGCTGTGCCGAATATTACAAGGCAACTCGCGACCCAAAAGTCTGGGCAAGTGCTGAAAAATATTTTGACATTGCCTGGAAGTGCTACAATCATCCGGAACTCAATCCGCCCAAGTTTTACACTTCAGGCATCTCACATTCACCTATAATGATTATGATGTCTGTGGCAAGAACCATGGCAAGCTGCGGACAAAATAGTGAGAAATATTCAAAAATTGCACGAGACCTTGCGGACACGCTTATTACTTGCGGTCTTCTTTGTGAGGATGTTCACGCACTCCTTGAAAACGTTTCTGCAGATGGAAAATTTATGGATACACCCACAGGCCGTCTTGTAAACCCCGGTCACGGGCTTGAAACCGCTTGGTTTTTGATTGGCGAAGGTCTTATGGACAAAAACGAAGATGCTCTCAATGCAGCAAAGAAAATCATTGACTGGACAATGCCTTTAGGTCTCGACAAAAAGCACGGCGGCATTATTTCGTTCACAGATGTTTTGGGCAACCCCCCAACGGCTCTTGAATGGGATATGAAGCTTTGGTGGCCACAGAACGAAGCTATCATTGCAAACCGTATGGCATACGAAGTCTTTGGCGACAAAAAATATCTCGAAAGCTATGAACAGCTTCTTGACTATGCTTTCACCAGCTTTGCTGACAAGGAATATGGCGAATGGTATGGCTATCTTCACTATGACAATACCCCCGCCAACTATCTCAAGGGTAATATCTTCAAGGGTCCATTCCATCTTCCCAGAATGCTCATCATTCTTCACCAGATTGAAGAAAAGAAAGACATCTGCGATTTCTGGAAATAAATTAAATACAAAACCCAAAAACCCTCACCATCAAGGTGAGGGTTTTCTCGTTGGCAACAACGACACTTTTTTTCACATAAAAAATCCCCTCGCACGATGAGGGGATTTTGCAGTTATTTTTTTATTCTTCAGGAAGTATTACTTCTTTTCCACCCATATAAGGTCTGAGGACCTCGGGAACAGTAACCGAACCGTCTGAATTCTGATAGTTTTCTAATATCGCCGCAACTGTTCTGCCGATAGCAACACCTGAGCCATTGAGTGTATGAACAAGCTGAGCTTTGTCTTTTACCGAATTCTTGAACTTAATGTTTGCACGTCTTGCCTGGAAATCCTCAAAGTTTGAACAGGATGAAATCTCAACAAATCTGTTGTAGCTTGGCATCCAAACCTCAATATCATATTTCATTGCAGCAGTAAATCCAAGGTCGCCGATGCAGATTTTAACCACCCTGTAAGGAAGCTTGAGAAGCTTAAGCACTGATTCTGCGTCGTTCACAAGGCTTTCAAGCTCTTCGTATGAATTTTCTGGGTTTGCAAATTTCACAAGCTCAACCTTGTTGAACTGATGCTGACGGATAAGACCCCTTGTGTCTCTGCCCGCACTTCCTGCCTCTGCTCTGAAGCAAGCGGTGTATGCGCAATACTTGATTGGAAGCTTGCTACCATCAAGAATTTCATCCCGGTGCATATTTGTTACAGGAACCTCAGCTGTAGGAACCATAAAATAATCGGTGTTTGCTACCTTGAAAGCATCTTCTTCAAATTTGGGAAGCTGACCTGTGCCCACCATACTGTTTCTGTGCACCATAAACGGCGGGAAAATTTCCTTGTAGCCGTTTTCACGGGTATGTGTGTCAAGATAGAAATTTATTACGGCTCTTTCGAGCTGAGCTCCCACGCCTTTATAAACAGTAAATCTTGTACCTGTTATCTTTGCAGCGGTTGCAGCATCCAAAATGCCCAAATCTTCGCCCAAATCCCAGTGTGCCTTTGGCTCAAAATCAAAGCTTGTGGGCTCCATAAAGCGGCGAACTTCCACATTGTCCTCGTCCGTATCTCCGTCAGGAACTGTGGGATTTGCAATGTTGGGGATTGTGTACATAATTTTTTCAATCTGCTCGTCGATGGTCCTTACTTCTTCGTCAAGCTTTTTGATGCTATCTGAAAGCTCTTTCATTTCAGCAAAAATAGCGGTTGTATCCTCTCCCGCTTTCTTCATTGCAGGAATCTTTTTTGACACCTCGTTCTGGCGGCTCTTCATCTGTTCCACATTGAAAAGCACTTCACGGCGATTCTTGTCAAGCGCAAGAAGACCATCAACGTCTATGCGGTCTTCCTTTCTTCTTTTGAGGGCTTCAATAAGTTTTTCAGGTTCGTTTCTTAAAATTTTAATATCTATCATTTTGTTTTCTCCTTCAGCTGCTTATTTGCGGCAATTTTTTCTTTTTATTTGTTGACCTTTAGTTTTCCAAAAGGTCTTTCAAAATTTCGTAATACAAAAGTGCATTATCGTCAAATCCAATTGGCTCAATTTTTTCGAATTCAGCTTTCGCTTTGTCTTTTTCGCCTTCTTTAAATTTTTCATAAATTTCTTTCATATCGTTTATCGCCTGAGAGACGGTTGTCATATCAGACTCAAAAAGCTTTTCTACGGAAAGCTTTTTTTCAAGCTCGGAAATTTTCTTTTTAAGCTGTGCATTTTCTTCTTCAAGAATTCTTATGCTGTTCTGGTTTGCTTCTATAAGATTCTGATAATCAATTTTCTCGTTCTGCGGATTGTGCTGAGATAAAATTCCCACAGCAACAATAACGATCACACAAACCAGAAATATAATTCCGTAGCTGTAAATTTTTTTATAGTTCTTTTTCATTTTAGCACCCCTCCTCGCACAAGGCAAATTTTTGCCCCTTTAAGATACACTCCGCTTTTCAAATATTCTTTCATTGTCGCCTCTTGATTTTCATGTTTTATGGGCAATTTTAAGCGTCGATTTTTTCACGCTTTTCCAAAATTTTCTATTTTTTTATTTTTTCCAAAATTCCTTCAAGCTCTGCATTGCCAACATACTCAATTTCTATTTTCCCGTTATTTTTACCATTTTTTATAGTAACCTTTGCACCAAGTCTCGAAGAAATTTCTCTTGCCAAATCTTTGAAATATTTTTCAATATTTTTGTCGGTTTTTGTCAGCTGAGTAGTTTTCTTTTCCTGACCAAGCAGCGCCACAAGCTTTTCGGTTTGACGAACGCTGAGTGCCTCTTTGACAATTTTTTCGGCTGCCAAAAGCCTTTGTGATTCTTTTTCAAGGGCCAAAAGCGCCCTGGCATGACCACCTGAAATCTCGCCTGAGACAACCATTTCTTTAAGTTTTTTGGATAGGCCGTTCATTCGAAGAGAGTTCGCCACAGCACTGCGACTCTTTCCCACACGAGTTGCAACCTCTTCCTGAGTGAGTCCAAAGGCATTCATAAGTCTTTTATATCCCTCAGCTTCTTCAATGGCATTGAGGTCCTCACGCTGCAGATTTTCAATGAGCGCCAGCTCCATAACCTGCTTTTCGGTGTAGTCTCCCTCAACACAAGGAACCTCACTGAGTCCTGCAAGCTTCGCCGCCCTCCAGCGTCTTTCACCTGCAACAATAAGATACATCCCATTTTTCTGGGGCTTTACCACAATGGGCTGAATTATCCCGTGCTCACGGATTGACGACGCAAGCGCCTCAAGCTTGTCCTTTTCAAAATTCTTTCTGGGCTGCAGAGGGTTTGGTTCAACATCCCGGAGCTTCAATGTTTTCACTCCGGACTTTTCCTCTTTTTGATATTTTTCAGGGATTATGTCCTCACTTACATCATCAAAAAGCGCCCCCAAGCCTCTGCCCATAGCCTTTTTGGGTATTTTCTTTTCTGCCACAGCTACACTTCCTTTCTAACTGTTGTTTTCAATAACCTCATCAGCCAAATCCATATAGCACGCCGCACCTTTTGAATGCCTGTCATACTGAATAATCGGCTGTCCAAAGCTGGGTGCCTCCGAAAGTCTGACGTTTCTTGGGATTATGCTGGCATAAACCTTTCCCTTGAAAAACTTCTTCACCTCATCAACCACCTGAATGGAAAGATTGGTTCTCGCATCAAACATAGTAAGCAAAACGCCCTCCAGAGAAAGTTCGGGGTTAAGCTTCTTTTTTATCATTTTTATGGTATTTGTGAGCTGTCCAAGGCCCTCAAGGGCATAATATTCGCACTGAATAGGTACAAGGATTGAATCCGCCGCCGTAAAGGAATTCAGGGTAATAAGTCCAAGGGATGGCGGACAATCAATAAATATAAAATCAAAATCTTCCTTTATCTCACTTATAGCGTTTTTCAGCACGTATTCACGGTTTTCTTTTGCCACAAGCTCAAGTTCTGCGCCAGCAAGATTGATGTTTGACGGACAAACCCAAAGCCCCTCAAACCCAGTATCCACAAGGACTTCGCGCATGGGTACATCGTTTATCAAACAATCATAAATTGACTTTTCAATTTTTCTTGGGTCTACCCCAAGCCCACTTGTGCTGTTGCCTTGGGGGTCAATGTCTATAAGAAGCGTTTTCTTCCCCTTTTGACCAAGGCAAGCACTTAAATTCACAGCGGTTGTGGTCTTTCCCACACCGCCCTTTTGATTTGCAATGGCAATTACTTTTCCCATTTCAAACCTCCATAAGCTTGTATTTTGTTTCCTTGGTCTTCATTTTACCACTTTTCTTTGAAAAATACAATAGTATTTAAGAAAAACATTGCACAAAAAAGCCAAATGTTTCACGTGAAACATTTGCAAGACGCAAAATCAATTTGTTTCACGTGAAACAAAAAAAGAGAGGGTGCTCCCTCTCCTTTGATAATGCTTATTTCACAAGGTTTCTTATCCATTTTTTGCTGACAAACCAATAAAGAGAAAGTGCCAGCTTTATAAACTCCTCGCCCATGGTGGCAAGATAAATGATTTCAAGAGGCAGCTTCAAAACAAGCCCCGCAATCATAGCAAGAGGCACACCCACAAGCCACATAGACGAAATGTCTATCATTGCTGCGTGTTTGGGGTCGCCGCCGTTTCTGAAAACGCCCACAATAAAGAAAAACGTAAGAGCCTTTACATTCATAATAATCGCCATCATAAAGAGAAGATTAAGCGCCGATTGGTGCACAGCTGGCTCTACGTTATATGGCATAAGAGCAAGTGGTCTTAAAAAGATAAATGCAACTGAGATACAAAGGGCAAACAGAGTGTTCATGACGCATAGCTTTTTTGAGACCCGGTACGCTTTCTCCGTCTCGTCTGCCCCCACAAGCTTTCCAATCATTATGCCCGCAGCATTCCCACCACCGTGGAAAAACACCAGAAGAAGCCTTTCTATATTTTGCACAATGGTGATAACCACCATGGCCTCGGTGCTGATTTGGGAAAAGACCCATGAATAGCTGACCGTTCCAAGAGCCCACGCCCCCTCGTTCAGCGCCACGGGGATTGATGCTTTTAAATAGCCACCAATCATATCCCTTGGGATTTTTAAGAGCTCGGAAATTTTTGCCGCCTGAACAAGCTTTTTGCCATAAACCGTTGCAAGAATGATAAACAGTTCCGCGCCCCTTGCAATAATGGTTGCGATGGCTGCCCCCTCTATGCCAAGAGCAGGAGCGCCCAGCTTTCCATAAATCAACACCCAGTTGAAAAAAGCATTGACAAAAAGCCCCACAAATCGGGAAATAAACGGAATATTCACGTTTTCACTACAGCAAAGACTTATATCATAAGCAGAAGTTAACCCCGAGAACAAATATGAAATGCATACAATACGCAAATACTTTGAGCCAAATTCTACCACCGCAGCATCTTTCCTGAAAATTCTTATTATAGTTTCAGGTGCAAGGCTGGAAATAAGTACAAAAACCAAAGACAGCATTGTTACAAGTATAAGGTTTATGCCAAGAACTTTCCTTACCTTTGGCAGATTCCCCGCTCCCCAATACTGTGCAGCAAAAACTCCTGCACCACCGCAAGTTCCGAACACAAGAACTGCAAACAGAAAAAACCACTGATTTGCAATTCCCGCCGCCGCAATAACATCCGTGCCAAGCTCACCAAGCATCACCGTGTCCAGAAGATTTACCAATGCCGCCACCAACTCTTTCAGCGCCATAGGAAGCATCAAAAAAAAGAAGTTTTTATAAAATTTCAGTCCATTAAGCTTTGTCATATTTATAACCCTTTCATCGTGAGGGAAATTCTCTTCTTGGCGGCATCAACCTCCAAAACCTTTACCTTTACAATATCCCCCACAGAAACCACATCCATAGGATGCTTCACAAACTTGTCGCTGAGCTGAGAAATGTGTACAAGACCATCCTGATGAACACCAATATCCACAAATGCGCCAAAGTCGATTACATTCCGCACCGTTCCCGTGAGAACCATATCGGTTTTTAAATCCTCCATACTCATAACATCTTCACGAAGAAGTGGCTGCTCCACCGAATCACGGGGGTCACGACCTGGCTTTATTATTTCATCCACAATGTCACGAAGAGTAGGAACGCCCACACCTATCCGTTCGGCCAAAGCCTTAAGGTTGCTGTCTTTCATTCTGTCCTTTATGTCACCAATCTTGCCATTTTCTACATCCGAAAGAGTGTAGCCAAGGTATTCAAGCAGACTCTTTGCTGCATCATAGCTTTCCGGGTGCACAGAGGTGTTGTCAAGAACGTTTTTGCCATCCACAATTCTCAAAAAGCCGGCGCACTGCTCAAAGGCCTTTGGGCCAAGCTTTCCAACCTTTTTAAGTTGTGCTCTGCTTGTGAACCTGCCCTCTTCTTCCCTGTATTTTACAATATTGTTAGCAATTGTCATATTTATTCCTGAAACATAGCCAAGAAGTGCCGCGGAGGCTGTGTTGAGGTCAACGCCTACGCTGTTTACACAATCTTCAACTACGCCGCCAAGGACCTCGCCAAGACGTTTCTGATTCATGTCGTGCTGGTATTGTCCAACGCCGATTGCCTTTGGCTCGATTTTAACCAGTTCTGCAAGAGGGTCCTGAACACGTCTTGCGATTGAAATTGCGCTTCGCTGTGTTACGTCAAAATCAGGAAACTCTTCTGTTGCAAGCTTTGACGCCGAATAAACCGACGCCCCCGCCTCGTTTGTGATTATATACTTTGTGTTGCATTCGGGGATTTCCTTTATAAGTCCAGATGCAAAAATTTCAGTTTCCTTTGATGCTGTTCCGTTACCGATAGATATAAGTGTGATGTTGTGCTTTTTGATGAGCCCTTTTATAAATACCTTTGCCGCCTCTTTCTGCGCCTCTGAATGAGTGATATAGATAACGCCGGTGTCCAGCACTTTTCCGGTTTCGTCAACAACACCCACTTTGCAACCGGTACGATAGCCCGGGTCAAGACCCAAGACAACCTGACCGCGAATTGGCGACTGCATAAGAAGATTTTTGAGGTTCACTTTGAAAACCTGCATCGCCTGCTCCTGAGCGTTATCGGTAAGTTCACTTCTTATTTCACGCTCAATACTTGGCTGAATAAGCCTTTTATATGCATCCTCACACGCTTTCTCCACGATTTCGGTCGTTATGGATTTGGGACTTGTTATTTCGGCATTCTTCAGATATTCAAGAACCTTTTCTTCCTCACAGAACACCGAAACGGTGAGCATTTTCTCGTTTTCGCCGCGGTCAATAGCAAGAACACGATGAGAAACCGCACGCTTTACCGGCTCTGAAAAGTCATAATAGTTTCTGTAAACCGAATCTTCTTCTGTTGCAGCCTTCGAGCAGAGAAGACCTTTTTCCTCAAACATTTTGCGGATTTCTTTTCTGTGCTCGGCGTTGTCGGAAATAATTTCTGCAATAATGTCCATAGCGCCGCATATCGCATCATCAGTGTTTTCAACGCCCTTTTCTGCATCGACAAAGGGAGAGGCCAGTGCTTCAAGGCTTTCCGCCTTGGTGCTCTGGAGATAAATTTCCATAGCAAGAGGCTCGAGGCCCTTTTCCTTCGCAACTGTTGCACGAGTACGGCGTTTGGGTCTATATGGTCTATAAATATCTTCAAGCTCTGAAAGCTTTTCTGCCTTGTCGATTTCCAGAGAAAGCTCGTCTGTAAGTTTTCCCTGCTCACCGATAATACGCTTTATGTCCTCTTTCCTTTCTTCAAGGTTCCTGAGATATGCGAGTCTGTCAAAAAACGTGCGAAGCACCTCGTCATTAAGCTCCCCCGTCGCCTCTTTTCTATAACGTGAAATAAAGGGAATAGTGTTTCCCTCATCAAGAAGTGCAATGGTATTATCCACCTGCCACTGTTTGAGTCCAAGCTCATCTGCAAGTCTTTCTGCTATTGTCATATTTTTCTCTCCTTTATAGTTCGTCAAAAAGCGAAATCTGGCTGGTTTCGGAAAGCCCCGCAAGGCATCCGTTTTCACTCAAAGTTTCTATAACCGTTTTTGTAAGATGCGCACGCTGTTTCAAGTCTTCTATGGAAATGAACTCCCCATCCGCACGGGCATCCACAATATTCTGTGCAGCCGCATCACCAACCCCCTGAAAGGCATTGATGGGAAGTCTTATCTTTCCGTCAACCCTCTGGAATTTGAAAGCATCCGACCGATAGAGATCAACGGGCAAAAACTCAAAGCCCCTTTGGTACATCTCGTGGACAATTTCACAAATGGTATAAACCGACTTTTCTGTTGCCGACCATTCGTTTTGCCGCATCTCAAGATTTTTCATTTCGGCGCATAGCACCTCGTCGCCCTGCGCCATAATCTTTGCATCAAAAAGGTCGGCGCGAACGGTAAAATATGCGATATAAAATTCAAGTGGGTGATGCACCTTGAAATATGCCACACGGAAAGCCATCATTACATACGCCGCCGCATGAGCCTTTGGGAACATATACTTGATTTTTTTACAGGAATCAATGTACCAGTCAGGAACATTATTCTCACGCATTGGTTTTTCATATTCTTCGGGCATACCCTCTTTTGCGGCACGACCCTTGCGGACAAACTCCATTATTTTAAAAGCAAGTCCGGGCTCAACTCCTTTATTCATCAGATATGTCATAATATCATCGCGAACACCGATAACCTCTGAAAGCGTAGCAGTTCCTGCCTTAATAAGCTCCTGAGCATTCCCCAGCCACACGTCTGTTCCGTGGGAAAGGCCGGCTATCAGCACCAACTCATAAAAGGTGGTGGGAAGTGTGTCAAGAAGCATCTGTCGGGTGAAGGATGTTCCAAATTCGGGGATGCCAAAGGTTCCCACCTTTGAATGTATCTGTTCGGGGGTCACGCCGATTGCATCGGTGCTTGAAAAAATGCTCATCGTTTCGGGGTCATCAAGAGGAATTTTGGTCGCATCAATTCCCGTAAGGGTTTCAAGCATCCTGATTGTAGATGGGTCATCATGTCCCAAAATATCCAATTTCAAAAGGTTGTCATGAATAGAATGAAAGTCAAAATGGGTTGTGATTATCCCTGAATCCTTTTTCTCTGCCGGATGCTGTACCGGACAGAATTCGTGGATATCCATTGTCTTGGGGCATACAATAATTCCTCCCGGATGCTGACCCGTGGTGCTTTTTATATCAATAAGCCCCTTTGAGACTCTTTTAAGTTCCGCCTGAGTTGGCTTTATTCCTTTGTTTTCATAATACTTTCTTCCATAAAAGCCAATCGCCATCTTATCCGCAATGGTACCGATAGTTCCTGCCTTGAACACAAAAGCATCTCCGAACAGTTCGCCTACATATTTGTGAGCAGTTGCCTGATACTCCCCTGAAAAATTAAGGTCTATATCCGGAACCTTGTCGCCCTTGAACCCTAAGAATGTTTCAAAGGGAATATTGAAGCCGTCCTTGTGCATTATCTTTCCGCACTTGGGACAATTCTTTTCGGGCATATCAATTCCTATGTTATACTCGCCTTTGGTGAAAAACTCCGATGTCTTGCAATTTGGACAAATATAGTGAGGTGCAAGAGCATTAACCTCGGTAATCCCCGCAAGGTATGCCGCAAAGCTTGAGCCGACAGAACCACGGGAGCCAACTAAGTATCCTGCCTCATTGGATTTTTTCACCAGCTTGTGAGCAATCATATACATCACAGCAAAGCCGTATCCCAAAATACAGCCAAGCTCTTTGTCCATTCGGGCTTTAACAATGTCAGGAAGAACCTCGCCATAAATCTCGTGGGCACGCCTTTTGCACATGTCCTCAAGGTCCTGCTCACAGTTTTCAATCGACGGGTTGTATGTACCGCCTTTTAAGGGGACAATGTCCTCAATCATATCCGCAATAAGATTGGTGTTTTTCACCACCACCTCATATGCCTTCTCTTTGCCAAGGTATGAAAACTCCTCAAGCATTTCGTCGGTTGTTCTGAAATAAAGGGGTGCCTGCATATCAGCATCGTCATACCCCTGGGCCCCCTGAAGAACACGTCTGTAAAGCTCGTCTTTCGGGTCCATAAAATGCACATCACAAGTGGCAACCACCATTTTTCCCATTTTTTCGCCAAGAGCCACAACCTTTTTGTTCAGCTCTTTCAGCGCCTCACGGCTTTCAACTTCACCGCTCCTCACCAAAAAGTCATTATTGCCAAGAGGCTGAATTTCAAGATAGTCATAAAAAGCCGCTATTTTCTCGATTTCTTCGTCGGGGCGCCCCTCACGGATAGCGGTATAAAGCTCACCTGCCTCGCAGGCACTGCCAATAATCAATCCCTCACGGAACCTCGAAAGCACACTCTTTGGAATTCTTGGTCTTTTGTAAAAATAATCAAGATTTGACTTCGAAATGAGCTTGTAAAGATTTTTAAGTCCCGTCTCATTTTTCGCAAGCAACACAATATGATTATATGGTTTTTTTAGCAACTCGGGGTTGCTGTCCACCGTCCAATTTTCATCAACGTTCAACTTTCGGTGTTCTTTTATCCCGTGAAGCTTTATGAACGCCTCCGCTGTTGCGGTTGCATCATCAAGAGCACGGTGGTGATTTTCAAGAGACACACCCAAACGCTGGCATACCGCATCAAGCTTGTGAGTTTTTTCGTCAGGAAACAGTTCCTTTGACAGTGCCACCGTATCAATCACGGGATAATCATCAAAAGAAAGTTTTCCCTTTTCGTTTTTCTCATTGTATCGTGCGACTTCTGCCTTTATAAATCCCACATCAAATTTTGCATTGTGGGCAACAATGGTGTTTTTCACATTATTCCGCATTCCACAAAAGTCAAGGAACTCAGGAAGCACCTGGTCAATGGTCGAGGCATCCTTTACCATCTCATTTGTGATGCCTGTAAGCTCGGTTATCTGGGGCGAAATTTCACGCTGTGGATTTATCAGCTTTGAGAAAGTGTTTACAATCTCTCCGTCCATAATTTTCACAGCACCGATTTCAGTTATTGTTTCACTTTCTGCTTTCAGCCCCGTTGTTTCTATATCAAAAACTATGTAAATTTTATCCTTTATGCTTTCGGGAACGGTGTCCACTCCAATGGGCAAATCATTTACAAAGTACCCTTCTGTTCCATAAATTATTTTGAATTCCTGACCACTTTTTCTTATTTTTGACAAAGTACCAAGTGCCTCAGGGAAAGCTTGTGCTACGCCGTGGTCTGTTATTGCAATGGCACGATGTCCCCAAGCGGCAGCGCGGTTTATCAAATCACTTGGGGCAGTGACTGCGTCTTTCATGCTCATTTTTGTGTGAAGATGAAGTTCCACCCTCTTTTCCTCCGCCAAGTCCTGTCTTGGCTTTGGCTTATTTAAGAGTTCAATGGAAAGGACTTTCATTTTTTCACAACGTGCACGCTCGTCAAAGTTATAGTCACCTCTGACTTTAAGGATATTTCCGGTCTTGATAGCGGGGACCACGGGCTGTATTTTGTCAGCCTTTCCAAAAAGCTCACAGCTTATGCCCCAGCTGTCGTCCCCAAGGTCAAAGTTCACCGCAATGAACGCGAGCTTGCCGTCCTTTTGTATTTCTCTTATGTCAACATCAATGATTTCGCCCAAAACCGCGCAAATACCCATGCCTGCACGGAGCGAAACCATTTCTGAAATATTCTCTTCAATGGGTTTTCCAAAAATTGTACCTGTCAAAAGATCCGCACCCTTTTCATCCTTGGGAGCTTCTTCTTTTTTCACAGGCGCCATATCCTGAAACTTCTTGCTTATTTTTTCAAGGCGTTCAGACTTTTCTGCACTGTATGTATCCATATCAATGGCTTTTGCATCCATCTGTACGGTTATTTTTCTGCCAAGCTCAAAGCTTATGATTTCTTCGATGATTTTTTCGCATTTACTTTCTTTCAATATCTCCCTGCCACTTTTCACGTTTTCTATTTTCAAGATATCACCCTGGAGGGTGGCTGTGCTTGATATAAGAAAGGCTTTGCATATATTACATTTTTTGAACAGCGAAAAAAGAAGTCCTTTGTAGTACTCCTTTGAAAATTCTATTTCTTTATATCTGACTTTTATTTCAACGTCTTCAAGGGAGTATACCGTCTTCACCTGCTCGGCAAAGTCAAAGAGCTCCGGCTTTGAAATAAGAAAGTCACACTCAATTGTGACACTGGCAGACTTTTTGCCAACGTCAACCACAAAGTCAATTATTTCGGTTTTGTCAAGGATTTTAGCAAACGGCTCAAGCACCGTCACCTTGTCAAAGACCTCAAGAATTTTTGACAACCAAATCAATTCCCTTCCATTTTTTCAATTTCGTCAAAAAGCGTCTGGGTAATTTCATCTTCAGGAATTTTTCCCACAATTTCGCCCTTTTTGAAAAGCACTGCACAGCCGTCTCCTCCCGCAATGCCGATATCTGCATCCTTTGCTTCCCCGGGGCCGTTTACAACGCAGCCCATAACAGCTACTTTCAAATTCTTGTCACAATTTTCAAGGCGCTCAGTTACTTCCTTTGCGATTGAGATAAGGTCAATCTTACACCTTCCGCAAGTAGGACAAGAAACCACCTCAACACCGCCTTTTAAGAGGTCAAGGGATTTCAGGATTGTCCTTGCCGTTTCAACCTCAAGGCAGGGATCGTCAGTAAGGGAAACCCTGATGGTTTCGCCAATCCCATCGACCAGAAGTGCACCGATGCCGATTGAAGATTTCACCACACCACCCTTATATGTCCCGGCTTCAGTAACGCCCACGTGCAAGGGATAATCAAACCTCTCACGAGCCAGGCGATAAGCATCAATAGTCCTTTTCACATTTGAGGACTTCATCGAGATAACAGTATCAAAAAATCCGTACTTTTCTAAGATTTTTACGTGTCCCTCGGCGCTTTCCACCATTGCTTCTGCCGTAGGTGCCCCGTATTTCGCAAGAATTTCTTTTTCCAGCGAGCCCCCATTCACGCCTATGCGAATAGGAATGTTCCGCCGCCTTGCCTCATCAGCAACAACCTTTGCTCGGTCCTCGCCCCCGATGTTTCCGGGATTTATGCGGATTTTGTCAGCCCCCCGCTCCATGCAAATAATCGCCAGCCGCCAATCAAAATGAATGTCCGCAACAAGGGGTATATCTATATTCGATTTTATGTCAAAGATAGCCTTTGCACTTTCTTCGTCGGGAATACCCACCCGCACAATGTCACAGCCTGCCGCCTCCAGTTCTTTTATTTGAGCTATTGTGGAATGGGCATCAGCCGTATATTTATTGGTCATTGACTGAATGGCTATTCTTTCACCGCCGCCGATTGTCACGTTCCCGATTTTTACTTTGCGGACCTCTTTCATAAAAAATTCCTCTTTCAATAAGTTTTATTTTTCCAGTGACATAACCTTATTCACTCTTGTCTCGTGTCTTCCACCCTGGAAAGACGCCCCAAGATATGCATTCACAATTTCAAGAGCCAAATCACAGCCGGTAATTCTCTCGCCAAGACAAATTACGTTCGCATCGTTGTGTTCCTTTGTCATCCTTGCGCTGTATGTATCCGTAACGTGTGCCGCGCGGATGCCCTTTATTTTGTTTGCTGCCATACTCATTCCGATACCTGTCCCGCAAATGAGGATGCCCTTTTCGCTTTCTCCTGAAATCACCGAGTTGCACACCTCTTTCGCAATATCAGGGTAATCGCAGGAATCTGCTGTGTATGTACCAAAGTCCTTATACTGAAGGCCCTTTTTGTCAAGAAAGTCCTTTATAATGTTTTTAAGATTTATACCGCCGTGGTCTGAACCTATTGCAATCATTTTTCATTCTCCTTTTGTTTTTTCTATTATATAAATAATAACAAATTTAATGTCAAATATCAATCTTTTTGACAAAAAATATTATATGTGTTATTATATTATTATATAAGAAACATTACATAAAAGGAAAGGCAGGAATTTATATGTCATACAAGAAGGAATATGAGCTTTGGCTCCAAAACGTCACAGACTCTGAGCGGGAAGAGCTTGAACGCATAAAAGATAATGATAACGAAATAAAAGAGCGTTTTCACTCATCACTGGAATTTGGAACAGCAGGTCTTCGCGGAATTATAGGTCTTGGCATAAACCGTATGAATTCCTATGTGGTTGCCCGTGCGACTCAGGGTCTTTCAAATCAGCTGAAAAAGACAAATGCTGACGGCGAAGAGCTTTCCGTCTGCATCGCGTACGACAGCCGCAATAAATCAGAGGAATTTGCAAAAACCTCAGCACGTGTACTTGCTGCCAATGGCATAAAGGCATATATTTTTCCTGAGCTCAAACCCGTTCCCGAGCTTTCGTTCTCGGTCCGTTTTAAGAAAGCATCTGCAGGAATTGCAATAACAGCCAGCCACAACCCTGCAAAATACAACGGCTACAAGGTTTACGGAAGCGACGGAGCACAGCTTTCTCCCGAGCTTGCTGCCATTGTTCTTGACGAGATTGAAAAAACTCCTATGTTTGGCGGTGCAAAAATAATCGACTTTGAAGAGGGCCTGAATTCAGGAATGATTGAGTTCTTGGGCGAAGAAACCGAAAACGCTTACCTTGACAATGTTTTGGCACAGAGCCAAAACCCCGAATTGGTTAAAGAATGCGGAAAAGACATGAAATTTGTTTATACCCCACTCCACGGCTCAGGAAACAAGCTTGTGCGAAGCGCACTGGGAAGGCTTGGTTTTGAAAATGTTCTTGTTGTGAAAGAACAGGAGCTGCCTGACGGCGACTTCCCAACGGTTGCGTCACCAAACCCCGAAAACAAAGAGGCTTTCACCCTTTCAATTGACCTTGCAAAGAAAAACGATGCCGATTTAATCATTGGTACCGACCCTGACTGCGACCGTGTTGGAATTTTGGTCCGTGACAAATCAGGTGAATACGTTGCCCTTACGGGGAACCAGACAGGTGTTCTCCTTTGCGAATATATCTTATCAAGCAAAAAGGAAAAGGGCATTCTTCCCAAAGACGGCTTTGTGGTTAAAACCATTGTTACCACAAACCTCGCAAAAGACATCTGCGACTTTTATACCGTAGAAATGAAAGACGTCCTCACCGGCTTTAAGTTCATCGGCGAAAAAATAAAGGAATCCGAGGAAAGCGGAAAAGGCACATACCTCTTTGGATTTGAAGAAAGCTATGGCTCACTTACCGGAACATACGCGCGAGACAAGGACGCAGTTTCAGCAAGTATGCTAATTGCCGAAATGGCGGTTTATTACAAAGAAAAGGGCCTGAGCCTTTATGACCAGCTCCAGAAAATTTACGAAAAATATGGCTTCTATCACGAGTTTGTAGAATCCATCACCATGGAGGGTCTTGACGGAATTGCAAAAATCAAAGCAATAATGGAAAATATCCGCCAAAATCCGCCCAAAACACTTGGAGGCAAGAAAGTGCTGGCAGTCCGTGACTACAGCACATCACTCCGCACCGATACAGAAAGCGGAAAGACCGAAGAAATTTTTCTTCCAAAATCAAACGTTCTTTATTTTGAGCTCGAAGACAAAAACAATTTCATTGTCCGACCCTCGGGTACAGAGCCAAAAATCAAACTTTATTGTCTGCTTCAGGGAAAGACACCTGACGAAACCTCAAAAATTGCAAAGCTTTTGGGCGAAGACATTAAAACCCTTACAAAATAAAATGAGCACCTGCCCAAAAATTTGGGCAGGTGCTTTTCATTTGACTGTCTTTAAAAAGTTTTTCTTTGATTCTTCTCAAAGAAAGACAAAAAGCGCTTCCATATTCCTTTTGTTTTTAAATCTGTGTCTTCATCTTGCACGTCCTTTAACTCTGCCAAAGCGGTGTCATCGGGAACATACTTGGGACAAATTTCACCCGTATACCTTGTGATGTACGGACAATCAGGGGATGTTTCGTCCAGCAAAAGACTTTCCCGTCCGGTTTTGCAGGTGGAACACAGTCTTTTCTTTGTCGTCATAAAAGCCCTTCTTTCTCTTTTTAAAAACTATTGATAAAATCTTACTTTAAGTATAGGCACTATAAAAATAAATACCAGGAAAATTCCGCAAAAATACGTCAAAGACGATGTAATGGTTACCCCTTCGGCAAGAAACACAAAGGTCTTTGCGATGGCAAACAGCCAGGTGAACCACACATTGTTCAAAAAGTGAAACGCCAGCCATATTATTCCCACGAACATTGCAAACGACACCAGATTATAAAAGAAATAATCTATTGTCTGAAACATATCGTCAAAGCATTGATTCAAACAATAAAGGGTGTATATACACACAAGTATCACAGAAAAAAGCATAACTATGCCAAGAACTGTTTTGCTTTCGGGAATATATGTATTGACGTGCAAAAAAGTAACCATCACTGATAAAAGCATTGTCGGAAAAAGAAGCTCCAAAAATCGCCTTATAATAACTCTCATCTTTTTTCTGTCCTTTTCTTTTTAAAGTTTAGGGGCAGCTTTTTGTTGCCGCCCCTTTCTCTTATTCCGCTTATTCGCCTGGCTGTGTAAATATTGAAAATGGCTGCGTTCCGAAGTCCTTTGCTTCGTAAGAGTATCCGGCAGCCTCTACCACGGTCTTGGGGTCTGCGAAAATATCTGCACTTGTTGTTATGATGTCTTCAACATCAAAGGAAACAAGTTCAATTTCGGGTCTTTCATATCTTTTCATTATTCTGCACCTCCAGTATATTTTGAAAAATATCTTGTGAAGTTGGGTTCACAGAAGATTGGATTTGACCAGTAGGTCTTTTCACCGATTGTTACAAAACCAACGGCATAATACTTACCCGTTGTTTCATCAGGAATATTGTTTATATCAGCATAGAAGGTGTTGCTCTTTTCTTCGCTTGTAGCGATATTACCTACCTGTGCAGAAATGTCATCACCCTTGATGAATTTAACGCCTGCATCTGAGATTGTTCCTTCAATACCAAAGTGGAAGAGGTATCTCATAAGACCAAGCTTTGACTCCGCTGACATATAATATCCGGCATCTGTGTCGGTTACCCAGTGTGATTTAATGCCATAAGTACCGTCACTGTTTTCTTCAAGAACAAATCCTGCTTTTACGCCAGCCCAAGCTTCCTCACCACTTATCGGCTTATGGTCATAAGAGCCGCCTGTAAGCTCAAGCTTACCCGTCGGCGTTCCTTGACGGCCATATATTGTGGTAATTGTTGTATCATTAGATGTAACTGTATTATTTTTTACTGTTGCTGCTACAAACTGACCACCGGTTTTTGTTTCTCCGGCAGCTGTAGCCGCTGTTCCGGCAGCACCTACTGTACCAAAAACTGCACCGGCTTTCTCATTGGAGCTACCGGTCGATGTAACGGTATTTCCGCTAACAACCGTATCTTCAACCGTGACATTTGTCCATGCCGCACAGCTTGCATGACCCATTAATCCTCCGGCAGAGCCCTTACCCTTAATAACAGAATCTTTTACTGAACAACCGGTAATTGTAAGATTCATAAACACGGGCCCGTCATTGCCGTTATAACCACCTGCCATACCGATTAAGCCACCTGTCCAATGTCCGCCTTCAACTGTTGATTTGACTAAATGACAATTGTTTAATGTAACGGTTTCACTTGCCTGAGGATAACCTATAAAAGCACCAACACCAACTGTTCCCGCTGTATCGTCCTTATCATTAACAATATTAGAATCAGCAATAGTGAGGTCATTGATTATTAAGCCCGATTGGCCTGCCCAAGTTCCGCTGAAGAGCATATTGTTAAGTTTGGTGATTTTATGGTTGTTACCATTAACCGTAACCAAATGAGCTGCGGGATTAACTGCACCATTTACAGATACCGGTGTCCAGTCAACATTTTCAAGATTAATATCTGTGAGAATTTCTACAGTCACATCTTTTCCTGCTGTAACAGCTGCATTAAGTGCATCCTGTAAATTGTCATAAGCTGTATTACCTATACACGCTACAACAGCACCACTGTTTATAAAATGAACTTTTTCGCCATCAATGATAACATCGCTGCCGGCAGAAAACATCTGCCAGCCGTTGCTGGCACTGAGAGGAGCACCTGCATAGGTACAATCATTAAACACAAGGCTGTTTGCTGCAGTTTGGCTTGCATCAAACTCGTAACCTGTATCGAAGTTGCAACCATTGAATTCAGTTGCCTGATAAGGACGGCAGAATTTATAGCCTGAGCCCTCGCCGAAAGTACAATTTTCAAATGTTACAGACTTGTGAACATTTGAAAAACTGGTCCAGCCATTGAGGGCTGAATTCTTAATGGCAACTGTGTAATTCTTGCTGCCGGCATCAGAGTTGAAGGTGTAAATTACATCTTTAAATACGCAGTTATCAACAACTACGTCTCCATTTGCACCGGGCATAAATACACCACGCATAGCACCTGCGATCGTGAGGTTCTTAACCTCGCCGCCTTTCATTCCAATAACGCTGTCCCATGTGTTATTGGCACCATTGATGGTTAGTGTCTTACCGTTTCCATCAAGGATGTCGCCTGCATCAACAACGATACCTGTCTTGCCGTAACCATTGCTCTGTGTAGCAGTTGCAGTGATGTCATTCATCATGATAACGTTAGCGTTATCCTTGGCAAGCGCTGCAATAAGTTCTTCGTAGGTGGTTACTTTAACAGGACCAGGAAACTTTGCCGCATCAAATACAGTCTGAGCCGCTTCGCTAAGGGTATTGTCGGCAAATGTTGATTTTACTTCGCTGTCATCGTTGAATAGAAGGTTATTTATCTCATTGTTTTCAATTGTTGCAGTTGCAACATTATAAACCTTGAATCTTACATCATTAAAGTCATTGCCGGTAACAACAGGAGAACCGCTTACAACATTAACTCTGCCAGAGGTAACCTCATTATTTGTAAAAGTTGTGTTACCGCGAAGATAGATAGCATATCCATTTTCTGTCTGAACATTGAATGTATTGCCCGTAACAACGAGATTGTTTCTTGCAGCCTCATTGTATATAGCAGCTCCTGTTGTATTAAAGGTACAGTCTGTAATGGTTAAATCTCCGTCACCGGGATAAATACCATTACCACCATTGATAGTAACATTGCTGATGGTACCGGATTTCAGACCAATACCACCACCATTATTGGGGTAATTAATAGTTAAATCTTCAATGTTCAATTCTGTTGCATCAAAGAACAGATATCCGCCATTTTTGGCCGATTCAACACTGTTAATGGTTAACGAGTGCTCGTTGCCGTTAATGGTCAGACCGTCAATTACCTCCGTGATGATCTGTCCGGAGCCGATAGTCAGACTCTCGGCAAACATAATCCACTCATCGACTGTTATATCTCTCTTGATTTCTACTGTGCCATTGGGAGCAGCTTTTTTGATTGCTTCCTGAATGTCGGTGTATTCAACACCATTAACAGTGGCAACCGGTGTAGCTTCTTCTGCAAACACAGTAAAGCCCATTGTGCTAAGTACCATTGCTACGCAAAGTACCATAGCCAAAATTTTTGTCTTTCTCATTTTTTTGTTTTTCCTCCTTTAAAAAATTTTGATATAAAAAAATAAGATTT
Organism: Clostridia bacterium; assembly: GCA_017620615.1. Classification (GTDB taxonomy): domain Bacteria; phylum Bacillota; class Clostridia; order Monoglobales; family Monoglobaceae; genus SIG440. The sequence continues at coordinate 208 of JAGAUW010000017.1, read as the reverse complement.
TCTCGCATTTTTGGCTCTTTAAATGTAAATAATAACTGAAGAAATTTTAAAGCCCCTTTCCCAAAGTGTCCTTAATCTTAATATTTAAGGATAGAGAAAGCGGTTTTTCTTTAGAGACATTAAAAAAATACTTTTTTGACCACAACTTTTGACGGATATTTTATCCCGTAAAAAGTTCTGCTATTTTTTTCATTTCGTTTATTTTGTG
>JAGAUW010000016.1 GCA_017620615.1 Clostridia bacterium | reverse complement strand
CAAGCATATGTAATGACGGTAATCCATTGCTTGTAGCTGTAGCAGTATGCGATTTTTCTTCACTCGACTGCACCTGCCGTTTCTACCGTGCTTTCGGGAAGCTCAGAGGGGAGTTGCGTCATAGTGAAGATAAAATAACCGACAACGAAAACAAGCACAACCGTCAAAAGAATATACAGCAAACGCTTACTTTTACTCATTTCTTTCTCCTTTTGTCTGACGGCTTGAAAATTTTTTCAATAATTTGTTGACTTTTTGCAAGAATGTGATATACTATATATGGAGTTGGATTTGCCGTATGTTGGAACGCATCAAAGAGTAGCCGCTCGTAGAAAATGGCGTGGATGCAAGATACGGGAAAGGGCCAAACCAGAGGACCTGTCGTGGGTCCTCATTTTTTTATTTGTTTTTCACTCGCAAAGCCCCTTTTCAAGGTGCTTATATGTAACTCTTTGTTTTCTTCATATCCCATCCAATCCGTTGTGCCTTTAACCTTTCCCACGGGAATTGGTACTATTTTTCCTTCACGCAGCTTGACGTATTTTTGCCTTTCAAAAACAGAAAATCTGTCACCTTCAATCTTGCGTACAATCGTATTTTTTCTTCTCGAAAGCTTTTCTTTTGGCTCCACTCTTTCCAACGAAGTTAATATTTTACAAGAAAACTTTTTCGTTTTGGGATTGAACCAAGTCACGTGAACGTCATGCGTACCAGAGCCCTTTAATCCCAAAGAAGAATTCTTGATTTTGAACACTTTTCCAACATACTTTGCCATTTGTTTATCACCTCCTCGCTCAAAACGAATGATATGCGCCGTAGAGAACGTCATCGCAATCGGAAGCCTCTACGTCACCGAAGAATACGGCGACCGAGCCTTTTGCTTTATGCGGATAATCTCTTCTGAAGATTTCAGAAGCAATGAAAAAAGCACGCTCTTTACGCGCAATCTTTTTAGATATATGTACCGTAACCCCGGCGAAAAAAGCCTCGCCCTTGGGTACGAATGTAAATCTGTACTTGTAGGGATATTCAACACTATTTTGGGGAATAGTGTCCTTCTTGTTTTTCTTTCTTAAAAATTCAAACATCATTTTTTCTCCTTTTGCCTGACGGCTTAAAAAATTTTCAAAAATTTGTTGACTTTTTATAAAAATGTGATATAATACTAATCGTGAGCAGCGTGTTTGCATTTGCATTCATGAATGGGCGACGCAAGTTTAGCCCGTGGGACGCTGTTCACTTTTTTATTTTTTGAGGTATTTCCACGAATATTTTTTTCCAAAATGGTTCTTCTTATCATGCCGCACTCGCTTCGCGATATACATTGGTTCTTTATCGCGCTTATTAGGGTTCGGCGTAACGACCTCATTTAGATGCCTCCCATCACGGTCAGAGTGCATTACCTTACGAAACTTATACTCGCTCTCTGAGTGCTCACCCACTATTAAAGCCGGATGCCCAGACAGGTGATAATGCCTAAAATGAGGAAATGTTTCTTGCTTTTGCCCAGAATTTTTATCGGAATTACTTTTTTTCTTTTGGTTTTGTTTCGAAGAACTTTTCCCATCTCTATGAGAAAAACTTTTGAAAGACGAACACGAAGAATTTTTAATCCTGAATACTTTTCCAATGTGCTTTGCCATTTGTTTTTACTCCCTGATTTTCACCTTCCGCACCTTCGGGTGCGGAAGGTTGTTTTTTCTCATTTGTTCAATGCATCCCAATGTTCATTGATAATTCGTAATAAAAAGGCTTTACTTGTGTCGTAATTCTCCTCGCTCATCGTAATACCGTTAAGCTTGAGGGCGCTGCCGCACTCTGCGGCAAAATCCGCGAACACATCAGTTGACAGCCGCATCATCTTGGAGACGTCAATGCCGTAATATCGGCAAAGGTCCACAAAGAAGTTATGCAATGCCTCATCATCCGTCAGGGAACGGTTGTATACTCTGATGCCGTACAGTATGCCGGGATAGTCATTAAAAACCGAGATAGGTCCTGCCGCTTCGTCATTGTAAGCAACGTCATCATATTGCTGCCATTTGTCAGGATAAAGCTCCGTACCCAAAAAGCCCAATTTGTTGTTATACCGTTGGCTACCGTAGGACGAATAGGACAAGTAAATATCAGGACATTCTTTTTCCGTCCTTCCAACCGTCAGTCATACAGGACAACCAACCAAGTTATTCTTTACAATAATATGATCTTCGTTATCTGTGACACCGTAGAGCCTATTCGCCACGGTAGAACCTGAAACATTAAAGCCATGTTTTTCATAACAATAATTTGACAAATACCAACGATTGAGCAACTGATTATTATAAACAGGATTGCTTGCATCTGCATCCGTCACCGTACTGAATGAATGTAACAAACCGAACCGGAAGGTAGATTTAGTACCTTTGTATACACCGTATTTATAATCCTCGGTGGAGACGTAAACAAGCTCGCCTTTCTCATCCGTCAGGCCGTTGAAGGCTGCCACCAGTTCAATCTGATAGGATGGCATATCTTCATACCTCAAAGAGATAGAAGAGGGCAGCTCACAGCCAACGTCAGCTGTAAAATACTCAGCAAGAGTCAAGGAATACCCAATGCCGCCCTTCGTTGCCCTCCAACGTTCAGGCTCCGTCAAAATAGCAGCCTCGCCATCCGTTACCCAGTTGCGCCATTCGTAGACTTCGCGCTTGACGCCATTATCAAAGACCTCTGCTTTTGTCAATGTCTTTGCGTCACCCACGTAATTGGCAACAAGACCTTCTTGAACGTACAAATACGCATAGTCAGACGCGCGCTTACCAACGGCGCCAACGTTCACCGTGCCCTGTTGCTCCATGTTCGGCTGCTGCTTCAGCGAGAAGAGCGAGGCAATAATGCCAAAAACTGTCACTACCGCAAGGGAGATTGCTACAATAGGGATAATTTTTCTCACTTTTTCTTTCATCGTTTATTTCCTTTCTTTGATTTTTTATTATTTTTTAGCTTGTCCCAGACCGCCACGCAGGCTTGCTGCACGGTAAAGACCAGGACTGTTGTTAATACAAGGGTTAATACGTCTGACATGTTTGCTCCTTTTTCAAAAAAACTATTGACTTTTTCATATAGAGATGGTATAATTCAATTAGTGATGACCGCCTCTTTTAGAGGCCGGCTGATGCTTTCTTTTAGAAAGATGTTTGGTCTGGTCATCACTTTTTCTTTGCTCTAAAAATTTTTTCTTTGCCCGCGCCCCGTAAATTTGAGCTTGCTTGTAATCTTTTTCGGACATTTTCCCCGTTTTGTTTTCAAAATAATTATCAACACTATCAACAGTTCCTTTTCTTCTCAAAAACGAATTTTTTCCATTCCCAAGAATATCGTTTTCACAAGAATAATTTGTTCCTGTTGCCTTTTTCCCCTTTTTAGCTTGAGATGTCGTTCCTACTGAAACATGGTGTCCAGAGAAGGTTTCCAATATCACATGCCAATGCCCTTTGTTTTTGTCCTTATGGTGCTTCAACGGTACAGATAAAAGATGAAAAGATTTATCTTTTTCGTTTTTCAATATGTATTTCCTTTCTTCCCTCACAAGAGGGATTTCTTTTTGTCTATTTTTTTGTTATTCGCTTATACAGCCATTTTAATGGCCAAAGCAAAATTTTGATGATAAGAGAAAATCCGTTCAAAATTATTTTCAAAAGAGGGAACCCAAAGGTCATAAAGACATAAAGCACCGCTAATCCCAGCAAGACCTTAAAAATCAGCCCAAGCCAATCAAGCAACGTTTCTTGATCGGATGTTGTGTTTACAGGACCTGTTATATCGGGGAAAAAATCAACAGGCTTCATTGTTAAAGGAATAACTGTTATAACGCCATCGTCTTTGGTAAAT
>JAGAUW010000015.1 GCA_017620615.1 Clostridia bacterium | reverse complement strand
CTAACCGATAAGCAACAAAAAAAGCGGTTGAGGATTTACACCTTAACCGCTGATTTTTTATGTAGGTATTAAAGCCAAACCGTTACTACAAAGGCATTTTTCAAGTAGTAGGTGTTCACTTTATACCTGTTTGGTGGAGGCGAGGGGAATTGAACCCCTGTCCGAAAACCTATTCATACCCGGCGCTACGAGCGTAGTCTTTGTTTAAGATTCCCCACACAGACAGCCCAAAGACAGGCAATCTGTGCCGGTAGCTTCATAAAATCGTGACTTTGTCAAAGCTTTCAAAGTTCATGTGCACCGCTCGTGTTGATGCCCTTATCCCCAAACGCGGTAAGTGGGGAAGGACAGCCGCCATAACTTAGGCAGCGTAAGCTAAATTATTGTTAGCGTTTAATTTTAAAATTTGGGTTTTTTGCGCAGCACCCACTGCGGCTCGCTCCGAATACTTCAAAATCCCCGTCGAAACCATTGCGCCCCCAGATATTAGGAAAAACGTAATTGTGGATAAGGAATAGATGAAGCTTTATTTTTCTCCTTTTTAAATTATCTATATTGTTCTTTCAATGCCCTGTCAATTTTGCGCTTTGCCTCACGCTCCGCTATGGCGTCACGCTTGTCATAATTCTTCTTACCACGACAAAGACCAAGTGCCACCTTGACACAAGAACCTTTGAGATAAACCTCCAGAGGAATCAGGGTATACCCCTCCTGCTGCGTAAGCCCGATAAGCTTGTTTATCTCCCGTCTGTGAAGCAAAAGCCGTCTGCTTCTGAGAGGGTCACGGTTAAAAATGTTCCCCTTTTCATAAGGCGAAATGTGTGCACCAATAAGGTACGCTTCACCCGTCTTCACAGAAACATAGCTGTCTTTGAGATTTATTTTCCCTTCTCTTATAGACTTGACCTCGGTGCCAAAAAGCTCGATGCCCGCCTCAAAAGTATCATCAACAAAATAGTCATGAAAGGCTTTTTTGTTCTTTGAAAGGGAAGTGTTTGTTTTTTTATCCTTAGCCATTTCCTTTTCCTCTCACTTGTTTCCTGTCACGGTTAGTATACACCACTTTTAAGCTTTCGTCAATGTAAAAAAATTATCTTTTCTGTATTTTTTTGCAGAAAACCACCGGTTTCTTTTCCGGTGGTTTCATTTTTTATCCCGCATTGATTGGGAGCTTTATGGTTACCCTTGTATATTCACCCATCCGGCTCTCCATTGAAATTGAGCCTTTGTGGTTTTCAATAATCTCTTTGGCAATGGCAAGTCCGAGACCGGTGCCGCCCTGCTCCCTGGACCGAGCCTTGTCCACACGATAAAACCTTTCAAAAATGTGTGCTATATCCTCTTCGGGAATTCCTATACCGTTATCCTCAATTTTTATATATACCTGATTGTTCAAAAATCCCGCAAAAACCTTGACACTTCCGTTTTCGGGAGTATATTTTAGTGAATTTGAAATTATGTTTTTCACTGCCCTTTCAATTTGGAATCTGTCGGCATAAATCATAGGGATTGCACTCACGGTATTGTACAAAAGCTCCTGATTTTTGTTTTCAGCCTGCACCTTAAAGGTTTCAACCACCTCTGAGAGCATCTCTCCCAAATCAAAGGCTTCAAGCTTCAGCTCAACACTTTGTGCATCAAACCTTGACAGAGTGAGAAGATTTTTAACAAGATTTGTCATCTTTATGGTTTCATTTTGTATAGTTTTCAGGAAAGAAATTTCCATATCCTTGTCCACAGGATAGTTGTCAAGCAACGTCTCTGTATATGTGCCGATTGTGGTCAGCGGGGTCTTCAGCTCGTGGGAAACCTCCGCCACAAATTTTCGTCTTGATTTTTCAAGATTAAATTCTTCAGTCACATCAGTAAAAACACAAACAACCCCGGCAACGCGGTCTTCCTCCATTTTGAACGGGAAAAAATACGCCTTTATGTGTTTTCCGTTTATTTCAATTTCACGAAACTCGGTGCGGAATCTTGTGAGGTATATAAATTCCGCCATACACACTTTCGCATTGAGTTCTTCAAAAAATCTGTCAAATCTGATGCCATCAATTTCATCGATATTCAACATTTTTTTTGCCGCCTGATTTATGGATATGACATCCTGATTTGTGTTGAATGCAATTATGCCATTGTTTATGTTTTCAAGGATAATTTCAAGCTTGTGCTTTTCGCTGGCGGCTGTGTTTATTGCGCCTTTCATAACTCCGCCCATATAGTTGAAGGTTTCAACCAGCGTTCCTATTTCGTCCTGAGAAAAAACCTCAAGATTTGAGTCAAAATTTCCCTCTGCAAAATCCTCCGCCTTTTCGGTGAGAACAGAAATAGGGTTTGTTATGGTTTTTGAAAGAAAATATCCAAGTATCACCGAGGCAAGAGCGCCAAAAAGTATCGCCTGAATTATTATATAAAGCATATTTTTGATTAGTACATTTATGCTTTGCTTGTTGTCTTTTATATATATAATATAATCCTCGCCACCGTCATTGCCTTTCACAAAATATGCATAATCCATAAATTCCGCAGTTATACTTGTGCCTCGTCCAGCCTTTCCTGCCATGGCCTGAAGAATATTTGAGGTCTTCTCCAAGGGCTCAGCCCCCGTGCCCGTGGTAACAAGCCGCGATGCATCGCTGGCATTTAGGACCGCACACTGGCGACCTCCGGAAAGACCCAGCTGTGTGGAATAGGCTGAAATAACTGTATTTATGCGGTTTGCCTTTTCGGTTTCGGTAAGGTCAGAACGAAGTGCATCGGTCATAGCAACCACAAATTCTCCCGACATAACCTTGTCCATCTGCTCGTTGAACTCATTGGTATACATCTTGACGGTACTGTTGAACATATATCCGCCCACAACAAGCATAATGGCAAGAACCAATGCCACAAAAATCACAACTATTTTTGATTGCATTTTTTTGAACATAATTCAGTTTCCCGCTTTCTAACTCCTTTTGTTTTTGAGCTGATATTCATAATCCTCTTGTCTTTGAACCAACACCTGACGAAAAGCCTTTGCCGTTGCTGTATAAAGGACTTTATCTGCACTGTCATCCTTTGCTGATTTTGCCATTTTTTCCGCCTTTTGCGCACGTTCACGGATGTTTATATCATTCCAGTCGAGCGGCGCATACAAATCCCGCCTTAAACGGAACTGTGTCATTATTCCGGCATATGCCGTCTTCTCAATATGGGTCTTTGTAAATCGGTCAGGATTCACACGATGCTCAACCTTGGAATCGGCATTGAGTCCGATTTTTTTGTTTATCTGCTCCATCATAAAGCAAACCAGAGTCTCTTCACCGCCGGCAAAATTGTTGCCTACTCTGCCATAATTACAGCGAAAACCGCCTATCATCCGGAGGCACGCGTTTCTCACTGCAAAATTTGCACCATATGGAAAATCGCCGTAATCTTTGGCATAACGGAAACCCTTGCCCGGTATTTCAAGGTTGCTCCAAAGACCGATTGTGTTTTTGGTTACCAAAGCCTTTGCTTCCTTTGGTACGTTAAGCAAAACCTGACCGCCGCAGGCACCAAGGGATTCCCGTCCCTCAAAAGCCTTTATTGTTTCACGGAATACATTTTTGTCCGCGATTGAATCATCATCAACATAAAGGACAATTTCACCTTTTGCAACCCACATTCCTGCATTTCGGGCAAAGGACAGCCCCGCCTGAGGAGCTGTTATGTAATTTATGTCAAGATGCGGATATTTTTGTTTTTTCTCCTGAACAAATTCTTTCAGGGCATTATCCCTGAAATTATTGCTTACAAATATTATTTCAAAATCATCGCTGTTTGCCGTCTGGTTGCAAAGAGCCTCCATGCAGTCGTCTAATGTTTCAGAGATTTTATGTGTGCACAGCACCACTGAAAGTCTTTTTTGATACGGCTGCGACTCTTCGACTCTGCCCTCGATAGCATATAACATATCATTTCTCGATTTTGCGTCAATGAATGAAAACATTGTTTGAATATCGTCAAAAACATACGCCTTGCACTCTCCTTTTTCTACAGTACTTGCCGTAAAGTCAAATGCCTCGCTGTCTGATACGTTTATTCCAATTTTTATTGCGTCCTGAGGAATCCCCTCTTTTTGAGGTCCGTCACCTATCTTTATATAAACGAAATTTGATGGACCGCCGCCAAAAAACAGCTTATCAAGGTCCCCTTCTTCGACCCTCAGGTTTTGTGCCTCGTCTATTTTTGCTTTCAGCTCCTCTGCCAGAGCCTTGTTTTCTTCATCTGCTTCCACATACCAGATAAGGGGCATGAGGTAAAAATCACGCCTGAAATCGTCAAATACCATAAGCTTGTAACGATTTTTTGTTATGCCCAGCTCCTTGTCCTTTGCTGTCAGCGAGCCGTCGTGCCAGCGATATGAATAAATCGGCTTTATAAATGACGTGTGCCTTAGGTCAAGCAGCGAATTCATTCTCATCCAATAGTCATAATCCTCAAGGGTGTGGCGATAACTTGAATAACAACCCAAGATTTCTGCTGCCGCTTTTCTGTACATAAACGCAGCCCCAATGGTGTTGTTTGCGTAAGTGTTAAGCTCACAGGCATTGTTTGGAAAAATAACGTTGCTGCTTCCTATGGGATATTCAAACCAGCCGTGCTTGCGAAGCTTTTTGCCCTTGGCGTTTATAAGCCGCATATTTCCCCACACCATTGCGGTTTTGGGGTTTTCCTTCATTTCACAGACCATTTTTTCGAGGAAATCCTCGTCCATAACATTGTCTGCACTGGTCCAGGTAAGAAACTCTCCCCTTGCCTCACGGAAGCCTCTTGACAGCGTTCTTGGAATTTTTTTATTTTCCTGAGTGAGAACTCTTATTCTGCTGTCCTTTTCAGCATAGCTCTGAGCAATTTTCAGGGTATCATCCTTTGAGCCGTCATTTATTATTATAAGCTCAAAATCGGTATATGTCTGCTTTAGAACCGACTCAATAGAGTCCGCCAGAATGTCACCGCCGTTGTAAACAGGAAGGACCACCGACACCATATTTTCCTTTTGAGGAACGTGAACTTTTGTAAGGTCGAGGGGATATCTTGCATCCCTTTCCTCTTTGTATCTCAAAAATTTATACTGATACAGATTTAAAGGCTTTGCCTGAGGCTTGCCCGCCCCGAAAATGAAATTTTTAAGTGTGCCAAGCATTTAGATTCTACCTTTCTGTATTTATTTCTTCCATATAATCAAGGAGCCGCATCCAAGCATCAAGATAACATTTCTTGAAGAAAATATCCAATGAGTCCGCTTTTTTTCGGCTCAGTATGCTGATTTCCTTGTTGCATATTTTTATCTGTTTTTTCACATACCTTTTTGTCCATCCAATGTCGGTGTGCAAATCGCAGAAAAATCTGTATGTGGTGAGGACCCCTGCACGAATTGTTTTTTTCACGTGTTCGTGGGTGAAGCGCGAATGGTCAACCCTGTGCAAAACCTTTGCTCTGGGCTGAAGACCTATTCCATAGCCAATCTGCAGCATCTTGAACGCAAGTGCCGTTTCTTCGCCGCCAGCAAAGTCGTTACCCACTCTGCCATAACACATACGGAATCCACCCACCCGCCAGATGGCTGAGCGCCTTACCCCATAGTTGGCACCATAGGGGAACTCAAACTGCTGAGACGCTTCATAGAAATTTTTGCCGCCAATTTTAAACTCACTCCAAAGACTTTCCCAGCCCTTTCGAAGCACTTTGGGCGCAGGGAATGGTCGGTCAAGAATTACCTGACCACCGACAATTCCCACCTCAGGATGATATTTAAAACCAGAATAAATCTCTTCAAGGTTGTAATAATCCGCCAAAACATCATCATCCAGAAACAGCAAATACTCGCCCCTGGCATTCCACATTCCGGCGTTTCTCGCATAAGAGAGACCTTTTTGAGGAACGGCAATATAACGGATAAATCCTTCATATTCCTTATACCTTTCCCTAAAAAGCTCCACATCTTTGCGAATTCCCGAGGTAAACGGTGCATTGTCCACAACAATAATTTCATATTCCTTTTTGCTAAGGGACTGACGGATAACTGACCATATAGCATCAATAAGCTTTTCGCCGCGCATATATGTGCATATTATAATGGAAATCTTCTTTTCACACTTCTCCGGCTCGTCAATCATTCTTTCAAGGGAATAAAGAATTCTGTTTTTAATTTTTGTGTCCGCAAGGTCAAAAATCGTCTTTCCGCTGTCTGCAAAGAACCAACCTCGAAAATCAGGAAGCGCTGATATCCCCTCTCCCTTGTTTGTTGTTATCATCAAATCAAATTTGTCACTGTCAAAAAGCTTGTCGCAAACCAGAACAGAACCTGAAAGGTTTGCTTTTATTTCATCAATGTTCGAATTTTCGGGGTTTCCGAAAAAGGCAAAACAGAAACAGGAATAAATTTCAGGAGACTGACAGTTGTTTGCGTCTTTTCGACTTATAATCATATGCCCTGCTTTTTCCGCCGCAGCCTTAAACTCTTTATAATACGGGTTTTCTTCGTCTTCACTTTCGACAACCCACACAAGAGACGACATATAAAAGTCACGCCTGAAATCATCAAGGACCATAAGCTTGTATCGGTTTTTGGTTATACCCAGTTCTTTGTCATGAGCAGTCAGCGACTCACGGTGAATTCTGTAAAGATAAAGGGGTATATCCTCATCGGTGTGTTCAATTTTAAGCAGGGAGTTCATCCGCATCCAATAGTCATAGTCCTCGAGGTTGGTTTTAAATCTTGAATAATCCTCCAAGATATAAAGGGCCGATTTTCGGTACATAAACGCAGCACCAATAGTGTTATTTGCAAAGGTATTCAAAGCATCTGCAGATTTTGGAAAGCAGACATTTCCTGAAAACAATGGCTTTTCAAACCAGAAGTGACCTCTTTTTATATTACCATCCTTATCAATAAGACGCATGTTTCCATAAACCATGGCGGTCTCGGGTTTTCTTTTGAGATTTTCCACCAAAACCTCTATACAGTTTGGAAGCATTATATTATCCGCACTGGTCCAGGTGAGAAACTCACCCTTTGCCTCACGGAAGCCTGTTGACAGCGCCGTTGGGAGTTTTTTGTTCTCCTGATTTATAATTTTCACGCGTGAGTCATTTTGCGCAAAACGTCTCGCAGTTTCAAGGCTTTGGTCGGTTGAGCCGTCGTTTACAATTATAAGTTCAAGATTTTTATAGCTCTGAGAAAGCACCGATTTTATAGATTCTTCCAAAATTGCGCCACCATTGTAAACAGGGAGAACCACCGAAACAAGTTCATCTTTTTGCGGCACGGAAATTCTCTGGCACAAATTTTCATCAATTGCCTTTCGCTCTTTTTTGTATCTTCTGAACTTGGCAGCCCCAAGCTCTATTTTTCTCTTTCTCTTGCGCTTTACATTTTCTCGGCGCATCCCTTCATTTATGCCTTTTCTGATGGTAACCCAAAGCCCCATCCGTTTGTAATCCGACAGCACCAAAAGAGAGCAAATAAATGAAATACCCGTTTTTTGAAGGATTTTTTCAACCCGAAGACCCGCCCTCCAGACATATGTTTCCCGAAGGTCAAGCACCTCCTGTTTGTGCTGGTTTGCCTCGAACTGAATTTGCATAATGGCATTTTGGTCTGCCTCTATTCTCTCTTTCAACTGATGAATTTCTTCATCCTTTTTCAAAAGACACGCCCGAAGGTCTTCACTATTCAATTTTTCTTCGCCGCCTATTTGAGCATTGTTCAAATTTTCCATATCTATTCTCCAAGAGTTATTTCTGACGGAACCTTGAGAACTCCAAAATATTCTCTGTCACACATTATTTTTATATATGCCGCGCCCTCGATATAATCATAATAGGAAATCGGCAAGGTATCACGCATTTCAAGCCCTGCTGTAAGTGTATATTCCCCTACATTGAAGTATGCAGGAAAGGTTATCCTCACAATATTCCGCCCGTGATGTCTAAATCTCATATCATAATCGTGAAGCGCCGCAACCATCAAATCCATTCCATTTTTGTCTTTTAATGAAATGGCAAGTCCGCAGCTTGAAAGGTCGGCGTCCTTGGGGACATCCGCCACAACCTCAACGGTTACTGTGTCCCCTGACATAAAGACCTCTGTTTCTTTGTCGCCTTTTGAAACACGGACATTTTTTATGCATCCCACTTTTGAACCAAATCGGTTTATTTCATTAAACTCCTTTTCCTGTTCCAAAAGCTCTTCATTCTTTTTGTTGAGACCTTTGACACACGCCTCGGCATCTGTTTCATTGCTGGTTATGAACTCCATATATTTTGAAGTAACCTCGCTCACATCGCCGTCCATAATAAGCTTTCCGTTGTCAAGCCAGATGGCACGGGTGCAAAATCTGCGCACTGCATCCACATCGTGACTTACAAAAAGAATAGTCTTTCCTTTTTCTTTCAGTTCTTCAAATTTATTATAGCATTTCGCCTGAAAACGATAGTCACCAACAGCCAAAGCCTCGTCAACGATTAAGATATCGGGGTCAGAATTGATGGCAACCGCAAAAGCAAGTCGCACAAACATACCGCTTGAATAGTTCTTAACAGGTCTTTCGATGAAATCACCGATTTCAGCAAACGCCGCAATATCATCAACCGTTTTGTCAACATCTTCTTTTTTGAGCCCCATAATGGTGCCGTTTAAGTATATATTCTCAATTCCGCTGTATTCAGGGTTGAATCCCGCACCAAGTTCAAGAAGTGCCGAGATGGTACCTTCCATCAACTTTTCTCCACTTGTCTGGTTTATTACTCCGGTGAGAATTTTAAGAAGAGTAGATTTTCCCGAGCCGTTTTTCCCAATTATACCTACTGTTTCGCCCTTTTCAATAGAAAAGTTTACGTCGCGAAGAGCATAAAACTCCTGCACCGTATCCCCCTTCCTCTTTGGGAAAATAGCCTCCTTTATTCTGTCACCGGGCTTGTCATAAATCTTATAAATTTTTGTGAGATTCTTTACTTCTATCATAAAATCAGTTCTTTCTTATTAAGTCAAAAAGGACAAAATCAATTTGAATTCGCCCTTTAATCTTTAATTATTTTTTTGTAAGTAACAAAGGTTATATAAATCCCTTTTTCTGTTTTAATCATTTCTTCGCTTGCTATTTTCCAGTCAGTATTTTCATCAAAGTTCAGTATAAATCTGTCAGCATCATATTTGTTTTCTATTTTTGTTATATAAGCTGTGTCACAAACCTTCTCTGCCTGACTATATACATTTTCACCGCCGATAAAGAAAATATCTTCGTCTCTGTAGATTTCTTTTGCACATTCTATGGCATCTTCAATGCTGTGACAAACAACAGCACCCTCACACCCAAAGTCTTTATCACGAGTGAGAACAATATTAAGGCGCTTTGGCAGCGGTTTTTGGTTTGGGAAAGACAAAAGGGTGTTTTTCCCCATAATAACCGCCTTATTCATCGTCTTCTCTCTAAAAAATCTCATATCCTCAGGGATGTTGTCAAGAAGGTCGTTGTTTTTTCCTATTCCCCAGTTGAGGTCGGCTGCTGCAATAATGTTCATATTCTCACCCTCACTAAATCGCAATCGGAATATTTTTTATCTGTTCGTTTTTCTGATAATTCTCCAGAACAAAATCGTCCACTGTAAAATCATAAAAGTTCTTGATTTCTTTATTTATTATGAGCTTTGGAGCATCAAACTGTGGCCTTTTTATCATTTCTTCAATAACCGGCACATGTCTATCATAAATGTGTGCATCCGCAATCACGTGCACAAATTCTCCAACTTTAAGACCGCTGACTTGAGCAAACATATGGGTAAGAATTGCATACTGGCATACATTCCAGTTGTTTGCCGCCAAAACATCCTGAGACCGTTGATTGAGTATGGCATTGAGCTTGTTTCCCGTAACATTAAAGGTCATACTGTAAGCACAAGGATAAAGATTCATTTCATGGAGATCCTGATGTACATAAATGTTTGTCATAATTCTTCTGCTGTATGGATTATTTTTAAGATCAAAAAGGACCCTGTCTACCTGATCGAATTCGCCCTCGGGATAGTTATGCTTAACCCCCATCTGATAGCCATACGCCTTTCCGATTGAACCTTTTTCATCTGCCCAGCTGTCCCATATATGGCTGTTTAAATCCTTTATATTGTTGGACTTTTTCTGCCAAATCCAAAGGATTTCATCAATAGCACTCTTTAGATATGTTGGACGAAGAGTAAGTATCGGGAATTCTTCTGCAAGATTATAGCGGTTCACCACGCCAAATTTCTTTATGGTGTGAGCAGGCGTACCGTCCTCCCACCTTGGACGAACCTCACATTCATCATCAGCCCAACCTTTATCTATTATATCGCGGCACATATCCACAAAAATTTTATCTGCTTTGCTCATAAAATCACCTTATTGTGTTTTATTTGTCATTGAACAACGTTCAAATTTTTAAATATCAAGATTTACAACAGAGCGTGAATGTTCTTCAATGAATTCACGTCTTGGCTCAACCTTGTCGCCCATAAGAATTGTAAATATTTCGTCTGCACGTCTTGCATCCTCAAGGTCAACACGAAGCATAATTCTTCTTTCGGGATCCATGGTTGTTTCCCACAGCTGTTCAGGGTTCATTTCACCAAGACCTTTGTATCTCTGAATTGATGCCTCGGGAATCTGTTCGAGAGCTGCTTTCAAATCGTCATCATTGTATGCATAAATAACCTTTTTGCCCTTGTATACCTTGTAAAGAGGCGGTTGTGCAATATACACGTGTCCCTCCCTGATAAGGGGTTCCATATAACGGAAAAAGAAAGTCAAAAGAAGTGTTCTTATATGTGCACCATCAACGTCGGCATCGGCCATGATTACGACCTTGCCGTATCTGATTTTTGAAACATCAAAATCAGGACCGATTCCTGCACCAAGTGCCGTAATAACCGGAAGAAGCTTTTCGTTTGAGAAAACCTTGTCAATTCGGGACTTTTCAACATTGAGCATTTTCCCCCAAAGAGGCAGTATCGCCTGAAACCTTCTGTCACGTCCCTGCTTTGCGCTGCCTCCTGCAGAGTCACCCTCGACGATATAGATTTCAGTAAATTCGGTATCCCTTGATGAACAGTCTGCCAATTTCCCGGGGAGAGTGCTGCTTTCAAGAGCTGATTTTCGTCTCGTATTGTCTCTTGCTCTTTTTGCAGCTTCCCTCGCCCTTGATGCAGTCATTGCTTTTTCAACAACTATTTTTGCAACAGCGGGATTTTCTTCAAAGAACTCACTGAGCTTTTCGTTGACCATCTTTTCAACGATTGTTCTTATTTCGCTGTTACCAAGCTTTGTCTTTGTCTGCCCCTCGAACTGTGCCTCGGTAACCTTTACTGAAATAACGCAGGCAATTCCTTCACGGGTATCTTCACCCTTGAGGTTTTCCTCATTTTCTTTCAAAAGCTTATATTTTCTTGCATAATCGTTTATAACCTTGGTAAGTGCCGCTTTGAAGCCTGTTTCGTGAGTTCCGCCCTCTGTGGTGTTGATGTTATTTGCAAAACTCATAATGTCTTCGGTATATCCATCGTTATATTGAATTGCAATTTCAGCCTCGGAATTTTCACGAACGGAATTTACATAAATTACATTTTCGTGAATTGCAGTTTTATTTCTGTTCAAATATTCAACGTATTCCCGAATTCCGCCCTCATAATGAAGAACATCTTCTTTGAGGTTTCCTCTTTCATCGGGTCTTTCGTCTTTCAAAACGATTTTTACGCCTGCGTTTAAGAATGCCTGCTCGCGAAGTCTTGTGAGAAGTGTTTTATAGTCATAAACAAGCTCTTCAAAAATCTGATAGTCAGGCTTAAAATGAACAAATGTACCAGTTTTGTCGGTCTCGCCGATAACTTTCAGTTCATTAAGCTTTGTTCCTCTTTCATATTTTTGATAGTGAACGTTTTTTCCGTCACAAATCTCAACCTCGAGGTATTCAGAAAGGGCGTTAACAACAGAGGCACCAACACCGTGAAGACCGCCTGAAACCTTGTATCCTCCACCGCCAAACTTTCCGCCGGCATGAAGAACGGTGAAAACAACCTCAACAGCAGGAAACCCGGTTTGTGCCTGAATTCCCACAGGAATACCACGTCCGTCATCACGTACGGTAATGGAATTATCTTCTTTGATGGTTACCTGAATTTCTTTGCAGTATCCCGCCAGGGCTTCATCAATAGAGTTATCCACAATTTCGTAAACCAAATGATGAAGACCGCGCGCTGAGGTCGACCCAATATACATACCCGGTCTTTTTCTTACTGCTTCAAGTCCCTCAAGGACTTGAATATTACTTTCATCATAGGATACTTCTTCGGATACTTTGGTAATATTTTCTTCCATAATTTTTAACCCTTACCTTTCTGCCGAATTTTTAAGATATTTTAAAAATCCTTGTATTTTTTAATTCTTCCCATTAAAGCCTTTGTGGAAATATTTGTTATATAAACCACAGACTGTCCATTTTCTTCACATACCACAAAAGATTTTGGAATTTCCTCCGATACATTTTTGACAAAACCCTCTTCTTCGGCAGTTTTAAAAAATTCCTTTGAAAATTTTGAAATTGAAGTGCTTTCAAGGTCCAAAATAGATATTATGTTTTTTGTGTTAACAACCGTATCACAGCCTAAATGCAGGTACACTTTTTCATACTTCCTTTTTCAATTTCTATAAAATTTGCATCCTTTAAAACCTTTAATCTTTCAGCGTCTGTACAGGTAATAAAAATCTGCATATTCGAAAGCTTGTTTAAAACAAAATCCTGTCTTTGAGAATCAAGCTCGCTCATAATGTCGTCAAGAAGAAGAACGGGATATTCCCCTATTTCCTCTCGGAATAACTCAACCTCGGCGATTTTTTGAACCAAGACAGCCGTCTTTTGCTGTCCCTGGGAGCCAAAAAGTTTAAGACTTTGCCCGTTTATTTTGAAATCAATATCATCTCTGTGAGGACCAAAAATACATTCAAAATATTTTTCTTCTCTGTGGAACATTTCTTCCGCTTTTTTCTTTAAAATTTCCTCAAGATTTTTTATTTTATTTTCATCAATGTTCATCCCACAGGATATATATTCAAGTTCGAGATTTTCTTTTCCCTCAGAAATTTCAAGCTGAATTTTTTTTGATATTTCCTCAATTTTTTTTATATACAAGAATCGTGTTTTTATGAGATAAACCGAAAGAGCAATTATTTTCTCATTTAACACTGAGAGAAAAATTTTGTCTTTTTTGTCATCTTTAAGTAGAGCACTTTTTTGTTCAATCAGTTTTTTATAATCAGAAAGACTGTTCATATATTGAACTTTCAGCTGACTTATCAAAATATCAAGATTTTTTCTTCTGTTTTTTGGTCCTTCTCTTACCAAGCTTAAATATTCAGGACCAAAAAAAACAACATTTAAACTCCCAACAAGGTCGCTGTTTCTTTTTACGGGAATTTCATTCAAAAATATCTTTTTCCTCTTTTTTCGGTTTAACTCTATTTTCCCAAATTTATCACGTTCTTTTGAAAAAAAATTCAACTCCAAAGATGCTTCATTTTCGTCAAAATTTATCATTTCATCATCTTTTTGTGCCCTGTTTGATTTTCCAAGAGAAAAAAGATAAATTCCCTCGAGGATATTAGTCTTTCCCTGGGCATTGTTTCCATAAATAATATTTATATTTTCATTGAAATCAATTTCCGCGCGCTTGTAATTTCTAAAATTCTTAAGATTTATTTTTTTTACTATCATTTCAATTTTCTGGGAAGGAGAAGATAAAGATATTTATCTCCCTCAAGTGGCGTAATAATCATAGGACTTACACTTGTTTTAAATTTAATTTTAACAGTTTCATCATCACAAGCTCTGAGTATATCAAGAATAAATTCGTTAAAGAAACCGATTTCAATTTCTCCGCCGTTTGTTTCAACAGAAATATTATCATCAACATTTCCTACAATCGTTTCACAGGAAATATTTATATTATCTTCTTTTATTTTGAGCTTCACAGGAGCATCATTTGAATTTCCGTTTATAATTAAAGATGCACGATAAACACTGTCAAAAAGCTCATAAAGAGGACATTCAATCTCAAAGCTTTCATCATTATAAATAGCACTTTCATATTTGATGTATTCACCCTCAATCAAACGAGTCACAATTTTATAATTTTCAAAAACGAAAACTGCGTTTTTTGATGTACAGAAAATATCAACAAAATCATCATCTTCTTTTAAGATTTTACTTATTTCAGACAAGGTTTTTGCAGGAACAATAAATCTTCTGTATTCATATTCTTTGTCAAGGTGATATGTTCTGACAGCCATTTTGAAACCGTCTGTTGCTATCATTCTTATTATATTTCCATCAATTTCAATAAGACAGCCTTTGAGAACAGGCCTGTTATCGCTTAATGATGTACAAAAAATGGTTTTTGAAATCATTTCCTTTATCATTTTTTTGTTGACTATAACCATATATTCAGCATTTACCGAAGGGATCTCAGGAAAATCAAGAGGATACATACCCATAATTTCAAATTTTGAATTTCCGCTTTTGATTGTGCAGCAATTTATTTCGTTTGTTTCGATATAAACATCATCTGAGGGGAGATTTTTAATAATACTTCCGAGCATTTTTGCATTGAGAACAGTCTGTCCCGGCTTGATAACCCGTCCTTCGATTTTTGCTTCAATACCCATTTCCATATCATTTGAAATGAAATAAACAGTTCCGTCAAGCTCTGCTTTTATTAAAATTCCTTCAAGGACAGGAAAATTTGAATGAGAAGAAACAGCCTTTGAAACAGAGGCAATAACTTCGTTAAGTATATTTTTGTTGCAAATAATGTTCATTTTTTATCAAAACCCTTTCTTCGGTAAAAATATTATCCTTTTTAGCCTTTTATATTATATCATATAAGGTTACAAAATGCAAACATTTTTTGCGATTTTGGGGCTGTTTTTTTGTTAATATAAAAAAATCATATTTTTTCATTTCTTTTAATTTATATTATATATTTATTATTTTTAGGTTGCTGTTGCTGTTGTTGGGGGTGTTGATAATGTGAAAAAGTGTTTTTAAAAATGATTTTTATTGACTTTTTAGGTGTTTATATGTATGTTGAAAAGTATTTCAAGTTATAAACATTATTAACAAACAAAAAAATTTATAAAATTTATTAACAGCTGAAATACAAATTATTAACATTATAATGTTGATAAGTTAAGTTTTTATAGTAAAAAGATTGACAAATTGAAAAAAATAATATATTATTACCTTGTAATGTTGATTTTATACATTATGTTCATAATTTTTAGGTAAGAGGTGAAAAAAATGGCTTATACAATCAACGATGATTGCATCATGTGCGGTGCTTGCGAAGGCGAATGCCCCGTATCATGTATTTCTGAAGGAGATGGCAAATACGTTATTGACGCTGATGCTTGCATTGACTGCGGCAGCTGCGCTGGTGTTTGTCCTGTAGATGCTCCTCAGGCATAAGAAATTTTTAAATTTAAAAAAGAGAATGCTTCATTCTTGTTGCATTCTCTTTTAACTTTCTGGGTGAAAATTATGGATAGAGAAATTTTTGAAAGAGGACTTGCTTGTTTAGGATTAAGGATAGATAAAGAAAAAATTGAAAAGTTTGATATTTACTCAAAATTACTCGTTGAATGGAATGAAAAAATAAATCTCACGGCAATTACCTCTCCTGAGGAAATATCTGTAAAACATTTCCTCGACAGCATTGCGCCCCTTTCTGTTTTTGAAATTGAAGAAAATGCAAAAATTATTGATGTAGGGACGGGTGCCGGATTTCCAGGATTTCCTATAAAAATAATGAGGGAAGACCTTGATTTTACTTTTATGGATTCCCTGAACAAAAGAATAAATTTTTTGAAATTGGTTTCTGAGGAAATAGGCTTTCAAAAAGCGGAATTTGTTCACAGCAGAGCAGAAGACGGAGGAATAAACAAGTTATACAGAGAAAAATTTGATTATGTTGTGTCCCGTGCTGTTGCAAAGTTAAAGGTTTTGTCAGAATATTGTATACCTTTTTTGAAAGTTGGGGGAACCTTTGCAGCCTTTAAACAATATGAAATTGATGAGGAAATTGAAGAGTCAAAGGCAATGATTGGATCTTTAGGGGGAAAGATAAAGGAAATAAAAGAAGTGAAGATTCCCTGCTCAGATATTGTAAGAAAAATTGTTTTAATCGAAAAAATAAAAGAAACCCCAAAAAATTTCCCGAGAAAAGCCAGTAAAATAAGGAAATAGAAGAGAAAATTATATAAAAAAAGTTGACAATTAATTTTAGTTAATATATAATAAGAAGGAATGAGTACAATTATATTACATATTTTTAAATTAGGAGGAGATTTTTAAATGAGAAAGACAAGAATTTTTTCCTTAATCATTGCGACTATAATGATTTTAGGAACGATGACAACTACTGTTTTTGCTGAAGATGCTGTAGCCGAAATCACCGGAACAACCTACACATCAATCTATGACGCTATAAGTGAGGCAAAAGATGGTGATACAATAAAACTTCTTTCTGATATTGAAGTTGCTTCACGTATTACCATTGAAAAAGCGATTACCCTTGATGGTGACACTCACACAATCACAATCACAAACGATTCAAGAGGTATTGAGATTCCTTATACCGTAGGTGCGGCAGAAATTACAATCAAAAATTTGACTGTAACTGAAAAAGCTACAAACGGATGGTTTGAAAGAGGCATCAACTACAATGGTCAGGGAACTTTGAACCTTGAAAGTGTTACAGTTGCAGGGCCTCCCACATATGCAGTAAATATCCCGGGCAAAGCAATCGGTGCAACCATTAATATTACTAACTGTAATTTGACAGGACTTAACACAGTTAATGTTTGGGGTTCTAATTCCATAATAAACATCACCGATACAACGATTGTAAGTGTTGATGAAAATGAATCAGAGAATTATTCTGCTGTTAAGATTAATAATGATAACACTACCAGTGCAGAGGGTACAGTTGTTAACATCACTGGAGGTTCAATCACAGCTAATGATGAAAAAGAAAATGCGTCAAATGCAATTTCCAACGCTACAAACACAGGTGTTGTAAATGTTTCTGAATCAACAGTGGTTAATGGTGATGTTACAAATGAAATTGCCAATATCGGCGGATACACTGTATCAACTCTTCAGGATGCACTTGATGCGTCTGCAAAATACAATGTTCCGGCTGTTCTTCTTAGAAATGTAGAAATCACTGAAACAGTTACAGTTCCTGCAGGAAAAACAGTTACACTTGACCTCAACGGATTTACTATTTCAGGTGATTTTGAAGAAAGCAAGAGTTCTGCAGTTATCCAGAACAACGGAAAACTTACTATAAAGGACAGCTCATCTGCCCAGACAGGCAAAATAACAAGCCATGCAGTAAATCCTGATACACAGGCAATCCCCGGATACGCAAGCAACACAATCAACAACGCAGGAGAATTTATTCTCGAAAGCGGAATTATCGAAAATCAGTCAACAGGCGGTGCATGTTTTGCTATTGATACAACATGGTATACAAAGGCCGTATCTGTTACAATCAACGGCGGCACAGTAAAAGCCAACAGGACAGCAATCCGTGCCATTTCATATTCAACAACAGTAGGAAACAAGCTTACCATCAATGATGGTAAAATCGAAGGTTCATGTGGTGTTTGGATTCAACTTGCCGGTTCTAACAATGAAGCAAAAAAGGTTTCTGTAGAAATCAACGGCGGAACAATCAACACCAATAAGGCAGACGGATATTCTGTTTATACATATTCATATGGTGATGCTTTCAGCGGTGTTGAACTCACAATTACAGATGGTAATTTCAATGGATATGTTGGACTTGGTACCGGATGTGAAAATGGTGGTTCTGGTGCAGAAAAAGTAAGAATCAGCGGTGGCAACTTCGACCAGTATGTTTACAACTTTAATGAAAATGCTCAGGATATCGAAATTTCAGGCGGTACCTATAGTTATGTATATGAAGATATGTTGGCAGACGGCTTCAAGCTTGTTGCAAATGACAACGGCACATACGGCGTTAAGGAAGATTCGCCCTGGACAACAGCTACAGACAGCGGATACTATATGTCAGCGGAGTCAAAGCTTGGTCTTATGAGATACCTCTTCCACTTTGGAATTGAAGGAACGATTGAGGATGCTTATATCAAATACATCAAGGGCAGTGACCTTTCATCACCGCAGGCGGGCGAAATCGCAAAAGGTGAATTGACCAACACCTTCTATGGTGACATAGTTGGGGTCCCTGAAAACACAACAGGAAGATATTATGCAATAGGATACATAAAGATTGACGGCAAAGAATATTGGTCAAACCCCATTTTCTGTGAACCAAACTTCACAAGACATTTTTCATCAATGGATAACGGAGGTGTAGAATAATGAAAAAATATGAAAAACCCGAAGTAGAAATGACAAGTTTTTCTGTTTCAGACATTATAACAACAAGCGCCGTAGATGTTTTTGAACCTGAGACGGTGGTAGAGGTTGCAGGCGTAGAAATTGAGGCAAAAGATTTTGGAACACAGGCGTTCTCTATTTTTGAAGTAGAATAGGAAAAACGAAATAGGGCAGCCAAAGAGCTGCCCTTATCTTTTGAGAGAAGAAAGCAGAGAAAAGGACAGATAATTATGAAAGTTATTTTAAGAAGGTTTCTGGAACTTTTAATATCAGCAATAGTTTTTTCGTTCCTTGTTACCTTTCTGCACGTTCGGGGATACCTTCCTGAAAGCAGAGATGTTCTTGGGATAGTGATGCTTTTTTGTACAATATTGTTTTATCTCTATCACATTTATTGTTTAAAGCAGTGCTTTTATGAAATGTATCAGGCAATGGATTATTTCATATACAATATCGTTTCGTTTGCTTTGTTTGCAGGAACTGTGTTTTTATCCTATAAATTTTTGGGAAACACCTTGTTCACCTGGATTTTTTCCATTACCAAAACCTTTGTTTTCTTTATTTATGGTGTTGACAGCTACAAATCAATGATTTTCTTTTTAGAAATAACCTTTATTTTGATTATTGCAGTGGCTCTTTTAAAAATGAAAATATGGAAAAAGAGAAAACGCAGAAGACGTTAAAGGAGAAATTTTTATGAAAAAGTTTTTAGCAATATTATTATGTTTAATGATTTTTTTGTCTGTTTCGTGTTTTGCAGCAGATAGAGAGGTTACAGTTTTGATAGACGGTGAGACACTTGTGACAGACACACCACCCCAACTGATAAGCGGAAGAACAATGCTTCCTATGCGTGCCATTTTTGAGGCTTTTGATGCAAATGTCACATGGATGGGAGAAGATGAGCTTATTTTTGCCACCAAAGGAGATATGCTTGTGGTTCTCAAAATTGGGGCAAAGGAAATGTCCGTTCAAAGAGCTTCTGAGGATATGGGCGAAATCGTGACTTTGGACGTTGCTCCATTCCTTTATAACGAAAGAACAATGGTCCCCGCAAGAGCCATCGCTGAAGCACTGGGTGCTGACGTTGACTGGATTGACCAAACCAGCACCGTTGTAATAAAAAGCCAAAACAAATAACGAAAAAACAAAAAAGATTGTAAACTAACTACAATCTTTTTTTCATGTCTTTTTTCGACAAAATAACACCTGTTTTTTAAAGTATAAT
>JAGAUW010000014.1 GCA_017620615.1 Clostridia bacterium | reverse complement strand
GGTTATTGCAAACGGCATTCGTGAAAATTGTCCCAATGCATGGGTTATCAACTACACAAATCCAATGACAATGTGTACAAGAGCACTTTACAAGGTGTTCCCCGAAATCAAAGCTTTTGGCTGCTGCCACGAAGTTTTCGGTACTCAGAAGTTTCTTGCAAAAGTTCTTGAAAAGAAGCTTGGCATCAAGGACATCAAGCGTGAAGATATCCGTTGTGAAGTTATGGGTGTTAACCACTTTACATGGCTTAAAAAGGCTTACTATCAGGATATTGATATATTCCCGATTTACAAAGAATTCTGTGAAGAATATGCAAAGGTTGGATTTACCGAGGGCGCTGATGACAACTGGCTCAATCGTGTATTCCAGTCAAAGCAGATGGTAAAGATGGACCTTTTCCTCCGCTATGGTTATATCGCAGCAGCAGGTGATCGTCATTTGGCTGAAGCTTGCCCGGGAAAATGGTATCTTGAAAGTCCTGAATGTGTTGAAAAATGGGGCTTTGGTCTTACCAGTGTTGACCACAGGTACAAGCTCCTTGATGATGCTCTTGAAAGACGCAGAAAGTATATTTCAGGTGAAGAAGCTTTCAAAATTACTCCCTCCGGTGAAGAGGGCGTAAAGCAGATGAAGGCTATCCTTGGTCTTGGCAGCTTTGTCACAAACGTAAATATGCCAAACCGTGGTCAGATTACAAATCTTCCTATGGGTGCTGTTGTTGAAACAAACGCATCATTCACATCAAATACAGTTGCTCCTGTTACTGTTGGTGAGCTTCCTCCCGCAGTATTCGCTCTCACAATCGACCATGTTGCTGTTCAGGAAATGGTTGTTGAAGCTGCTGTTAAACGTGACCTTGACCTTGCTTTCCAGGCATTCTGCAAGGATCCTCAGGTTAAACGTCTCAATCTTACTGAAGCAAAGGCACTCTTTGATGAAATGATTGAAAACACCAAAGAATATCTCACAATGTATAACATCTAAAAATATACACAACAAAAGCCCTTGGCGAATACCAAGGGCTTTTTGCTGTTTAAAAGTTAAAAACTCTTTTTATAATCGGTGATTATCTTTTTCATTGTCTCAGCTGCCGGACCGCCAATTATTTTTCGCTGGCTTACGCAGGTTTCAAGGGAAATGGCATCATAAATATCTTCGTCAAAAAGTGGTGAGAAGTCTTTGAATTCTGCCATTGTCAGCTCTTCAATGAACTTGTCTGTGTCAAGACAAAAGGCAACCATTTTTCCTACAACGGCATGGGCATCACGGAAAGGAAGACCTTTCTTTACCAGATAGTCAGCCACGTCTGTTGCATTTGTGAAGCCACCCTTTGCTCCTTTTTCCATAGCGGATTTGTTTATGGTCATAGTCTTGAGCATTCCTGAGAATACAGGGAGACACATTTTTACTGTGTCAAGGGCATCAAAAATCTGCTCCTTGTCTTCCTGCATATCCTTGTTGTATGCCAGGGGAAGTCCTTTCAGCATAGTGAGAAGTCCCATAAGGCTTCCAAATACTCTGCCTGACTTGCCCCTTGCAAGCTCTGCAATGTCGGGGTTCTTTTTCTGTGGCATTATGTTTGAACCGGTGCTGTAAGCATCGTCAAGGGTGATGAAACCAAACTCATTTGAACTCCAAAGAATGATTTCCTCAGAAAAACGGCTGAGATGCACCATTATCATGGAAAGAACAAAAGCCATTTCACAAACAAAGTCACGGTCAGAAACGCCATCGATGCTGTTCTTGGTTATGTCGGAAAATTCCAGTTCTTTTGCCACAAAGTCGCGGTCAAGGGGATAGGTTGTTCCAGCCAGGGCACCACTACCAAGTGGCATAATGTTCATACGCTTTTTCCAGTCAGCGAGTCTTGACAAGTCACGTGAAAACATTTCATAATATGCCATGATGTGATGGCTGAAGGTGATGGGCTGGGCTTTTTGAAGATGTGTGTAACCCGGCATAATGGTGTCAAGGTTATTTTCTGCTAAAGCGAGGATTGTTTTTTGCAACTCGGTGAGCATGGAAGAGAGAATTTCGGCTTCATCGCGAAGATAGAGCTTATTGTCAAGAGCCACCTGGTCGTTTCTGCTCCTGCCGGTGTGGAGTCTCTTTCCCACATCACCAATACGCGAAATCAGGATTGTTTCAATATTCATATGAATGTCTTCTGCATCAATGGTAAATTCAACTTTGCCAGATTCAATGTCTGCAAGAATTTCGCCCAGAGTTTTTACAATCAAATCGGCATCTTCCTGAGGGATAATTCCTTGTTTTCCAAGCATCTTTGCGTGTGCCTGACTACCACGGATGTCTTGTGCATACATACGTGAGTCAAAGCGGATTGAAGAATTGAAATCGTCAACCGATTTGTCTGTTGATTTTGAAAATCTTCCGCCCCATAATTTCATAGTATTAAGTCTCCTATACAAAAATTCAGGGGTATCAGAGAGATACCCCTGTTTGATTTTTACTGTTCGCCGTTCTTTTTCTTCATCATTGCACGGACCTTGAGAGGAAGGCCAAAGAGATTGATGAAGCCCTCGCTGTCCTTGTGGCTGTAAAGCTCACGGCTATCCCCGAATGATGCGATGTCTTCGTTGTAAAGTGAATATTTTGATTTCGCACCGGCAGGTGTGCAGTTGCCCTTGTAGAGCTTGAGTCTTAATGTACCGGTAACAAACTTATCCATTTCATCATACATAGCGGACATAGCCTCGCGGAGAGGTGTGAACCACTTTCCGTCATAAACAAGCTGAGAGAACTGTGTCTGAGTTGTTCTCTTGAATGCCTGAGTGTCACGGTCAAGACAAAGAAATTCAAGCTCCTGAATTGCGGTGTAAAGAATTGTACCACCGGGAGTTTCATAAACGCCACGTGATTTCATACCAACAAGACGGTCTTCAACAAGGTCAGTGATACCAACGCCGTTTGCTCCGCCAAGAGCGTTGAGCTTTTCAACCAAAGCAACGGGTGAAAGCTTCTCGCCGTCAACGGAAACAGGAACACCTGCTTCAAAACCGATTTCAACATAAGTAGGTGTGTCAGGAGCTTTTTCCGGTGATACGCCAAGTTTCAAAAGACTGTCATACTGTGGCTCGTTCCATGGGTCTTCAAGGTCCATACCCTCATGGCTGATGTGCCAGATGTTGCGGTCACGTGAGTAAAGGTCCTTCTTTGTAACGGGAATTTCAATTCCGTGAGCGTTTGCATAATCAACAGCGTCCTCACGTGATTTGATGTCCCAGATTCTCCAGGGAGCGATGATTTTGAGTGATGGGTCAAGAGCCTTGATGCCAAGCTCAAAACGTACCTGGTCGTTGCCCTTTCCGGTAGCACCGTGGCAGATAGCAACAGCGCCTTCTTTCTGAGCAATTTCAACAAGTCTCTTTGCGATAATAGGTCTTGCATGAGATGTGCCGAGGAGATATTTGCCCTCGTATGCTGCACCTGATTTGAGAGTGGGGAAGATGTAGTCTTTTACATATTCGTCTCTTAAATCTTCTATGTAACATTTGATAGCACCTGATTTGATAGCGCGTTCTTCGAGCCCGTCTGTTTCTTTGCCCTGACCAACGTCACCGCACACGCATACAACGTCATAGTCATAATTTTCCTTGAGCCATGTGATGATGATTGATGTGTCAAGACCGCCTGAATAGGCAAGTACAACCTTATCTTTTGCCATTTTAAAAACCTCCTGAAAATTAAAAGCACAGCACAAAAAATGCTTGCCTTATTTCGTTTTTTATATTACAATATGTATTATAATCCTAAATATAGAAAATTGCAACAGTTTTTTTGAAGTTTATGCATTTTTATGCAAAAAAATGAATTTTTATGCATTTTGTATCTGGAATATGTATAAAATGTGAAAGGAAAGACTATGAGAATTATAGGTATAGACCCAGGTTATGCCATTGTTGGTGTTGGGTGCATTGATTATGAGGGCAACAAATTCAAGGTTGTGGAATACGGCGCAATCACCACCAAGGCGGGGGAGGATATGTTTGACAGGCTGAAGAAAATTTATGACGAGGCGGTAGACCTTATCACGAGAACAAAGCCAGACGCTGTGGCGATTGAGGAACTTTTCTTCCAGAATAACCAAAAAACCGCAATAAATGTGGCACAGGCAAGGGGTGTCCTAGTTCTGGCGGCAAAGAACCTTGGAGTTCCGGTTTTTGAATATACGCCGCTTCAGGTGAAACAGGCGGTGGTTGGCTATGGCAGAGCAGAGAAAAAACAGGTTCAGCAGATGACCAAGGCGATACTAAATTTGAGCGAGGTTCCAAAGCCTGATGATACTGCTGACGCCCTTGCTCTTGCGGTTTGTCACGCTCATACCGGCGGAAGACTTATGTGGTGAGATTTTATACATAAAAACTCACATTTTGGACTTGTTTTTTGAATTAAAAAGTAGTATACTAATAAAATAGGAAATTTTGGGAAAGGCAGAAAGGCTATGTTTTATTATATCTCAGGCAAAATAGCGCACAAAAGTGACAGCTTTGTTGTGATTGATGCGAGTGGCATTGGATACAGACTCTATGCAAGCACAAAGACCCTGGAACTCCTTGGGGGCGAAGGCGATTTTGCAAAGCTTTATACTTATGCAAATTTCAAAGCATCGGCTGATGTTTTTGATATATATGGTTTTGCCACAAAAGAAGAACTTGACCTTTTTATTATGATAATTGGTGTATCCCGTGTGGGAGCAAAAACTGCCATTGCACTTCTCTCAAATATTTCTCCGTCAAAGTTTGCGTTGTGCGTTGCAACCAACGATTCAAAATATATAGCAAAAAACACACCTGGCCTTGGTGCAAAGGGTGCTGAGAGGATTGTTCTTGAACTTAAAGACAAGTTCAAGAACTTTGATATGGGTGATGTTACAAACGATGATGCAATCGAAGTTTACCACGGCGGCGGAACGGAGCAAAGCGAAGCGATTTCGGCGCTCATCGCCCTTGGTTATTCACAAAGTCAGGCAAAGACAGCGCTTTCTGGCGCAAAAGGAACAGTTGAAGAACTTGTGAAAATAGGTCTTAAAAATCTTATGAAAGGTTAACACCTTATGGAATTTGAAAACGAAAACAGGATTATTTCCACCGGAGCAATAGACGGGGACAATGAAATTGAATATAGCTTAAGACCAAAGCTTCTTGACGACTATGTGGGACAAAAAAAGGCAAAGGAAAATCTTAAGGTCTTTATGGAAGCAGCAAAAAAAAGAAATGAGTCACTTGACCACGTTCTTCTTTATGGACCCCCGGGGCTTGGGAAAACCACCTTGGCTGGGATAATTGCCAACGAGATGGGGGTAAATATCCGTATTACATCAGGTCCGGCTATTGAAAAACAAGGCGACCTTGCGGCACTGCTTACAAACCTTTCGGACAACGATATTTTGTTCATTGACGAAATTCACCGTCTCAACCGCAGCGTTGAAGAAATTCTCTATCCTGCTATGGAAGACGGGGCACTTGATATTATCATAGGCAAAGGCCCTTCGGCAAGGTCTATACGTCTTGAACTTCCGCATTTTACCCTCATCGGTGCAACCACCAAGGCGGGAGCGCTCACAGCACCCCTTCGTGACAGATTTGGTGTTATCAGCCGCCTTGAGATGTATACAAATGACGAGCTTGAAATGATCATAAAGCGTTCTGCGGGGATTTTGGGTATTGAAATCACCAACGGCGGAGCGGCAGAGATTGCATCGAGGTCAAGGGGTACCCCAAGAATTGCAAACAGGCTTTTAAAGCGTGTGCGTGATTTTGCACAGGTTGAATCTGATGGGACAATAACCGACCGCATAGCAGACTATGCTCTCAAAAAGCTGGAGGTTGACGACCTTGGGCTTGATGCAACGGATAAAAAGATGATTGAGGCTATCATAAAATTCTATGACGGCGGACCTGTGGGTCTTGACACGATTGCTGCAACAGTGGGCGAAGAAAGTGAAACCATTGAGGATGTTTATGAGCCGTATCTTATGCAGATTGGTTTTATAAACCGCACGCCAAGGGGCAGAGTGGTTACGCGTCTTGCCTATGAGCATTTTGGTATGACATTTGGAAAAAGCGAAAACGAATTTGATATAAAAATTTCTGACTAAATTTGAAAGGATAAAGACAAATGGAAAAGAAAAAATTCTATCTGACAACAGCTATTGCATATACATCAAGAAAACCACATATAGGAAACACTTATGAGGTAGTACTTTCGGACGCTATTGCCAGATTCAAAAGATATCAGGGCTATGATGTATTTTTCCTTACGGGAACAGACGAACATGGTCAGAAAATTCAGCAGCTTGCAGAGGAAAACGGCATTTCTCCCCAGACTTACGTTGACGGTGTAGCAGGTGAAATCCGCACTATTTGGGACCTTATGAACGCATCATATGACAAGTTTATAAGAACAACAGACGATTATCACGTGGCAAGCGTGCAAAAGATTTTCAAAAAGCTTTATGACCAGGGTGATATTTACAAGGATTCATATACCGGTTGGTATTGTACACCTTGCGAATCTTTCTGGACAGATACACAGCTTGTGGATGGAAAATGCCCCGACTGCGGACGTGAGGTTCACAAGGGAAACGAAGAAGCATACTTTTTCAAAATGAGCAAATACCAAAAGGCTCTTGAAAAACATATTGAGGAAAATCCTGATTTCATTCAGCCTGAATCCCGAAAAAGAGAAATGATAAACAACTTCATCAAACCCGGCATTCAGGATCTTTGCGTGTCAAGAACAAGCATCAGCTGGGGAATCCCGGTAAGCTTTGATGAAAAGCATACCGTTTATGTGTGG
Organism: Clostridia bacterium; assembly: GCA_017620615.1. GTDB lineage: Bacteria > Bacillota > Clostridia > Monoglobales > Monoglobaceae > SIG440. The sequence goes on along the minus strand of JAGAUW010000014.1, from coordinate 58,384 downwards.
CTTGATGCTCTCACAAACTATATCAATGCTCTTGGATATACTCCTGATGAAAAAGGCGAGCTTTACGGAAAATACTGGCCCGCTGATGTTCACATTATCGGCAAGGATATTTTGAGATTCCATACAATTTATTGGCCTATATTCCTTATGGCACTTGGTGAACCACTTCCAAAGAAGGTATTTGGTCATCCGTGGCTTCTCAGCGGCGAGGATAAAATGAGCAAGTCTTTGGGAAATGTTATTTATGCTGATGATTTGGTTCGTCACTTTGGCTGTGATGCAATAAGATATTATCTGCTTCACGAAATGCCATACGCTCAGGACGGCACAATTACCTATGAAAAAATAGTTAATTCATACAACACAGACCTTGCAAACGTTCTTGGCAATCTTGCCAACAGAACTGTTGCTATGGTGAACAAATATTTTGACGGAATTGTTCCTGAAAAGGAAACAGTTACAGATTTTGATGCTGACCTTGGAAAGACTGCTGAACAGGCAAAGGCTGATGTGGCTCGGTTTATGGAAGAATTCCGAACAGCAGATGCACTTGATGCACTGTGGTCCATTGCAAACCGCGCAAATAAATATATTGACGAAACTATGCCATGGGCACTTGCAAAGGACGAGGCACAAAGAGGAACACTCAAAACAGTAATGTATAATCTTGTTGAGGCACTTCGCTGGATTGCATCACTTCTCGCACCCTTTATGCCCGAAACTGCCGAAAAGCTCACAGAGGCACTTGGTGCAAAGGCGTATAGCTTTGATGAACTCGAAAGCTTTGGAAAGACTGCAGGCGGACAAAAAGTTGGTGAAGCTGCAATGCTTTTTGCAAGACTTGATGCAGAGAAAAAATTGGCTGAAATCGGAGAAGAAAACAAGGCGAATCAAAAGCCACAAATTAAGATTGAGCCATTTAAGGAAGATGTTGATTTTGAAAAATTCCTCGACCTTGATATTCGTGTAGGTAAGGTTTTGGAGTGTGAAGCTGTTCCCAAGTCTTCAAAGCTCCTTCGTTTCACCATTGAAACGGGTAGCGAAACAAGACAGATTTTGTCGGGAATTGCAAAATATTATAAGCCTGAAGATTTGATTGGAAAGAACGTTCTCTTTATAGCTAACTTCCCACCACGAAAGATGATGGGCCTTGAATCAAATGGTATGATTTTAAGTGCTGAACACGACGGAAATTTGGTGGTCACCACCACTCTTGGCGACATCCAAAGCGGAGCTCAAATTGTATAGGAGGAACTATGAGTATTTTTAATAAAGCAGACATTCTTCTGCCCGAATGTGTTGATATGGAAAAATGGAGTGTTGTGGCTTGTGACCAGTACACTGCACAACCAGAGTATTGGGAAGATGCGGCAAAATTTGTAGGTGACAGCCCATCAACCCTCAACATTGTATATCCCGAAGCCTTTTTGTCAGAGGGAGAGGGAAGAATTGAAAAAATAAACAGCAAAATGCACGAATATCTTGAAAAAGGTATATTCGCAACGCTTAAGGACAGCCTTATTTATGTAGAAAGAACAATGAACAGCGGCAAAATAAGACGCGGCATTGTGGGTGCTATTGATTTGGAAGAGTATGACTTTTCAAAAGGCTCAAAAAGTGCAATCCGTGCAACAGAGGGCACAATCCTGGAAAGAATTCCTCCCAGAGTGAAAATCCGTGAAAATGCTCCTCTTGAGTTGCCTCATGCAATTCTTCTTCTTAACGATGAAACAGACCACATCTTTGGGGGAATAGAAAAAACAAAGCCCCTTTATGACTTTGAATTGATGGGAAATGGTGGACATATTGCGGCATGGCATATTTTGGGTGATGCGGCAGACAGTGTGATTGCAAAAATCGACAAGTTTGCAAAGACGGCAAAGGACAATCTGGTTTTTGCCGTAGGAGACGGAAACCACTCTCTTGCCACAGCAAAGACATGCTGGGAGAACTTAAAAGCAAAGCTTTCTGAGGAAGAAAGACAAGTAAATCCTGCAAGATTTTGTCTTGTGGAAATTGAAAACATTCACGACGAGGCTCTTGAATTTGAACCCATTCACAGGGTGGTTTTTGGCAAGACCTTTGATACGGTAAAAAATGATTTGAAAAATTATTATCTGACATGCGACAGCCCGACGTCAACAACTCAGGAAATTGTTCTGGTATCTGGTGAAAGGACGGAAAGCGTTTTCGTAAAAAATCCGTCTTCAAATCTGACGGTTGGAACACTCCAAAAGTTTTTGGATGATATGAGATATAACCTTGACTATATCCACGGCGAAGACGTGGTGAGAGAGCTTTCGAACAGACCTGATGCGGTGGGTTTCATTCTTCCGTGTCCAGAGAAAAACGACCTCTTTGAAACGGTAATTCTTGATGGAGCACTTCCAAGAAAGACATTTTCGATGGGAGAGGCCAACGAAAAACGATTCTATCTTGAGGCTAAAAAAATTATATAAAAGTTGTTTTCAGGGCGGTTTTACCGCCCTGAAAATATGTATGGTGAATGAAAATGAGTAAAAAACTAAACTTTGAGCATACAAAAATAGCCTGTTATGCAGCAGGCTTTACCCAGGCTGTTGTCTGTGGCTTTTTGCCACTTTTATTTGTAACATTCAATCAAATGTACCTAATACCCCTCACGCTTATAACCTTGTTGGTGGCGGTAAATTTCATTGTCCAGTTTGGAATGGACTTTGCAGCACTTTTCTTTGTGGATAAGGTGAGCTATCGAGGAGTGGTTGTTGCTGCACATATCCTCATAAGCATTGGCCTTTTATTGCTTGGAACACTGGTGCCTGTTGCAGAAAATACTTATATGGCAATTTTTCTTGCTACTTTACTGTTTTCTGCAGGGGGCGGGCTTCTTGAGGTTATGACAAGTCCCATTATGGAGGGATGTCCGTCCAAAAATAAAGCAGCGGCAATGAGCCTCCTTCATTCTATGTTTGGGTTTGGCTCGGTGGCGGTTGTTATTTTGACAAATATATTGCTGGTGGTATTTGGCAAGGAAAACTGGCATTTGATTGCTATTGTCTGGGCGGTTGTACCTTTATTGAATGCTATATTATTTTCATTTGTTCCAATAAACAAAATAGTGTCAAGTGAGGAAAGAACTCCAATCTTCCAGCTGTTTAAGGGGAAAAGCTTTTTGATTTTTCTTTTGATAATGGCTTGTAGCGGCGCATCTGAAATAGGAATGAGTCAGTGGGCATCGGCTTTTGCAGAAACATCTTTAGGTGTTTCAAAAACAATGGGGGATATTTTGGGACCATGTATATTTGCTTTGATGATGGCTTTGTCAAGAATTTTTTACGCAAAAATTGCAGACAGAATAAATTTAATAAAATATATAATGCTTTGCGGATGTCTTACTGTGCTTTGCTATGTCCTGACTGCATTACTGCCATTTAAAATTATGGCACTTTTGATGTGTGGCTTTTGCGGCTTTGCCGTCGGAATAATGTGGCCCGGCACCCTTTCTCTTGCGGCAAAGGTATATCCTGCGGGTGGCGCAACAATGTTTGGGGTGTTGGCACTTGCGGGAGATTTGGGATGTACAACAGGACCATCAATTGTAGGGTTTGTAGCATCAATGTTTGGCGGTGAGTTGAGAACAGGACTTTTGTTTGCTACGGTTTTTCCGTTGATTTTGGTAATTGGTGCGTGTCTTTTAATAAGGCGTGGGAAAAGGCACCCAGCCAAGTATTTTTGATGAAAGGTGTTTAAATATTCATTGTTGACATTATAATTTAAATAATATATAATTATTATGAGAAGTTAGGGTAACGGTATTCTAGTCGATCACTTCGTTTCCCAGGGCGGGCCTAAAAATTCGCCGAAGGGCATATCGATGAAGTTCCTTGTGCGTGCTCGCGACGCCCAGTCGTGGGTGTGTGCTGGGAGTTAAGGTTTAGGGGCGATCCGCAACGGCATGTGGGCGTTGACCCCTTTTCCGCGGAGGCCTGTGACCGTGTAACGGATGGGACATCCCGCCGCTATACGTATCAGGTTAAAACCTGCGTTGCGGTACCAAAGATGGTGCTGTGGGCAGTGTAGCCTGCCTTGAGTGGGCATGGTGGATAATTGTTCAGACCATCATTCCACGGCCATGGAATGATGTGTTATTGCTTTTTGAAACCATGTTTGCAAAAGAGGCTAAGAAACGTTTGTGATTGTCGAGGAAAACTCCTAGACCGGTCTTGGACGTTTAGTCCGGTGCATATACAGGATTGTAGTGTGTACTCAGTGGCAATCAGGTAACGCATTTGGTAACGATGCGTGACGGGTTTTAAAAGGGAACTTCCCTTTCGGCGACGATTGGGTAACCCGTCGGGAAAGCCAACCTGACCTATGACACAAAATTTACTGTATATGCTACCCTTTAATTTTTTATCAAATTTTACGGAGATGAAGATTGATTGAAAGATGACGTACATCGAAAACAGAAAGTAAAGTTTAAACCTGCAAAGTTCAAAAAGTCCGACAAAGCTTGGGTTATAAAAACTATTGTGATTACGTTCGTTTTGTCAGGTTTTTTTAACATTTTGTCCAGCGGACTCGCGCGGATGGTGAACATTTGGATAGCAATTCTCATATTGCTGATTATTGTGTTCATCGGTATTTTGTTTGATATAATCGGCATGGCGGTCACTACCGCAGATGAGGCGCCGTTTCATTCTATGGCGGCGAAACGTGTAAAATATGCCGACCGTGCTATTTTGCTTATCAAGTCAAAGGATAAGGTTTCAAACTTTTGCAATGATGTAATCGGTGATATTTGCGGCATTATCAGTGGTTCTGCAGCGGCAGCGGTGGTTGCCTATATCGTAACAATTTCCCCAGGACTCAGCAGCGTGCTGCTTAGTCTTGTGATTACTGCATCGGTTGCGGCGCTCACTGTGGGCGGAAAGGCCGTGGGAAAGACTGTTGCCATCAAATATAGCAGTTTTATTGTATATAATTCTGCAAGGGCAATAGCTGTTTTGAAATTCTGGAGTAAGTAAATATTGGTGTGCTTATGAAAAAAATATTGGACGGAGTCAATTCGTCAGCGGATTTGAAAAAACTGAATATAGCAGAACTCGAAACTCTTGCGGAAGAAATCCGTGGAATTTTGATTAGTACTGTTTCTAAAAATGGGGGACATCTGTCTTCAAACCTTGGCGCTGTGGAGCTTACGCTTGCTATGCACAAGGTTTTTGACTTTTCTTCTGACAAAATTGTCTGGGATGTAGGCCATCAGTCTTATACCCACAAAATAATAACAGGGAGGAAAGAGAAATTTTCCTCTCTTCGCCAAAAGGGTGGCATAAGCGGCTTCCCAAAAACCGAAGAGAGTGAAACGGATGCTTTCAATACAGGGCATTCATCAACTTCGGTTTCGGCGGCTCTTGGCTTTGCAACAGCTTTTGCGATGGCAAAAAGTAATGCCCGTGCAGTTGCTGTTATCGGGGATGGTGCCTTGACCGGTGGTATGGCGTATGAAGCCCTTAACCATGCAGGAAGCAGCGGACTTCCCCTTATTGTGGTTTTAAATGACAATGGCATGTCTATTTCCGAAAATGTAGGTGGACTTTCTCAGTACTTAAGACGAATGACAAGTAAATCAAAATATATCAATGCTAAGGTTTCGGCAAACAGCTTTTTGAAAGGACTCCCTGTGGTGGGTGAACCTTTCAGGCATTTTGTTCATAGCAGTAAGAGGTTTGTTAAAAAGTTGCTTTTGCAAAAAAAACTCTTTGAAAATATGGGGCTTGAATATCTTGGTCCTGTTGACGGTCATGACCTCGAAGAACTTATTACCATTATGAACTATGCAAAAAGTTTTGGTAGACCGGTGATTGTCCATGCTGTGACTCAAAAAGGAAAGGGCTATGCACCGTCTGAAAACGACCCTGCAAAATTTCATGGCATAGGGAAGTTTGACCCAAAGACTGGTGAAAGTGCTGTTTCCTCAAAAGAAACATATTCTGATGTGTTTGGCAGTGAAATAACGAAACTTGCAAAAAATAACGACAAAATTGTCTGTATCACGGCAGCTATGCCCGACGGAACGGGACTCGCAGAATTTTCAAAGAAATTTCCTGACAGATTTTTTGATGTGGGTATTGCCGAGGGTCATGCGGTGACCTTTTCGGCGGCATTGGCAAAGTCAGGGCTTATACCTGTTTTTGCGGTGTATTCAACCTTTCTTCAAAGGGGATATGACCAGCTTATACACGATGTTGCTTTCCAGAATTTGCATACGGTTTTTGCTATTGACAGAGCCGGAGCAACAGGGAATGACGGTGAGACCCATCAGGGGATATATGATTTTTCATATCTTTCGCATGTACCGAATATGAAAATTCTTGCTCCGGCATCAGGGGCAGAGCTTCGTGCTATGCTTAACTTTGCGGTCTCGGAATGTGATTGTCCCGTTGCAATACGCTATCCCAGGGGAAGTGATGGAATTGACCGGGAACTGACAGATGAAATAAAAGACGGCTGTGGCATCCTGGAACGCGCGGGAAGCGATGTGCTGATTGTGGCACTTGGAAGCGAAGTAAGCGAGGCAATGGTCGCTGCTGAAATATTGCAGGAAAAAGGAATTTCTGCGGCGGTTATGAATGCAAGATTTTTAAAGCCCTTTGATGAGGGGATGCTCAAAAAACTATCGGACGGCAAAAGGCTTATTGTTACTTGTGAAGACAATGTGGGGATTGGCGGACTTGCGGATACCGTGAGAAGAATTTTGGGAAAAGAAATACTTGGACTTGGGTTTTCTGATGAACTATTAAGGTGTGCAACCATAGGAGAACAGAAAAAGGATGCAAGTCTTGATGGAAGAGGAATTGCAGAGAAAATAATGATGCGCTTTTGCGAAGGTGATAAAATTGAGTAAAGAACGGCTTGATGTATATATGGTGGAACAAGGTCTGGCTAATAGTCGAAGTGCTGCTCAGGCAATGATTATGGCGGGCGATGTCTATATTGACAACCAAAAGGCTATGAAAGCCGGCGAGACCATAAAAGGTACTGAAAAAATTGAAATACGAAGCAAGGGACCTTCCTTTGTGAGCCGTGGTGGACTTAAGCTTGACAAAGCAATGAAGGTTTTTCCCATTTCACTTTCGGACTCGGTGTGTATGGACATTGGTGCATCAACGGGTGGGTTTACTGATTGTATGCTACAAAATTGTGCAAAAAAGGTATATTCGGTCGATGTGGGATATGGTCAATTGGCCTGGAAACTGAGACAAGACGCGCGAGTTGTAAATATGGAGCGTACAAATATACGTTACATTGACAAAAGCCTTGTCGAAGAGCCTTTGGATTTTTTCTCGGTAGATGTTTCATTTATATCATTAAAGCCCGTTTTGCCAGTGGCATTTGACCTTTTGAAGGACGGCGGATGTGGGGTATGTCTCATAAAGCCTCAGTTTGAAGCCGGTCGTGAAAAGGTGGGCAAAAAAGGTGTGGTAAGAGAAAAATCCACACATATTGAAGTTATTGAAAAGGTTCTGGAATTCACGAAGGAAATTGGTTTTTCAGTGAAAGGACTTGATTTTTCACCAATAAAAGGTCCTGAGGGAAATATTGAATACCTCATGTATATAAAAAAGACCGGTGATGAAAGTGAAATATTTGATATAGACGCACTTGTTGAAAAGTCGCACAATCTTTAAAAATGGAGGGATGCTGAATGAAAAATATTGCACTCTTTGTCAATAGGGACAGAGACCAGAGTCTTGAGGCGACAAAAGAAGTTATTTCGCTCCTTAAAAAATATAATAAGAATATTGTTCTTGATGAATCACTCAAACCTGAGGTATGTGCAGAAGATGGTGTGACATTTGTTTGCGGTGATGAAATGTTTGAAAAATGCGATATGGTAATTGCCCTCGGTGGTGACGGCACAATTCTTAAAATTGTCAATCAGGCGGCAGAAAATGGCGTACCTATTGCGGGCATAAATCTTGGGCATCTTGGATTTTTGACTCAGGCGGAAAAAGGCGACCTTTCAAATGTGGTGAAAATTCTCGAGGGAGAATTTTCTGTGGAGAACAGAATGATGCTTGATGCAAGAGTAATAAAGGATGGATGTGTTCTGGAAACCTTTAGTGCTTTAAATGATATAATCATCCGTGGGGATCAGTCAAAAATGATTTCTCTTACTGCCGAGGTAAACAACACTGAGGCAAGCAGATATCTTGCTGATGGAATTATTATTGCTACATCCACGGGTTCAACGGCATATTCACTGTCCTGCGGAGGACCCATTGTGCACAAGGCTCTTGACTGTATGATTATGACTCCGATTTGTCCACATACTATGAAATCCAGATGTATGGTGATACCGCCGGAATTCAGTGTTGCAGTTCGCTTTGATGCGTCATATTGCAGCGAGGTTGACCTCAAGGTTGACGGAATTTTGGCAAAATGTCTTGGAAAAGACGAATACATAGAGGTGGTACGAAGCGAAAAACGTGTTCCCCTTATAAATGTCAACTCAAGAGAGTATTTTGACGTAATCAGTCAAAAGCTTTCAGATTAAAAATAAAAGAAGAAGGGCTGTGAGAAAATGCTTAAGGAATTACATATAAAAAATGTTGCTGTTATTGATGAAGTTCATATTGAATTTTCTCCCGGCTTTAATGTTCTTACGGGCGAAACAGGAGCAGGTAAGTCAATCCTTATCGACTCAATCGGTATGGCTCTTGGCAGACGGACAAGCCACGAACTGCTTCGCAGCGGATGCGATGCGGCGGTGGTGAGTGCCTGCTTTTTTGTGTCGAGTAGAGAAGTTTTAGAAAAAATGTCGGATATGGGCATTGAATGTGATGACGGAGTGGTGCTTATAAACCGCAAAATCACCGCTGACGGAAAGTCACTTTGTCACATAAACGGCATTGCTATGCCTCAAGGACTGGTGCGTGAGATTTCGGCTATGCTTATTGATATTCACGGTCAGAGCGATAATCATTCGCTGCTTGATGAAAAGAAGCATCTCGCGCTTTTGGATGAATTTGGTGGCGTGGAGAAAAGCCTTGAAAGCTATAAAAAGATTTTCAAGAAGATGAAAGAGCTTTCCAAGGAAAAAGAAAGGCTTTCAGCCTCAAAGGATGAAAAGGCAAGGCGAATGGAGCTTCTTGAGTTTCAGATTAATGAAATAGATGGTGCAAAGCTGAAAACAGGGGAAGATGAAAGCCTTGAGGAGCGCCGTGAATATCTTTACAATATGGAAAGCATAACAAAGGGCGCGGGGGCTGCATACGGTGCCCTTTACGGCGGTGAGGAGACTTCTGCCTATGACCTTTTGAAAAGGGCGCAGAGAAGTATTTCGGAAATAAGCCGATTTTTACCAAAACTTGAGACTTGCGGAAACCGGCTTGATGGAATTATAGCGGACACCGAGGACATTGCGTCAGAAGTAAATGAATATATCTCGGGTACAGAGTTCAGTATGGCAGAGCTTGACTTTATTGAAGAACGTCTTGATACTATAAACAATTTGAAACGAAAATACGGAAATTCCATAGGGGGAATTCTTGAATATTGTGAAAAGGCGCGGATGGAAGCGGAGACACTTGAAAAAAGTGACGAGCGTCTTGGGGAAATTGAAAGAGACCTTGCGGCAATAGAAGAAGAACTGGAAGGCGCGGCAGAAAACCTTACAGCTTTGAGAGTTGCTACAGCAGAAACCCTTGAAGAGCAGATAAGGAATGAGCTTTTTGAACTTGATATGCCCAAGGTGAGATTTGCCATTGAAATTTTGGATAACGAAAATGAAAGAGGTGTTTCCTATACCGAAAATGGCAAAGACAAGGTCCGTTTTTTGCTCTCAACCAATCCCGGTGAAGAGTTAAAGGCAATGTCAAAAATTGCATCAGGTGGTGAGCTTTCAAGAATTATGCTTGCGGTGAAATCAGTTCTTTTGGATATGGGGACTCAGGACACCATGATTTTTGACGAAATTGATACAGGTGTCAGCGGCAGAGCGGCTCAGAGAATAGCCGAAAAGCTTTCTAACCTCGCAAAAAAACGACAGGTGTTTTCAATCACCCATCTGGCACAGATTGCAAGCATGGCAGACAGCCATTTTCTCATTCAGAAAAATTCCACCGACAGCAGCACTCATACAGAAGTTATATGCCTTGACGATGAGGGAAGAACAGATGAACTTGCTCGTATAATCGGGGGCGTTTCGGTGACTGACCTTACACGCAGCAGCGCACTTGAAATGCTTGATATGGCGAAAAAGAAAAAGGGAATATGAAATATATGGAAAAATTCGGAACTGTAACAAGAACAGAAAAAGATAAAGCGGTTGTCACTGTTATTCGTGATTCGGCTTGCGGCGAAAACTGTGCAGCTTGCGGGATTTGCAAAAACAGCAAAGAAATGACTATGATTGTACATGGTGATGATTTCAAGGTGGGGGACGAGGTGAGGCTTGTCACAGATGACAAGACATTCCTTAAATCTTCTGCAATCGGATATCTTTTGCTCACTGCTCTTTTGATTGTTGGCGGAGTGATGGGGGCAAAGCTTGGCGGTGATTGGGCGGCGTTCCTTGGCGCACTTTTGGGACTTGGCTTTGGGATTATTCTTATCAGATGTTTCTTTGCGGAAAAAATTGAAATCAGGACAGAAAAGGTTGAGAGATAAGAAATGCTAATAACCATTGAGGCTTTAAACAAAAGCTTTGGACAGGATGAGATACTGAAAAATGTAAAAATGACCATAAACGAAAAAGGACGTTATGGTCTTATTGGCGTTAATGGTGCAGGAAAATCTACGCTCCTCAAAATCATTATGGGGGAAATGGACTATGACAGTGGAGAGCTTACGAAAAAGCCGGGACTTCGGGTTGGGTATCTCAAACAAAACAATGCCCTTGAAAGGGATAATTCAATAATTTCAGAAATGCGTAAGGTTTTTGAGGATGTCATTTTGGCGGAAGAGAATATGCGTCGCCTTGAAAAAAGGATGACAGAAATTTCGAATGCTGAATCCGAAGAATACAGACAAATTTCTTCTGAATACACCCGTGCCCAGAGCTATTTTGACAGCCGTGACGGTTATGACATGGATGTAAAAATAAAAACAATACTTTCGGGTATGGGATTCGGTGACAAGGATTTGGACACCGTGATTTCTACCCTTTCAGGCGGTGAAAAAACCCGACTTGCCATTGCAAGACTTCTTCTGGAAGAGCCCGAACTTCTTATTCTTGACGAACCTACAAACCACCTTGATTTTAAGACTCTTAAGTGGCTTGAAGAATATTTGATTTCATATAATGGTGCAATTCTTACAGTTTCCCATGACAGATATTTTCTTGACAAAACTGTTTCTCACATTTATGAGGTGGAACGGGGCAAGGTGTATTCTTATGCGGGGAATTATTCCAAATATCTGGTGGAGAAAGAGCAGAGAAGAATCCGTGAAGAAAAGGAATACGAAATTCAGCAGATGCAGATTGCATCACTTCAGACTTATGTAGACAAAAATATTGCAAGGGCGTCCACATCCCAAAGTGCCAAGTCAAGGCTTAAAACCTTGGAGAATATGGAAATACTTGAAAAACCTGACGGGAATTTAAAGCCAATGCGACTTAAATTTGAGCATACAAAGGAGCCATATAAGGATGTTCTCACAGTAGAAAACCTTGATATAACTGTTGGCGAAGAAGAAAAGCTTCTTTGCAGGGATGTGAATTTTCAGGTAAAAAAGCACGAAAAAATCGCTATTATCGGCTCAAATGGCGTGGGAAAATCCTCGTTTCTCAAGATTGTTCAGGGAATAATCCCTCACTCAAAAGGAAACGTTGAGTGGGGAAAGAATGTATCCATAAGCTATTACGAACAGGAAAATCTGAATTTAAATCAGGAAAAAATTGCACTGGACGAGCTTTGGGACAGATTCCCGCAAACTCCTGAGGCGGAGATACGAAGAGTGCTTGGAAATGTGTTGCTTACCAAAGAGGATGTTTTTAAGCCCGTAAAAATTATCAGCGGCGGAGAACGTGCCAAGCTTGCTTTTTGTATAATTATGCTTGAAAAATCAAATGTAATTATCCTTGACGAGCCCACAAACCATCTTGACCTTGCGTCAAAAGAGGTGCTTGAAGCGGCACTTTCAGAGTATGGAGGAACCCTTATATTTGTATCCCACGACCGTTATCTTTTGAACAAGGTTCCTGACAAAATTGCAGAACTCAAGGAAGACGGACTTCGCATATATAACGGAAAATATGATTATTACCTTGAAGTGACTCAGCGTGAGGCACAGCAGGCGGCGGAGGAAGAAAGGCTTAACGCAGCAGAAAAGGCAAAAGATATGGCAAAAGATAAAAAAGAGCAAAGCTATCGTTCAAAGGAACAACGCCGCATTGAAGCTCAAAGGAAAAACCGCATAAAAGAGCTTGAAAATTTGATAGAAAAAACAGAAGAACGACTTTCGGAGCTTGAAACCGAAATGACCCAGGAAGAGGTTTTTTCTGATTACAAGCTTATGGCAGAAAAATGCTCCGAGGCCGGGGAACTTCGAACAAAACTCAATGAATATTACGACGAATGGAGCAGCCTTGAATAAGAAAATCCTTTTTTGAAAGAGGTGAAACGGATGAATTATTTTGAATTTACTAATGCAGAGAAAAAATATCTCGAAGAAATAAATGGGGAGTTTGACGTCAGACTTTCAAAGTACGCTGCAAAAAACAGCGAGGCAAAGCGCATAGCAAAAAAACCAAGACACGATATAATCAGACCCCCATATTCGTACGATGTGGACTGCATAATATACAATCCTTTTTATAACAGATATACAGATAAGACGCAGGTTTTTTCTTTCTATAAAAATGATGATGTGACAAGGCGTGCTCTTCACGTTCAGCTTGTTTCAAAGATTGCAAAAACCATAGGCAGAGCCCTGAGGCTTAACCTTGATTTGATTGAGGCTATTGCCCTTGGACACGATATGGGGCATACCCCGTTTGGACACAAGGGTGAGGAGTTCTTGAGCGAATGTTACAGCGAGAATACTGCGAAACATAATGGTGTGCCCAGGTATTTCAACCACAATGTTCACAGTGCAAGAATTTTCAGGCATATATTGGAAACGGATTTGACACTTCAAACTTTAAGCGGAATTATTGCCCACAACGGCGAACGGATTTGTCGTGAATATACTCCGTCAAAAATAGATACATTCAAAGAGTTTGACAGCATAATGGAAAGCTGTTATGTGGAAAAAGGTTTCCACAAGGGTCTGCGTCCAAACACTCTGGAGGGATGTGTTGTCCGTATAAGTGATATGATTGCCTATGCGGGAAAGGACAGACAGGACCTTTATCGCGTGAAGCTGATTACGGATGAAAGCTTCAAAACGAAGCGCCTTATCGGCACACGGAACAGTGATATAATTTCAAACGTAATAATCAACATCATAAAAAATAGTATTGATTCGCCGTCGCTTAATATGGACACAGAGGTTTTTGAGGATTTACGTGATTTGATTGCTGAAAACACACGGCTTATCTATCTTGCTGAAGATGTGAAAGAGCCATACCACGAAAGTATACAGCCCCTCATGAAAAAGCTTTATATGAGGCTATACAGCGATGTGGAAGAACGAAATTTCAAATCGCCTATATTTGTGCATTACTTAAACGATTTTGTTCTTGGGGAAAGCTATCGGAACAAAGCAACCCGAAAGATTGTGGGTGACACAGACGAAATTGTTACTGATTTTATTGCTGCTATGACCGATGATTATTTTGTAGATATATGCAGTGAGCTTCATATAGATGATGAGGCACTAAAGCATATCAAGTATCATAGCTATTTTGAATAGATAAAGGAGAAAAGAAAATGAAAAAAACAATCGCATTGCTTTTGGCGTTTTTTTGCCTTGTGGTCAGCGTTTCAGCAGTAAAAAATGACACAAAAAGTGTCCCTGTTCTTATGTATCACTCGGTATCTGACGGACAAAATGACGTTACTATATCACCTGAAAATTTCAATAAGCATATGACGGCGATTCGAGATAACGGATTTACGCCTGTTTCGATTTTCGATTTGATTGACTTTGTGGATAATGGAAAAGAACTTCCGGAAAAACCCGTCTGCATTACCTTTGACGACGGCTACAGCGACAATTTTTCAAATGCTTTCCCTGTGCTTGAAGCTTTTGGCTTTAAATCCACGATTTTTATAATCGGCAGCTCTGTGGGAAAAGACACCTACAAGGATACGGGATTTGGAATAAATGCGCACTTTGGCTTTGATGAGGCAAGGGAAATGTTCCTGTCAGGTCTTGTTTCAATTCAGAGTCACAGCTTTGATATGCATCAGTGGGAGGGTGGCGAAAATTCACTTCTTGTAAGGAATAACGTTCTTCCCTTTGAAACAGAAGGTATATTTGATTATGCAATGGCGTTTCAAAACGACTTTCAAAAAAGCAAGACAGAAATAGAAGAAAATGTCGGGGACAGTGTGGTTGCCTTTGCGTATCCCACAGGCAGATACAATGCCCTGACTGAATTTATCCTGAAACAAAACGGAGTAAGGGTTACCGTGGCGACATCCGAGGGCCCCAATTTCATAAAAAAAGGGGACAAGGAAAGCCTTTACAAATTAAATCGCTACAATGTGGGAAATCAGATAGATGAAGAATATCTTCTGAAATGGCTTAATGAGGGAAGTTTATGAAGAAAATAGTTTTTTTATTGCTTGCACTCTTGTTACTTTTTCAAAATGTAACTTTTGCTGCAAAAAACGAAACCAATGAATTTGAGATTATATATGTCACCGACTGCGAAACAGAAATAAAGCCGTCATCGGTTAAAACGTCTTCAAGAACCGCAAAGGTCGAAATTTCCAAAACCGTGCCTGAAAAAGAATGCTATGAATTTTTGGGCTGGAGTACGGAAAAAGGCTATGAAAAAGAGGCGCAGTATCAACCAAAACAAAAAGTGGAAATAAACGGTGATACAGTGCTTTATGCCGTGTGGAAGAGGATAGACTCGAAAAAACTTTCATATATGGATGGTAGCGACAGCATTTTGCCTGTACAGATTGTTCTAAAAGATGAGGCAGTTGTTTCAAAAACTATTCCCCAAAAAGCAGGGTATATTTTTGGCGGCTGGCAGATAGGCAAAGATAAAACGGCAAAGCCGGGAGACACAATTTCTGTTTCAAAAGATATGACACTTACGCCCATATGGCACAAAGGAAACTTCAATATGCCCGCACTTTCTGTGTGGAGCAATGATGAAAAAGGCGTTCTTTTTTCTGCAGAAAATCTTGCGGATTTTGATAATTTCACTTTGACTGTCAAAAATTTGATAACAGGCGAAGAAACATCATACAGAAGACGTCTTCTTGCAGAGAACTTGGCACCTGGGCAGTATAAAGCGTATATCGATGCTGAAAAGTACGGTATAACATATAGGAGCGAAAGTGTGAATTTTGTTGTGCAGTCACCTGAAATGAGTGACGAAGCTCCAATAAGACTTTTTATTGATGGCGAAGAACTTCTCTTTGATATGCCACCAAGGTTGATTGACGGATATACATTTATTGCCCTCAGGCATTTTTGTGAAAGTATGGGGGCAAGTGTCAGGTGGATTGATGAAAACCGCTGTGCCGAGATTATTCTTAATGGAAAAATCGCAAGGCTTTATGAAAATTCAAACAAATGCATAATCAACGGCGAGACATCTTATTTGCCACAGAAAACAAAACTTATATCATCAAGAATGTTCCTGCCGCTTCGGTCTGTGGCAGAAATCTTGGGCTGTGAGATTGTCTGGGATGTGGGCAGAAGAGTTTATGCATATAAGGATGAGGATGCATTCTTTGACCGAAACTTGTTTTTTATAAAAAATTCAAAAGGTCAATTCCTTTCAGAAGATGCAGGAGAACTTGCACTTTCTTATGAAGAAACAAACGGTGTCTGGTTGTTTGATGAAGTTGATAAGGCGAACGATATATATGAGATATACAATTTAGGTGCGATTGACAAACCTCTTGAGGTGAAATCCTCAGAAGTTTTTTCGGGGAATACTGTGAGGCTGTGGCAACAAAACAATTTTGACGGAAAATGCTGGAGAATAACCAGAACCCAAAAGGATGAGGTTTTGATTTCACCGGCAAATTCGAATGGCTTGTATCTTGATATAGACACAATGACACTTACGGAAGAAGAAAAGACAGCAATAATCAAAAATGTAAATATGTAAAATTTAAGAGGCGGTTCCCAACGGGAACTGCCTCTTAGTTTCATTCAAGAATGGTTTGTACGGATTTTTTTGGGGTTCGAAGATATCTTTTCAGCATATAAAGGTCATCGGGATTTTCGCTTATATGGTTCATTCCGCTTTCGCAGGAAAGGGAGGCGCGAAATCCCATTTCGCGGATTATGTCAAAGGAATCGTTGCTTACACTTCCAAAAGGATATGTAAAGGTTGTAGGAGTGAAGCCGACATTGTTTTTAAAGGCATCCTGAAGCTTTCCCAAATCAGAGGTGAGAACAGCTTTGTAATCAGCGAGGGCTTCGCCCTTTTTCTTTTTTGTTCCGTTTCTTCCCTTGTCTATGGTATGAAGATTGTAGGAATGGTTTTGAAATTCAATATGCCCGGAATCAATCATTTCCCTGATATCTTTCCATGTCAGGTGCGAATACGCCGGGTTTTCGTCGGGCGTCTCGGTATAAAGGTCTGTGTAATAGCCTATGATTGAAATAACAGCTTTGGAATCGTATTTTTTGAGGAGAGGAAAAGCGTAAGAGCAGTTGTTGAAATATCCGTCATCAAAGGTGAGAATGATTGGTTTTTCAGGTAAAGTCCCTTTTCCGTCCACAAAGTCAATCAGGTCCTGCATAACTATTGCTGTGTAGCCCTTCTCCTTTAAAAATTTCAAATCCCTTTCAAAATCTGCTTCTGAAATGATATATTCACTATCCGAGTGACTGCTTCTCAAGATGCTGTGATACATAATGATAGGCACATCTTTTTCGCTCCCCTTAGATTTGTCAAAAAGCATAGCAGAGCTTTGAGGATTTGGCGATTCTTTGACCATGCTGTCTGCATCAACAGAAGCGGGAAAACTGCAAAGTTTTATTATGCCGATTCCTGCAAGAGTTACGGCAAAAATTGCAAAGTAATAAATAAGAGTCTTCATTTTTACAACGTACATAAAAAGCCTGCCTTTCTTATTCCATATTGTCTAAGGATTTTTCAAAATAGTCATATCTTCGTCGGTACTCTCCTAAAAAATCATCTTTCACAACCTCACTTCGATTTTTGGAAAGAAAATTTATTATTTCATAACAGTCAATCCAGATTTCCCCGTTTCCGTCCTTTTGGGACTCGTCAAAAATGAGTTGGATGCCAAAGTGCAGGTGAGGGGTGTCGATATTGTTTATATTTTCCTTGGTGCTGTACCCTGTCATTCCGAGATAGCCGATGACATCCCCTGCTTTCACGGTATGACCTATGGAAAGGTCTTTTGGATAGGGGTGGTTTTTGCGAAGATGGGCATAGTAATAATAACGCTTTTTGTCAAAACTTCTTATACCGACTCTCCAACCGCCGTATTGATTCCAGCCGATAGCTTCGACGGTTCCGCTTTCTGTGGCAATTATAGGAGTACCTACACCACCCATCATATCGTGTCCCAAGTGTTTTCGCTTATAACCATAAGAACGGCTTGCACCGAAATCATCATAGTGGGAGTAACCATAATTTTTTGCAATGGGCGAAAATCCTTTCAGCCCATATTTTTTTGTCCAGACAAGCTCACCATTTTCTGACTTTTCCTGAATTTCATACTCGCCCAAAAATCCGTCAAGGACAGCTCCGTATGCTTGCTTGTAATATGAAAAATACTTCATATCCTTTGTTATGTCCTCAATCTTTTCGCCGTTTTTGAGTCGTTCTACAATAGTGCTGAGGTCCGATGATTTGAATAAACTGAAATTTCCGCCATATTTTGCACCGAGAAATGCCAGAATGTCAATCCAGCTTGTGGGGGTACCTGCATTGTGATTTTCAATGTCCGCTTTCATGGCCAAATTCATAGCTACATCAGTTACACCAAAATCCACCCATTTTATAAATTCTTTTTTTGTTTCAACAGATTCGTCGACTTTTGGCGTTGTTTCTGTGGTTGTGATATGGCTTATGGTGCGAGAAATGAGAAAGCTAAAGGAGGAAACAAATAGGCAGATAAGACATAAAACCGCAATGCCACGGCTTAATTTGAATGATATGAACATAAAAAAGCCCCCTCCCATACAACTTATGGAAAGGGGGACTTAAATATGATAAATTATTTCTGATTGTCCGAAAAAGAATTTTGCAAAACGCCGATTGCCCAGTCGCGCCCAACCTCTGAAGTGTCACCGAATTTATCAGCGGATTCTTTGAACTGACGGCTTATGGTTTCATAAACGTCAAGGGACAAATGAGCACGGCAGTTCGGAGCATTTTCGGTGATTATAAAGAAAACGAGGTTTTTCTCATTCTCTGACTTTCCGCCGTAATAAATGCCCAAAATCTTTGCATCTGGTCTTTCATCTTCGAACTGGTCTTCAAGCATAATCTTGTAAAGCTCAACAATGCGGTCGTCAATATCATCTTCGATGAGTGCGATTTTCTCAACAAAATCATTTATTGTGCGGACAACACGCAGATTATATTCGGTAGTTTCAATAGTAGTATCATCATCTTTTTCTGTCAGGAGCATTACCATGAAATTGTGCTCTTTGTCAAGATAGGTGCAGTCGTATGCCACGAGAATTTCTTCGCCACATTCCGGGCAGGAATAACGAAAAATATCACGGCTGAAAATCCGTTCTTTTATGTCGGGGTCCAGTGCGCTATCCCAGAGGTCGCAAATCCTGAAAGTTCCATCTTCAAGACAGGCAGGACAGCAAACGGACATTGATTTGTCTTTTGCCATAGGAAATCACCTCTTATTTTATAGTTTTGATGTCATAAGGCGTGGTCTGGTAAACAAAATAATTGAGCCAGTTTGAATAAAGCAGATTTGCGTGGGAACGCCATTTTACCATGGGCTCTTTTGTTGAGTCATCATTGGGGAAATAGTTTTTTGGAACGTCAATGTCAAGACCTTTATTTACGTCGCGTAAATATTCTGTTTTCAAAGTGTCGGCATCGTATTCCGAATGACCTGTTATGAAAAATCTGCGTTCGTTTTTGTCGGTGATGATATATACCCCGGCGTCATTCGACTCTGCAAGAATTTCAAGGGCGGGAATTTTGTCTATGTCCTCTTTTCTTACCTCGGTATGGCGGGAGTGGGGAACAAAGAAAGTATCATCAAAACCACGAAGTAAAATTTTGTGTTTTTTTCCAGGAGAAACAGTGTGCTCAAAAATGCCGAAAACTTTCTTATCCATTGGGTATTTGGGAACCCCATAGTGATAATAAAGAGCTGCCTGAGCACCCCAGCAGATGTGAAAGGTAGAGGTGACATTGGTCTTTGACCATTCCATAATTTCGCAAAGCTCTTTCCAATAATCTACGTCTTCAAAGTCCATAGTTTCGACAGGAGCACCTGTGATTATCAGTCCGTCGAATTTGCTGTCTTTTATGTCATCAAAGGTTTTATAAAAAGTCTCAATATGACTTGTTGATGTATTTTTTGAAACATGAGTTTTTGTGTTTATAAACTGAACATTTATTTGAAGCGGTGTATTTCCGAGGACACGAAGAAGCTGTGTTTCGGTGGCAATTTTTGTGGGCATAAGATTTAGAACCGCAATCTCAAGAGGACGGATGTCCTGAGTGAGAGCACGAGTCTCGGTTATCACAAAAATGTTTTCATTGTTCAGCGTTTCAATAGCAGGAAGTGAGTCAGAAACTTTGATAGGCATAATATCATCTCCTTGCGGTTAAAATTTAAATAATAATTAAGATAAGTATAGCATACTTAAAAAAATATATCAATAAAAATTTTAAAGGAGATAGAGGATAAAATGTCGGAAGAAAACAAGAACGAAAATCAAAAAGACCAGATAAAGGATATGGGCGGAGTATACACGAAAAACAAAAAAATGAATATTTACTGTCTCAGCATTGTAGGGCAGATAGAGGGACACACAATTCTTCCCTCTGATACAAAAACAACCAAGTATGAACACGTTATTCCAAAGCTTGTGGAAATAGAGCAAGATGATGAGGTGGACGGGCTTCTTATTATGCTCAATACGGTGGGCGGCGATGTCGAGGCAGGGCTTGCCATTGCTGAAATGATTGCAAGTATGAAAAAACCCACGGTTTCTATTGTGTTGGGGGGTGGTCACAGCATAGGAGTTCCACTGGCTGTTGCGGCAAAACACTCCCTGATTGTGCCATCGGCTACCATGACGGTTCATCCTATAAGGACAGGTGGAATAGTAATCGGGGTTCACCAGATGTTTGATTATCTCACAAAGGTTCAGGACAGAATAATAGACTTTGTGGAGAGAAATTCAAAAATAAAGGGCGAGGCATTCAGAAAAATAATGCTTGAAACGGGAAAAATTGCGAACGATGTGGGAACAATACTTTTCGGTGAGGAAGCGGTAAGCTGTGGGCTTATAGATGGCGTTGGAGGAATAAGCGAAGCTATTGATATTTTGTACAAAATGAAAGAAAAATAAAGAAAAAAACCACGCTATGCCAAGGGTTTGAGGAAACCGGGACAGAAGACAAAAAAATCTTTGAAAAATATGCTTGACAGACAAGTGAAAAACAGCTATAATTGTTAAGGTAGAATTTTTTAAAAACTTATTTGACACAAGAAAACCACATTTCCAATTCTCAATATTGGAGGGAGGGAAATCAGTAATGGCTGAAATCAGAGTAAAAGATAACGAATCATTGGACAGTGCACTTCGCCGTTTTAAACGTTCTTGTGCAAAAGCGGGTGTTTTATCAGAAGTTAGAAAAAGGGAACATTATGAAAAACCCAGCGTAAAACGTAAGAAAAAATCAGAAGCTGCAAGAAAGCGCAAATTCAGATAATTTTTTACAGTTTATTTAGGTCGCCGTCAAATTTCTGATGGCGACCTTTTATTTGAAGATATGGAGGTATAAAAAATGGCTTTAAAAGAAACTTTGATGCAGGATTTAAAGGATGCAATGAAGGAAAAGAACACCATAAGAAAAAATACTGTGCAGATGATACGTTCTGCAATTTTGCAGTTTGAAAAGGATAACCTTACCGAGCTTGATGAAGAAGGGGTTCTTGAGGTTATTGCAAAGGAACTCAAAAAGCGTCGTGACGTTTTGCCTGAATATGAAAAAAGCGGCAGGGACGACCTTATTTCAGACATAAAGCGCGAAATCGAAATTCTTCTCGCCTATCTTCCCGCGCAGCTGACTCGTGAAGAACTTGAAGAAATCGTGATTGCTGCTATATCCGAGACGGGTGCGGCATCAATGCGCGATATAGGAAAAATTATGGCAATTGTTATGCCCAAGGTTAAAGGCAGAGCCGACGGCAAAATGATAAACGAAATAGCAAAAGAAAAACTTTCATAAACCCAGAGGAAAGATAGATGAAGAATATATTTTTGCCCGAGGTTTTTGTGGATACGGTTTTTGATATTGACCTTCAGGACCTCTCACAAAACGGGGTAAAGGCGTTTATTTTTGATATAGACAATACCTTGGCGACTTATGCTATGCCTCTTCCTGATGAGAAAACCGCAGAGTGGATAAATGTGCTAAAGGATAAAGGCTTTGGGGTGTTTTTTGCGTCCAATAATGACGAAATGCGGGTAAAGACCTTTGCTGACAGTGTAGGTGTTCCATACAAGGCAAAGGCACTTAAGCCTCTTGGAAAGTATCTGAAAAGAGCCTGCAGACTTATGGAGGTAAGCCCCGGAGAAACGGCTCTTGTTGGTGACCAGCTTTTCACGGATATATGGGGCGGAAATTGGCTTGGGATGTATACAATTCTGGTAAATCCCATTTCTGAGGTAGAGGATAGATTTGTGAAATTTAAACGCCGATTTGAAAAAATGATACTTAAAAATTTTAGATAAGGATTTGAGATTTTGATTATGAAAGCACTGTTTGGTCCTGCAGGGAACTGCGAAGAGTTTTATGCATCAGGAAAGCGGTCGTCTTTAAGTGCACCTTTATGGGTGAAAGAGAACGGACTCGGTGCCTATGAATATCAGTGCGGCAAGGGTGTTAAAATTTCCGACGAAGCGGCAAAAAAGCTTGGCGAAAATGCTGCCGAGTGCGGTATTGTATTATCGGTGCACGCGCCGTATTATATCAGTCTGTCATCAACCGAAGCCGAAAAACGTGATAAAAGCATAGATTATATACTGAGAACATTGAAAGCTGCAAAGGAAATGGGCGCGAAAAGAATTGTGGTTCATTCAGGGGCTTGCGGTGATATAACAAGGAAAGAGGCACTCGAACTTGCGAAAGACACACTTTCAAGGGCGGTGGTGGCAGCGGACGAAGCCGGGTTTGGAGATATCTATATTTGCCCCGAAACCATGGGCAAGGTGAAGCAGCTTGGCACTGTTCAGGAGGTGTGTGAGCTTTGCAGTATTGATGAAAGGCTCATCCCAACCATTGATTTTGGTCATGTAAACGCCCAGACCCTCGGCGGACTTAAAACCATGGAAGATTATGAACATGTGTTTGATACCATTCACAAAAAACTGGGAGAGTATCGGCTTAAGAATTTTCATTCCCACTACAGCCGCATTGAGTATACAAACAGCGGCGAGAAGAAACACCATACCTTTGACGAAACTGAGTTTGAGCCTGAATTTGATCCCATAGCAAAAATCGTGGCAAAGCGCGGCCTTTCACCCATAATCATATGCGAATCCCGCGGCACACAAACTCGAGATGCAGTGAAAATGCAGGAAATTTACAGGGGGATGCTTGATGAATAAAAAGCTTGATAAATTTTTGAAAGAGGGCATTGCTGTCCTTGTCACCTCGTCCCACAACATGCGGTATTTCAGTGGCTTTGCAGGAGGAGAGGGTGCGGTTCTTTTTGCTTTTGATAAAAAGTTTCTTCTTACGGATTCACGATATATTGAACAGGCAGAGAATGAGACGACAGAATTTTTATTGACTGAAACAAATGATTATCTTGGTTCTGCCTGCAAACTTTTAAACGAGAGCTGTTGCAAAAAGCTATTGGTTGAAGATAATGAAATCAGTGCAAGAGATTATGACAGAATATCAAAGGCGCTGGAAAATTGTGAGATTATCTTTGGCTCGGACAATATGAACACAATGCGAATGGTAAAGACAGATAAAGAGCTTGAAAAAATCAAACAAGCTGAAGAAATTGGCTCAAAAGCGTTTGAACATATTCTTGAATTTATAAAACCAGATGTGCGTGAAAAAGACATTGCCCTTGAAATTGAATATTTTATGAAAAAGAACGGTGCTGATGGCATAGCTTTTGACACAATAGCCATTTCAGGAAAGCGTACAAGCCTTCCACACGGAACGCCAAGCAACAAAAAAATTGAAAAGGGTGATTTTGTCACCATGGATTTTGGTTGTAATGTGGACGGATACTGCTCGGATATGACAAGAACTATTGTTGTGGGAAAGCCCAGTGGCGAGCAGAAAAAGATATATAATGTAGTGAAGGAAGCACAGCAAATCGGTCTTGATGCCATCCGCCGGGGGATACGTGGCTGCGATGCAGACAAAGCGGCAAGAGAATATATAGAAAAATGTGGCTTTGGGCAGTATTTCAGGCATTCCCTTGGACACGGTGTAGGGCTTTTGGTGCACGAGCTTCCAAACCTTTCACCTAAATCCGAAATTGTGCTCCAAGAAAATATGGTGGTCAGCTGTGAACCCGGGATTTATATCCCCGACTTTGGCGGCGTTAGGATTGAAGATTTGGTTGTTGTCAAGAAAGACGGCTGCGAAAATCTTACCAGTGTGACAAAAGAATTGATTGAACTTTAGAAAAATATAGACAAAATGAGCAATAATGAAAAAATTATCTTGATTTTTTTCAGATAGTAGTATACAATATAATGTAGAATAAAATTGTTAGGAGGAAATACCAATGATATCTGCTGGTGAATTCAGAAACGGCATTACTTTTGAATTTGAAGGCAACGTTTACCAGGTTGTTGAATTTCAACATGTAAAGCCCGGTAAAGGTGCAGCTTTCGTAAGAACAAAAATGAAGAATGTTATTACAGGCGGCGTTGTTGAAAGATCTTTCAACCCGACAGAAAAGGTTGCAAAGGCACATATTGAAAGAAAGGAAATGGAATATCTCTATGAGGACGGCGGTCTTTATTACTTCATGGACCAGGACTATGAGCAGATTCCTTTGAGTGCTGACCAGCTTGGCGACGCTCTCAAGTTCGTTAAGGAAAATATGACTGTTACCATTCTTTCACACAAAGGCAACGTGTTCGCTGTTGAACCCCCGACTTTTGTTGAACTCGTGGTTACAGCGACTGAACCTGGCGTAAAGGGTAACACAGCTACAAACGTTACAAAGCCTGCTACTGTTGAGACCGGTGCAATCGTTACTGTCCCTGCGTTTATTAACGAGGGTGATATGATTAAAATCGACACAAGAACATCTGAATATCTTTCAAGAGTATAATTTCAGGTTCTGCGGCTCAAACTCAAAATAGGGTTTGAGCCTTCTTTTTAAAATTGCATATGGCAAAATAAATATTTACGGAGGACTTTAAAATGGCTGAACTTACAAATCGTGCAGCATACCTCAAGGGCCTTGCTGACGGAATGAAACTTGATACAGAAAAAAATGAAGGTAAGCTTCTTTCTGAAATCATTGATTTTTTAAATGATATTGCAGTAGAGATAGAATCTCTTGATGCAGAGCAGG
Source organism: Clostridia bacterium (assembly GCA_017620615.1). GTDB lineage: Bacteria > Bacillota > Clostridia > Monoglobales > Monoglobaceae > SIG440. The sequence continues at coordinate 33,515 of JAGAUW010000014.1, read as the reverse complement.
GCTTTCTTGCTGACCAGATTGAAGATTTGGACGAAGAAGTTGAAGTAATTGGAAATGAAGTGTTTGACGAATATTATGACGCAGAAGATGACGATGAATTTGAAATCTGTTGTCAGGGCTGCGGCGAAGAGATAATCGTTTCTGCTGAAGACCTTATGGATGGCGAAATTCTTTGTCCCACCTGCGGTGCAACAATCGAGTTTGACTTTGATTGTGACTGCGACTGCGACGAATGTGACTGCGAAGATTGCGACTGTGAATAGTATTTTTTGAAAAACGGACCGGATTTTTAAAAATCCGGTCTTTTTTTATGCCACAAAAATCTCAGAAAAGCCTCTGCTACAGTGGCTTTTTTCTTCAGGAAAAATTTTCTAAAAAATTTAAAAAAAAGTATTGACAAACAAAAATAATCTGTTATAATAATAGTAACAGTTATCAATATTGAAAATGAGGTGCTGTTGTGACAAATACAAAGAGAAGCAGACAGCGGGAGGCGATTCTTGAGGTGATACAAGGCACTAAGTGTCACCCAACAGCCGACTGGGTCTATTCCGAGGTCAGAAAGATTATTCCGAACATAAGTCTTGGCACAGTATACAGAAATCTTTCACAGCTTTCGGAAAAAGGAACAATCCAGAAATTGCATATGGGCACAGCCAGTGAGCATTTTGACGGAAATCCAAATCCCCATTATCACGTTTGCTGCACACAGTGCGGAAAAATTGATGATATAGATGCGGAGCCGTTTGAAAAGTTCAATGCCTGGGCGGCAGATATGTATGATGGAGAAATTTTTGAACACTATACGCTGTTTACAGGAAAGTGTTCGCAGTGCAAAAGTATAAAATTTTAGGAGGAAAATTATTATGAAAAAATTTGTATGTTCAGTATGTGGTTACGTTCACGAGGGAGATGCTCCTCCCGCAGCTTGTCCGGTGTGCAAGGTTCCGGCTGAAAAGTTCAAGGAAATGCAAGAAGGCGCAGCACTTGCTGCAGAGCACGAATATGGTGTTTATGGCAAAACTGTGAAGAACAACCCTGACATAAGCGAAGAAGACAAAAAGTATATCTTTGAACAGCTTATGGCAAATTTCAACGGCGAGTGTGCTGAGGTTGGTATGTATCTTTGCATGGCAAGAATTGCTCATCGCGAGGGTTATCCCGAAGTTGGGCTTTATTGGGAAAAGGCTGCTTTTGAAGAAGCAGAACATGCTGCAAAGTTTGCAGAGCTTTTGGGCGAGGACCTTGAGCCCAATATGAAAGCTACAACAAAAGACAACCTCAAGTGGAGAGTTGATTGTGAATACGGCGCAACCCAGGGCAAGTTTGACCTTGCATCCTGCGCAAAGAAAAATGGTCTTGATGCTATTCATGACACTGTTCACGAAATGGCAAGAGACGAGGCAAGACACGGGAAGGCATTTGAAGGTTTCCTCAATAGGTTCTTCAAGTAAGATAAATAAAGGGTTTGGAACACTCCAAACCCTTATTTTATGCCATTTTTCTGACATTTGCAGAAACAATTATCGAAACAGTGGCAAATTCTTTGGCGCCTGCGGCGATGATACTTACGGGTGTTGTTTTTGCTAACAATAACCTGAAAAAATGGTCTCAAATACAAAAGTATATGTTGCGTGTGCCATCAAATTGGTTATAATTCCGATTATTGCAGTGTTTATAATTTCAGCTGTGAAAGTACCGCAGAATATTGCAATTATAATGATTATAAGTTTGACACTTCCTACAGGTCTCAACAGTATAGTTTTTCCTGAGGCTTATGGAGGGGACAGCCACACTGGTGCACAGCTTTGCTTTGTGTCTACATTTACGTGTCCTATATTCCTTTCTCTCATTTTGACTTTTTATCAGTATTTGTGCATATAATAATGCTTATTTATCAAACTAAAAAACAGCCGCGAAAAGCGGCTGTTTTTGTTTGACATCTGTGTCTTCAAATATTTGAATTAAAATTTTTTATTTACGCGATTATTTTATCTATAAAAACATATACTACTGTCAAAGGAGATGAATATTTTGAATATAAAAAAAGTAATAACAATGATAGTCACAGTTATTTCTCTTATGTGCCTTGTGGCGGGTTGTAATGCAGTGGAGACGGGAAAAAACGCTGTAAAGAATGGCGCACAGCAGGTGGAAAAAGGTGCAGATGCACTTGTGAATGACGGAAAAGCCATTATGAATGACGAAAAAGCTATGCTTGAAGGTGACAATTCAATGAATGGTGAAAACTCTTTGATTACTAACCACGAAAACTCTAAGAATGATGGCGACCGGTCCGGAAACAGCGGAAATACATCACCTACAAATGAAGAAAAATCAAAATTCATAGGTGAGGAAAGAGCAAAGGAAATTGCCCTGAAAAAAGCCAATGTAACAAATGAAAGTGTGATTTTTGACAGAATTGAGCTTGAACAGGAAAATGGAATATGGAAATACGAGGTGGATTTTAAAAAAGATACCACAGAATATGATGCAAAAATAAATGCCCTTGACGGAACAATTCTGGAGTGGGAATCAGAAAGAGATTGATAGAAAAAGAACTTGCGAAAATTTTGATGTGACCCCCAAAAGTTAGACCAGAAATCTAACGATTGGGGGTCGGTTCATAGAATGGCTTTTTTGTATTTGTTATAAGCACTTATTTCTTCATCATAATTCCCTGAGATTCAAGGTTTGCGATTATTGCATCAACAATTTCCATAACCTCTTCTTTGGTGAGAGTTCTTTCAGGGTGAGAGAAAATCATTCTTACGGTGATTGATTTTCCGTTTTCGTCGGTGTAGGTGTCAACCACAGTTACCGATTTGATAAGGTCACAGTTGGCATTCTTTATTGCGTCGCCGATTGGTGCGAATTTTTTTGACACAAAGGATACGTCAATTTCCATTTCAGGATATTTTGACGGCTCCTGATATCGGATGCTTGCATTTTTGATTTCAGAGAAGTTACGCACATCGATTTCTGCAAAGACGATGGCTGCTTTTTTGTCAATATTTTTTGAGATTGTGGGATGAACAATGCCAATCCGTCCAAGCTCTTTGCCGTCACAAAGAATGGTATTGAGGTTCTTTGGGTGTTCATATGAATGAGTCGCCTCTGTGAGTGCAAAGGCGAGAGCCTGATGCTTGATATCATCCGCCACAACTGCCAGCATATCACGAAGCTCGAAGTAAAGAGTTTCAACGCTCTTTGTCTTGCTGAAAAGTGTGATAGAGAGCTTTTTGTGTTCGTCACAGAGATTGCCGTCTTTCATTCCGTTCACTGTTCTGCCGATTTCAAAAAGACCGAAATCTGTACTGAAACCTGTGTTGTATTTCACCTGACAGAGCTGGGTGGGAACAATTGAGTTTCTTATTGTTTCAATATTCGGGTTTGTGGCGTTCACAAGCTTGATGTTATTCTCAATCTCAATTCCAAGAGCCCTGTATTCATCAAAGTAAGCCCAAATATAAGAATGAGTTTCGTGAAGTGAAAAACGCTTAACGAGAATATCCTTGATGCGGTCTTCATCGGTTTTTTCCTGAGCCGCGCGGATAGGATAAAGGGGTGCAACCGCCGTATGAATGTCAAAGTTGTCATAGCCATAAATTCTTGTGATTTCTTCGATGATGTCAGCTTTCATTGTAACATCCTTGGTGGCACGCCATGAGGGAACCTGGACCGAGAATTTGTCGCTGTCAAGCTTAACCTCGAAGCCAAGAGCTTTGAGAGTATTCAGGATTGTATCGTTTGGAATTTCGATTCCTGCATAGCGGTCAACAAAATTCTTATCAAAGTCGATTTTGATATTGTCATAACGGAATACATACTCATCTGTAAGGCTTGACACAACCTTAACACCGCTGTCAATGTCGGTGAGGAGCTTCACAAACCTTGCGATTGCCAGAACAGTCATTTCGGGGTCAAGGCACTTTTCATAGCGCATTGACGCATCTGTTCTGTGGGCAAGACGAACTGTTGATTTGCGGATTGAAACTGCGTCAAAGGTGGCAGATTCAAGTGTCAGGGTTGTGGTGTCATCCACAATTTCAGAGTCGAGACCGCCCATTATACCTGCAATAGCAACGGGAGTATTGTCATTGCAAATCATAAGGGTGTTTTCGTCAATGTTTCGGTCGATTCCATCAAGAGTTTTGAATGTGAATGGCTTGTCAAATCTCTTTATGCGGAGTTTTTCAACCTTGCGTGAGTCGAATGCGTGCATTGGCTGACCCATTTCAAGCATAAGGTAGTTTGTAAGGTCAGCAAGGAGATTTATGCCACGCATACCGCAGTAGAAGAGGCGGATACGCATATTAACAGGGCTGATTGTTTTTGTAATGTTTTCAACCTGTAAGCAAGAATATCTCTGGCAGAGAGGGTCTTCAATCTTCATATCAATTTTGGGAAGATTATTATACGCACTAAGGTCAACTGCTTCAAAAGGCTTAAGCGGGCGGTTTGCAAGGGCTGCAAATTCACGTGCAATGCCGTAGTGCCCCCAAAGGTCAGGACGGTTTGTGAGGGACTTGTTGTCAACCTCAAAAACGATATCGTCAATCTGGTATATGTCTTTTACGGAAGTTCCGCAGGGTACATCCTCTGTGATGTCCATAATTCCCTCGTGGTTGTCGCTGATACCGAGCTCCTTTTCTGAGCAGCACATACCGTGTGAGGGGTAACCTGCCAAGGGGCGGGGTGCGATTGTGATTTCACCAATTTTTGCACCAACCTTTGCAAAGGCGGTTTTCATACCAACACGTACGTTTGGCGCACCGCAGACAACGTCGGTAAGCTGCCCGTCACCTGCGTCGACTTTCAGGAGGTGAAGCTTTTTTGATTCGGGGTGGTCTTCAACAGATTTTATTTCTGCAACCACGATGCCCTCGATGTCGCTTCCCTTAAAGAATATTTCGTTTTCAACCTCGGCTGTGGAAAGCGAGAATTGATTTATAAGTTTAAGTTTGTCAAGACCTGACAGATCAACAAAGTCAGAAATCCAGTTCATTGATAAAAGCATAGTATATTATCTCCTTTCCAAATTATTCGTCGTCGGTGAATTGTGTAAGAACTTTAAGGCTGCCGCTGTTTAAGTCACGGATGTCTTTTACGCCATATCTCATCATAACAAGACGTGTAAGACCAAGACCAAAGGCAAAGCCTGTGTATTCTTCGGGGTCAATGCCGCCGGCTTTCAACACTTCCGGGTGAATCATGCCGCAGGGGCAAAGCTCAAGCCAACCGCTGTGCTTGCATGAGGGACAACCCTCGCCGCCACAGATAAGGCAGTTTATGTCAAGCTCAAAGCCGGGTTCCACAAAGGGGAAGAAGCCTGGACGGAGACGAACCTTAATGTCTTTTTTGAAAACCTCTGAAAGCATGGTCTTCATAAAGAAGATAAGGTTTGAAATTGAAATGTCCTTGTCCACCATAACGCCTTCCATCTGGAAGAAGGTGTTTTCGTGGTTGGCGTCGGTTGCTTCGTTACGGAAACAGCGTCCTGGGAAAATCGCCTTGATGGGAACACCGTCATTTATAAGGGCGTCCTTATATTTTTTGTAAATAGCATTCTGTGCCGCAGATGTGTGGGACTTAAGAAGCTGACCGTTTTCAAGGTAATAGGTATCCTGCATATCACGTGCGGGGTGATGCTTTGGGATGTTCAAAGCCTCAAAACATTCATAGTCGGTAACGATTTCACTGTAATCCTCGATATGAAAGCCCATAGATTTGAAAATCTGTTCACATTCACGCTGAACCAATGTGATTGGATGATATGAGCCTCGGGAGAGGTTTGCCGGGGTTGAAATGTCAATGTCGGGCATTGAATTTATTTCTGCTTTAATCTCCTTTGCTTTCATTTCTTCGATTTTTGCAGCAATCGCGTCGGTTGCCTCGGTTTTCAGGATGTTTACTTCCTGACCGAAGGTCTTTTTCTCTTCAACAGAGAGGTTTTTCATTTCTTTGAGCAGTCCTGTAATAAGACCGTTCTTGCCAAGATATTCAACTCTCAATGCGTCAAGGCTTGCCATATCGCTAACAGATGCAAGCTTTGAGAGGAATTCTTGTTTCATGGTAGTTGTTTTCTCTGACATAAAATTTATCCTTTCTATAAGAATTGTGAGCAAATAAAAAACTCGCCCCAAAAGTCTTGGGACGAGCATAAAATACCCGCGGTACCACCCGGATTCAGAAAAAATTCTGCACTCTATCTGGCGTTTTGACGTGACGCCTGCACCCTGCTTATGCAAAGTTCGCTTTCGCAGAAAACTCCGATGCTGAAATTCACAATCGGGACCAAAATGGATACTCTCAGCCAGTGATATCCAATCTCTTGTTTGGCTTTGCCGATGCTACTTACACATCTTCACAGTTTGTACCATATAAATATATCACTTTTAGGAGAAGTTGTCAAGAATTGATTTTGATTTTTGTGTGTGGTATAATTATTTAAATTGAGTGAGAGTGTGTAAGGCAAGGGACGGATAAATTGTTTAGTGGTTTTAACGGTTAATATTAGTGTACCGGTTGAGGTGACACCCCTACGTTAAAACGTGTAAATATAAGGAGGTTTCAGCATGAATTATAGATAAAGTAGAAATTTAATGTGGATAGGGTTTGCAGCTGGTATTCTTATTATAGCTCTCGGTATTGCTTTTGAAAATGAAAACATAATTGAAAGCTTTATGATTGTCGGTGGTATTATTTTCTTCGCTGCCTTTATTCAGACATTTATTTTCTATACTTGCCCGTATTGTGGATATTCTCTTATGAATGTTCGTGGAGGTATTCCTGAGCATTGTCCGAAATGCGGCAAACAACTAAAAGATGGTTAAAGATACTGTTCAAAAATGATGAGATTTTGATAAACCCCAGTTTTTAGTCCTAACTTGGCACGGGTTCGAATAAAAAATAAACAGGCAGGTGAGGAAAGTGAAAAAAATTAACATATTAACAAAAATTCTTATTGGTTTGCTATTAGTGGTATCGGTTGGATTTATCGGTGCAAAACTGGAAAATCATAAGATACAAAAGTCCATTGACGAGATGTTCACCAACAGTTATCATAATTTAACTCTCAATATGTTAAATCAAACTGTTGAGGGAATCAGCGAAGATGCAATACATAGGTATAATGCGGAAAATACAAAATGGAGTTCGATTATGATAAATTATTATCACCTTTCTTCATTCTATAAATATAATAATCAAGATTTGGATTATATCATAGCGATGTTGTCGCAAAGTTCAGGTTATAATGCTGTGTCAAAGCTTGATATGGATTTGGATTTGTATCATAAAATAAAAGAAGTTCCAAAAGATTCTTTTAAAAGTAAAGAGATTTTAAAAGCGGCAAGAGAGGCAATTGAAAATGCGGTAATTGAAAATTAAGCAAAAATATTTTAATGCGGAGGGATTTTGTATGGGAAATGTATGCAGAGGTACGGCGGTTGTTTTGTTTGTTATAAATATTTTGCTGGCATTTGTGATGTTGATAAAGGCTGGATTTATTATGTTTCTGGCGTTGCTGGTGAGCGGATTTGTAAGCTTTTTGAGTTTATTTTCACTTGGTACGATTATTGAAAACACAGAATACATAAATGTGAGCATACTTGAATTGCGTGGGATTTTGCGAAAAATGAGCGAAAAGAAAACAGCTGACACGAATAAGGGTGTTTTGTATAAAATGCCAGATGCGGCTTCAAAAGAGCCTTATGGAAAAGAATGGATTTGCAAAAAATGTAACGTTGAAAATGAAGGAACAACGCTGTTTTGCAAAAGCTGTGGCGAATACAAATAAAAAAACGGACTGCACCAAGCAGTCCGTTTAAATTTTACACCTAAATATCCATTATAACAGGAAGTATCATAGGCTTTCTTTTTGTCTTTGAGAAGATGAAAGACCCAAGTTCGTTTTTGACGTGGGATTTAAGGCTTGCCCAGTCAAGAGTGTTGTTGTCGAGACAGGTGTTTACTATGTCAGCGGTTTTTATCCGCATACTTTCCATCAAATCCTCAGATTCGCGGACGTATACAAAGCCTCTTGATATAATATCAGGACCTGCAACAACCGTCTGGCTTGCATGGTCAATGGTCATAACAACCACAATAAGTCCGTCTTCTGAGAGGTGCTTTCTGTCACGAAGAACTATGCTTCCAACATCCCCAACGCCAAGTCCGTCCACAAGAACTTTTCCTGAGGGAACAGTTCCCGTGATTTTTGCATCATTCGCTGAAACCTCAAGAACGTTTCCATTTTCCATCATAAAGATGTCCTTCGATTTCATACCCATCTGAAGAGCAAGGTCACGGTGACGGCTGAGATGCTTGAATTCTCCGTGCACCGGCATAAAGAATCTTGGCTTTGCAAGAGCAAGAATGATTTTCAGTTCTTCCTGACAAGCGTGTCCTGAAACGTGAACGTCTGCCAAAGATTCATAAATAACCTCTGCCCCGTGTTTAAGCAGCTCGTTGATTACGTTTGAAATGGCCTTTTCGTTTCCGGGGATTGGGCTTGCTGAAATGATAACCAAATCGTCTGCCTCGATATTTACCTTTTTGTGACCGGAATATGCCATTCTTGAAAGAGCGGACATGGTTTCGCCCTGACTTCCCGTGGTGACGATAACAAGCTGTTCTTTTGAATATCTGCCGATTTCGTCAAGCTTTATCAGGGTGTTTTTCGGAATGTCCATATAGCCAAGCTCGATTGCGGCAGCAAGGACGTTTTCCATACTGCGTCCTGAGACTGCAACCTTTCTGCCGTATTTGACAGCTGCGTTTATTATTTGCTGCACCCTATGTATATTGGATGCAAAGGTTGCCACAAAAATTCGCTTGTTGCAGTTTTCAAAAACGTTGTCAAAGGTGGCGCCAACTGTGCTCTCGCTCATAGTGTAGCCACGGCGTTCGGCGTTGGTGCTGTCTGACATAAGAAGAAGAATCCCCTGTTTTCCAAGCTCACCTATTCTTCCAAGGTCAATCATTTCTCCGTTTATGGGTGTTGAATCAATTTTGAAGTCGCCTGTATGCAGAACCACGCCAGCAGGGGTGTGAAACGCCACTGCCACTGCGTCTGCAATGCTGTGGTTTGAACGGATAAATTCAACCTTGAAATCCCCAAGCTTGAAAGTTTCGCCGGGGTTTATGACATTGAGCTTTGCACTGTTTAAAATTCCGTGCTCTTCGAGCTTATTTCTTAAAATGCCAAGAGTAAGTTTTGTTCCATAGACAGGAACATTGAATTCCTTAAGAACATAAGGGATAGCCCCGATGTGGTCCTCATGACCATGGGTCAAAATGATACCTCTGATTCTGTTCTTGTGTTTTTGAAGATATGTTATATCAGGTATAACCATATCAATCCCCAGCATATCGTCGTCGGGGAATGCAAGACCTGCGTCCAGAATCAAAAGATCACTTCCATACTCGAAGACTGTCATGTTTTTTCCGATCTCATGCAGACCTCCGAGGGGTGTTATCTTTATTTTTTTACTTTTTTGCACAAAATATCCTCCATTTTCCTAAATATTTGACCGCACATAATTCAACAAGTCTATTATACACGAAAAGTTCGGGTATTTCAAGAGCTTTGGAAATATTTACATACAAATTTTTCCCGCATAATCAAAAAGTATTCAAAAAAATATGAAAAAATACGCAATATGGGTTTGACAAATCACTAAAATTTGTGTATAATAAGGGAAACAAATCTCCTGCAACTGACGGAGCATGGAAAACCATGGGGGAGCAGGATGGAAGATTAGCCGACCGTCTGGGCATCCCGTGCTTTTGGGGATGTCTTTTTATTTTTACATGAAAGGGATGAGTTTTATGAACTGCTGGAGAGACTTTAAAGAGGGAAATTGGAATAAAAATATAGATGTCAGTGATTTTATAAAAAAGAATTATACACCATACATTGGAGGTTCTGAATTTTTGTGTGGAACAACTGAGCGTACAGACCGTGTCCTTGCGCGTGTTGAGGAACTTTTGGTGAAAGAAAATGAAAACGGCGGGGTGCTTAGTGTAGATCCTGACAATGTGTCATCACTTCTTACGTTCAAACCTGGATACGTAATCAAGGAAGATGATATTATTGTGGGGCTTCAAACGGATGAGCCACTTAAAAGGGCAGTAAACCCATTTGCCGGATACCGAAATGCAGTTCAGGCATGCAAGGCTTATGGTTATGAAATAGGCGAAAATGTGAAGGATGAATTCAAATACCGTACCACTCACAATACCGGCGTTTTTAGAGTTTATACAGACACAATGAAAAAGGCAAGACACGTAGGTGTCCTCACAGGTCTTCCCGATGCTTATGCACGTGGCAGAATTATTGGTGACTACCGCAGAATTGCTCTTTACGGAATGGATTATCTCATAGAACAAAGAAAACTTGATAAAAAGAGAATAAGTGAAAGAGATATGTCAGCTGAAACAATACAGCTTCTTGAAGATGTTGAAAGACAGCTTGAGTTTATGGCACAACTTGTTGAAATGGCTGCGGAATACGGCTGTGATATTTCACGGCCTGCTGAAAATGCACGTGAGGCTGTGCAGTGGCTTTATTTTGGCTATCTTGGTGCTGTAAAGGAACAAAATGGTGCTGCAAACAGTATAGGAAGAATATCTGCGTTTATAGATATTTATATCAGGCGTGATATTGAAGAGGGAACTCTTGATGAAAAGGGAGCGCAGGAATTGATTGATGATTTAGTCCTCAAAATGCGTCTCGTAAGGCATCTCCGCACACCTGAATACAACGAGCTTTTTGCCGGCGACCCTGTGTGGGTTACCTGTTCTCTTGCGGGTATGGGCGAGGATGGAAGACCAATGGTGACAAAGACCTGTTTCAGATTTTTACAGACACTCTATAACCTTGGACCAAGCGCTGAGCCGAATATAACCGTTTTGTGGTCAGAGGGATTGCCCGAAGAATTTAAAAAGTTCTGTGCCAAGGTTTCTATTGATACCGATTCAATTCAGTATGAAAATGATGATGTAATGCGCAAGGATTTTGGTGACGATTATGCTATTGCCTGCTGTGTTTCGGCAATGAAGACGGGCAAGCAGATGCAGTTCTTCGGAGCAAGATGTAATCTTGCAAAGGTGCTTCTTATGGCATTAAACGGCGGACGGGATGAAGTTTATGGTGAGCAGGTTGCACCAAGTGGCAAGGCGTTTGATGAGGGAACGCCCCTTGTCTATGAAGAAGTTCTTGAGGCGTTCAAGACCTATGCTGCATGGATGGCAAAGCTTTATGTAAACACAATGAATGTTATTCACTATATGCACGACAGATATGCATATGAAAGACTTATGATGGCTCTTCATGATGTGGAGCCCGAGCGTCTTATGGCATTTGGAATAAGCGGACTCAGTGTTCTTGCGGACAGCCTCAGTGCAATCAAATATGCAAAGGTTACACCGGTGAAAGACGAAAGAGGTTTGATTGTAGATTTCAAGACCGAGGGTGACTTTCCAAAATACGGAAATGATGATGATAGAGCAGATGAAATAGCAAAATGGATTACAGAGTTCTTCTATTCAGAGCTTTGTAAAACAAAGACATATCGCGGCGCAAAGCATACACTTTCAATTCTTACAATTACATCAAATGTGGTTTATGGAAAGAAAACCGGTTCTACACCTGACGGAAGACAGGCGGGAGAGCCCTTTGCTCCGGGTGCAAATCCAATGCACGGACGTGACAGCGAGGGTGCACTTGCGTCCCTTAACTCTGTGGCTAAGATTTGTTATGACTGCTGTCAGGACGGCATCTCAAATACATTTTCAATCACTCCCGAAACCTTGGGAACTGATGAAGATGACAGAGTGAAGAAGCTTGTTGCGGTGCTTGACGGATATTTTGCTCAAAGCGCTCATCATCTCAATGTAAATGTCCTCAATCGTCAAAAACTTATTGATGCTATGAATGATCCAACTCTTTATCCGTCGCTTACCATCCGTGTAAGTGGATATGCGGTGAATTTCAACAAACTGACACGTGACAAACAGCTGGAGGTTATTTCGAGAACATTCCACGAGAAAATGTAAGGTTTGGTGAACGTTATGAAAGGTTATTTCCATTCCTTTGAAAGTCTGGCGACTCTTGATGGCGAGGGTATCAGATATGGCGTTTTTATGCAGGGGTGCCCTCTTAGGTGTGTATACTGCCACAATCCTGATACGTGGGAAAAGGGCGGAACAGAATTTTCACCAGAGGAGTTGGTGAAAAAGATTTCAAGATATAAGCCCTATTTTGGAAAAGATGGCGGCATCACCTTTTCTGGTGGAGAGCCTCTTCTTCAGGCGGAATTTATTGGGGAGACAGTGCCATATTTGAAAGATGCAGAAATAAATTATGCTATTGATACATCTGGTGAGGTTCATCTTTCTGATGATGTAAAGTATGTGCTCCAAAATGCACAGCTCGTCATCCTTGACCTTAAGTTCTGGGATGATGAAAGTTATAAAAAGTATACGGGAATGGGAATATCAAAAGTGATTGATACCCTCGAGTTCCTTGTGAAGATAAAAAAACGCACATGGGTGCGGACTGTTGTGGTTCCTGGCATAAATGACAGCGAGGATATAATCAGAAACTATATTGAGGTTTTGAAGAACAAAAGATGTGTTGAAAAATACGAACTTTTGGGATTTCATACAATGGGATTTTTAAAGTATGAAAATATGGAGATAAAAAATCCAATGAAAGACACAAAACCATTGAAAAAAGAGCATTTGAAAGAGCTTCAAGAATTTGTTGATAATGAACTGAAAAAGCCTTGAGTGAATAAAAAACTCAAGGTTTTTTTGTATCTGCTTTCAGTATGAATGGAAAAAGAAAAAACCATAATAAAAGACAGAAACAAACTTTATCGGGAGGATAACTTTTATGCTTATGTCTTTTGTTGCCATTGTTCAGCTTTGCTTTACTGTGGTGATAGGAATATATTTTTTGACGGTTTTAAAAAGCCAGTATTCTGGACGGAGTTCAATGAATCAGGAAAGCACAAGAGAGCTTGAACGTTTGAAAAAACTTAATGATATAAAGCTCGCCACCCCTCTTACCGAAGAAACCCGACCAAAATCGGTGAAAGATATAGTTGGGCAAAGCGAGGGCATAAAGGCACTTCGGTGTGCAATATGCGGCAAAAATCCCCAGCACGTGCTGATTTATGGGCCTCCTGGGGTGGGGAAAACCGCAGCGTCAAGGGTGGTGCTCTCGGAGGCTAAGAAAAATCCTGAATCACCCTTTGGAGAGTTTTCAAAATTCATTGAGGTGGATGCCACTACTATGCAATTCGACGAAAGAAGCATAGCCGACCCGCTAATTGGGTCAGTACACGACCCTATCTATCAGGGGGCGGGAGCATATGGTCCTGCCGGTGTTCCCCAACCCAAAGAGGGGGCGGTTACAAAGGCGCACGGGGGAATTTTGTTTATAGATGAAATAGGCGAGCTTTCATCCATACAAATGAACAAGCTCCTCAAGGTTCTTGAAGATCGGCGTGTATATTTTGACAGTGCATATTACAGCAGTAGCAACAAGGAAATCCCACGCCATATCCACGAAATGTTTAAGAATGGACTCCCTGCTGATTTTCGGCTTATTGGGGCTACCACGAGGCTTCCTGAGGAAATCCCACCGGCACTTCGGTCAAGATGCGTTGAGATATTTTTTAAAGGTCTTTCAAGAGATGAGGTGAAGGCCGTAGCAAAAAAAGCGGCACAAAAAACCGAGGCAGAATTTGATGATGACGTTTTTGAACTTGTGGCACGCTATGCTGAAAACGGTCGTGATGCCGTGAATATCGTGCAAACATCAGAAAGCGTTTCAAAGCTTGAAAAAAGAAAAACTGTTGAGGTTTCAGATGTTCGATGGGTAATTGAAACGGGGAAATACTGCCCTCGTTATGAAAAAGCGCTTCCGGAAAAGATGAATATTGGAAAGGTGTCAGGTCTCGCAGTTTTCGGAAGCGGTCAGGGCTGCATTCTGGATATAGAAGCGGTGGCCGAAAAGTGCAAGGCAGGATGTGGCACAGTTACCGTTACCGGTGCAATAGAGGAAGAAGAAATTTCAAATAACAGGCAAAAACTTAAACGTAAGAGCAGTATAATTGCATCGGTGGAAAATACCATGACAGTTCTCAAAAAAATTTTTGGAATAAGGACAGAAGATTTTAATGTTCACATAAATTTTCCAAACTGTATGCCGGTTGACGGCCCTTCTGCCGGCACTGCGATTTTTTGCGCTGTATATTCGGCGCTCAAAGGAATGCAAATATCAGGGACTGTTGCTTTCACCGGCGAAATTTCTATTATGGGAGATGTGTGGGGAGTGGGTGAAGTTCCCCTTAAAATTCGTGCAGGGATGGATGCGGGAGCGAAGAAAATAATAATTCCATCGGCAAACTGGCAGGAGGAATATGAAAAATGCGAATGTGAAATTGTACCGATTTCGAATGTTTTTGAGCTTATTGATGCTGCTGCTGGAATGGATGATAGCGAAAAAGGGAGAAATAATGAAAAAATTTCCCAGAATATTGGAATTATTAGTGCCGAAGGGGTTGAAATTTTCAAACAAAAATAGTATAATGGATTGGATAATGGGCAAAATATGATAATTTGTCCGTGAGAGGATGAAAACAGACAGATGGCAAACAGAAAAAATATACTCCCGCTTATACCCCTCAGGGGACTTACCATTTTTCCGGGTATGGTCCTTCACTTTGATGTGGGCAGAAAAAAATCAATAGCGGCTGTTGAATATGCGATGTCCTCTGACCAGATGGTTTTTCTCAGCTATCAAAAGGATATTATGACCGAAAACCCTACCAAGAGCGATGTTTCAAAAATCGGCGTTGTTGCTGAGGTGAAGCAGATACTGAGGCTTCCTGACGGAAATATCAGGGTTTTGGTTGAGGGACTTTATAGAGCAGGTATGACAGTCTTTTATGATGAGGAAAGCTTTTTGAAAGCAAGAGTTGTAAAAAAATCGGACATCCGCTGCAATGACTTTGTGGAAGAACAGGTGTTGATGAGGAAAATCCAAAGGCTTCTGGAGGATTATTTCAGTCTTTATGAAAAAATGAATCCCGAGATTGCTGCATCCATGCTTGAAATTGAGGATGCAGGGGAGCTTGCGGACATAACCGCTACAAACTTTCCGCTTAAGCCTCACGAAAAACAAATAATTCTTGAAGAACTTGATGTGAGAACAAGAATGGAAAAACTCATTGCTCTTATGGAAAATGAGAACAACATTATGGAAGTTGAGCAGGGCGTTATGTCAAAGCTTCGGTCAAGCCTTGACAAAAATCAGCGTGATTATATCCTGCGTGAACAGATGAAAGTCATTCAGGAAGAACTTGGTGACTTTGAATCGGGACAGGCGGAGGCTGATGATTACCGCAGAAAGATGCAGCAGAGAAAGCTGCCCAAAGAGGTCTCTGAAAAGCTTGAGGAAGAATTTGTCAGACTTTCACGGCTTTCAATTCATTCTCAGGAGTATAGTGTGGTACAGAATTATGTTGAAACTGTTCTTGCTATGCCCTGGGAAATATCTACCGGAGAAAACAAGGACCTAAAGCTTGCAAAGAAAATCTTAGAACGTGACCACTATGGCCTTGAAAAGGTGAAGGAGAGAATTCTTGAGTATCTGGCGGTCAAAAGCCTTTCGGATGAAGCCAAGGGCTCGATCATCTGCCTTGCAGGCCCTCCCGGAACGGGAAAGACCTCAATCGCAAAGTCACTTGCCGAAGCTCTTGGCAGAAAGTATGTAAGAGTCAGCCTTGGCGGAATTCAAAACGAAGCTGAAATCCGCGGCCACAGAAAGACATATGTTGGTGCTATGCCTGGGCGCATAGTGGCGGCGCTTAAATCGGCAGGAAGCAACAATCCACTTATCTTGCTTGACGAAATTGACAAAATGTCAAGTGATTTTCGTGGTGACCCCACGGCTGCTATGCTTGAGGTGTTGGATCCTGAACAAAACAAGGGTTTCCGTGACCATTTCTTAGAGCTTCCATTTGATTTGTCGAAGGTACTCTTTGTGGCAACGGCGAACTCGGTTGAGAATATTCCTATGCCCCTTTATGACAGAATGGACATAATCGAAATTTCAGGGTATACAGACGATGAAAAAATGAGAATCGCAAAGAAATATCTTTTCCCCAAACAACAGAGAGAAAATGGTCTTAAACCTGAAATGATAAAAATTCCTGCCAAGACAATGAAGCTTTTGATTGAGGGGTATACCCGTGAATCAGGTGTCAGAACTCTTGAGAGAAAGCTTGGGGCAATCTGTCGAAAAGCAGCAAAGGAAATTGTTGAAGAAAAGAAAGATTGCATCACGGTTGATGAGTCTGTGATTAAAAAATACTTGGGCAGCCGGGTTTTCCTTTATGACCACATAGAAAAAGATGATTTGATGGGGGCTGCCACAGGTCTTGCGTGGACTGAAAGCGGCGGCGACACTTTGAGCATTGAAGTAAATACCATGAAAGGCAGCGGAAAGCTTGAACTCACCGGAAACTTGGGTGACGTAATGAAAGAATCCGCTATGGCGGCACTCAGCTTTATTCGTGCAAATGCTGAGGCACTTGGCATAAGTGAAGATTTTTATAAAGAAAAAGATATACATATTCATGTGCCTGAGGGCGCTATCCCCAAAGATGGTCCATCAGCCGGAATAACCATGGCTACAGCAATTATTTCTGCTCTTTCTGGAGAGAGGGTAAGCAAAAAGGTGGCTATGACAGGCGAAATTACTCTTCGAGGAAAGGTTCTTCCCATAGGTGGTCTTCGCGAAAAGTCACTTGCGGCATACCGGATGGGGATAAAGAAAATTATCATTCCTTTTGAAAACAAAAAGGATTTTGAGGAGCTTCCTGACAAAATCAAAAATGAGATAGAGTTTGTTTTTGCCAAGGATATGAAAACAGTCCTTGAAAATGCTTTCTGTGGGGGTGCAAAAAAGTGGAATTTATCGATGTTAAACTTTTAACCACAGCGGTAAAGTGTGAGCAATACCCCGATGAAACACTTCCGGAGATTGCTTTGGTTGGGCGTTCAAATGTAGGCAAGTCATCCCTTGTCAACTGTATTTCAAACCGCAAGAACTTTGCAAGAACAAGCAGCACTCCAGGAAAGACCGCAACAATAAACTTTTATGAAATAGGAAGGCGGTTTCGCCTTGTTGACCTGCCGGGCTATGGCTATGCAAAGGTCTCAAAGGTTGAAAAAGAAAAATGGGGCGAAATGATAGAGGGTTATCTTTCTTCCCGAAAAAATCTTGTTCAGGTTATTCAGCTTGTGGATGCAAGACACAAGCCCACTGCGGATGACAAGATGATGTTTGACTGGATAAAGAGCTATAACTTTGAGCCGCTGGTGGTTGCAACAAAGCTTGACAAGCTCAAAAAATCTCAAATCGAGGCAAACCTCACCGCTATATATGAAGAATTAGAACTTAATGAAGAGTCGGTGCTCATCCCATTTTCGTCTGAAACCCGCGAGGGCAGGGATGCGGTTTTGGAGCTTATTGAATATGTGCTCACCGACAACAAAAATGATTAGAGAGAATAGTCTTTTAAGAAAGGATTTTGGTACAAATGATTACAAAACCAAGAGGTACCGAGGATGTATTGCCAAAAGACAGCAAGCTGTGGCAGTACATAGAAAAAACTGCCCGTGAGGTTTGTGACCTTTACGGATATAAAGAAATAAGAACACCTGTTTTTGAGCATACAGAGCTGTTTCAGCGTGGAGTGGGAGATACTACGGACGTTGTTCAAAAAGAGATGTATACTTTTGAAGATAAAGGTGGAAGAAGCATTACGCTCAAGCCTGAGGGAACAGCTACTTTGGTCCGCAGCTATATTGAAAATTCCCTTTATGCAAATCCTCAGCCCACAAAGCTCAGCTATATCATCCCTTGCTTCAGGTATGAAAAGCCACAGTCAGGAAGACTTCGTGAATTCCATCAGTTCGGGATTGAGTGCTTTGGTGCGAGCGGTGCGTCTACCGATGCAGAGGTTATTTCCCTTGCATGGATGTTTCTTAAAAAACTGGGGCTTTCGGGGATAACACTTAACATAAACAGTATTGGCTGTCCGGTTTGTAAAAGGGAATATAACCAAAAACTGAGAGCATATTTTGAAGAATATAAGGGTGAGCTTTGTCCCACCTGCCTTGAAAGACTTGAAAAAAACCCTATGAGAATTATCGATTGCAAGTCGGAAATTTGCAGCCGAATCGCAAAGGATGCACCTAAAATGGTTGACCACCTTTGCCAAGAGTGCAGTGACCACTTTGAAGAAACAAAGGCAAGACTTTCGGGAATGGGCATTGACTTTGAGGTAAACCCCGACATAGTGAGAGGCCTTGACTATTACACAAAAACAGTATTTGAATTTGTGTCCGACTGTCTTGGTGCACAGTCCACGGTTTGCGGTGGCGGTCGTTACAGCGGTCTTGTTGAAGAACTTGGCGGAAAGCCTGCGGATGGTATAGGCTTCGCGGCTGGCATTGAGAGACTTATCTTGGTGCTTAAAGCCCAAAAAGGCGAAGAGGTAAGCTTTGATGACGGCCCCGACGTTTTTGTTGCAACAATGGGAGATGCAGCTGACAAGGCAGCACAAAAGCTGATTTTTGAGCTTCGGACAAAGGGAATACACGCACAGCAGGATTTGTGCGGAAGAAGTCTCAAGGCTCAGATGAAATATGCTGACAAGCTTGCGGCAAGATACAGTGTGGTTATAGGTGATGATGAAATTGCCAATAATAAAGGAAATCTCAAAAATATGGGAACAGGCGAAGTAAAAGAAGTTTCTTTGACAGCGGAAGCTATATGCGAGATTTTAGATGCGGAGGTAAGATAAATGGATACAATGAAAGGTCTTAAAAGAACCAATTACTGCGGCGAAACTGAAGGAATCGGCAAAACCGTTGTGGTGGGCGGATATGTTCAGAAAATCCGTGATATGGGAACGTTGATTTTTATTGACTTAAGAGACAGAACAGGCATAGTTCAGCTGGCTTTTGATGAAACAACAGACAAAGAGGTTTTTGAAAAGGCGGCATCATGTCACAGCGAATATGTTCTTATGGCAAAGGGTGTTGTCCGTGAAAGAGAAAGCAAAAATGATGCCATAAAAACAGGAAACATCGAAATTTTTGTTGATGACCTGAGAATTTTGGCAAAGGCGCAGACTCCGCCGTTTGAAATTACCGACAAAACAAATGTAAATGAAGAACTTCGCCTCAAATATCGCTATCTTGACTTGCGTCGAGCACCTCTTCAGGAAAATATAATAAGAAGAAGCAAGATTGCAAAGAGCGCAAGGGATTATTTTGAAGAAAACGGCTTCATTGAAATTGAAACTCCAATGATGATAAAGTCAACCCCTGAGGGTGCGAGAGACTATATCATTCCGTCACGTATACACGGCGGAAAGTTTTATGCACTTCCCCAGTCACCTCAGATTTACAAGCAGCTCCTCATGATTTCGGGCTTTGACAGATATATTCAGCTGGCACGTTGCTTCCGTGATGAAGACCTGAGAGCTGACCGTCAGCCTGAATTCACTCAGATTGACCTTGAAATGTCATTTGTCGATGTTGAGGATGTTCTTGAAATGATTGAGGGTCTTATGAAGAGACTCTTTAAGGATGTGCTTGATATGGATATTCCGTTGCCTCTTCCAAGAATGTCATACAAGGAAGCTATGGAAAGATATGGCTCGGATAAGCCTGATACACGTTTTGAAATGGAAATATGCGACCTTTCTGATTTGGTAAAGGATTGTGGCTTTGGTGTGTTTACATCAGCTATTGAAAATGGTGGCAGCGTTCGTGCAATCTGTGCAAAGAATGCGGCTGAAACTTTGACACGAAAAGAAATCGACAAGCTCACTGAATATGTACGCGGCATAGGTGCAAAAGGCCTTGCTTATATCAGGTGGGTTGAAGATGTGCCGAATTGTTCTTTCGCAAAATTTATGACAGAAGACGAGCTTTCTGCAATAATCAAAAAGTGCGGTGCAGAAAAGGGCGATGTAGTATTTATTGTGGCAGACAAAACAAACACGGTTCTTTCGACACTTGGGGCGCTTCGTCTCAAAGTTGCAAAACAGCTTGATATAATCAAAGAGGGATTCAAGTTCCTCTGGGTTACACAGTTCCCGTTCTTTGAATATGACGAAGAAAGCAAAACTTATGTTGCTATGCACCATCCATTCACTATGCCTGAGGATGACTGTATTCAGTATCTTGAAACAGCGCCTGAAAAGGTTACTGCAAAGGCATATGACTTGGTGCTTAACGGCACAGAGCTTTCCAGTGGCTCAATCCGTATAAATGACTATGAGCTTCAGCAAAAGATGTTCAGGGCACTCGGACTTTCTGAGGAAGAGATTGCTGCAAAATTTGGCTTTTTGGTTGAAGCTTACAAATATGGTGCAGCGCCTCATGGCGGTATGGGCATCGGTCTTGACAGAATTGCAATGATTATGTGCGGAGCCGATAGCCTTCGTGATGTTGTGGCGTTCCCCAAGGTGCAGAATGCATCCGAGCTTATGTCAAATTCACCTGACAGGGTTGATGATGTTCAGCTTAAAGAACTTTCGATAAAAATTGATTTAGAAGAAAAATAAAAGGCTTTGAATAAAATTTAGCTTGAAAGTCAGGAGGCGATACAATGAAAAAGCAAACGGTTGCCATTCTTTTGATTATGGTACTATTGCTTGCCGGAGGATGCTTTGGAGTTTACAGCTATATACAAAACCAGAAAAATGAAGAGATAAAAAATACTCCTATATTCAGTTGCAAGGCTTCGGAAATTGTGGAGTATGGTGTGAAGAATGGACCGGAAGATTATTTGCTCATCAAGGGGGATGACGAATGGTATGTGAAAGATAATGACGTTGCCGTTCTCAATTCAGAAAAAGTTCAGGAAACGGTGAACAGTGCGTCTATGATTATGACGTTGGGACTCTTGAGTGAGAGGGAGCTGAAAGAGTTCAGCGTAACTGATGTAAAAGAGCTTTCACTTGCACTCCGTGACGGAACACGCTGCAACATCAAGTTTGTGGGAGAAAAGGCAGAGGTATGTGCGGCTAAGGTCAATGACAGTGAGGAGATATATGCTATAAGGACGTCTGTGAGGGATATCCTCATAGCACCGCTTTCAAAGTTTCGTGCCTCAGTGATTTTTGATGGACTTATGGGAGAGGACGCACCTCTTGAATATTACAGCTTCAAAGATTTTGATAAGTCCGAAACTGTTATAAGGACAAAAATCTCGGCTGAAATTTCAAACAGCAGAAAAAATCGCTATATTATGGAAAAACCATACAGAAAAGATGTGGACGATGAAGCGTTTGAACAGCTGATATTAGTAAAAATTCCTCGACTTGCTGCTGAAAAGTATGAGGATGAAACGCCTCAGGATAAAGAGGTTTATGGTCTTGATGAAAAATCCCGTGCGCGAATTCATTTCAAGTGGGGCGATTTTGACGAGACACTTTACTTGGGGAAAACAGAGGGTGGACTTGTTTATGCCGAGAGACTTGGGAAAGACGGAATTTTTATGATAAATTCTTCGCAACTTGAGTTCCTCTATACCGAACCGTTTTACCTTTTGGAGTCGGGGGTGCTTCGGTCTGACTTTGAAAACATTTCAGGTCTTACCGTGAAAACAAAGGATAAGGAATATAAGATCGAAAGCCGGAACAGAAAAGAAAATAACAAAGAGTTCTTTGTGAACGGAAAGACTGCCAGTGAAGCGGCGTTCAATGCGGTTGTTGAAATTATTGGCGGAATAAAAATAAACAGTGAAATTGACCAGGATGTGAAAGATAACGGCGATGTGAAGATAACAGTTTATTTTGACAATGGCGCGGGTGCTCAGAAAATCAGTCTCAGTGCGGTGAGCGACAAAGAATATGCAGCGTTCACAGATGGCAAGGCAGAATTTGCAGTGGACAAAAAGTCGGTTGAAGAACTGCTTTTGGAACTTGATAAAATAAGTAAAAATCCGATAAAAACGGATGAGAAAGGATAAATTCAAATGAAAAATGTTTTTGATGAACTGAAAGAGCGTGGGCTGATTGCCCAGATGACTCACGAGGAAGAAATCAAGAAACTTCTCTCGGAAGAAAAAATAACCTTTTATATAGGTTTTGACCCGACAGCAGACAGCCTTCATATTGGGCACTTTATGCAGCTTGTGGTTATGCGTCATATGCAGAATGCAGGGCACAGACCTATAATTTTGCTTGGCGGCGGTACCACAATGGTTGGCGACCCCACAGGCAAAACTGATATGCGTCCTATGATAACAAAGGAAACAATTCAGTATAATGCTGACAGATTCAAGGAGCAGATGTCAAAATTCATTGACTTTTCAGATGGCAAGGCGATTATGGTTAATAATGCTGACTGGCTTTTAGACCTCAACTACGTTGATTTTCTCCGTGAGGTTGGCGTGCATTTCTCGGTTAACAGAATGCTTTCGGCTGAATGCTTCAAAACCAGAATGGAAAGAGGCCTTTCTTTCCTTGAGTTCAACTATATGTTGATGCAGAGCTATGACTTTTATAAACTTAATAAAGATTATGGCTGTATTATGGAATTTGGTGGTGATGACCAGTGGTCAAACATCATTGGCGGTATTGAGCTTATCCGCCGCAAGGAGTCAAAAGAGGCTTATGGTATGACATTCACGTTGCTCACAACATCTGAGGGCAAGAAAATGGGTAAGACCGAAAAGGGTGCTCTTTGGCTTGACCCTGAAAAAGTTACTCCTTATGAGTTCTATCAGTACTGGAGAAATGTTGATGACAAGGACGTAATAAGACTTTTAAAGCTTGTTACTTTTGTCCCAATGTCAGAAATTGCAGAATATGAAAAGCTTGAGGGACAGGAACTCAACCGCGTCAAAGAACGTCTTGCCTATGAGGTTACAAAGATGGTACACGGTGAGGAAGAAGCAGAAAAAGCAAATGCAGCAGCAAAAGCAGTATTTGGTGCTGGGGCAGATGATTCCAATATGCCCACATTTGAGCTCTCTCGCGACCAGCTTGGTCTCAATATTGTGGACTTGCTTGCAGTGTCAAATCTTGCTCCGTCAAAGGGCGAGGGCAGACGACTTGTTCAGCAGGGAGGCATAAGCATTGACGGAAACAAGGTTGATGACATTTCTTATGTGATTGATGAATCAATCTTTGCTGACGGAAAAATTGTTGTAAAAAAAGGCAAGAAAGTATTCCTCAAAATAGTTCTTGCATAACATATTTAGATTACGAAAGGGGCAGATTTTGTGGCCAGAGAATTACCAAAAACATACGACCCGAAAGCAGTTGAAGACCGGATATATTCGACTTGGGTGGAAAAGGGATATTTTCATACAAAAATAGATAAGGAAAAAGAGCCTTTCACTATTGTTATTCCACCTCCAAATGTAACCGGACAGCTTCATATGGGTCACGCACTGGACGAGACTTTCCAGGATATACTTATCAGAACAAAAAGGATGCAAGGGTACGCGGCCCTCTGGGTTCCGGGAACTGACCATGCAGGCATTGCGACACAGATAAAGGTTGAAGAGAACCTTAGAAAAGAAAAGGGGCTCACACGCCACGACCTTGGCCGTGATGAGTTCTTGAAGCTTGTATGGGACTGGAAAGAACAGTACGGAAACCGCATTATAAACCAGATTAAAAAGCTTGGTTGCTCTTGTGACTGGGAAAGAGAAAGATTTACTATGGATGAGGGCTGTTCAAAGGCTGTTCGTGAGGTTTTTGTAAATCTTTATAATAAAGGTCTGATTTACAGGGGTAACCGCATAATCAACTGGTGTCCTTGTTGTACTACTGCACTCTCTGATGCAGAGGTTGAATATGCAGAGCAGGCAGGAAACTTCTGGCACATAAAGTACCCTGTGAAAGACAGCGATGATTTTGTGATTATTGCTACAACACGTCCTGAAACTCTTCTTGGTGATACGGCTGTTGCGGTAAATCCCGAAGACGAAAGATACAAGGATTTGGTTGGCAAAACACTTATTCTCCCTCTTGTGGGCAGAGAAATTCCGGTTATTGCCGATGACTATGTTGACAAAGAATTCGGTACAGGCTGTGTGAAAATCACACCTGCACACGACCCCAACGACTTTGAAGTTGGTCTTCGTCATAACCTGGAGCAGATAAAAGTACTTAACGATGACGCAACCATCAATTCATACGGCGGAAAGTATGAGGGAATGGACAGATACGAAGCCCGCAAGGCTATGATTGAGGACCTTGAAAAAGAGGGTCTCCTTGTGAAAATTGAGGAACACAGCCACAATGTTGGTCAGTGTTATCGCTGTGGAACAACGGTTGAGCCTATCACATCAAACCAGTGGTTTGTGAAGATGCCGCCTCTTGCAGAAAGAGCTATTAAGGTGGTTAAAGACGGAGACGTTGCATTCATTCCTGACCGTTTCTCAAAGACATATATGAACTGGATGGAAAATGTACACGATTGGTGTATCTCACGTCAACTCTGGTGGGGACACAGAATTCCGGCATTTTACTGTCAGGAATGCGGAGAAATGACAGTTTCAAAAACTGATATTGACGCTTGCCCCAAGTGTGGCGGTAGGCTCAAGCAGGAAGACGATGTTCTTGATACATGGTTCTCATCAGCACTTTGGCCGTTCTCAACTCTTGGCTGGCCCGAAAAGACGGATGACCTTGATTATTTTTATCCCACATCTGTTCTGGTTACCGGTTATGATATTATTTTCTTCTGGGTTGCAAGAATGATTTTCTCAGGTCTTGAGCACATGAACAAGAAACCTTTCAAGCACGTTTATATTCACGGCCTTGTCCGTGACAGTCAAGGCAGAAAAATGTCAAAATCACTGGGTAACGGCATTGACCCTCTTGAAATTGTGGATAAATACGGTGCAGATGCACTGAGATTTACCCTTGCAACAGGAAACTCACCTGGCAACGATATGAGATTCTATATCGAAAGAGTTGAGGCAAGCAGAAACTTTGCAAACAAAATCTGGAATGCATCACGTTTTGTCATGATGAACCTTTCAATCGACAAGGCTGAGCTTCCCGCAAAGGACAAACTTCACATTGAAGACAAATGGATACTTCACAGATACAACGAACTTGTTCGCGAGGTTACCGAAAATCTTGATAAATATGAGCTTGGTATAGCTGTTCAAAAACTCTATGACTTTATCTGGGACGAATTCTGTGACTGGTATATTGAGCTTGTTAAACCAAGATTCTTTGCAGAGGGCGAAAGCAACATAGTTGCACAGCAGGTGCTTGCATATGTGCTTTCAAATACACTCAAGCTCCTTCATCCGTTTATGCCGTTCATCACCGAAGAAATCTGGCAGGCACTTCCTCACGAAGGCGAAAGCATTATGATTTCAGAGTGGCCTAAGTATTCTATTGAACTTTCTGACTTCAAAGCAGAGGCTGAAATGGTTGGCATAATGGACGCAATCAAAGGAATAAGAAACGTCAGAAACGAGATGAATGTTCCTCCGTCAAAGAAAGTTAAGCTTTTTGTTGTAACAAAAGATGAAGAACTTTTCTCTCAGGCAAGTGTATTCTTTGAAAAGCTTGCAAGTGCATCAGAAACAGAAATCAAGCAAGATAAAACAGATGTGCCTGAAAATGCGGTTTCTGTTGTAACCGCAAGAGCCGAAATTCTTCTTCCTATGGATGAACTGGTTGACCGCGAAAAAGAAATGGAAAGACTTACCAAAGAAAAGGTAAGACTTGAGGGCGAAATCAAACGTGCCGAGGGCAAGCTTTCGAACAAGGGCTTTACAGACAAGGCTCCGGCAAACGTAGTTGAGGAAGAACGCCAGAAATGTGAGAAGTACAAGGCTATGCTCGAAAAGGTTCTGGAGAGCCTTCAGAAAATGGCATAAAACCGCAAGTTAAAATAAATAATAACGAATACAGTCGATTGATTTCATCGGCTGTATTTTTTTGTCGTTTTTTCGGGAACGAAAGTCCCAAAATCGCAAGGAAATATGCATAAGGTGTGCGAATATAAAAATGGAAGAAATTGTAAAAGGAGGTAGCGAAGTGGACATAAAGCTTGAATGCATAGGTCAGACATTGGTGGTAAAGCTGTCCGGTGAGATAGACCATCACACATCAGGTGATATAAGGGATATTCTGGACCGGGAAATAAGTTCGGGCAATGTCACAAATCTTGTGTTTGATTTTGACAGGGTAACTTTTATGGACAGCTCAGGTATTGGTATGATGGTTGGAAGATACAAACAGATTTCGGCTTTGGGTGGAAAAGTAATGGTTATAAGGGTGAACCCTCAGCTTGACAAAATATTCGAAATATCCGGACTTAAAAAAATTCTGGATTTTGGTAAGGAGAAATTATAATGAACATTTCGAATGCAATAATTTTTTTAAGAGAAGTGAAAAAATCTGCCGCACTGTTTTGGTGCCTTTTAAAAGAGGGGGTAATGTCTAAATGGAAAACTATATGAAGCTTGAAGTTCCGGCAAAAAGCTGCAACGAAGCTTTTGTTCGTGCGACAGTTGGGGCATTTTCGGTCCAGCTTGATATAAGCATTGAGGAGCTTTCTGATATAAAAACTGCGGTATCCGAGGCAGTGACCAATTCTATTGTCCATGGATACGAGAACATGAAGGGCATTGTAAAAATCGTCTGCCGAGTTATTGAAAATGTGATGGAGATTGAAATAACCGATTACGGAAAGGGAATAGAGGACATAGGACAAGCTATGCAACCGCTTTTCACAACGCAACCGGATTCAGAGAGAAGCGGTATGGGATTTACTGTTATGGAAACTTTTATGGATGAACTCAGCGTCAAATCTACAGTGGGAGAAGGGACTGTGGTGACAATGAAAAAGAAAATAAGAGGTTAATGCGGTGCAGACAAAAAAATATAATGAAAATATTGAGAGCCTGATTAAAAAAGCAAAAAATGGAGATTTGACTGCACGAAACATAATTGTAGAAGAAAACATAGGGCTTGTGAGGAGTGTACTTAAAAGATTTTCAGGAAGAGGTCACGAAACAGAGGATCTTTTCCAGATAGGCTGTATTGGACTTATAAAGGCAATTGAAAAATTTGATCCTGCCTTTGAGGTGAAGTTTTCGACATATGCTGTGCCCATGATAATAGGCGAAATAAAACGATTCATAAGGGATGACGGAATAATAAAGGTGAGTCGCAGCCTTAAAGAGCTTGCACTCCGGGCGATAAGTGTCCAGGAAATAATGAGACGTGAAGAAAACCGTGAGCCTTCGGTGAAAGAACTGGCGGCAAAGCTTGAGGTTAGTGCTGAAGAACTTGCTACGGCACTCGAAGCAGGACTTAGACCTGAATCGCTTTATGCAGAGCCAAAGGAAGAGGGAAAAGAGGGGAAGGCGCTTATCGAACGTCTTGAAAGTACAAGAAATTGTGAAAAAGAAATCGTGGACCGCATACTTATCGGGGAGCTTTTGGCAGAGTTTGATGATAGGGAAAAAAAGATAATAATATACAGATATTTTAAACAGAAAACTCAGGCACAGATTGCGACACAGCTTGGGATTTCCCAGGTCCAGGTGTCTCGAATTGAAAAAAAGGTATTGACTTTGATGCGTGAAAAAGTGAAAAGAGATGTATGAAAATTCCAGACAAATAAAGCCTCGTGCTCTTGACTAGATATTCAAATTATGTTAAAATAACATGAAACTTTTGATGACTTTAGATCGTTTAATGACATTATGAGGTGCAGTATGAGGTATAAGGCTTATGTCGCTACCTATGCGGATGAATCCCAGGAAGTGAACAAGGACAATTTTTTTCTAAACGGCTTTTGCAGGGAGGATGTGCAAGAGCTCACTTGCTTTGCTGAAAATAAAAATTTCAGGAGCCGAAATCTTTATGCCCTTTCCAGCGGCATAAAAAATGCTGTTAAAGGTGAAGAGGCGGCATATCTTTCTCTTGATGTCTTGAAAGGCTTTTATGGTGCGGATTTCACAAAGGAAAATCGGACTTATTTTGGCTTTGCCAATTCTGCAGTTAAGAGCCTCATTTTTGAAAAAAAACAAGATGAGTTTGAAGTTGATATTTCGGTTATTTACATAGGAAATGATGTAGCAACGGTTTACAATATGGGTGATGCCCCTGTATTTTATTTTAAAGATGGCTCTCTCAGAAAACTTACCGGGGAAGTACCAAAGTTTGTTGAGGATGAGAAAACCTTCCTTAATGATGAGGGAGTGTTGCAAACTGCTCTTGAGAAAAAAGATACCATCCCGTATATAGGATTTGGCGGTGAAGGCGAAGCAGTTCCATATACATCAGATTCCATAAAACTTAAGAGTAACGGGCTTCTTCTTATGTGCAGCAAGCCGGTGATGGATATCCTTGATGAGAATGAAATGATTGAGGTGCTCAAGGATAAAAATATAAAAGCCAAAGACAAAGCCGGAAAGATAATAGAATTGGCAACACAAAAAGAGCCTAACGGAAACTATACAGTAGAGATTATAGAAGCAAAGCGAGGCATTGCTGTCGGCAGTGATGATGCACATTCCCTGGTTAAGTGGCTGGCAGTCGTTGCGGCGTGTGTGGTTTTTTCTGTTTCGTTTACTTTTGTTGCTAATAGCATAGGCTCTATGATAAATGGTATACAGACTTTCGTAAGTGAAAATATGCCAAAGAAAGAAGAACTTGATTCTCCGGTATGGATTCCAAAGGTTGTCCAAGAAGAACCTGAAAAGGAAAAGGTTGAGGAAAAAGGCGAACAAAAAGATGCAGAGGTACAAAAACCCCAGGAGACAAAGCCAAAGCCTGCATCAAAACCTTCAAGCAAGGTGACTGACACACCGTATTCATCAGAAAAGAAACTGGTTGAAAGCACAAATCAGGACGCCCCTGTTCAAAAAGAAATGAATACAGATGTTGAACTTCCAATAGATTTCAATTAACAAAAAACACATCATTTTTGAAAATTAAAAGTGATGTGTTTTTCCTTTTCGGCTGTTGTTGACACTAAGTTTCAAATATGTTAAAATATTGGAAATGGAGAGTTGGTTTGCTGTGAGTTATAAATTTTTTGAGAATAAAGATTGCGAATTTTATCCGTGTCACAAAACAGAAAGGATAAACTGCCTTTTTTGTTTCTGTCCTCTTTATAAGACTGAGTGCGGAGGTAGTTTTGAAATGATTGTGGGGAAAAATGGTGAAAAAATAAAAGATTGCAGCGGATGTCTCATCCCTCATGGCGAAAAAGGTTATGAATATGTGATAGAAAAGCTGAAAGCGGCACAAACTGAAACAAAAGGGTGAAAAATGATGGATATAAAGCAAGAGATTTTTGAGTTGAGAAGGACCATTGAAGAGCATAACTACAACTACTATGTTATGGACAATCCCACTATTTCAGACTTTGACTATGATGCGCTGATGCAAAGACTTATAAAGCTGGAAGGAGAAAATCCTGAGTTTGCAGACGAAAATTCTCCAACCAAGCGAGTTGGTGGTGCCGTGCTCAGTGAGTTTGGTCAGGTACAGCATAGGGTTCCTATGCAGAGTCTTGGTGATGTTTTTTCGTATGATGAGCTTATGGAATTTGACCAAAGAGTTATTCAGGGACTGGATGACGAAAAGCCTCAGTATGTTGTTGAAATGAAGATTGACGGGCTTTCGGTTTCTCTGGAATATGAAAATGGTCGTTTCGTTCGGGGAGCCACACGTGGTGACGGCAGCATTGGTGAAGACATAACCGAAAATTTAAAAACTGTGAAATCGATACCCCTCAAAATAAACTGCGATGCCAAACGTTTGGTTGTTCGTGGCGAGGTATATATGTCGAGGAAAACCTTTGAGGAGGTAAATTCGGAAAAGCGTTCTTTGGGAGAGGCTCTTTTTGCCAATCCAAGAAATGCAGCGGCTGGATCACTTCGTCAGCTTGACAGTAAAATTACCGCAAAACGAAAGCTTGATATTTTTATATTTAATATACAGGAAATTTCGGATGACAGAATTTTATCACATACAGAAGGTCTTGCCTGGCTTGACGAAATGGGATTTAAGACAAGCCCTGTGAGAGCAGTTTGCCAGAATATGGACGAGGCATATCTTGAAATTTTGAAAATTGGTGAAAGACGAAAGGACTTGCCTTTTGATATTGACGGGGCTGTGGTCAAGGTGGAAAGCCTCAGCCAGCGTGAAATCCTTGGATCCACATCAAAGGTGCCCAAATGGGCAATTGCGTATAAATTCCCTGCAGAGCAGCAGGAAACCACAGTGGAAGACATAATTGTTCAGGTAGGCAGAACAGGGATTATTACACCAAATGCTGTTCTTACTCCTGTGAAGATTGCAGGGTCTACTGTGAGCCGTGCTACACTTCACAATGAAGACTTTATTGTGGCAAAGGATTTGAAAATCGGTGACCGTGTTCTTGTTCAAAAGGCAGGCGACATAATCCCTGAGGTTGTATCGGTTCTCAAGGAAAAGCGAACAGGAAATGAGAAATCATTCAGAATGCCAACTCATTGTCCTGCTTGCGGCGAAGAGCTTTTCCGTGAGGTGGGTGAAGCGGCGCTTCGGTGCACAAGCACGAATTGTCCCGCACAGAGAATACGCAGTATAATCCATTTTGCGTCAAGAGGTGCTATGGATATTGAGGGGCTTGGCGATGCTGTGGTTGAACAGCTGGTGAACGAAGGGCTTATAAAGACTTCGGCGGACTTATTTTATCTCAAAAAAGATGAACTTGTAAAACTTGAACGCTTTGCTGAAAAATCTGCACAGAATTTGATTGATGCCATTGAAAAGGCAAAGGAAAATCCGCTTGACCGTCTTTTGTGCGGGCTTGGAATACGTCTTATTGGCGCAAAAGGTGCAAAAGCAGTGGCTGCCCACTTTGGAAATATGGAAAACATTATGAATGCACAACTAGATGAGGTGCTTTTGATTGATGATGTAGGCGAAAAAATGGCAGAAAGCCTGGTGCATTATTTTGCAGAACCTGAGACAAAGGAACTCATCGAAAGGATGAAAAACGCCGGTGTCAATATGACAGCGGAAGAAAAAGTGTCAGGTGGTGTCCTTGAGGGGAAGACTTTTGTCCTCACGGGAACTCTTCCAACACTAAAACGCCCCGAGGCACAGAAAATCATTGAGGATAACGGCGGAAAGGTGTCAGGGTCGGTGTCGAAAAAGACCGATTTTGTTGTAGCAGGCGAAGAGGCAGGAAGCAAACTCACAAAAGCCGAAAGCCTTGGAATTAAAATAATAACGGAAGAAGAACTTCTTGGTATGATTTAAAAGAAAAACCACTCATCTTTGGATGAGTGGTTTTTAATAGTTATTTTTTTGGAAAAGGAAGTTTTTGATTGCTTACTCCACAAATATAGTTCATATCAACGTTATAATATCTTGCTAAGATTATGACGCTTTCAAGGGGAATTCTTATTTTTCGGTTTTCATAATCCGAATATGTTTTTTGACCTACATTTAAAAGAACAGCTATCTGCGATTGATTTTTGTCATTGTCCTCGCGAAGCTCACGTATTCTTTCGGCTATATCCATAAAATCGCCCCTTTCTTTTGAAATCATAACATAGAGTGCATACCACTATTGACTTTTAGAGTCATATACTCTAAAATGTTGTGTGATGAGAAATTTTATACGAGAGGAAAGGGATGTAATGATAGTAGATATAACGGGCGTTGAATTAACGCCTGGAAATTGTGGAATTGATTGTCTTGGAAATGGCGGACATACAGACACAGAAGGCAATATCGTTGAATGCTGTTGTGATGAATGCGATTATTTAATGTGTTGTTTGGAAAGTCACGATGATAGGGAATGCAAAAAATGTATTTATGAAGATTGTCCACGCTCTAAAAAATGAAAAACCCTTAGAAAATACTGTTCTTTTTATTGACAACAAAGAGGTGTTGGGTATATAATATTTTATTATATTTAATTTCTGGAATTTAAAGGAAGATAATAATGGTTTTTGATAATATTTTGGAAGCAATGGGAGATACTCCTATTATAAGGCTTTCGCATATGGCACCGCCTGACGGGGCAGAAATTCTTGTGAAGTTTGAGGGACTAAATGTCGGTGGCTCAATCAAAACAAGAACAGCCTACAATATGATTTGCGATGCTGAAAAAAGAGGACTTATAAATAAAGATACTGTGATTGTTGAACCCACCAGCGGAAATCAGGGAATTGGTCTTGCACTTGTTGGGGCGGTTAAAGGTTATAAGGTGAAAATCGTTATGCCTGACTCGGTGAGTGAAGAACGGCGAAAGCTTGTTAAACATTATGGCGCAGAGGTTATTCTTGTCCACGATGCAGGAAATATTGGTGAATGCATACACGAATGTCTCAATACGGCACTTCGGATGCAGGAAGAATGTGACAATGTGTTTGTTCCCCAGCAGTTTAAAAACCCTGCCAATGTTGAGGTTCAGCGCAAGGTTACCGGAGAGGAAATTCTGAGACAGGTGGCGGGTCCAATACACGGATTTTGCTCAGGGATTGGTACTGGTGGTACCATCACCGGCATAGGGGAAACCCTGAAAGCAAAAAATCCCGATATGGAAATCTGGGCGGTTGAACCTGAACATGCGGCTATCCTTTCGGGTGGCTCCATTGGCACACATCTTCAAATGGGGATTGGTGACGGAGTTATTCCAAAGATTTTAAACCAGAACATATTTACGGATATTTGTGTAATAAAAGATGAAGAAGCTATAAATACCGCAAAAGGGCTTGCCTCGAAGGAAGGTATAATGTGCGGTATATCAAGCGGAACAAATGTGGCAGCGGCAATAAAGCTTGCAAAGAAATTAGGTAAAGGTAAAACGGTGGTGACAGTGCTCCCCGATACAGCAGAGAGATACTTTTCAACTCCGCTTTTTGAAGAAAATTAAATTACAGGAGGAAAAAATTATGAACAGCAATGTAAGACCAGAAACAATGGAACGTATCACAACAAAGGAACTCGCAGACAAATTTATCAAAGAACAGATAGAGGAAGTTCGTGCTCAAGTAGGAGACAAAAAAGTTCTTCTTGCACTCTCGGGCGGTGTTGACAGCTCGGTTGTTGCAGCACTTCTTATAAAGGCAATAGGAAAACAGCTGGTTTGTGTGCACGTGAACCACGGACTTATGAGAAAGGGCGAAAGCGAACAGGTTATCGAGGTTTTCGGCAAAGAGCTTGATGCAAACCTTATATATATTGATGCCACAGACAGATTTTTGGATCTCTTGAAAGATGTGGCTGAGCCTGAGAAAAAGAGAAAAATTATCGGCGGTGAGTTTATCAAGGTGTTTGATGAAGAAGCGGCAAAACTTGAGGGCATAGACTTTTTGGCGCAGGGCACAATTTATCCCGACATCCTTGAAAGTGACGGCGTAAAGGCTCATCACAATGTTGGCGGACTCCCTGAAGATATGGAAATGGAGCTTG
>JAGAUW010000013.1 GCA_017620615.1 Clostridia bacterium | reverse complement strand
GAGGACGCTCCAAAATCGTTTCATACGTTCCGCAGAATTAAAAATGCGGACGGTCAGAAATGGAAGGAGATGCAGAGCCTTTATCGCTCAAAATCCCCGAAAAATGTTGACAATTCAGGTGAAAGTGGTATAATAGAAGAAACAAGCAAAAAGTCAATTACGAAGATAACCGATAAAGTCATTGACAATGTACCTAATGTAAAAATAAGCGGTTATACCGATGAACAGTGCAGTATCATTCAACAGCAACATAAAGAGCTTCTAAGATATTCAAGAGATAACAATGAGAGCAAAGAAGTTGCGTTTGTTTTTGACAGCAAACTGAATAACAGGAAAGAATTTAAAGGTTCTGATGATAAACTGGATTTTGGCAGCACATTGTATGGAAAAGAGCTTTTTGTTATGCATAATCACCCAAGAAATAGTAGTTATTCCTTGAATGATATAATTTTCTTTTGGAATAATGATAATATTAAAACTTTTACTATTATGAAAAACAACGGCGGAATTGAATATATTACCAAAGGCAACGATTATGATTTCAAAAAATTCAAGCTAGAATATGATAGGCTTTATAAAAAGATTGTCATTAATGACAACGATGTTGAAAAGGATAAATTAGTTAGAACATTATTAAATAAAACTAGGTCAGGAGTGATATGGAGTGATAGAAAATAAGGCTAATTCAACAGTTCTGGATGGTTCTCCTGAAGAACAGAAGAAAGCTGTTGAAGACTTTTTGAACTCTTTGACACCTGAAGAACATGAAAAAGCGATGTCAGATGAATTTTCTTATTTAGACGAAGATTGAACCGCCCATAAAAAGGTGGTTTTCTTATGCTACCATTTAATTGGACGGAGCAGAATTGCGCTGTCGGCAATTGATAAACAGACAGTAAAAAAAGTGGTTATTTCCAAAATTGAAACAACCACTACATTTCAAAAATAAGCGTTTTTTGAGATGTACCCATTAAATATGATTTAAAGCATCTCGGAAGAGGTGCTTTTTTATGCCCCAAGCACGGCGTAAAACTGCAAAAACACATGGAGGTAAAGAAAAATGCAGAGGAAATTTTTAGAGGACTTAGGACTTGAAAAAGAGGTCATAGACAAGATAATGACCGAAAACAGCAACGACATCAAGAAGATTGCCGTTGAGCGTGACGGCTACAAGGAGCAGCTTGAAACTGCACAGACAGCTCTGAAAGAGTTTGAGGGAATTGACGTAAAGGAGCTTAACGGCAAAATCAAACAGCTTACTGACGACCTCGCCGCAAAGGATACGGAATATCAGACAAAAATTGCTGATATGGAGTTCAATTCCGTGCTTGACAGTGCAATTGCAGGAGTTAAGGCGAAAAATTCAAAGGCTGTCAAGGCACTTCTTGACCTCGAAGCACTCAAATCATCAAAAAATCAGTCGGAGGATATAAAGTCCGCACTGGAAAAGGTGAAGTCTGAAAATGACTACCTTTTTGACGGTAATTCCGTTCCCGGAGGCGGAGGAAATCCACCTGAAACCAATAACAGCAACAAACCGTTCCCCTCAGGAACGGTAATTTTTTAGGAGGTAATTTTTTATGGCAAGAACAAAGGCATTATCACTTTTGCAGGCGGCATCAACCAAAGCTGACCTCAAAGAAATCTACGGCATTGTCATTGAGAATATCCAGAGGGATACACTCTCAAACGCACTGAAATCCCAGAACTATTCGGGAAGTCCTGCGGCAGGTTCTGTTGAGTACAAGCGTTTTGCAAATTCCCAGTCAAAGACATACGGAACTGCCAGAACAGCAGGCAAGGGTGACGCTGTAAAGGTTCCGCCGATCACCGTCAATGTGGACACCCACAAGGAAATTGTCGAGGAGGTTTCAAAATTCGACCTTGACACCTTCGGCGTTGCAGGCATCATGTCAAGACGTGCGTCAAACCACATTGACACTATGGCGTCAGACCTT
>JAGAUW010000012.1 GCA_017620615.1 Clostridia bacterium | reverse complement strand
TCAATTAACTGGGTTCATAATTTTCTCACCCGAAGGTGTTTATTAAACCGGAATGTCGAACCAAATGCCGACATTCCGGCAATAAAACTAACTTACATTTTTTTAAGCAAGTTTGTCAAATCCGCTTTGATAAGGTTCAACAGACTCTGCCCTGTCAAGAATACAGTAAGAATCATCTGTTTCGCGGAATACCTTATTAAAAATTTCCGAAAGAATCTTAATATCAAGATAGCCGTCTACCATAGCAACACGCTCTGCTGTAACGGTTTCACCATTTACTTGGACAGTGTCTTTTCCTTCTGTGAACGTCACTTGTCCATCACCAAGTTTGAGAGTTATGGTGTTTCCTGATTTTTCTGCAACTACGCCAAATACGCGTTCTGTAGTTTCTATGTCCATTCTGCCGTCTTTTACGTCTGTGGCATAATAATCACCATAAATCCATGCTGTCTTGTTTGTCTTTGAAACCACGCAGTGTCTTTGCGCAGTGGTTGGAACCGCATCATAACCCATATACTGTCTATAATGCGCCTGAGGGAATCTCTTGAGTGACTTAATAGTTGAAACATCCTGAGCCCCAAATGTCATACGTCCGTTTCCATCAGTGTTGTTGCACTTCCAATAGAGCTTTCCGTCAATGAGCCACATACATGCATCCTCACTGACAAGAGAAGATAAGCAGTTTCCTTCCATAAGGTCTGTAACAAACTCCCAATTTTTCATGCCATCATGGCTTACTGAGAGTACCACTCGGTTTGTTGGATACTGTTCATAATAAACATCTATAGTAGTTGCATCATAACTATGAATCGCATAATAAGTATTTGGATCTTTTTCGTCTCTGACAATACGATAAGCAGTTTCAGGTGCCATAAGGCCTAAGAGATGTGGTTCTGGTTCAAAGCTTGCACCATTGTCACGTGAGATAAAGTAAACAATATAACCCATATCTGAACGCGCACAACACCATAGTTCATCTTTGTTCGGGGGTTCAACAACCATCAACTCATTCATAAGAATACCTGACGTGTATGTTGTAAAGGTATTTTCTTCACCTTCAATAGTACTTTCTGAATGTTGCCATGTCTTTCCACCATCATCCGAATACATAACATCACTACGAGCAAAATTTTCATCACCTGAACCTATACCAAGAAAAATTCTTCCATTTTCAGTAATAGTCATACGTCCATTGGTTCCTGCGAATCCATATTTGCCTGAATGTATCAAATATTTCTCCCAAGTCTTTCCTTTGTCTTTAGAAATATGTGCATACCAAGGTGACATCTCAGCTACGCCGCCGGTTCCCTTTGCAGTAACATATGTTCCATCATCTAATATCAGAAATTGGCTAGAATTAATTTTGACAGCTCCATTTGCCCGGCGCCAAGTATTTCCGCCATCTGATGACATAACACCGCCACCGTCGTAGTCTGTAGCCGTATAAACAACACCATCTTCTTCATAAAATCCACCGATGTCCACATGAGTTCTGTTGACATTGTCGTCCACTGATGTATCATAAAATTCTGCTGCCACAAAAATCTTTGAACCCGGTGTTACACGGTTTTCACCAACATATTCAAAATCGTCAAAGTTGTATGAGCCACCGTCTACACTGATACCGGTTCTGCCATAATAAAGTGTTCTCAGGTCATAATCAAGTTCAGTACGGAAGACTTCCTTGCCATCCATAAGAAGCGCAACCTCATAACCTTCAGTAACAACCTCGAAGTCATACCACTTGCCAACCGCTATTGCACCAGGAGCATATTTTGAATCCTTTTCAATAATCACTTTACTTGTGGTCTCTATTTCAAAGTACCAGCACTGCTTATCAAAGTCATAGCCGATACGATTCTGGCGGTCAGCAAATGAGCGTCTCAAGGTAGCAAATACTTTTCCGCTTGCCTTGTCAGCCATACCGCGCCACTTAATGTTTGGATACAATGCAATACCATTAAGAAGATATGTGCCGTTTCCTGAAACATTCATGTAATGATTGCCCTTGCCATCCACTTTCAATTCATTTTCAACTTTATATGTAAGACCCTGTTTATAGGTAATTGGTCTGAGCTGCCAATATTCTTCATAGGAAAGCTCTGTTTCTTCTTCAAAGGTCTCCTTGTGATAATAAATATCATCGCTTTCTTTGAATGCTATAACTGTAGATGCCTTGGGATTTGACATTGTTCTCTTGATGTATGACTTGCTTCCGCCAAGGATACATCTAAACTGTCCCACTAATTTGTTATTTACATAAAGGTTAGCCATACCAAATGAAACTGTAAAGCGGTAATATCCAGGTTTCACTTCATCAGAAAGCTTGATTTCTTCTGGAATAGCACCAGTGTTCAACTGTCTCATTGCATAGATACCATCTTCACGGAAAGAAAGTGTTGTATTGAATGTACCGTCATTAAGATAAATTTCTTCCGGTGATGAATCAGTCTTGTCAAATTCAAGAGAATAGTATTTTGTAGAAGGAAGAGCATCAGAAACATATTCCTTTTCACCCTTCCAAGGTATGCTGAAAAGTTCTGCCTTCACCCCTGAACCTTTGATAACTATATTGTCAAGTCCACTGTCCTTTGTATAAGCAGCCTTTGGTTCATAGGGAAGGAGAATGGATTCAACAAACTGTCCCTTCCAATAAACCTCCGCATATCCGGCAGTAACAACGATTTTGTAATCACCTTTGCCTGTACCCTTATAAGTCTTTTCACCTTCATCACTTTTGTAAGTAAATCCGTCGGCACTGTGCTTCATTGAAAGCGTGAAGTATCCATCATTAAGCTCAAAGTTTCCGTTTCCTGAATTATAGTCATAATTTACTTCATACTCTCGGCCTATTTTGAGATTCTTGCCCTTTGCATAGTCAACTGAAACATACTGTGGCTCGGTCTGCACCACACCCCCTGACGTGTTGTAAACCTTTGCATAGATATTTCCTGTTCCCACCTGCAAATCCGAAAAGGTTGCCTGGAAGGGAGAAGATGTGTCTGTTGAATGAAGCTTTCCGTTTATAAAGAATTCAACCTTTGTGGGTTTGTCGTTCTTTACAAGCGCCTTTATATCAGCAGTAGCCACAATCTTTTCGCCAAAATATATTTCTTTTTTGTTGAGAGAAAGTTCTGCCTCAAAGGATGTATAAACCGTGAATTTGCTTTCACAGGTTTCAATATTTTCAACCCTTGCAGTAACTCTGTAAACACCGGCCTTTGCGTTTTTAAGAACATAAATATAGTTATTTTCCTTATATCCTGAACCAACATATACACCATTTACGTAATAATCAATCTTTTCGGTGTCAAGCTTGGTATCAGCCTTAAGCTTAATGTCACCGCCTGCAGCAAATCTTGAATTTGCACGAGGAGATGTTATTTTCAGTTCATCATCAAAGTACGGGGTATATTTTTGCCAGTCAATCTCCACACCCATAGACAAATTTCGACCGCCCGGGTTTGCGCCTGTTCCGACATGCCAAACATTGAGATTGTGATGAGCAACTTCACAAGTTACCAGTTCTTTGCCGTCAATATACCATGTGACATATTGGTCGCGCATCTCTGCTTTCAGATGGAACCATTTGTCATATTCTATTCGATAAGGAACAGAACCTGTTGGTCCATCTGCAAACGGGTCAGAACCATAATTACCATGCGACTGGAATGAAACATCACCCGCCTCAAAAGAAACCCATGTATGCCGATTGTCATGCGAAAGCTGAATATGGATACTTCCCTGATTCAGTTGGTCACTGATTGCCTTTATGTCAGTAAGTTTTAAGTACCACTCCATATCGTAATTCGTGGGAGGTCTCAATGGGCGCTCAACATAGGTTTCAACACCTTTTATTATCTCACGGTAAATTTTTACAATTCCGTTTTCTTTATCATGAGTGAAATACTTCGAATCAGGAACACTCCAGCCTGATATATCATAGAAGTCTTCAAAAAACGGTTCGGTATATTCCTGTGTGAGTTCAAAAAGCTGTCCGCCCTCTACACCGGCAATACCGTTTTCAATACTGAAATCTGCGATCTCATATTCTCCGCCTAGACCGGCACGGAATATTAAACCAGATGTATATGGATAGCTTGCTATACTTTGAGTTCCTACATACACACCGTCAAAATATACCTTCTGTGTAAGAGATTTGGTATCAACTTCAAGCATATAGTCATGCCATCCGCTTGAGTTTGATACATCTAAATACTTAACTACGTCCATTGAAGAAACATATCCCGAACGAACATAAATTCCTGCACGAATACCTGAATTCCCAGAAAACCACATATCGATCGTCCATATACTTGCATTCATTGAGAATGAAACTGTATATTGAGCCGGGAATGAATAACTGAGCGCTAACTCAGCGGGACTGTCGGGTGTACTGCTGAGCTTTACACTACCATCTTCTTCGTTTATTGTAACATTGCCACTCATACTCCATTTTTCATACCAAGGAGCGTCTGCCGCAGAAACAGTCTGCGACAACGGAGCCACAACCGTGCAAAGCATAGCAACCAAACATATAAATGAAACAAATTTTTTCATAGCTTAAATCCTTTCTTTTAAAAATTTTATTTCCTCCTGAGAGGGCGGAAGATTTCCACCCTCCTCAAACAATCAAACTTTCTATCGGCAATCTTTAAAACTTGCCTCGTAAAATATTATCGTTCGATTATATAAAGCTGGCTTGCTGTGCCGGTTTTGTTGATGATCACGGTTGAAGCCTTAATTCCTTCTTTGTCATAAGTCATAAGCTCATTAATTGCTGATGCCTCTACCTTGGGCTGACCATTCACTGTGCGGTATTTGAATACTGTTGCGCTTGATATATTTATCCAGTCTGTTCCCATCTGTTTCCAGTCAACACTTCCATCTGGGAGTGTTATGACGCTTTCAGGAAGTACGGGAGAAAACAGCAATCTTCCATTTGAAAGTTTAAGACCTGTTCCGAGCAATGAACCATAGATATCTGCGATAGAACTGCTGTCCATTGTTGCCTGAATGCCACCTGCTGTGAACCCTTCTTCGGGAGAAAACATTTTGAGATACATCTTTATATGACCTTCCGAATTTCCATCAAGACACCATACATCACCGATTCGCATCTGATCAGCCAAGTCACTTTCGCAAGTATATCTTACCTTAGAGTTGCCTTTATAGGCCTCAATAACATTTTGAACATCACCATTGCTGTCAATTTCCTGATACAAATCCGTTATAATGCATTGATTATCACTTTGGAAATATTCCTTGGCATTTGCCGTTGTATCATTGTAATAATAATAAACAACATCTATGGATTTATCTTCATCATTGATACCTGCTATATCAAGAGCAAATGATTTTACATTGCCAGGCATTCCGCTTTTATACAAATCACTGTTTGCACGGTCATTAATTGGAACACAGATAAACTCAGCACCACCTATTTCACCAATCACCTGTTTATATCCACCTATGTTCCATGAGCTATGGTAAAGGCTTCTTGGTCCAAACACATAATCAAAACTTGTCACATTTTCCATGTTTCCGCTGGTTGGATTGTATGCCTTCGCCGGTTCAATGGACTCTTCCTCGTTTGCACCTACATTGTAGGTATCAATTTTATTTACTTCACCATTTCTGTTAAATCCAATTCTTGCAGGCTGCGCCTTGGTCATTGTTGATGAAGGATTGATAGAATTTTGGGCTGTTGCCACCAGGGTTGTTTCGGGGGTCTGAAGGTTTGTCACCAAATCACCGTCAAGATAAAGCTTTTTAGCAACATCATAAATCTGATAGTTTCTCGAGGTGTCAACCACCGCTATTTTTGCTGTAGCATCTTCAAATTCCTCTTTAAATGACTTATAATCAATCAAATATACATGCATAAGTCCTTCATCATCTGCTTCCACTGCTAGAACAACCTCATCGTCAACTATGTAAAGTGTATAGATTTTGTTCAATTCAAGAGTGTTCTTTATATTATCCCAAATCTTGAACTCATTAGCTCCTCCTACAACATAGTCTTTATAAACAGCAGTGATTCCTACATTTGACCTTGAAGGTTTTTGGCATTCAATAACAACCTTCTTTGTGCCACGTGTACTGTTGCTGCTTTCTTTTACAATC
The DNA here is from genome assembly GCA_017620615.1 of Clostridia bacterium. Lineage (GTDB taxonomy): Bacteria > Bacillota > Clostridia > Monoglobales > Monoglobaceae > SIG440. The sequence continues at coordinate 107,598 of JAGAUW010000012.1, read as the reverse complement.
AAAAGCTGGTTTGCTTTGATTCTATCCAAAGCAATTTTCTTGCCGCCATCCAAAACTACGTAATCGGTATCTTTAAGACTTATACTTGTATCGTTTCCTGACACATCCTTGCAATAAAGCTTTTCTTCGCCTTTCACTGCTGATACACTTAAATAAAAGCTAAAGCTTTCAACTTTCACCACATCATAGCTTTGGTCGTTGTCGTTGTTGATAAAGGTAACTGTTCCAAACTTGGGACTCATTTCACTGGGGTTGCTGGTATAACCAGGGTTTGCCAAACCGTTAAAAATAATCTTTGCGTCCCTTGGGAAAGAAACATGCTTTGATCTGTTTCCATCAGTGTATGAGTAAACGTCATTGCTAAATCCGTCAATTTCCTTATGCGACAAAACCAATTCTTCGTTTTTATCCGATTTAAAAAGATAAACTATAACTCTGGTCTTGTCGGACAAACTTTTATATATAAAATTGATTTTATATCCCAGAAAATCAGCGGGATCACCCTCATATTGGTATTCCACACCATTAATCCGGATATATCCATCTCTTAGTGTACTCCCTGGTTCTTCAAGGGTTGTTTCAGGAATTGCATCAAGCACGCCAGTGTCATAGAATAAACCAAGAATATGCTGAAAACCCAGATATTCATCATCAAGCACATATCCTATATCTACTGTTTGATCCTTAAGAATAGCATAGTATTCATGCTTAAGTGCTGGAGATTTCAATGCATTCAAAATCATCCGCATCATTTCGCCGTGAGTGATTTCGTCCTTAATTTCTATTCCGCTCAAAATTTCTGTATTGATAAGGGCTTTGTTCATGCCAGCCATTTTCATATAAATGTCATATCCCAAAACTCTCAGAAGCACAGTAGCAGCCTCCATAGATGTAATAGGGGCATTCGGGCGAAATTCCCCATCGGGATCGCCCTGCATAAAACCTGCAGATACCACTGTTTTTATCTGTCCATAAAATTCATTCTGTGAAGAAACATCCTTGAAAAGAGTTTCATAACCTTCTGTGCCATTCATATCAATACCGGTGAGTTGACAGATGTACCACGCTGCATATTCACGGGAAATGATTTTTTCACTTAAGCCCTCCATATCCTTTATCTCTTTCCAGGGTACTACGCCACATTCATAAAGAATCGACAACTCTTCTGCGGTAATATATTCGCTTGTATTCGGACTTTCATATACCGGTTCACGAAATCCTTCAGCAAGCGCAATAATATTGAATGCAGAAAAGATTATCACTACTGACAGCAATCCTGCCAAAAGTTTTTTGTTCATAAATTTCTGTCCTTTCTGTTAGAATTTATTGGTTTCTAAAACTGCTTTGGTTTTATATATTGTTTAGTTAAAAATATTTCCGCTGATTTCTCTGAATACAGACCACAACACAGTTGCAGATTCTGCTCTTGTAAGGTTGTTGGCAGGATTAAAGTTTCTATAACCATCACCTTGCACCAAACCAAACTGCTGAAGTTTTACAACATCATTATATGCATAATCAGGAATGTCAAGATAATCTGTGAAAATATAAACTGCATTTTTTATGGGAAGGTCTTTCTTCATAATATCAAGCGTTCTTCCCACCATAACTGCCATATCCGCTCTTGAAACCTTTTCACCAATGCCAAATCTACCGTCAGGATATCCATTTACAATACCTATCTCACACGCGGTAGCGATTACATCACAGTACCATTCGCCATCCTTCACATCAGTAAAGGTTTTGTTGGATTTTTGAGGCTCAATTTGGAAAACTTTTAATACCATTGAAAGAAATTCCTCGCGGTTTATTCCATCTCCTGGGCGGAACTTTCCATCACCATCGCCTCTTATGATGCCAATTTCACGAAGGTTATCAATACTGCTTGCAGCCCAGCTATATTCACTGCTTATATCGGTAAAAGGCGCAACCGGATGACTTTCAAGATTTGTTTCTATATTGACAGCTGTATCAGCTGTTGTTCCAGGATTGATTTTACCTCTGTCGACAGAACCACCTCCGCCGCCACCGGCACCTCCACCAGGAGTGCTACCGGGTGTACTACCGGGTGTGCTACCGGGTGTATTACCAGCACCCGTAACTGCCTGCTCAAATGCAGTTTTTATCTGGGTGAGATAGTCATACTGCTGGTTAAGCATTTTGTTGTAAGCATCCGACTGATAATTTGACGGATCCTTTGTAAGTGAAATCCAACCGTTATTATAAGCAAGCTCAGTCTGAGTTCTTACCGAATACCAGTCACCGCTGGAATTTCCGTTTGCAGCCGCAGTAATATCGTCAAGACATTTTGTCTTTGTTTCTATTGTTGTCAAAACACTCTCGCTGTCTGCAGCAAGTGCCGCATTGAGTGCTGCTACCGAACCATAACCAAGATCCGCCAGTCTCTTGTATATAACAGGTGAATTTGTGCTGTCTATATGTTTTTCAACAAGTCCAGGTGTAACATAACTGAGACCTGCTTCATCAAGGGTGTTTGCAAACACCTTCTTGATTTCCTTCCACTCAGCATCAACTGTCGTTGCCTGATTGATTTTGTTATTCCATGAGGTATACTCTCTTGAATAATCCATGAGGAAGACAATCGCATCACTTATATCTGAATAAGGAGTTGATGTTGTATAATTATCATAACGCTCAGCAAAGATACTGTACATAACCGCATAGTCCAAGCCATTCGTATCAATACTGAGGCTGGATACGGTTCCTTCATAGAAACTCTGTAAGTCTTGTTGGTTTCCTATTGCAACAAAGCCCGCTGTAACCGACGCACCTTCCATACCTGCCTGATCGTTCTTTTCAGTTTCAAAAGCATTCCAAACCGCCTCAATAGTTGTATATGAAGCCTTATCTCCGTATAAATCAGCACAAACATTATCAAATCCAAGGAAGCCGCTGAAATCAAAGTAAATGAACTCAGCACCTTCAATAAGCGCCTTAATTTCGTCAGCACTTGAAGCTGCACCGAAAGCATCCATAAAGTTGTCGATAACAGTGTCGTTATCTGCATCCACCTGTGTTACATCAAGTGCAATCTTTTTGAGCGCTACAAGAATTTCTTCACCGGTGATTTCTTCAGAATAAGTGGGATCAAATGTTGATTTTATAAAACCAACCATTTTCTTTTCATTTTCTGAAAGACCTGCGATAACATCATTGGTTACTGCAGTTGATGCAGTATAATAATTGAAATTATCTGCAAAGCTTCCAAAGAATGCCACAGCGTTTCCTTTGTTCATTGAAAGGAAATTATCTTTCATAATTCCCCAGTTTGATTTCATAGGAACCGAAATTTCACTTGCTGTCTTTCCTGCACCTGAAATGAAAACTTTGAGTTCTGCACCTGATGTATACTTAGTGGTATCAATCAAAATATCTGTTTTGAATGTCCCGTCATCCTCTGTATCAAACTGTGTTGCCGCAAGAATATAGTTATCAGCAAAAGTGCTTACCGCAGGATTTACAACCATAAGTGTTGTTGCTTCATTTCTGCCGCGCAAACCTTCAACAGTAATCTTGTTTGCAAATGTGCTGTATTTCACATCACCAGTTGTGAGATTTTCAAGTGTTGATTTTTCAACAGCATCATTTCCCAAAACAAGTGTCTTGGAGAGAGGTTGCATCCTTGTCATTTCGTTCCAGAGGAAAGCCTCAATTCTTCCACCCGATGGAATATCAGCAGCGTTTACAACCGCTCCGGTCACCTCATTATTATTGCCTTCTTCAATGCGAACTGCCTGCTTTTCAACTTTTATCATTTGTCCATTCTTGTCATAGATAACAACAACAGTATCTACAAGGCATGCACCGCCGGTATTCTTTACTGTGAATGCCGGAGTAATTGTTCCCGTTTTTGGAAGTTTAGTGATTGTTTCGCCCTGTGCATTTTTAAATGCTGCACTTGTTGCAATATATGCTTTATCGTAAATTATGATATTGTCAAGCTCATATACCGTAGCAAGCTTTGTTGCATCCGGAACGCCATATCTTCCAGGATAATAGCCGAGCACCATTGCCTCTTCAGTAGTTGTGCTTGAACCGTAACCATAATCGTTATTCGCAACCTGATCAGCCGTTGCCGCCCCATTAAACTCCATGCAGAGTGCATTTGTCAATTCAATGTAAGCTGAATCTTCTGCACCGCGAGGTTTTCTGAAAACTTTTACAAAATCACTATGATGCTCTTTAAAACTTTTATTTCCATCGAAAGCACCTATTTCTACTTTGTATGTATACCACTGATCATCGGGAGCACCAAAAATGTTTATACCAAGATAGTCACTATATGTTCCGCGAAGATTTGAAGGTCTGCCTAAAGAAAATAGGAAGGGTGCACCTTCTGAAACACAACGAAGGTCAAAGTTTACAGCCGAGTTGGGCTGAAGGATTGAACCTAGTGCCATATTCTTAATGGTGGGCGTCTTATCTATGCCATTGAGTTCAAATCTCCAAAAGGCATTGCCATTTCCCTCAGTATCCTTTGTCAGTTTGAGATATCCTGTATTTTCTTCTACAAAACCCGCTGCTATATTCCCATCTGTCTCTGCATCACCAAAGGCAAAGTTAAAGAGTTCGCCCACACCGTCCTTCACCGCATAATCAACATAGTCAGGACCTGTAGCCTCATTATATGCCACAACTATATCTGTTAAATAATTGTAAGTTGCACCAATCATTCTTTCGTATACACGGTCAATTCCTGAAGGTGAAGTAATTGAAATCCAACCTTTTGTACTTGCATACGCAACCTTAGCTTTAACAACATTTTTGTCTGTTGTTGTTCTAAGTGTCTCAAGACAGTCAATTTTTTCATTCGCATTTGCAAGGTCAGCACCTGCTTCCGCAAGACTCTGATAGCCCATATCGGTTATTCTCTTGTAGATTGTGCTTTCATTTGAAGTATTTTCAAAAGCATACAAATCTGCAAGCGCCGGTGTGAGAGAAGTATATTCTACACCGAAAATTTCTTTAATTGCATCCCACTCGTCTTTTGCTGTGGTTTTTCCAACCAAACCATTTGTCCAATCTTTATATTCATCTGTGTAATCAAGCAGGAATGAAATTGCATTGCTTACATCAGCATATGCTGTCGCATCTGTATATTCGCTGTAGCCTTTGCCTACATATGCTTTATACATAACAGCATAGTCTTTGTCTGTGTAATTTTTAATTCTGTTTGAAAGACCAAGGGTTTCCTTTATAGAATAATCCTCACCGGAAATCACAATTGTTCCGTCAAAGAAATCCTTCATAGCTGTGCCGCTTGTAATAACAGAACCTGCAAATTTACCAGGAATCTGAGTTGCCTCAATATTTGCCTGGTCACTCTTTGCTGTTTCATAAACAGTAATCAAATCACCAACGACTGTTCCTGTAACTGTTCCGTTTATTGTTGCAGAAAGCAATGCCTCACAGATTACACTGCTTGTTCTGTCAAATTCATAAAGTGTCGCATTTTGTAAAAGTCCAGTCAGGTTTTCAATTGCCTGTGATTGATTTGTAGCATAGAGAGTTTTTGCCGCATCAAATCTGTCCATAAATTCTTTAACAGATGCAAGCTTTATTATCTCTTCAACGATTTCAGAATAGGTAATATCTGCATCATAGTTGTTTATCGATCTAAGATAAGCAATATTCTGCTTTGTTTCAGCATCCAGAGCACTTACATCAAGAAATGTAACAACCGCACCATTTTCATAGCCTTTGAAATGTTCTGCATATGTTCCAAAAAAAGTGTCAGCATTTGATTCATTAAGAGCCGCAAAGTCAGCCTTGAAAGCTGTCCAGTTTGAAGCCACGGGAACTGTTATATCCGGCACAGCCACTCCCGACGCTGCCATCTTGACAGTAACTTCACCGTTTGCAATGGTTGCTGAAGGATTTATAATTATGTCCTTCTTAAATCCCTCACCTGCGATAGCCTTAAACTGTGTCACATAAAGAAGAATTTCGTTGCCATCTTCTGCTATCAATGTTATATCCTTGTTTTCATTGTATCTATTTTCAATAGTAATAACATTTGCCTTTACGCTATACTTAAGGCTTGTAGCATTTGATGTTTCTACAGTACCGTTTCCGCCAAGGGTGATAGCATCTCCAATAAGCTGCATTTTTGCTGGGTCATTCCAGATAAATGCTTCAACGCGTCCACCTTCAGGAATTGTGCTTGCATCAATGACAGAACCAGTCACCTGACTGTAGCCTTTTGAAACAGTTTTTTCAATGCATGTAGAGGCCGCTGCGCTCACCATACTTCCATCCTTGTCATAAACTGCTGTGATAACGTCAACCTTGCATTCTGCCCCAGCATTTGCCAGATAGAATACAGGCACAATAGTTCCTGACTGAGGAATAGTTGAAACTGTCTCACCGCTTTCGTTCACAAAAGTTGCTTTCTTCACCGCATACTTGCTTGCAGTTTCAAAAACCGCAAAGTTATCCGCATTCCATTTTGTTGCATATTTAACAGCATCGCTCACATTATAACGACCCTGATAATATCCAAGAATAAACTCATCTCTGTAATCAGTAATCGATGAACCCCAGCCATAGTCACAGGTATCTAGAACAGAAGCGGGAATCGCTCCATTGATAGCATCAAGATTTGTTCCCGAAATTTCAACATATTCGCTATCTGCTGCACCAAGAGGCTTTCTGTAAACATCTACAAAGCTTTCGTGATGCGCCTTGAAGCTTACGTTTCCATCAAAGTCACCCACTTCAATTTTATATGTATACCAGTTTCCATCAGAGGTACCAAAAATGTTAATACCAAGATAGTCAGTATATGCACCATCAAGGGTTGACGGTCTTCCCGCATAAACCAAAAAGGGCACACCTTTAGAAACGCATTGAAGATCAATGGTTATTGTTGTATTTGGTCCAAAAGCCGAATTCTTGGTGCTTTCCAGCACGGAAAACATCCCCTCAGTGGGCATTATTTCCCAATAATGGTTGCCTTTTTCTCCCTGTCTTTGTGCAGTACTAATACCTCCAACAGGATTGGCAGTGAAATCCGGATTTGCAGCCTCAAAGTCCCACAGATAGTCAAACCCGTCTTCGATTGTATAATCCTCATATCCTGCAGCACCCGCCACAAACACAGGCACAATGCAAGTGGGCAAAACAAGTGCCACACAAAGAAGCATACATAAAAGTTTTTTTGTCATTGTTTTTCCTCCTTGAATGTATTTCAACATAGATATATAAATTTTAATCTTTTACTATTTATAGTGTATCGTTATAACATACATATTTCAATGGAAATATCAGGGTAGAAATCCTGAATTTGCCTATATGCAAGTGTTTCAAAGAACACACACAATCCGATACGCAACAACTACTGTTCAAAATCATTGTTTTCATAATATCAGCATGAGCATCAAATCAAACACTTCCCCTGCAAGTAATAATTTTATTATTTTCATTAAATGCCGTACTCATTTCTTTACCCTGTCCCTTGCAGTGCTATTTTTCAGAATATGCTTTATCTTTTCAGATATCGCGACGGGGCAACTCCCGTCTTTTCTTTGAACTTTCTTGAAAAATAATGAATAGACGAAAAACCGCAAAGTTCTGCGATTTCTGTAATGGAAGTATTTCCATATTTAAGCAGGGATATTGCCTTTTCTATTCTCGCATTAAGCAAATCCTCAATAGGTGTAATGTGAAAAAACTTGTCATATAACACACAAAATCTACTAACTGAATAGTTAAACCGCAGAGCAAGGTTTTGAACGGAAATGTCATCCTCAATATGATTGAGCATATACATTCTGGCATCGTTAATTACACCAAATGCAGAATGATGTGTTTGCAACACCCTCCCATATTGTCTGCCAAGTTCTATCAACATATCAACAAGCAACAAAGAAATCCTTTCCTCACAACAGATGTCATGCGCAGTTCGTTCCATTGCTATTTTTTTAATATAGGTCTCTATTATACTGTGATCGCCAATATAAAATGGCGTTGCGAGCGGAATGTTAAGCTTATCAACAAGTTCCTTTACATCATTTCCTCTAAAAAAAATCCAGTCATTTACAAAACCTTCGTCACAGCTACCATGTTCAGATACACTGTCCGGTGGAAACAAAATATAATGGTTCTTCTCTCCCGGTACAAGTTTGTCTCCCCTCCTATATACGAACGCAGTTTTGAAAAACATAAGCAAATATTCCTCATTGTTTTCCAAAAAACCAGTATAAAAAATTTTTTCATCGTGTCTTGTATTTGTATCGCCAGAACTACTCCGTAGCAGTTGCACAAAATCACCTCTTTCACAACTTTGTCGTTACACTAAAATTCTAACATAACCTTGTCGATGGTTCAATAGAAGTTAATACCATAAAAAAAATAATGCAAATTTTCAACACAATTTTGCAAATACATATCTAAATTTTACTAGTATACTTATTTAAATAAGTAAGTAAGAAAGTACAAAGCCGTGCTTTATCCAAAAGGAGGAAAATTTATGAAACGTTCAGAAATAAACAATGCCATCCGCGAGGCAATTGTGCTTCTTGACAAAAATAATTTTAAATTGCCAAGATTTGCATATTGGACAATGGCTGAATGGAAATCCCATGCAAACGACATTGACATTCTGCGTCAGGTCGGCCTTGGTTGGGACATCACAGACTTTGGGAGTGGAGAATTTGACAAAATAGGAGCTGTTTTGTTCACCATTCGCAATGGTAAACCCGGTTGTGATGGTATAGGATCACCATATGCTGAAAAAATTCTCGTCTTCAAAGAAGGTCAGCGACTTCCCATACACTATCACGCAATAAAAACTGAAGACATTATCAACCGTGGCGAAGGCACAATGGAGATGCTTTTCTACAAACGCAATGCCGACGGCAGTGTTGACTATGCTAGCGATGTTGAATATTTCAGCGACGGCATAAAATGCACAGCAAAAGCAGGTGAGCCAGTGTATATTACCACAGGCAATAGCGTAAGACTTGACCCCTTTGTGAACCATACCTTTGGAGCAAAAAAAGGCGACGGTCCCCTTATCTGCGGTGAGGTTTCAAAGATAAACGACGACCTAACAGACAACTACTTCGCAGAGCCAACCTCACGTTTTGCAGACATAGAAGAGGACGAGCCAGCACTTTATCCGCTTTGCAACGAATATGAAACGCTTGTTCCAAAAAAATAATTTTAGCTAAGGAGAATTAAAATGAATAAACTCGGTATTTTTGTAAACTTCTGGGAAAAAAATTGGGAGTGCGATTTGGCCAAATATATAAACAAGGCAAAGGACATCGGCTATGATGTTCTTGAATTTCAGGCTCAGGCACTTCTTGAAATGAACAATGACAAAATGAACGAACTTAAAAAAATCGCCAATGACCGCGATATAGAGCTTACATACAGTTTGGGTCTTAACCCTGCATACGATGTGTCAAGTGCAGATGAAAGTGTTCGTCTTGGCGGTATTGACTACTTGAAAAGAATTGTTGAACGCGTAGGTTATATGGACGGAAAGATCATTTCCGGTGTCAGCTATGCAGGTTGGGGTTGTGTTCCCAAGGACGATTTATCAGGTGATAAAACACCTATAATTGACCGTTCTGTTTCTTCCATGAAACAGATTGTCAAAACTGCTGAAGATTACGGTGTTACATACTGTGTCGAAGCCGTAAACCGTTTTGAAGGTTGTGTTATCAACACCGCAGCTGAAGCAGTTGATTATGTAAAACGAGTTGATGCTCCAAACATTGGTATCTTGCTTGATACATACCATATGAATATAGAAGAAGACAGCTTCCGCGATGCTATCCACACAGCAGGTGACCTTCTCTTCGGTTTCCACACAGGTGATAACAACAGACGTTGCGTAGGACGCGGTCACATCAATTTTGACGAAATTTTCTCTGCACTTTCAGAAATAGGTTATACAGGAAGAATCGTTGCAGAACCCTTTGTTTCTGCTGGCGGAGAGGTTGGTCGCGATATTTATGTATGGCGCAATCTTGAAAAGGACACCTCGGAAGAAGCCCTTGACAAAGAAGCAAAATATATGCTTGAATACGAAAAATCATTGCTTACAAAATATAATATGCATTAAAACTTAATCTTAAGGAGAATATCTTATGAAAACAAGAAAGGATTGTTTCTTTGGGCTGCATTTTGACTTTCATGCTATGAACGGCGAAGAAGTAGGGTCAATAATCGACACCTCTTCCATCGAAAAAATGCTTGACGCCACAAAGCCCGATATGATTCAGGTTGACACAAAAGGTCACCCGGGAATTTCTTCATATATGACCGACGCAGGTGTTCATGCGGAAGTTATGCATATGGACGTGCTGAAAATCTGGCGCGAACTCACCTCAAAACGTGGCATCCGTCTTTATGCTCATCATTCAGGGCTTTTTGACATTATGCAGGCAAAGCTTCATCCCGAATGGTGCAGCCTTGATGTTGAAGGAAATCCCAACGGTTGTTTTGAAAACGGTGGCTTTATGTCCGCCTTTTCACCATACGTTGATAAGGTTTTAATCCCGCAAATCAAAGAAATTGCAGGCACATACAAGACAGACGGTGTCTGGGTTGATGGCGAACAATGGGGCGCTTATATCGACTACAGTCCCTGGGCAAAGGATGCATGGAAAAAAGAAACCGGAAAGGATGCCCCTCTCCCCGAAGAAGACGGCTATCTTGACTATGTAGAATTCTGTCGCGAAGGGTTCAGACGTTATGTTGCCCATTATATTGCTGAAGTAAAATCAGAATATCCCGATTTTGAAATAACAAGCAACTGGATGTATTCCCATGCCATGCCCGAAAAAAGAACCGTTCCCATCGACTTTATTTCGGGGGATTACAACAGTTCAAACTCTGTAAACAGTGCAAGAGACCTTGGACGGTGTATTGTTGCTCAGGATACCACGTGGGACCTTATGGCATGGGGTCAAAACGCAAGACCAGAAAGTTGGCTTACCCGTGACCGATGCACAAAGGAAGGAACTCAGCTTTGTCAGGAGGCAGCCGTTGTTCTGGCACTTGGCGGAGGTTTTCAGTTCTTCAACATCCTTTACGGCACAGGCGGTCTTGTTCAGGAATGGGCAATTGATAGTTGGACAGAGGTGGCAAAATTCTGCCGTGAACGTCAGGAATATTGCTTTGGTGGAAAAAGCATTGCTGATATCGGCATACTTTACTCAAAGTATTACGGCGACATAAACTTATTCACCCCAAGATCATTCAAACAGCTTCGTGCTTTCGTCAGTATGACTGCTGATGCAGGTCTTTCTTGTGATGTCATCAACGAAGCGGATATGAAAAACCTTGAAAAATATAAGGTGATTATACTTCCCTCAGCTGAATTTTATGAACCCGAAACCCTCAAAATCATTTCTGACTTTGCAAAGAAGGGCGGCATCGTCATTGCTGACGGAGGAGTTGATTTTGGTGCGGAAATAAGCGGTGCAACTTTCAAAGAACCGGTTAAAAAGCTTGTTTTCCCTGATTGTGACGGCAGACTTTCCTGTCTTGATACCAAATATTTTGAGCCCGAACTCAAGGGTGCAGAAACTCTCATTGATTGCTATGATGGAAACTATTACTATGAAAAAGAGAAACACCCCGGCTGTATAATAAATAAGTTTGGCAAAGGAAAAGTTATTTCTTTCTGTTTTGACATGGGTGATGTTTATCGCGATAACAAAACATATGCGCTCAAGCAATTTACAAGAAAGCTGTTCCGCGAAGCTGGATATAACGCATTTATCTCGGTTACAGGCAGTGACTATGCAGACCTGACTCTCACCAAAAAGAACGGCAAAGTTATGGCACACATCATCAATATGGCAGGTGAGCATAACGCCGTAGGCGTTAGAACTTTCAATGAAATCCCGAAAATAGGTCCTCTTGATATTCACATAAGATGCCCTAAAAAGCCAAAAGCAGTTATTCTCAGACCGGAAAACAAAAAGCTTAAGCTTGTTGACAAAAAAGACGGTTTCACATATCGAATAGATTCTCTTGATATCCATAGTATAGTGGAAATTGAACTTTAAATTTTTTCTGAAGCGCGAATGAATAATACAATAAAAGAGTTTGTTATCGATTATACGGATATCATTTAATTATAGAAGCAAAATACAAACCGAGTAACAGAAGTGTACATGCAGATACACATCAAATTCTTTCATATGTTTTACTGACAGATGTAAAACAATGCGGTTTTGCTTTCCCTTGCTATAAGAGTAAAGTCAAGATAATGCGTTCAACCGAAACTCCCGCATTGCCTCTATCTGTTGGTTCAATAAATTATTATGAATTAATTTGGGGGAATGACTCGGGAAACGCAACAAATGTACTGAGTAGATATTTCCACAAAAAAAATGTTTCTAAAATGTTATATGATGTATTTGTGATAGAGCAGCAGATTTTGGTCTGCTGCTTTTGTCATGCTGATTTGTAGAAAATATTGCATCCTTTTTTCTACAAAACTTTTTGAACACTAATTTTATAGGATGTATGCGCAAAGTTACCTCAAATAAGTTTGCATCGAGGCGATTTTATATCAATAATCACACAAATTCATTATAGAGTTGTTGCAGCTCCGGGACTGTGCGGAGAAATTTACGAGCTTTTGAATCTGTGGCAGTTACGAGATTTGGTGACTGCCCGGTATGGGCTGCGATTTCTTTTGCGCTATAACCCCCATTCATAAGTAACAGAGCATCAATTCCTCTTGCTGTCGATTTATTGACTAATGACTTTAACTTGTTTATCGCACTGTATAAAGCAGAATTTATGCCTGTATTTTTGATTTCGGTAGAATTGTAAGAAAGAAAATATGGCTGCCGCTTAAAACGGTTGTAGAGGCTCTTCTAGAGGCGCTGGCAAGAGCATCACATATTTCGTTCCAAATGAGGCTGTAGGCAAAGGCATAAAAACAACCACCCTTATCTTTTATTGCCGCATTGCTCAGACCGATACAGCCAATCTGAAACTATTCAAAATAGAAAAAGCATCCTCACGCTTTTTCGCACCGAGAATGCTTTTTACACCTACAATACCACCAAACCATTCGCCTGCATTTACCTCATTGATATATCCGCAGTATTCTGCCTGCCCCTTACGAAATGCCTCACGAGAGGCAAGACGGGTATATACACCCATTATCCCCTTGCCCTGTGGGAGATGGCAGCGCATAAGCTTAACCCATTCATATTTCATTAAACACTTCATAAGGGATCTCCTTTCTCAAATTCAGTATGTCATGTTATGGTCGAATTTTGTATAAATATACAATAATTTATATGTCTGTATTTCTGTACGCAAAACAAAAGAGCTACACCCAAATAATGAGTGTAGCCCTTAAAATTTTATATAAGATTAATTGCTTTTTTCGTACCTCTGCACAAATTGGCGTAGTAATGGCGTAGTGGCGTAGTAAATTTACTTTTCAAAAAGCCACAACCCCAGTGTTTAAGCCATTTGTAAGATTCTTATTTATCAAGCGGCTTCATTGTAGGGATTTGGGTCCCAATAATTACATAAGTTATTATAACTCTACATAAGCCTTTATGTCAAGAGTTATGCAAATTTTGATTTTTACATAACCCTACATAACTCTACATACATCATAGGAGAAATGGTGTAGAAATTGGTGTCAGTGGTGTCGTAACTCTTTATTACTGCACCATCTTGACATCCAAAGCACTAAACTCCTTCTGCTTGAGGTCATTTGTGACGTCTGTGTAGATGTCCATTGTTGTGTTAAAATCAGCATGCCCCAATACGTCCTGAATAACCTTGACATTTACACCTTCTTCGCACAAGCGAGTAGTGAATGTATGTCTTAGTGAGTGGCAACTGAATGGAGGCAAAAGTACGGGATTGTCATCCGTCGCCTTTAATAATACCGCATCATTGCAATCTCTGATAATTCTTCTGATAGCCTTGTTCAATGTTCCTTGATGTTGAGTGTTCCCGAAACGATTGATAAATATGAAGTTGGTGTAACCATCAACCTTTGCACTACATGATAACCCGACTTCTTCCTGATAAGCCTTCTCCATAAGAAAGGCTTCTTTAACAGATGCCAACATTGGTATAGTACGAAAACTTGCTGGAGTTTTTGTTGAGTTAATTGCAAAGGAACAACCGTTGTTGTCACCCTTGTTATAATATACCAATGTGTGATTAACATGTATCAGATTTTCCTTAAAGTCCAAATCACACCAACGGAGTCCTGTTATCTCTCCTACACGCATTCCTGTTCCAAGCATCGTGGCAAACACAGGATACCAATGCTTGTACTTAGCATTTGTTTTCAAAAACTGTATGAATAGTTCCTGTTCTGGAACTGTTAGCGCCTTTCTCTTTGTTACTTGAAAACCATGAGATTTCTTTAACTCTTTTAGCATTTCATCCGTCGGGTTCTGGCGAATGTAATTGTCATCAACTGCAAGTGCAAAAACCTGATGCAGTATGTTATGTACTGTATCTATGGTTGAAATTTGCAATATCTTCTCATCTGCCAAAGTATTATAGAACTTTTTAACATCTGACTTCTTAACATTTGAAACTCTTAACTTACCAAAACTGTTCCTAACAAAATTATTGTACATATATTTATAATTTTGAAAGGTATTATCTTTTAACCCCCTCTTTAATTCACACCAGAGTTCAAACACATCATTAACTGTTGTGTGCTGCTTGTCTGTGCGAATGCCGTCAAACTGGTCAACAGTCAGTTCCATTTCCTTGCGTCTTAACTCATCAAGTGTTTTAGCATAAATATAATGCCTTTTCCCATCACGAGTACACCAACGAAAAGAGTATCTACCATCACTACGATAAGATTCACCTTTTCTCAATGTTACTCTATTTTTATCTAATCTTCTCTTACCTGCCATAATTTTTCGTCCTTTCTAACTAAAATTTTGCAGAAAAAAGGCACCTAACAACGATGTCCCATTATATCGCGTTGACACCAAATATGCAAGGCGCCTTTTCTCCGGATTACAATACATTATTTATAAATCTGTCATACTGAGTATGCCATATCGATATATTCATCAAATTTTCTTCTTTTGATTAATCTCTTAGTACCTACCCAGAGGACAAATTCACAATCTTCTCTATCTGACATCTGACGAATTTTGCTGATGCCAATGCCTGAATATGCTGCAGCTTCTTCCAAGGTCAGATTGCTTTTTTCCCAAATAGGAACTTCCTTCATGCGAACCGTCTCCTGTCCTTTCTATAGATTTACGGTTTTTGAATAGATGCCGCAAAACTATCTTCTTTTGTTTACCTGCAAAACAAAAAATGGTGTGCCGTAAAATACGGCACACCGAAAAAGCCTATAAAGGCAGTATTCACTTATAGTATATCTCATATAAACTGTTAGCACTATGCTAACAGACCACCATCGCCACCAACCTTATACAGTTTACACCATAAAGTTGTGCCAGAGGTCACATTGTGACCACATTTCTTCTACCGTTAAATATTGTATCACACTTTCTTTGAGTTTTCAAGGCGTAGAGCACCACTTTTTTTGAAGATGCCTCTAACGGCAGGATTTCAAAAATTGTTTTATTGAAATCTCAACACATTCTGGCATTATTACATTTTTGTTACAAATGAAAATTTATAACATAGAGTAAATGTTTATAATTCTTCTTTTTTTCCTTTCGGCATACTTATAGGCTACACCTGTGCCGCTTGTCGGCTGATAATCGAACAAATCACGCCTGCTGTGCTTTCTCCTTGAAGGAGCATAACTCTCATCGTAATAGACTACACATACCGCACTTTCATCTATCATGTGCTGATTGCGCTTGACATAAACTGCCTTACCAGCACCCGAAACACTTTCGGGGTAGTAGGTATGCTCATATAGTTCCATCAATCCTTCTCTATATGCTCGGCTGCCTTCGCCGTCAATATACTCGCTTTCCGCCCTGACATAGATACGTCTGATGTCAGGATATTTCCCTTTTAATTCGGAAACGATTTTATAACAAAGGTCATCAAACTGGCTTTTACTTCCGAAAAGGAAGGTGTTAATACCGTCAACGGTTATCAGTTTTTCAATTTCTTCATATAATATAGTCTTTAACTTATCAGATGTATCAATTTTTCTATGCCCGAAGAAACAGGCGGTATTTTCTTTACTCATCGGCTTACTCATCTCACATTTATCACTTTATTTCAAACATTTATATACATTATATCACTTTCATTACGATATAACAATACATTTTAAGGAATAGTTCCGCAGTATTTTAATTTTTGTGGGATATAATATTATGTATAGTGAGGTGATATCAATGTACGAGGATGAATTTCCGTTACGCCTGGCACAGTTAAGAACTAAAAAAGGTGTGTCAGCAAGAGAGATGAGTTTAGCAATAGGTCAGAATGCAGGATATATTAATAATGTAGAATGTGGTAAGGCACTACCGTCAATGGCAGCATTTTTCTTCATCTGTGAATATTTGGAGATATCGCCAAGTGACTTCTTTGATACAGATGCACAAAACCCCGAAAAGCTAAATGTGTTGATAAGTTCGCTGAAAAAGATGAGCGACAAGCAACTTGACAGTATAACTTCTATTGTTAATGATATAATTAAGTAAGCACTCTCCGGAACCGGAGAGTGCTTATTTTAATGTATAAATAGACCATGCCTTAAACCTACACGATTAAAATATCTAAATAAAATTGATTTCTGGGCGTTTTAGACGAACTGTAAACCACATTATAATTTAAACTTGACGAAACCACTCCTGAAGAGTTAGTATACGGTCACGACATAAGAAAAAGGAGTGTTTATCATTGATTTGTGCATACATACGTGTATCTTGTTCTGACCAATCTACCAAAAGACAAGAAGAAGCATTAAAATCATACGGCATAGAGAAGTATTTTATAGAAAAGGCATCGGGAAAAGATATGAATAGACCAGAGTTGCAAAAGTGCCTCGACTTTTGCAGGGAGAACGATGTGCTTTACATTTTAGACTTTTCAAGAATTGCTCGTTCGACAAAAAATCTACTTGATATCGTCGAATTTCTTCAACAGAAGAAAGTAACCCTGATATCCGTCAAGGAAAACATCAATACGTCAACCCCACAGGGCAGGCTGATGCTTACGATGATAGGTGCTATATACACCTTTGAAAGAGAAAATATGCTCGAACGCCAACGCGAGGGCATTGCCATAGCAAAGAAAGAAGGCAAATATAAAGGAAGAAAAGCCATTAGCATCGAAAATTTCGGAGAATGGTATCAAATGTGGCAGCATCGGATTTATTCCAAAACCCAACTCGCAAAGGAACTCGGCATCAGCAGGCAGACCTTGTATAAACTCTTTGAAGAATACGAAAAAGCAAATCCGCCTAAAATCCAGCAATAACAACGAAAACGGCAGATGTATAAAAAGGTTGAAATATCAGTCTTTCAAAATGCTTTTATTAAATATTTGCAGATTTTTTGCATCTTATTTTATCTCAACCTGTAAGACACGAGAGAGCATCTCCTTAATCGGTGAAAATCTACAAATATTTTGAAAGCTAAAACATGTATAATCTTTTTATAAAACGTCTCTCAATTTTTCATGCACACTGAATGATTATTTTATAATTTATGTTCAGAAATGTGATGCTGAAATAACAGGCTTTTGACTTCAGCATCTTTTTCTTAAAAATCAGTTAATCTCCGGGAACAAAAATTTTGCATTTTTGTTCCCGATTTTTTATAAAAAAGGGTGGGTTGATTTTTTTCGATGAAAAAACCAACACATTTTAATTAGAGATAAAAGCATTATATTGTGCAAAATTATCGGCATTATACGATGAAAAATACCGCTTTGCTTTAATGCGGCAACTCTCCGATGTGATTTCTGCTTTTATACCCACTATTTAATCTTTATATCATATTATGCAAAAAAATACCGTTTCACATCGTAAAAAACTGTACGGAATGAGATGACAACATATTCTCCTGTAAACATAGTACGAGCCGGTCCAAAAGACCGGCTCTCAAATTACTATTAAATTATGCAAAATATTCGGCACTTCACATCGGAAGATTACATCTCTTCATTATCTACCCATAGTTCGCACTGAACCATAACAGTCTGTACCGCATCATCCATACCTTCTGGTGGGTACTTATGCTTTTTAAGAAGTTTCTTGATAAGCATACGCATCTTGGCACGTGCGCTGTCTTTTCTTTGCCAATCTACCGTTTTGTTCTTTCTCAAAGCATCTGTCAGTTCTTTTGTGATTGCAATAAGTTCATCATTCTCATAGAAGTCCTTAACGGCCTGTGGCTTTGTCAAAGCATCATAAAATGCTAACTCATCAGGAGATAAACCTAATTCTTCGCCTTCTTCTTTTGCTTTGGAAATCTGCTTTGCAAGGTTCATAAGTTCTTCAATAACCTGCTCGTTGGTAAGCATACCGTTTAAGTACCTATTCATTACTTCGTGAATGATGTCACTAAACTTTTCGGATTTAACAACATTAGTTCTCTTATATACATGTATCTGTTCGGCAATAAGTTTCTTCAACAGTTCAACCGCCAAGTTCTTTTCTTTCATCTTGCTGATTTCTTCAAGGAACTTGGGGTCAAATAGTGAGAACTCCTGCTGAACATCGGAGAATAAGTTGATTACGCCGTCGCTCTTGATGCTCTGCTTTAACAGTTCATTGATACGGGCGTTCATTTCAGGTAATGAAATTTTCTTGCCTGTTCCCTGATTGGTAAGCCTTATTACCATAACCCTTACGGCTTCAAAGAAAGCGGCTTCAAATCTCATATCTTTATCTACCAGAGAAGAACACAAGGACAACGCCTGATGCAGCATAAGTGCTTCTTTCACAAAATCTTCTCTTTCTTTTTCTTTCTCACGAGCGATGATAAAGTTTACGGCACCGCTGATTGTCTTTGCACGTTCAAGGTCTGTTCCCGTTTTGAACTTATCATAATCATACCCATGAAACAGGTCTTTACATATAGATAACTTTTCAAGGAATTTCGGATATGCAACCTTCGCAACATCGGTGTCTCCGTAATTCTTACGGTCACGCACCGTATAATCATTCATCGCTTGTTTAAGAGCAGATGCGATACCAACATAGTCAACTACAAGACCGCCTTCTTTATCTCTAAACACACGATTTACACGAGCAATCGCCTGCATCAGATTATAACCACTCATAGGCTTATAAACATACATAGTAGCAAGGGAAGGAACATCAAAGCCCGTAAGCCACATATCTACAACGATAGCAATTTTCAGCGGACTGTCATTGTCCTTGAACTTCAATGCCAACTCATCTTTATGATGTTTGTTACCTACGATAGAGTGCCATTCTTCAGGGTCTTTGTTGCTGCTTGTCATAACAACGCCAACCTTGTCCTTCCAAGCAGGTCTTACTTCAAGTATTCTCTTATATATTTTCATCGCTATCGGGCGTGAATATGCAACTATCATCGCTTTACCTGTAAGCAGGTTTTCACGATAGTTCTCATAGTGGTCTAAAATATCGTTTACAAGGGAGTTGATAGTCTGGTCATTACCCAATACGGCTTCCATCTGACCTAACTCACGCTTACTCTGTTCTATAACCTGCTCATCGGCATTATGAGCCATAATCTCATATTCCGCATCAATAAGCTTCAGCGTATTCTCGTCAAGGTTTAACTTAATAACTCGGCTTTCGTAGTAAACAGGGCGAGTAGCACCGTCTTCAACAGCCTGTGTCATATCATAAATATCTATGTAATCACCAAAGATTTCTCTGGTATTTCTGTCCTTTGCAGATATAGGAGTACCAGTAAAGCCAATGTATGTAGCATTCGGCAAACTGTTCCTGATAATACGAGCAGTACCAACAACTCTTTTTGCGATTTCTTCACCATCTTCATTTTTAGTCATCTTGATTTTTTCAGACAACCCGTACTGACCACGATGCGCTTCATCAGCCATAACGATAATATTACGACGTTCGGAAAGAGCATTGTCGGCTTCTTCAAATTTCTGCATCGTTGTGAAAATGATACCGTTAGCCCGTCTGCCATCAAGTAACGATTTCAGATGCTCTCGGCTTTCAGCCTGTATCGGTTCCTGACGCAAGAAATCCTTACATTTTGCAAACTGTCCGTATAATTGGTCATCAAGGTCATTACGGTCTGTAAGTACCACGATAGTAGGGCTGTCCAATTTTTCTTGCAGCAGATGGGCGTAAAATACCATTGAAAGCGATTTACCACTTCCTTGTGTATGCCAGAATACACCACCTTTACCATCTGTCATAGTTCCTTTTTTCGTAGAAACTACCGCTTTATTTACGGCATAATACTGATGATAACCTGCTAAAATCTTGAAACTTTTTATGCCTTCATTAGAGAAGCATATGAAGTTCTTTATGATATCAAGCAGTCTGTCCTTTTGGAACATACCTTCAAAAAAAGTATCAAACTGTGCATACTGCGTATTCTCATAATTACCGTCTTTGGTTTTCCACTCCATAAAGCGGTCTTCTCCGGATGTTATAGTTCCTGCTTTTGATGTCAATTGGTCGCTCATAACACAGATTGCATTATAAATGAACATTGAAGGAATTTCCTGCATATAGTTCCTTATCTGCAAATATGCTTCCGACGCATCCGTTTCTTCACGTGATGGTGATTTCAATTCTACCAGAACAACAGGCATACCATTCAGGAACAGCAGCACATCTGGGCGCTTATTACTATTTTCGATGAAAGTCCATTGGTTTGCCACAACAAAGGAGTTATTGTCAATATTCTTATAATCAACAAGGTAACAGAGAGCAGAGCGTTCTTCGCCTTTATCTAAATACCGTACGGGGATACCATTCTGCAGGTAGTCCATAAATACGGCGTTCTTCTGCACGAGTTCGCCGTTCTCATAGTTCTTTAATTTATAAAGAGCATCCGAAATAGCGCTATCAGGCAAATCTGGATTTAACCTGTATAACGCACTCATCAGTTCTTCTTCATATAAAGGGCTTTTCAAATCCCGTTCAAGTTCAGGAGCATAGATATAGGTATAGCCTAACCCCTTGAACAGTTCGATTACGGAATTTTCATAATCTGCTTCTGTGAAAAATACTCCCATAATTACTCTCCTTTGTCATATATGCCTTTCCAAGAATGAAGTTCTGCGATACATAAATCTTTATCAACTAAACGCAAAACCTCCGACAATTCTCTCGATATAATATTTAGGCCTTTTGAGAACTGCAACAAGTCGTGCTTTTTTTCTTCTTCCTTGCCTTTTTTGTCTTCCTCTGTAAGAACATCATTGTAAATCTTAAATTTACAAATAATATTATTGTTTTTTTCGACACAGAGTTTGATATAATCTATTCTCCCCCAAGAACTAACTGGAAATATATTTCGTGCTCGATTAAGTGCAATTACACTTTCTTTATATGTTGTATAAAATGGTTGAAGTTTTGCGCTTATTTCGTGTATGTTTAAATTAGAAAAAGTTTCTACTTGAAATGCAGTTTTGAGTATTTCGGTCTCTTCACGCAACATATATAATTTTTCCCAACATTCCGCCCTATAAGGATATGTATCAACTTTTATCTGTCGCCTTTGCATATCTTCCTGTCTAAGTGCAATATTCTTTTCTAACTCGGCTTGTTTCTCTGAGATTTTTTTAGAATTATCATTTGATTTATACATAACATATAGAGAAATTAACACCGTAATAGCAGAAAGAAGCATAGATACAAACCCCTCATTGTCATTACACCATTGTATTACTTCTACCATTACTTATTCTCCTTATTTTCGTCTGTTTTCTTGGAAGTTCTTTTCCGCTCCTGAATTTTTGTTTTCATTTTTTCCACACGATATGGAAGCGAGTATAGGTAATCTATTATTGTGGCTACATATCCAATAACTTGTTCTACATCATACGAATATAGAGTTATTTTATCAGCATGTGCTGCGTCGTTACCCATTTGTCTGATAATCCAGCAGGCATCTTCAATCATTGGTGGAAAAACCTTTTTTTCAATCAAATCATCAATTTTCTTTTCTAAATCTTTACCAACAGCACCTTTTTCCTTACAAATCATCTCAAGAACTCTTCGTAATGACAGTAAACAAATCGAGTGGTCTATGCCTTTTGTTTTTACAGCAGCTTCAAACGCAGAGTATATTTCTTTTGGAACGCCAATAGGCGATACCGCAATGGTAGGATACTCTGTTTTGTATTCTGCAGGAGTTTCTGCAACATCAAGGACATATTCGCTTATAATAACAGGTTTATTGCATACAGGGCACTCAAAAACATACCAATCTTCGTGTTCTATCAGCGTATAATTAATAATATTACCTGCACCGTCTTTTGCAATATCTTCATCTTTCCATTCGGTTTTGCCAATAAATTTAAGTAATCCGGTATTACCACAGTGGAAACAGGTATGTACTTGTTTTTTGATATACTCCATAATATACTCCTAATTATTTTGTATCTAGATCTTTGGTTATACAATATTGTCGATGACAGTTAGGGCAAACAATTGTGATATGGCACACATTATTACTTAACGTTTTATTAACAATATTTTTCTCAATGTTATCCCATTTTCCAAAGATGCACTCTCCTGATTGTAGAAAATATGTTTTCCATTCAAATTTTGTATCACACTCACACTGATATGTATCTGATATAAACATCATCAAATTCTCCTATAAACTATAATTTAGCGGCTTAAATAGAAATATTGGACAAGTCTATCTCTCCCGACATCAATTTCGGTAGTAAAGTGTCACGTATTAACGCTAATTCCAAGCACTCTTTACAGTTGTTTGAGATTGTATTGTAGAGTGGTATGGTGGTTTCGGAAAAGATTTTCAAATACTTTTCGTCAGGCAACTGAACATCTAAATCTGCCAATACGGATACGTATAGATTTTTTTGAACACTACCCACCGCTAAATCTGGGAATTCCGCTTGCTTCGATTGAAGATATGAATAAATAAACGTAATCATCGAAGCATCTTTGGGTGTGATATTTATAACCGCACGATTTCCGCACATGTAATCTGCAATAATACCCAATCTTCCAACTGTTCCAGATTTACTTATGGCAATTGTGTCAGGTTTGAAAAGGAGAGCACTTTTTCCTGCACTCTCAAAGCCTTGTTTTGATAATGTGCGAGATGTATTTATTATAAAACTTTCATTAATATCTACTGCACGTAGCCATTTAATTTCACCTTCAAAATACTCAGAGTGAGATTGTGAAGGATTTACATATCCTTCTTGAAAATCACACAATTCAGACAATTTTGTTGACGTATGGTTACAGTCAGAATTAATCATATTATAATATAACGTCTTAACTTGCTCAAATAAATTAGAGTTTATCTCATTATTTAATTTAATTTTATCATCTAATGTTTTCAAAATCGAACTTACTTTCTTCTGGACATCTAACGACGGGAGTTCAATCTGTTGATTTTCCATATCTCCTTTGGTCATGTGCGCCATAACACTTCCGTGTGTTCCTGCTGTAAGACGATTTACAGAATGCTTTAACCAGTAGTACAGATAATATTTATCCGCTTTTGAAGTATCGGGAACCAATTTCCATATATGATAATGATATATTACCTTTCCGCCATCCCATATTTTAGGGCCAAAAGAAGCAGACCACGCAAACAACAAATCTTCATTATCACAGTACTTATTCTCGGGTAGTTCCATATCCGAATAATACCATCTATCGCTCGAAAAGAAATTACCAACACGCAACACAGGGTACTTCCCGCTTGAAAGGAGTTCATTTTGCTTATATGCTCTTCCATTTAAGACATCGCAAATTTCACCAAATCTATAATTCTGTGTCATTTGGCATCTCCTTTCAATTTCATATACTGTCTTTTCCATGCAGAAGATGGTTTTTTGCAAATACAATCAGAACTTACAAAAGCACAAACTCCATCCATGTAAGCATTGCCGCATATATCTGGATTATTTGCTCTGCATCCATAAGTTTGAGTTTCCGTATCACCATCATTAAGTGGTGCACTAAATTTGATTTTAAGTTCTTTTTCAGTCTTCATACCCAATCGCCCCCAACTTTCTGCGAATTTCATTTTCAAGGTTGTGAGATTTATCGAACATCTCAAAAAGTTCGGAAGTCAATCTTGTCATCTTTTCTTCAAACGGCTCATCGTCTTCTTCCTGTTCTTCAATACCCACGTATCTACCAGGCGTTAATATGTAGTCCTGTTTCTGTATATCTTCAATGGTGGCAACAGAGCAGAAGCCCTTAACTTCTTCAAGAGTTCCGTCCTGAAATGCTGCAAATGTGTCGGCAAGTTTCTGTATATCTTCATCGGTAAAATCACGATGTTTTCTATCTACCATATAACCCATTTTACGAGCATCGATAAATAAGGTCTTGCCTTTCTGCTTTTTATTCTTGCTTATAAACCACAATGTTACGGGAATTGTTACGCTGTAAAACAATTGTGTGGGTAGTGCAACAATACCTTCTACAAGGTCACTCTCGATGATATTCCTTCTGATTTCACCTTCGCCCGAACTCTGTGTTGAAAGAGCACCGTTAGCAAGGACAAGTCCAATCTTACCATTAGGAGCAAGGTGATGTATCATGTGCTGTATCCACGCGAAGTTGGCATTACCAGCAGGGGGCATACCATACTTCCAACGAACATCGTCCTTTAATTTATCTGCACCCCAGTTTGAAAGGTTGAACGGCGGATTTGCCATAATGAAGTCGGCTTTAAGTGTCGGATGCAGGTCATTGAAGAAGGTATCGGCATGATACGGACCGAATTCCGCATCAATTCCGCGTATCGCCATATTCATTTTAGCCATCTTCCACGTGTCTGCATTACTTTCCTGTCCGTAAACAGAAATCTTATTTCGATTTCCGGAGTGAGCCTGTAAGAACTTGACGCTCTGTACGAACATACCGCCAGAGCCACAGCAAGGGTCATATACTCGGCAGTTATCATATGGCTTCAAAATAGATACGATGGTCTTAACAATGCTTGATGGTGTGTAGAATTCGCCGCCTTTAACGCCCTCGTACTCCGCGAAATTTGCGATACAGAACTCATAGGTACGACCAAGCAAATCTTTGCTTTCTTCCGTATCTTCCATATTCATATTATTAGTGAAAAGGTCAACTACATCACCTAATACACGCTTATCAAGGTCTGGGTTGCCGTAGTTCTTCGGAAGAACATTTTTAAGTTTAGGGTTCTGTTCTTCGATTGCACGCATTGCGTTATCAATTACCGCACCTATTTCAGGTGTATGTGCCGCAGATGCGATGGTACTCCAACGAGCTTCAGGCGGAACGAAGAAGATGTTATCTTCCAAATATGCGTCAATATCATCTTCAAATCCGTCGCCTTCCGCAACGAGCTCATTATATCTCTTTTCAAAGGCTGTGGAGATATATTTTAAGAATATCAACCCGACAATAACCTTTCTGTATTCAGCAGCAGGAATATGTCCCCAGAGAACACACGCTGCATCCCAGATTTGCTTTTCAAACCCTATATTTGCATTATTAACTGCCATGACACAATCTCCTTATCTTATTTCTACTATCTGGTCTATCGAAACCCCGAAATGTTTACACAATTTGTCTATGGTTTTCAACGACACAGCCTCATTTTCTTCTTTTTTGGCGTTGAGTTTTGCCATTGTACTTGGAGAAATACCAAGTTCCTGTGCAAGAGCAGTTGTTTCCAAATTCTTTTCCGCAACCAGAACTCTGAAAGGTCTATAACTTATCATATCTACCCATCCTTACCGTTAAAGTTTGACATCAATACATAAATTATAGCACATTTCGATTACAATTTCAATAATTTATAAAAAATTACAGAAAAATGTAATTATTTTTTTGAAATTGAAAATCTGCTCCCGATGCACAATTACACCTCCGCAGTATAATTTTATACGGTCTGATGTCCGTTAAACAGGACAATAAACCGGGCAGGCAAGGTTTTTACAACCTGCCTGCCCGGTGATTTATAGGGTGGAGTTGAGTTTTATTTCCCTTATTTCTTCCCGAAGAACATATTTTAACCCTTCCAATACCAACTCCGATTTGGTGCATTTTTCGCGTGCCGCTTTCAAGTTCAGCAAATCAATGATGTCATCAGGGAGATAATAACTCATCGCTTTTGCTCCGTCACGTCCGCGATTGCGCTCGTAACTTCTTGGATGCTGCATCCGATAATCACTTATAACTTTATGTTCCATTTTTCTTCATCCTTTTCAATTTATTAGGGATAACCCCTTGCATGTGACATCATACCGCGTAATCCGATTTTTGCCAAGGATTTTTTCGAGTTTTTACCTATTTATATATAATATGGACAAAAAGTGGGCAAAAATCCGTTTTTATTCTCCGACAACAATTTACCCACCAAGATAATAAATCTGAGACACGGGGCGTCCTGGGTGCGTTTAAGAGCGTAATAACGGCGATGGTACACGCAGTACCATCGCCGGATGTTATTTTTTTTTTAATTCTTCTTTATATTTCTGTAAAGCCCTGCAAAGAGCATCGTAGTTATCGTTTTCAGACGACCTAATATTTTTCGGAAGGCTGTCAAGTCTGTTTCTTATTTCTTTCAAGCACTCTTCAATCGACAAACCTGAATGTGAATAATTCAGTATTGAAGAAGAAAAATCGGATATGTCGTTCATTGAATAGCAATAGTCCATATTAAATTTAGCATCCTTTAAGTACAGGGCAAGTTTCTTCAGGACTGAGAACGGTTCTTCTTTTTCAGCAAACAGATAATTAAGACCGTCAAGAACTAATGAAAACTCTCCGTCATTGCCGCATTTGCCGTCATATATTTTGCGTAACTTCTCAACATCAACTCCTTGCTCGATAAGATGCTCATAGTTACCGTCAACAGTTTCTTTATACACATAGTCGTTTAATGTCGTTTCTTCCAACATCGCATTTACAGTAACTCCGAAAGCATTTGCCAGAACAATTAACTGTTGAGAGTTAGGGTAAGCAATCTTAGCACCTTCCACAGTTTTCCAACGCTTTACGGTTGAAACGGACACATCCGTAATGTATGCTATGGCATCATCAACTATATAATCAGAATTTTCCAGTAGGTCTATATAGTCTTCTGTTTCCTTTATATCATGTTTTCTCTTTTTTTCATCTATATCGGTTTCTTCATCTTGAAGATATTCTAATTTACCACGCAGATAGTTGATAAAATTCTGCTTGTATTCTTGTGAAAATCTGGCACCTTGCAGAAAATGATTAAAACCGTTTCGGTCTTCGGTATATGTATGTTTAATTATTCCCATATCAAGACCCCCTTTGCATATATGATACCACAAGTCAATAGATTTGTCAAATTTGACCTTTATAAAAATATTTGGCTCATATTTGAGCCACGCTTTGATTGATTAATTTTTTTCCTGTAGAATTGACTTGTGAGTTGCGAAACCATTGATTTCTCAATCACAACGTGATATCACAAAAGATTTTAACAAAGGGAGGTAGATAATACCAGATATTTGACGCACTACCGTTTCGGTAGTGGACTTACAACTGAATATTGAAGTTTGAAGTCTTCTCATCAATTTCGTTATATAACATTGTGCCGCAGCAATGAAAAATATTTATAGGGAGAAAGAGCAGATATTTGCGGCAGGTCTGCTTTATAAGAAATTATGATTAAATATTGGAATATAGAAGAACTTACAGGCTACAAGCCTATAACGACATTTCATTTTGACTTCTCGTTCGCCGAGCATTACGGTTACGATATGGTAAAAGACACGTTCGATTACAATTTTGAAACCGCAAAGAATATGGGTTACAAATGGCTTACAGAGTTTGTGATGGTTCTAAATTGGAAAGTTTGGGAACATAGCAATACCAATTCTACACTTGCAAAATTATATGATAAGTTGTTGATACAGGCTGATGAGTATGCATCTGAAAATTTGAATGAAGAAGAACTTTCCTACTATTACGCAACAACTAATTGATTAGAGTAAGTTAGTCCGACATCATTGGTGGGTTGGTAGGCTACCACGTTAAAAATTGCCTGCCAAATAAATAGATTTATGGAGGATTTTTAAAGTGAAAAATGATATTAATGAAAGAGTTTCAAGTGAGATGATAAGATTTATAATATTTCTTGCCAAGTATGGTATGGCTTTTTACAACTTTGACGAGGGCTATTTTAGCATTGAAGGTATGGAGTTCTATTTTGATGAAGACTTTGACGACATACTTGCTTATGTGCGTAACCACTACAAAACCAGAAAGAACATTTACAAGGTTACATATCTTGACGATTACGACGGCGGCATCGCCGTAGGCTACCAAAAGGCAAAGGAACTTGCAGAAGGAATTAAGATTAACGAGTTCAGCAGAGAAGAGTACACCAAGCAACGACGCAAATATGACTTGCTTAATGAACAAGAAAAGTTGGGTGTTATGAAGTGGGCTAATTCTTCAGATAGCACTATCCGTAAACAACAAGAATGGATTGAGCACCTTGAAGAAGAACTCAAAAATTTTGATAAAAACTTGGAACTCATACTTAAAGAGCATACCAAGATAGAAAAATTAATTAAATAATTTAGGGGGATTTCAATTATGAAAAAATTTAAAAATATATCAGAAAATATTAAAACATTAAAAGTAGAGTTAAATGAAAATCAAGAAATTTATATTATGTATGAAAAGCCAGAAGCCAACAAATACATGGTTTCGATATACGCCAAACTTAAGTTCAATGGCGATTTAATACATCAGTTTGGGTTTGAAGTACCACAGGCAGCAGAGACAGGCATTCGCATTGATACTGATGAACATTTTGAAGAAGATATAATTGAATTAGCATTAAATAATGCCGCAAACGGCAATATAATTTGGGAACAAGAGTTATTTGAAAATTAAAAAATAGGGGGATTTTGACTATGAAGAAAACTAACGATTACAATTTAGAAGAATTAAATACCATTTTTGACAACACTGTTGCTGAAACAACGGATTACATAAAGAAGAATGGTCTGGTAAATGGTTTTGAGTTAAATAGTTTGATTATGGGTGATTGTATGGAAATTATGCCTCTCATGGCACCAAAGTCAGTTGCTATGACATTGACAGATATTCCTTACAACGAAGTTAGCAGGTCAAGTAATGGATTAAGAAATTTGGACAAAGGGAAAGCAGACATTTTAACCTTTGAGCTTAAGGATTTTCTTGAAGAAGTGTATAGAGTTACTTCTTCCACAATAGTTATCTTTTGTGGTCAAACACAGGTAAGTGAGATAATATCCTTCTTCAATGATAAGAAGAAAAAAGATGGTGGAACCGTAAGGCAGTTAATTTGGGAGAAGACAAACCCAAGTCCTATGAACGGACAACACTCTTACTTGTCAGGCATAGAAAATGCGGTATATTTCAAAAAGCCAAAAGGAACATTTAATGCTTTTTGCAAGAATACTGTGTTTAGGCATCAGCATGGTAAGAAAAACCCTGTAAATATAACTGAAAAAAATCATCAGTTATTGAAAGAATTAATCAATGACAACACAAATGCTGGTGATATTGTATTTGACCCTTGTGCTGGCTCAGGTTCAACATTGTATTGTGCAAGAGAATTAGACAGATATTATTTAGGTGTAGAACTCAATCCAGAGTACTTTGAGTATGCAGATAATAGAATGGCTGCTTAATAAGAGTTGTTAAAGCAAGCGTAAAGGTAACATTTCCGGTGCCGGAAATGTTACCTTTTTCTTTTTAATGGCATAGAGCAGAACGCACCGCGTTCTGCTCTATGTTCTGATTAATTAAATGAGTAAGAATTTGGTCAAAAGATTTTGACCTGTATATATAAAACCCTACGCAAACCCGTACCCACTCACATGGTGGTAGGTATATTGCAAGGTATTTATACCCACTAAATATTCTTTATAATATATCTTATTCCATATAACCCAGATACTCATATAGTGCATCAGAAGTGTACTCGTGCTGAACTTTATCAAGCAAATCTACCACAGTAAGCAAGTCAATAGCACATTTTCTCTGTTCTGTTTCACCACTAATACCTGACGAATAAATTTTCTTACGAATATTATGTATTTTTTCTTTTGCATCTTCTATCATACAAAGAATTTTACCAGATACATATAAGTCGCCATTCACGACTTTTTCCACATTGTTATTAACTCTGCAAACCTTTGGAGTTAGTGGCTGTTCTGACAAAATCTCTCTTATCTCATCGTCCTCTACCGCAGGTGGCTCCCCGTAGAAACAATCTTTGTACCCGTCAAGATATGAAGTTTCAGCGCCATCTCTGCAATCAATCATCGCCTGTTCATAACCTTTTTCAAAACCACGCTCAAAAGAGCATTGCTTTTGTTCTATATTATTTTTCATTATCATTCACTCCTGAAAATTTAGTCTTATCACCCGTAACCACTTACTTCCTGCGCTCATCAACGGCTTTCTGCTTGTAAACATACACGCCTTTGCCGCATCTTCCGCACTCCGTCCACAAATAACCATAATTTTTGTAGTGTAACTGTACGGGAAGTTGCGCTTTGCAATAAGGACAAAATACTCTAATAAATCTGACCATCTCAAATCACACCCATCTCTTTTGCTATACGCGTAGCCGCAATATTTACCATTCTACCAAGCATCTCCAAAACCTGTAACGCTTGTCCGTACGACAAATCCGCTTTATCAATTAAATACAAAATAATTGCATCGCAATCTT
The DNA here is from genome assembly GCA_017620615.1 of Clostridia bacterium. Lineage (GTDB taxonomy): Bacteria > Bacillota > Clostridia > Monoglobales > Monoglobaceae > SIG440. Next base: position 76,777 of record JAGAUW010000012.1, on the reverse strand, counting down.
CTTCATCAAAATATTCTTTTACATCTATATCATTCATAACAAAAACCTGCTTTCTTAAAAATTATTCACTAAAAACTACCCACTATTTACTCTTTATCGCCAGCTCCACCCGACACATCCAGCACTCCTACCTGACATATCCCAAGAGATTATATTTCCAAATGTTATAGATTGTTTAGGTTCTTCAAAGTTGTTATATATTATATACTATATTTATATTGTCTCTTATTAATAGATAAACAAGTAGAAATAATTTATGTCCACTTAAAAAATTTATATGCATCTACTTTTTTATAACAACTGTAGAAAAAACCACTATGACAAGCAAAACACCGCAAAAATTGTAAAAATTTTTTCAAAAAATAATTTAAAAATTTTTATTTTCTTTTTGAGAGAGTTCAGACACCCGAACTCTCTCGGATAAAAATTTTAGTAAAATCTGTACGAAATAGGCACGTGGCATATATCCATCAAGTGAAAAAGTTGCAAAAAATTTACCGCCTTAAAATCTCCGCCACCTTTTTTAGCATTAGCAACACGTGAAACCATAGCAAGATTAAATATTGAGTTGTTGAAAGCATCCCCATCTATATGGTCTATTGTGAGCAGAGACCCTGAGCCGATGCAGAACTTCATCGCATTAAGTCCATACCAACACAACATAATAACCTGATGTGCTGGAACATTAAAGGTCTTGCCACCATATGTATCAATATACTTCTTGCTTGAAAAGTTCACATATTTATAAACGGTTCCGTTTTTGCCACCACTTTTCTTGTTGTGAACGGCATCAGCCCAATTCCCGACCAATACTCTATCATCATAAATTTTCTTTTTGGCATTGTAATGCACATTATAACAATCACCATCAAAACCCTCAAAATCTAATATTTTCTTTTTGCACTTCAATATTCTACCTCTGTATGCATCCACATAGTAAATATGCGGTTTAGCATATAAAAAATATTCGCCTTCTTTAAACTCAAAAATATTTTTTGATATATTATATAAATTTGTAAAGCGTCTTTGTATTCCTTGTTCTCTAAAAATCGATACATTAAAGATGCACTCCATAGCCAGAAAAAGAGGCGTTTTCTTTCCAAATATAAAAGCATCGGAAATCCAATCTCTTGCTTGACATATATCGTAAAAATCAAATGCTTTAATCAAATTTTTAGAGAGAACTGTGAACTCTTCAAGCACATCATCTACTTCATTAGGTGAAAATTTATTTGTAAATCTAATATAATCTTTTGCTGCCTTTACCAAAGCAGGCTTTTTATCCATAAATAACTTGAACATTTCATCCTCAGATGTATTTAATATCTTCAAAAATTTCTTTGTTTCCCTATAAGCCTTTGAAATTAGGCTTTCTGCAGTTTCCCTATTAATCAACCTTATATCCATAACAAACAATCCCTTCTATCTTTATCAATTTACCGCCGCAATAACGGCATTTTCTTTTTGTTCCGACATCAACAGAACAACAATCTTCACAAACCTTAACTGCTTTCCCGTAAGGGTATTTTACATTTTTCTTTTTCATCGCCGCCACCGCCTTACCTATAACCTAAATATTCATTCACAGCATCCATAGCAAAATCTTTAATAAGGTCGCTTAAATCCTTTAAAATTTCATTAACTTTCTCCGAGTTATCGGAACCTAATGCGATGACCTTATGCTTGATGTCATCAATTTTACCTATCCTATACCCATCAATATAAATATCATCCATGAGTTCTTCACGAGCAATTTTGCTCCCTTGACGAAAACCCATATCAAAACCGTTATTGAAACAAGGACAGTCTTCGCACCCATCATCATACTCATCTTCAATTTCACAATCTTTTCCGAAAGGACAATCCTGACAAACTGAATATTCAGTACAATCTTCTAAAGAACCTACTTTAACTAACTCATCTTTCATTTCTAATTCCCCCAATATTATAATTAGTCTTATCATCCTGAACTGCAAATTCATTAATGTACTCACTTAAAACATACCTGATGAAAGAACTCATTGACAAACCTTTTGAATAAGCGCATTGTCTGATTTGTTCTTTTTTATCAGCAGGTATTCTTAATTTCAAATGAGAATTTTTCATATCATTAGTCATCACAAAACCCCACAATCTAAATAAAATCAGTAATTTTTTACTGTCTCTTAATATAAAAGTAGATGTGTCAAAAATCAGCATGTGCCCTCAATGTTCCCCTTCACTGTCCGAATATTTTTTCCATAAAAACGGATAACGCCCAGTAGCGTACGCTACCGGGCGTTAAATTGTTAGAGTTATGTAATTAGATAGGATGGTAAGGGGTTGCCTTCGTGAAAAAGAAGGAGTGCTTGGTCGAAAAGGATTACGGCTTTTTCCAGAGAAACAGTATCGGATTTCCCTTTATAATCTTTCTTGATTTCAGATATAAGCATATATAGGGTTTCCCATTCTGGCTCGAATTCTCTGTAACGCCTATACCCATGTTGAATTCGGAATTTTGTATGTCGTATTATAAAGTCTTGAAAGCAGCAGGTAGGCAAGGATTTATCTTTCTGTTTCAGTCCTTTATGATAAGTGTGTTGTAGAACTTCAAGTGTGGGATAGGTAAAGGTGTAATCGTCCAAATTTTCGTATTCATCAAAATCAAACATACTCACACCTCAAAATCTTCGGGTTCAAATCTTTCACCCAACAGTAACTCACGCCACGACCTGTTAAGTACTGAAAAGGTCGCATCAAAAGTCAACATCTGTTGAAGTTCAAGAAGGCTGTCTATTGGTTGCAGGATGGTCTGGTCTAACATAACCCGCTGTGCAGAAGTTAACCCCTCCATAAGTGCAGTAACGCCATCATCCAGTCTTGCCTTTGTGCGTTGATACTCAAAGTTTAATGTCGGTGTGCTATTTTCCTTCACTTCACACCACAGCATTTCTTTTACACTCATATAATCACGTCCTTTTTTATAAATATTGGGGTCTCATCATACCGCGCTTAAATAAAAATGTCAACGTTAACAGAGATTACGGCAATAAAAAAGGCTGAATCAAAATGATTTTTAAATCAAATTGATACAACCAAATTTTTAAATGTTAGGTGCTTTTTTCTGCATATAATCCTGCATAAAATGGTGTCAAAAAGGTGTCAAATGGTGTCACCAACACCTCGAAAACCTTGATTTTATGCGGTTTACTTATCCAACGGCTTCATTGTGGGGAAGAGCAAAACGTCACGGATTGCTGCTGAATCTGTCAATAGCATTGTCATTCTGTCGATGCCGTAACCGATTCCTCCCGTTGGGGGCATACCGATTTCCAGTGCCTTCATGAAATCCTCATCGGTGGTGTTTGCTTCACTGTCGCCCAGAGCCAGAAGTTCTTCCTGCGCCTTGAAACGCTCTCTCTGGTCAATGGGGTCATTAAGCTCGGAATAAGCGTTTGCCATTTCCCATCCGTTCATAAAGAACTCAAATCTCTCAACATAATCGGGATTGCCCGGCTTTTTCTTTGTGAGAGGAGAAATTTCAATGGGATGGTCCATAACAAATGTTGGCTGAATCAGGTGTTCTTCAACAAACTCTTCAAAGAACAGATTCAGAATGTCACCCTTCTTGTGGTGCTTCTCATATTCAACATGATGCTCGTCCGCAACTTTCTTTGCCTCATCTGCATCTTTGATAAGGTCAAAGTCAACGCCTGAATATTTCTTAACTGCTTCAACCATAGTTATTCTTTCAAAAGGCTTGCCAAGATCCATTTCAACGCCGTTATAAGAAATCTTTGTAGTGCCGAGAACTTCATTCGCAACATGGCGAAACAGATTCTCTGTCAAATCCATCATGCCGTAATAGTCTGTGTATGCCTGATAGAGTTCCATAAGTGTAAACTCCGGATTATGTCTTGTGTCAAGGCCCTCATTGCGGAAAACTCTGCCGATTTCATAAACCTTTTCAAGTCCGCCGACAATCAGTCGCTTTAAGTAAAGTTCGAGAGAAATTCTCAGTTTGAAATCCTCGTCAAGAGCATTGAAGTGTGTTTCAAAAGGACGTGCAGCAGCGCCACCCGCATTCGCCACCAGCATTGGTGTTTCAACTTCAAGAAAGCCTTGCGCATCCAAATATTTGCGGATTGTTGATATAATCTTTGAACGTTTGATAAAGGTGTCTTTCACGTCCTCGTTCATAATAATATCAATATAACGCTGTCTGTATCTCAGGTCAGTATTTGTCATTCCATGGAATTTTTCGGGCAGGGGCTGGAGAGATTTGCTGAGAAGAACATATTCATTTGTTCTCACAGAAATTTCACCTTTCTGAGTTCTGAAAACTTCACCCTTAACACCCACGATGTCACCAATATCAAGTCTTTTGAATTTTCTGTAAGCCTCTTCACCCATATCGTCACGGGTAACATAAAGCTGAACCTTTCCATTTATGTCTCTGAGATCAAAGAAGGAAGCCTTTCCCATAACGCGCTTTGACATAAGACGTCCTGCGATGCTTACATTCTTTCCTTCATATTCTTCAAACTTTTCAATGATATCTGCTGTATATGCATTTCTGTCATAGGTTGTGACCTCAAAAGGATCTTCGCCCATTTCCTGAAGTTCTGCAAGCTTTTCACGTCTTACCTTCATAAGCTGACCAATATCCTGTACCTGCTCATTTTGTCTGTTGTTTTCGTTCACGTTAATTCTCCTATCTATTTGTTTATGCTTAAGATCTTGAATTTAATAACCCCACCCGGAGTCTCAACATCCACAATGTCATCAATTTTCTTGCCGATAAGAGCTCTGCCCACAGGTGACTCATCCGAAATTTTGAATGCATCAGGGTCAGCCTCGGTTGAGCCCACAATGCTGTATTCAATTTCTTCTTCAAATTCTTCGTCAAAAACTGTTACACGTGTTCCTATGCTGACAACGTTGAGGTCAATTTCATCGTTGTCGATAACCTTTGCGTTTTTGAGCATATTTTCGAGCTGAACAATTCTTGCCTCAACCTGAGCCTGTTCTTCTTTGGCGGCATCATATTCAGAATTTTCTGACAAATCGCCAAAGCCACGGGCTACCTTTATTTTTTCAGCCACTTCCTGGCGCTTTTTGGTCTTGAGGTTTTCAAGCTCCTGCTCAAGTTTCAAAAGTCCTTCATCGGTAAGCATAATCTGTTTGTTATCCATTTTATTTCTTGCCTTCCTGCCCACATAATAATTTGTCTTGCCTTACCGTGGGCGGATAAAGCGCTCTAACGCATCATTTTGTTCACACAATTTATATATTATATATCATCATTGGTATAAAGTCAACTTTTTTTGACCGAAAAATATGACAAAATTCTCTTTCTGAAATCTACATTTTTAACACACAGAGCAACATCCAGACAATCAACGACGTAATCGCCCAACGACATCTCAAATTTGTTTCCGTCAATCAGGATGTCTGTCCCTATGCAAAGCCGCATAATATCGGCATCTATGAAAATATCTGCATCCACAGTTTCGGGATTTTTCGTAACCCGCACCGGGAGTCCGGTGTCATCATAAAACCTCTCACAAATGCTTTTTGCCTTTTCTGTGTTTTCGGTGCATATTCTTATTCTCGCGGCATCATAACAAATTTCGTCTAAGAAATACCCATTTATTCTGTCCATCCGTTCATTCTTTATACAAATTTCATCAACGGGAAGTTTTATTCCATATTTTCCCGTTAAAATCCGTATGCATTCCGGAATCATAGACAAAAAAATCTGTTTTCTTTTTTCCTCAATCACTTCGTCAAATGCACAATATTTTTTCAGCGTCTTTGAGAAAATAATTTCTGATACATTCTCTTTAATAAGCTTTTTCTTTGCTTTTTCCACAAGTTTTTTTTGAGTTTTGGGCTTAAGTTTTTCAAATTGCCCTTGGCTGCACGGAATCCTTATTCCCACCACCTCAAAAGGATTTTCATGAGAAATAATGAATTCTTTCTGATACCTTCTCCAAAACCACAATGGGCATTTTTTCCGGCGTAGGTCCAAAATACCTATTCTCACCATTTTGAAAATCTCTCCGCTTAAAAAACTACTTGCTATTCAAAATCTCCACTGCTTTTTTCAGTTGCCTGTCGTTTGAAAGGTTTGACTCCGATATATTCAAATATTCTTCTTCACTCATTTTTACCTCAAAATCAGGAACAATACCCTCATGGTCAATGCACACACCCTTTGGTGTATAGTATCTTGAGTTTGTTATCTTTATAACACTGCCGTCCCAGAGTTCATAGGGTATTTGCGTCACACCCTTGCCAAAAGTTTTTTCACCCACCGTCTTTGCAAGATTGTGGTCACAGAGTGCTCCAACCAGAATTTCACTGGCACTGGCACTTCCCTCATTTATAAGAATAACTATGGGAAGTTCAGTCTTTCCTTTCTTTGCCAGATGAGAGTTCTTTGTGCCGTTTTTGTCCATAGTATAAACGATTTCACCTTCGTCAATAAAGGCATCCGCTATTTCCACCGCTATTTCCATATACCCGCCAGGATTGTTCCGAAGGTCAACAACCAAACGTTTCATTCCATCTCCCACAAGGGTGTTGAAATGTTCAATAAACTCATGCGCTGTATTTACCCCAAACTGTGTTATCTGGATATATGCATTTTTGTCGTCAAGCATTTTTGATGTAACGGTTTCGCGTTTTATCTGGGCACGTTTCAAAACAATGTCTGCCGTTTTTCCGGTAGACTTTTTGAGTATTTTCAAGGTCACTTTTGTCCCCTCGGCGCCTTTCATTTCATTTGCCACCTGCTGAAGATTTTTGCCGTTAACCGACTCCCCGTCTACCTCAAGAATTTTATCTCCTGATACAATGCCCATTTCTTCCGCCGGAGAATTTGCAAGTGCTGATATAACAGTGATACCCTGACCATCTTCACTTGGAGTTATATAAAGACCCACACCGCTGTAATCATCAGATTCAACACTCTCCATAAAGCTCTCTGCCTCATCCTTTGTCATGTATACTGTATATGGATCTTCGGTGCTGTATGTTGCGCCCAGAAGTGCTCCATCAACCAGTTTTTCGGGCTCTATTTTCTCATAATAAAACCTGTCAAGTGCCGCAACACCCACCCTGAATTTCAAAAAATCTTCAAAATTCAAAACCCCAAATGGATTAACCAACATTACTGTTCCAATTGCCACCGCAACAACAAGCACAATCGAACACACAACCAGAACTGATTTTTTTATATACATTTCCTTCTTACCTTTCAGGCATATTTCTTACAAAAATGTTCATCCCTTCATCAAATGAAGGGATGAGCCTATACCATATCCTATGCAAACAAGGATATTTTATGAACTAAACTTAAAAATATTGCATTGGGTCAACTGCATTTCCGTTTATCAAAACTTCAAAATGAAGATGCGGACCTGTTGAGTTTCCTGTAGAGCCGACCTTTCCTATCTGCTGACCTCTTTGAACTCTCTGACCTGTTGAAACACTGTATGAACTCATATGAGCATAAAGTGTTGCTCTGCCGCCGCCGTGGTCAATAATGACACAGTTGCCATATCCTGAGTTCCAACCGGCAAGGGTAATTGTGCCGGAATTTGCCGCCACAATAGCCGCACCGTATGCTGCACCTATATCTGTGCCGGTATGACGCTTATATATACCACTTACCGGATTTTTTCTTCTTGGTGAAAAATGTGAGGTTATGTAATGACAACTTGGTGTAGGCCATGCAAATTCGCCGCCCACATATTTAGCACCCGAGCCTGATGAACTGAGGGATCCTGAAATCTGACGTCTCAAGCTTTCCATTGCAGCATCTGCTTCATCAATAATCTTCTGATACGTAGCAGCGTCCTTTTCAAGCTCCTGCATATATGCCTTTTGTTCCTGTTGTTTTTTCACAAGTGCAGCCTTTTGTGAATCAAGATTGCTCTTTGACTCTTCCTGGCTTTTCTTGAGGTTTGCTATTTCATCTCTTGAAGCTTCGATTTCTGCACGGACCGCTTCCATCTGGTCAAATATAACCTTGTCATACTGAGAAATTTCTTTCACAATTTCGGTTTTGTCAACGAAATCACTGAAGCTTTTTGCGGAAAGGAGCATCTCTATAAAGCTTACATCACCCTGCTCGCACATAACACGAAAACGTTCTTTGAAAATGTTATATTTTTCTTCTGCTCGTTTTGTAGCAATGTCCAGTTTTTCCTGCTGAACTTGAAGTTCTTTATCAGTTTCGGCTATCTTTTTATCAATCGCATCTATCTGAACCTGAATATCTCCGGTTTCTTTTTCAAGCTTTTCCATCTCCGCAAGGGTCTTTGCACGTTTTGTCTGGTTTGAATTGAGGCTCTGCTGAGCCTTGTTCTTTTTTTCCTGAGCCTGATTTATCTTTTGCTGTGCTGTATCTGCATACACAAATTCAACAGCTAAAGACCCTACGATTCCAAAGATAAACACCAAAGCAATAACGACTGAAACCCACTTAACTGTTTTTCTGCTCAAAACAAACCCTCCTGACTTAAACGTGTAAATGCTTTCTTATTGACAAGCCACTTCCTGTCATACCAATGCCCATTCCCATCACAAGGAACAGCGCAATAACAATCTTTATAACCTCTGCTGATGCCAGAAGCTCAATATTTCCCATAAACTCCTGAACAGTTGGGAGCACCGAGCCATAACCAAGCATAACTATGAAGAATGCACACACGGCTCCCACAGCACCAATAAGCATACCCTCAATAATAAAGGGCCAGCGGATGAACCAATTTGTAGCACCCACAAATTTCATAATATTGATTTCCTTGCGGCGTGAGAACATTCCAAGCTTTATGGTGTTTGAAATAATAAACACCGAAATGAATGCCAAAATCAAAAGCAGCCACACGCTTACGTGCTTCACCGTATTGGTTATGGACAAAATCTGCTGTATAAGGTCTTGGCGGTTGACAACCTCCTGAACCCCCTCAACCTTTGCAGCAGCCGCAGCAACCTCATTTGCCTTTGTCACATCCTCAAGCACAAGGATATAAGCATCACGGAGAGGATTATCTTCCTCCAGAGTATCAATAACCTCAGCTCTCTCCTGATAAACGCCCTCTCTGTAATTTTGAAGACGTTCTTCCTTGGTATAAAGCTGAGCCTCTTTCACATATTCAATTTCGCTAAGTGCACTGCCTATTTCACGAACACCGTCACGACTCATTTCGTTGGGCATATAAACGTTTATTTCGCACTGCTCTTTTATTTGTTCGCCAACAGCATTGAGATTCATACCGAAAAGCAGAAAAAAGCCAAACAACACAAGGCTCGCAATCACAATACCAATGGAAGCAAGGGTCATAAGGCTGTTTGAAACAAGTCCCTTGACACCCTGAACAAAGAAATATTTCACATTCCTAAATATCATATCAGTAAGCCCCTTCTTTTTCGTCTCGGATTAAAACACCATCCCTGAATTCCAGAACACGCTTGTGCATGGTATCAACAAAATCTTTGGCGTGAGTGGTGACAATCATTGTCGTACCCCTTTGATTTACCTCCGCCAAAAGCTCCATAATCTGAACAGATGTGTCAGGGTCGAGGTTTGCAGTAGGCTCATCGGCAATAATAACCGGTGGTTTGTTCACCAATGCACGAGCCAGCGAAACTCTTTGTTGCTCACCGCCAGAAAGCTGTGAGGGAAGCATCCTTGCCTTGTGTCCAAGTCCCACAAGATTCAAAACATTTGGAACGTTTCTTCTTATCTCGCCCCTTGATGCCCCAATAACCTGCATGGCAAAGGCAACGTTTTCATATACCGTTTTGTTGGGGAGCAGACGAAAATCCTGAAACATCATCCCTACACTTCGTCTGAGATAAGGAATCTCTTTTTTCGCAAGAGTATTAAGTTCAAACTTGTCCACAAAGATTTCGCCCTCATCAGGAGATTCTTCCTTTATGATAAGCTTACTGAGTGTAGACTTTCCCGCACCCGAACGTCCTACCAGAAACACAAACTCGCCCTTTTCAATTGAAAAAGAAACATCGCTCAGTGCCTTTACTCCGGTATCCTCATAAGTTTTGGAAACATTTTTAAATTCAATCATAATCTTCTGTTACCTTTCTGCCCGAAATTTCGGTCGGAATATAAGAATTTACAGTCTTGTAGGCTCTGATGTGAGATATTTGTTTACCATCATAGCCACCTTGAAGATTATCGCGTCATCAAACTCACGAAGGTCAAGCCCAGTGAGCTTTTTGATTTTGTCAAGTCTGTAAACAAGAGTGTTTCTGTGAACAAAAAGCTTTCTTGAAGTCTCTGACACATTGAGGTTGTTTTCAAAGAATTTCTGGATTGTGTAAATTGTTTCACTGTCCAGCACTGAAATAGATTCTTTTTTGAAAACCTCGTTCAAAAACAACTCGCAAAGTGTAGTGGGAAGCTGATAAATAAGTCTTCCTATACCAAGATTATCATAGCTGATTATATTCTTTTCGGTATCAAACACCTTTCCTACTTCAAGGGCAATTCTTGCCTCACGGTATGCTCTTGCCAAATCCTGAACGGTTTCAACCACTGTGGAAATACCAATCGAAACTTTCACCATAGCTTCGGAATTTATTGTGTCGTGCATTTCCTGAACCATCTTCACAATTTCTTTCATTGTTGTGTCAGCTTTGACCTCTTTGACAATAGCTGCATCACGGTCATCTATGCGGATAACAAAATCCTTTGTCTTGTCAGGAAAAATGCTGTGAAGAACATCGATTGGTGCATTCTCTGCACTTTTGTGCGCTCTCACAAGAAATACCACACGCTCTGCCTCAATGGGAAGCTTGAGTTCACGGCTTCTGTATAAAACGTCGCTGGGAAGAACATTGTCAAGAATAACATTCTTCATAAAGCTTTCCCGGTCGTACTTTTCGTCATAATATTGCTTTATGGTCAAAAAGTGTGCACCCAAAAATGACACAAAACCACTTGCAACCTCGTCATTACCCTCACAAAATACTATATAGACATTTTTGTTGCAGGTCTCAATTTTACGGAATGTATAGCCTCCGCTTACAAAATCTTCATTATTCGTCTCAAAATAAACCGCCACCGTTTCATTCTGATGACCTGTGAGCTTTTCATCACTGCAAGCAATAACAAGACCGCTTTCATCCATAACGCCCAGTTTCCTTTGAACATCCTTTCTGAGCTGATTGCAGGCACTCTGAAATATTCTGTTTTGCATTTCCATACCTCCGTTATGTTTCGTTTGTAAATATAAATCACAACTGATTACACACATTCACTTTGTATTATACATCTTTTTTTTACAAATTGCAAGATTTTTGTTGGTTTTTTACAAAAAATTCATATCTTTATTGCTTATTTTTCAGCTGTCTTCAAATTTTAACATCGCTCAACCATAAAAAACAGACCCCAGGCAAACCACCTGAGGTCTCATAATTTATTTCTTTTTGGTTCTTGATGGAGTTTCGGTATAATCACAGTTTTCATTGAAGCAAACATACCTTATTGGTCCTCTGCCCTTAAAAGCTCGCCGTTTCATAAGTGTTCCGCCGCATTTGGGACAAGACATTGAAGTTGGTTCATCCCAGGAGAGCAAGCAGTCTGTCCCTTTCTCGCAGGTATAATATGTCGCACCCTTTTTGGATTTCTTGACCTGAACACTGCCGCCACATTTGGGGCACTTTGCAGTTATCTCTTCCACAATGGACTTGGTATTTTTACACTCCGGATATCCCGGGCAAGCCAGGAACTTTCCAAACCTACCTTGCTTATACACCATCATCCGTCCGCATTTTTCGCAAGGAATGTCCGAAACCTCGTCTTTCACTTCAATCTTGCCGATTTCGGTTTCAGCATTTTCAAGGGTTTTGGAAAACGGTGTGTAAAACTCACCAATCACTTCTCTCCACTGTGTTTTTCCGTCCTCAACGCCGTCAAGCTTTTCTTCCATATTGGCAGTAAACTCAACATCCACAATATCCTGAAAATATTCTTCCATCAGCCCTGTAACAAGGGTTCCCAATTCTGTGGGATAAAGTGCCTTGCCCTCTCTTGCTACATAGCCACGGCTTGTTATTGTGGTAATGGTGGGCGCATAGGTACTTGGTCTGCCTATGCCGTCTTCCTCCATTTTCTTAACAAGAGATGCTTCTGTATATCTTGCGGGCGGCTGAGTAAAATGCTGTTTGGGATCAACGTCTTTCACAAGAAGAACATCCCCCTCCTGAATTGGAGGAATCTTTCCTTCCTTTTCTTCGACGAAGTCTTTTCCCTCAACATAAACCGCCATAAAGCCGTCAAATTTAACATCCGAACCGCTTGCCTTGAGCACAAAATCCTTGCCCTTGATATCTGCCTGAACCGTATCAACAACGGCGTCGACCATCTGGCTTGCAAGAAATCTGTTCCATATAAGTTTGTAAAGCTTATACTGATCAGTTTTCAGTGAGTCCTTTATTTTTTCAGGGTCATAGAGCATTGACGTAGGTCTTATTGCTTCATGAGCATCCTGAGCAGTCTTTTTGGAACGATAAAACTTTGGTTTTGAAGGAACATAACTTGCCCCAAATTTTTCACCTATATATTTTCGGCATTCGCTTTGTGCCTCAAGAGAAATCCTGAGAGAGTCCGTTCTCATATATGTGATAAGACCGACACTGCCGCCGCTTTTGAGGGTAATTCCTTCATAAAGCTGCTGCGCAGTCGCCATAGTCCTCTTCGTTGTGAAGTTAAGCTTTCTGGCTGCTTCCTGTTGGAGCGTACTTGTGGTAAAAGGTGGAGCAGAATATCTCTTTTTCTCAGACTTTACCACCTTGTCCACCGTATAATCGGACTCTTTCAGTTTTTGAGCAACCTCACTTGCAGTGCTTTCATCAGAAAGCTTCATTTTTGTTTTTGCATTTTTGCCGTAAAACTTTGCCACAAAGGGTTTCTTTCCTTTCTGGTCGGTAAGTTTCACGTCAATAGTCCAGTATTCTTCCTCAGAAAATGCATTTATCTCACGTTCACGGTCCACAATGAGCTTTGTCGCAACAGACTGAACTCTGCCCGCACTAAGACCTTTTTTCACTTTTTTCCAAAGAAGCGGGCTGAGTTGGTAACCCACAATTCTGTCAAGAACTCGTCTTGCCTGCTGTGCGTCAACCAAATTTTCATCTATTTTCCGTGGATTTTTGACAGCGTCTTTCACTGCATTTTTTGTTATTTCGTTAAATGTAATGCGGCATTCATCCTCTGCATTTATGTCCAGAAGATTTGCAAGATGCCACGAAATTGCTTCACCTTCATGGTCAGGGTCGGTTGCAAGAAAAACTTTAGCAGAATTTTTTGCATCCTTTTTGAGCTTTGAAATCAAATCGCCCTTGCCGCGTATGGTAATATATTTGGGCTTGAAATTATCACTGAGGTCAATTCCCAGCTGACTTTTGGGAAGGTCCCTGAGGTGCCCCATTGATGCCACTACTTCATAGCCAGTTCCCAGATACTTCTTTATTGTTTTAGCCTTTGCAGGTGACTCAACGATGACAAGGTTTTTTTTCTTGACTTTCGTTGTTTTTTCAACTGTTTTCGCCATCTTTACCTCCGCTTTATTCAATACTTTAACAACACATACCGATTTCCACTTTCCTGCCTGAGAATTCCTCTTATACAAAGTATTGTGAGCCTGCTGCTAAGTACATTTGGTGCAAATCCAAGTTCCTCAAGCATTTCTTCACTGCCTGACATCCCACCGTTTCGGACGATAAATTCCAAAATTTTTTCATCCTCTGCCGATAAGCCTAATACCTTTTCAGATCTTTTCTCAACACGTTTTTCCTCAAAAAGTTCAGGTCGCATTTCTTTATAATATTCACTTACCCTGCTGATTTTATCAACAATTATGGCTCCATCCCCTGCCAAAATATTTGGCAGTTCTGACTGCCAATTAAGAAGGCTACCGGGAACCGCAAAGACATCGCGGTTGTTTTCAAGAGCAAGACGTGCGGTAATTGACGTTCCACTTTTTGCCTTTCCCTCTACCACAACCGTCCCTTGAGACAGTCCAACAACAATCCTGTTACGTTGCTGATAAAAATAGGGCTTAACCGCAGTCCCAGGAGGACGTTCAGAAATCACAGTGCCGTTTTTCATAATTTCATAATATAATTTCTCGTTGCTTTTGGGATAAATGACATCCACGCTGCCCGCAAGAACAGCGACCGTCTTTCCGCCACCCTCAAGCGCGCCTTTGTGGGCCTCTGCATCTATGCCCTCAGCCATACCGCTGATAACCGCAACCCCGTTTTCTGCCAAATCATATCCAATTTGCCTTGCAACGCTTTTGCCCTGAGGCGTAGGCTTTCTCGACCCTACAACCGAAACGGAAACCCTTGAGCTTAAGCTCAGTTTTTCTCCTTTTGCAAATAATATTCGGGGTGGTGTGTTTATATGTTTGAGAAGCTGGGGATATTCATCCGACTCTTGAGTTATAATCCTTATCCCATTTTGGTTGCAGTATTCCTCAACATTTTTTGCAAGCTCCAGATACTTTTCCTCTGATACACGTTTTGATATTTCTTTAGGGACCCCGTTTCTACGAAGCCGCTGTTCTTCCATTTCAGGTGAAGAAAACCTGTTCTTCTTTCCTTCAAACAAAAAAGCTGCCTTTTCAACCATTTCCGGCTCAAAACCGCAAATACTCTGAAGCCATAATTCATATAAAACATTCATACTTTTTCTTTCCTTGCGTTATGCTATTTACACTTTCAGTTTTCCCTTGAAAAATTTTTTATCCAGTGCATAGTAATTCCTGCGGCAACTGCCGCATTAAGCGACTCAGCAAGTCCATCCATAGAAATTCTGACATTCAAATCAGAGGCCGTCAAAACATCTCCGCTGACGCCATGTGCCTCATTTCCAATCACCACAGCTGTTTTCTTTGGAACATCCATCTTTTCAAGCGCCGTGTCCCCTGAAGGCGTGGTGGAAATCACTGTGAAACCCATATTTTTAAGTTCTTTTATATCCTGGATAGTACAATCGGTTTTGAAACTCATCCTGAAAACAGAACCCATGGTAGCACGAACCGTTTTATGTCCGAAAATATCCGCAGAGCCTCTCATAATATATAAGCCATCAAAGCCCAACGCTTCGGCTGTTCTTATAACTGTTCCCATATTTCCAGGCTCAGAGATCCCATCCAAAACAACAATGCTTTTTGCATTCTCTAAATCAGGTACTACTTTTTCAGTCATTTCAACAACTGCCAGAATTCCCTGAGGAGTATCAGTGTCCGAAATTTCATCAAAGGCACTGTTTGTCACAACAAACATATTCTGACAAACATCATTTGCCTTTTGAACAAAGTCAGCTTCTCTCTCCGAAAATTCTTCGGTAACAACCACCATTCTGACTCTTTCACCGGCATAACGCAGTGCCTCGCAGACGAGGCGTTTTCCCTCCGCCACAAACAAACCTTGTTCTGTGCGGTTACTTTTCTTTTTTAAAGACTTTATAAGTTTTAAGGTCTTATTATCTTTTCCTGTTATTTTAAACATCTTTTTTAGCAATGCCCCATGAAACCTCACTGAGAGCTTCACGAGCTTTCTTCATAATAGTAATTGCGGCATAAATAATAAGTGCCTGAAGAGGTGCAAGCAATACGTTTGAAACTATGCTTTGCGTGATTCCATCTGCCAGTTCTGAAGTCATCATAGACGTATTAACCATGGGTACAAGGAAAATATTGCATACAACATTTACCAAAAGCTTCGCCCACAAACATCTGAGATATGTTGTATGTCTTGCATAAAGAAATCTTCCGTAAATCATACCACTGAGACCCGCAACCAAAACAGAGCTTATGCTGAAAGCCTCTCCTGAATGCATAGCAAAAGACGCACCATACTGAATAATGCCAAATGCACCACCAAGAAGCGGCCCAAACACTTTTGCTGCCATAGGCATAACCACAAGACCAAAATTCAGGCTTATGTCGGGCCCAAGTCTGATTGGTGTTTCAGTGAGCAAAATATAAAGAAGCAGAAAGAATCCAGCCATAAAATAATTTGCAGGTCTTTTAAGTTTGCCTCCTATACGGTGCTTTCTTTTAAAAACCAAATATAACAAAGTAGATACAAAACAGATAACAACCAAATAAATGTTCAGTATACTCAAAATTCTAAGGAGCGGATGAAATTTAAAGACCAAAGGCGTCACAACGCTCTCGATGTCCGCAATCATCTGATTTATCCCTTCCACAGGATTATAAAGTTGTTCTTCTCCCATAAATCGCATCCCCTAACATATAAATTCCTGATTAAACTTTTAATTCCCCTTATTGCAGGAAAAAGTTATACCTTATGCGGTATAACTTTTCTGATGCAAAATTTATTTAACCTTTTCAACGAGTTTTGCAAATGCAGCAGGGTCTGAAACCGCGATTTCAGCAAGCATCTTTCTGTTTATTTCGATACCATTATTCTTAAGGCCGTTCATAAACTTGCTGTAACTGATACCGTTAGCACGAGCTGCCGCATTGATACGAGCAATCCAGAGCTGTCTGAAGTTTCTCTTCTTTTGTTTTCTGTCACGATAAGCATAAGTAAGTGATTTCATAACTGCCTGATTGGCTGTCTTGAAAAGCTTGCTCTTCGCTCCTCTGTAACCTTTAGCTAATTTTAATATTTTCTTACGTCTTTTTCTTGTGTGCATAGCACCTTTAACTCTTGCCATGTCTAAAGACTCCTTTCATATCTTAATGTGTTTTTTGCGAGCCTGGGCCGCAATTCAATTTGTCCAGAATCGGACCGAAAATCTTTCGTAAATTTACCTTCTTATTTGTAAGGCATCATGCTCTTGATTGTAGCAGCATTTGCTGTTGCAAGATAGCCGCCCTTTCTGAGCTTTCTTTTTCTCTTTGTTGACTTCTTGTTGAGGATGTGGCTTCTGTAAGCCTTACCTCTTTTGATTTTTCCGTTCTTTGTAACGCCGAAACGTTTTGCTGCGCCTTTGTGTGTCTTGATTTTAGGCATTTTTCATACTCCTTCCATAAATAACTTTTTAAAGCTTTTGTCCTATCCAAGGCAAAATCTTATGCTTTCTTGGGTGATACAAACATAGCCATGCTTCTTCCCTCAAGTTTAATGTCCTTTTCAACAACGCCAACTTCAGCCATTGCGTCCTTAACTCTGAGAAGCAATTCCTTTCCGCTTGCACTGTGAGTAATTTCACGGCCACGGAAACGCACCGAAACTTTCACCTTGTCACCGGACTTTAAAAACTTAATTCCCTGATTAACCTTTGTCTGAAAATCATGCTCATCGATATTGGGGCTAAGACGAACCTCTTTGATGTCAATGACCTTCTGGTTCTTTCTTTGTTCCTTTTCTCTTTTGGCAAGTTCAAACTTGTACTTTCCGTAATCCATAATTCTGCACACAGGCGGCTTTGCCTGAGGTGCAATCTTGACAAGGTCAAGGTTGTGCTCATCAGCCATAGAGAGTGCCTCCTTGCTTGAAACAACACCAAGCTGAGCACCGTCAGGGCCAATAAGACGAACTTCTTTGTCACGGATTTCCTCGTTAATCATCAATTCCTGCTTAGCTATACCTAAACACCTCCAAAATAGTTTGCACTCCTTAAAAACAAAAAAGTGCGGAAAGCACAAAACTCCGCACTCAAAAACAAATTCAATACCCTTTTGCCAAAAGCTGAGGGGAGAAGCGGACCTTCTGCTTTACCTTGCGAGTATATCACACAAAATTCCCTTTGTCAAGTACTTTTTTATTCTAAAACTCCAAAATATTTCAACTTTTTACTTGAATATTTCGGGAACATATGTTAAAATATTTGAAAATGCTTGATATGCCATAAAGAAAGGATGATAATCTTGTATATTTTCGCAAGTTCTGTGATTGAAACAATCAAGACGCTATGCCTGTCCATTCTTTGTTCCGTAATTTTTTCTATTATGATTTTCCGTGAAAATGTTGTTATTTACCGTTACGTTTGTTTTGTTCTCAATTTCGCGGCTTTTTTGCTTTTCCTTTTCCTTTACCGCCGCAACTGGACTAACTTTTATAAAAAAACATTCTCCTTGGCAGAATATGCTGTCCCTGCCGCTGTTTCATTTTTCGTTTATGCACTGATTTCAGTACTTCTGTACATCAACAACTCAGCAGTTTTTGGTGGTCTTAAGGTAAGCTTTATCTTCAGATGGCTTTTTCAGCATACACGTTTTTTGGAGCCTATGTTGAACTCTGAGTATGCCTTTATTTCTGTGCTTGTTTCACACGCTATAACGGCTGGCGTTTTGTTTTATATTCCCCTTACCGAGTCGAAGGAAATGTAGCCTCGCATCTGTATATAGGCTGTCCTTTTTCTGAAAAAAGCTTTTCATATTCGGTCATAACATTACCTTCAAATTTGCTGTTATGCAAATCGAGGGTAATGTTTTTTAATTTAAGACCAAATTCTGCGAAAGAATTGAGCGAAAACTCAAAAAGTCCGCGGTTGTCAGTTTTGAAATGAATTTCCCCGGTTTCACAGAGCAATCTTTCATAGATAGAAAGGTACCTTTCGTGTGTCAGCCTGCGTTTTTTATAACCCTCTTTGCTCCATGGATCACAGAAATTTATGTAAAGTCTTTCCGCCTTTGTAGCGGTATCCATTTCGCCCAAAATCTCCGCATTCCCTGGAACAAACTTAACATTGGAAAGCCCCGCTTCCTTAACCTTTTCCATGGCGAGAACCAAAACATCAAGATTTTTTTCAAAAGCAAGATAATTTATATCAGGATTTCTCTTTGCGGTCTCCAGTATAAATCCACCCTTGCCGCAACCTATTTCAATATGCAAGGGTCTGTCATTTTGAAACACAGCATTTATATCATTTTTATGCTCCATTATATCTCTTATCATAAGCGAAGAACAGTTTTCCATACGTTCTTCGCGGTGTTTTTTTCTTCGCATTCTCATAAGATTTTCTCCGTTCCGTAAATGTGACAATTATTTATTCAAATCACCTCGGGAGCATCTGTCCCAAGGTGATTTTTTCTTTGATATTCTATCAAAAATAAATCAGAAAGTCAACTCAATCATTGAAAGTAAATCCGCTATAAACATCAGCAAGAATATTCCACAGCTCTCTGTCAACCATTCCCTTTGTTTCTCTGTTGTAATATCTTTCTAAATCCTCAACCGCTTTTTTTGTATCACTGTCAAAGTTTCCCGTAATTTTCACAGGATGAATGTTACCGAAAATTTTTGCAAGCCGACTCAGCATCACCTGAAGAACATAAACTTCCTCAAACTCATCCCCCTCTTTGAAATTAGGAAGACCCACAGGATATACATAAACGGGTCTCAGAGTTTTTCTTCCTAGCACCAAATCGTCATAAACCTCAACGATATTTGTCCAGGTCTCAAAATCCACCTTTCCAGTCGAGGGAAGTCCAAATCTCTTTTGAAAAGCACTGACCGCTTTCTCTGTTTCGGGCCCATATATTCCGTCTGGATTTACATTAGGAACATCCCTTATGTACCTTGATATAAACCTCAGATATGTCTGGATTTCCCGAATGTTTTTTGGATTGTCACGGTATGAAAAATAAATTTTATTTTCCATTCAAATTCCTCCTTCTAACCTTGAACCGTATATCCCGGATATTGACCAGGAGTTTTCAGATCACCGTTTTTCAGATTGAAGTATGTGTCCTCAATCAAATCCCAAAGCACAGGCCCAACAAATCCTTTTGGGGGCACTCCCACATCTTCCGCAAAAGCATCCACTGCATTTTGTGTCTGCTCACCGAAATATCCGGTAACCTCCACCGAGGGAATATTTTCATAAACTCCTGATATGAAATCAAGTCGCGTTTGGAGAACCCTTACTGCATCCGAGCTGGTTCCCAAGGTAAGTGGCGTGCCCGGATATGGTGAATACTCCTCTGCCAAAAACTGAGGTGGATAGTTCTCTAAAATTCCAAGATAACTGCTGCTAAGTGCGTCCCAGGTGGCCTCATCCACCACACCAGACTCAGGAAGTCCTCTGCTCTGCTGAAAGCTCCTTACCGCATTTTCGGTAGCAGGGCCAAATATTCCGTCAATATTTACAGCGGGCACAGCATTGTCATATGCCGCAATCACCGACAGATAGTACTGTACAACCCTGACGGGATTCCCCCTTTCACCGGGCCTTATTTCAGTAACAAAGTTCTTTGAAACATCCGCAAGCTTTATACCCTCTGAATTCAGTGCCCCGAGCCTTGACACCGCCACAAAAATAGATTTTATTTTGTACCATGTGGCTTTTCCTATTATGCCATCCTGAGTCAGATTAAAAATTTCCTGAAACTTTCTCACTGCATCCTCGGTTTCCTCACCAAACACCCCATCAACAGATGAAATCTTGGGGATAAGTGGGTAATCCCTTGAGATTCTGTTGAGCTGTGTCTGTATTGTCCTCACACTCTGACCGGATGAACCAACCCTAAGAGGTGTACCCGGATAGGTTTCGGTCACATTCTGTATGGGAGCATCTTGCACAAGCTCAATATCATCACCATAATAATATGTAAGAATATCATATGGCCCAAGCCCCTGATTTGCAAGCTCCACCGAGCCCCATTGGGAAAGTCCGTCACAGGTAACCTCACGGCCGTCACAAAACGCCGCAAAAAGCGGTTCCACGTTTCCCTGTCGCCTGATATAGTCGTTAAATATTTCGTCAACTATCTGGCTTATATTTTCAAAAATATCGCGGTTTTTCACAAACGACTGGTCAAAAGCTGTGGAGTTTGTTATGTCAAAATTATAGCCCCGTGAGGGATACCACTCAGTATAAATTCTGTTAAGTGCATAAGAAATCTGCGCATAAATATTTGCCCGGAGGGCACTTTCGGGCCAGGTGGGAAAGATTTCACTTGACGCAACGTTTTTTATATAATCCGAAAAGCTCACCGTCACATTTTCCGCATTGGAATCAGGCGCTCCCAGATGCACTGTTATCGTTTCTGGTATATAGGGTCTTCCTACCACAAAAAATCACCTGCCTTTTCATTCATTTTCAAAAGGTTCTTCCTCAATAACTGTGACAGCTTTTCCATTTTCCGCTCCGTCGGGGAGTGGTATCATCCCCACGGGCTGTATTGAGGTTTGCCCTTCAAAAACCGGAACATTCACATTTTCTACAGTTCTGTAACCCGGATAATCCACCCGAATATTGTATTTGAAAAATCTATCCGTCCCATCCGGCGTCTGTGAATTTGATGCTGGGGATGTAGGCACAGCAATTATTTCCGTCTTTCCGCTTCGGTTGGTCTTCATAATCCTCACAACCTCTTCACCGCTTCCTGCGGGCTTTGACACAATTACGTTTGCATCGGGAAGCGGTATGGCTTGATCCGCTGTGTATACCTGAACAACAATATATCCTTCCGGCATAGCATACACTCCTTTCACTTTTCACTAAAATATTGTATGCGTAAAATCTGTTTTGGTGAAAGTCCTCTGTATACCCAAAGAATTTTAAGGAAATAATACTCTAAAAAAGCTTTGAATGGATGTGATAGCTTGTTCGTAACATTTATTCGTACCATCATAATGTATTTCTTCGTTATTGTTTCTCTCCGGACGCTGGGAAAACGTCAGATAGGCGAGCTTGAACCCTCTGAACTGGTAGTTACTATTGTCATTTCAGAGGTGGCAGCACTACCTATCCAGGACACATCTCAACCCATAATCAGTAGTCTCGTCGCCATTGCTTTGCTACTCGTACTTGAACTGGCACTGTCCTTTGGCGCATACAGAAATTTCACTTTGCGGAAAATCTTTTTTGGTACTCCAAGCGTTTTTTATGAAAAAGGAAAAATCAATCAAAAGGAAATGGCTCGCCAGCGTTTCAACCTCAACGACCTTATGGAAACCGTGAGAAACACAGGGGCAACCTCACTTTCGGAAATAGACTATATAATTATGGAAACAAACGGAAACGTAAGCGTCATCCCCAAACCCGATTTCGCCCCCGTCACCCCGAGAGATTTAAAAATCCCACCTGTCTCACAGAACTTTATCAGTTATGTACTAATTGACAACGGACATATAAATGACAATAATTTGCGTCGGCTTGGCTTCAATCGCGAATGGCTTACAAAACAACTGTCAGCAAAAAAAATTCGAAATGCTTCTCAGATTTTTTGTATGACTGCTGACCGCACCGGTGAAATTGTAATTATTAAAAACGATGCTCAAAAGGAGAACAAAAGACAATGAGAGCTTTGATTGTGGCAATCACAATTTTTTTGGTAATATGCATATTCATTGGAATACATTCTTATATAATGATAAATCTTACCAACCGTATAAGCCCCATTTGTCAGGAAACCATACGTTTCGCAAATGCTGACCAATGGGATAAGGTCATAGAGAATATAGACCAAATACAAAACACGTGGGATAAAAAACGGCTTTGGGCATCCCTTACCATATCCACAAAAAATATAGAAGAAATCGAAATATCACTAAAGCAAAGCAGAGCCTTTGCTGTTCTTCACGCAAAGTCAGACTTTATGGGTGAATTCATTATGTTTTCTATGCTCCTTGACCATATTCCTCATCAGGAAGGTTTTGGCATAGAAGAAATATTATAAAAATTTTTAAACTTTTAAGTTACTAAAATTTTAAAAAAGGTCTTGACTTTATCAATTTACTGTGCTAAACTATTCGGAAATGGTGAAAGGATTCTTTTGGAATATGAAACTTGCGGAAAATCTTATTTGCACAGTTAAATATTTCTTTTACTTTATCAGCCTTAGCTTTTATTTTAGCTACGGTTATTTTTACTTTGCCAAAAATTTACGGTATAATGGGCTGATATGTGCTGCCACCATTTAGCACAATTTGAAACTTTATCAGAGAGCTCGTTATACAGCGGGCTCTCTTTTTTATTTATCTATTAAGAAAGGTCTTGATAATTATGGTAATCGTAACAAAAACAACAATAGCAGAAGAAAAGCTGAATATGATGATGGCTGATTTCAAGGAAAAAGGTCTTGATATCGACCTTATCCGAGGAAAAGACAGCATTGTTATGGGTCTTGTGGGCGACACTCACGCCCTGGATGCCGACCGTCTTCTTCTTGACCCCGATGTTGAACGCATTATGCGTGTCCAGGAGCCATTCAAAAAAGCAAACCGAAAATTTCACCCCAACAATACAGTAATAGAAGTTGGCGGCACAAAAATCGGTAACGGCAAAAGCTTTGTGGTTATGGCAGGCCCCTGCAGTGTTGAATCAAAAGAACAAATTCTCACAGTTGCAAAAGGCGTAAAGGAAAGCGGTGCATCCTTTCTCCGCGGTGGCGCCTACAAGCCCCGCACCTCTCCTTATTCTTTCCAGGGCCTTGAGCTTGAGGGTCTTGAGCTTTTGAAGGAGGCACGCCGCGAAACAAATCTCCCCATTGTAACAGAAATAATGTGTCCATCCCTGGTTGAAACCTTCAATGAAAACGTTGACATTATTCAGGTTGGGGCAAGAAATATGCAGAACTTCGACCTTCTTAAAGAGCTTGGCAAAATCCAAAAGCCCATACTTTTGAAACGCGGACTTTCGGCGACCATTGAAGAATGGCTGATGTCAGCTGAATACATTATGGCAGGCGGAAACCACAATGTTATTCTTTGCGAGCGTGGAATAAGGACTTTCGAAACCTACACCCGAAACACCCTTGACCTCAGTGCTGTCCTAGCAGTGAAAAAAATGAGTCACCTACCTGTCGTGGTTGACCCATCTCACTCTGCGGGCATAAACTGGATGGTCAAGCCCCTCTCCCTTGCTGCTCTTGCAGTAGGTGCTGACGGCATCATTGTGGAAGTTCACAATGACCCCAAAAATGCTCTTTGTGATGGTGCCCAGTCTCTTGACCTTCCTCAGTACGAAAGTCTTATGGCTAAGCTAAGAGCTATGAGTATCCACTTTGGGAAAGAAATAAAATAGTTTATACTTGAAAGGTAAAGGTATCTTGTTATGGAGGAAAACCACTTTAAAATCGCAATAATCGGGCTTGGTATTATCGGCGGCTCTATGGCTTATGCCCTGCACGGATTCAAAAATGCAAAAATTTCAGGGTGTGACATAAATCCTGAAACCCGCAGAAAAGCACTTTCAAAAAATGCTGTTGCCGAGGTATGGGAAAACCCTGCTCCTGCAATAGAAAATGCTGACCTTGTTATTCTTTGTGTGTATCCTGAGCTTATAACAAAAATTATTGCAGAAAATCGTGCTCATTTCAAAAAAGGTGCTGTCATAACCGATGTATGCGGTGTCAAAACAAAACTCGCCGAGGAAATCTCAAAAATCCTGCCCGATGACTGTGACTATGTAGGTGGACACCCTATGGCAGGAAAAGAAACTGACGGCTTTGACAGTGCCGCACCTGAGCTTTTTGGTATGTGCGGATTTATTGTGACACCCATTCCCTCCTCTTCTCCCAGTTCAATAGCACTGGTAAAGGAAATGGCAAAATATATCGGTGCAACAAGGATTACAGAGAGTACACCCGAAGAGCACGACAGTGTAATCGCCTATACAAGCGATTTGATGCACGTATCTGCTGCTGCCCTTTGCCTTGATTATAACACCAAAATGAACCGTGCGTATACAGCCGGAGCCTTTCGTGACTGTACCAGAATTGCCAACATAAACCCAATACTCTGGAGTCAGCTTTTCCTTGAAAACAAGGATTTTTTGCTTGATGAGCTTTCTACCTTTTTGAGTTCTCTGCAAAAATTCAAAGCTGCAATAGAAAATAACGACAAGGAAGGACTTATCAGGCTTCTTTCTTCGGTCAGGGACAACAAACTCACAATGCAAAACAAAGAACCCAAAAATTATTGAATTTTTTTTAATGTTATGTTAAAATGAAATGTATTGTATATTCAGGAGGATTTTCACAAATATGCAAAATCTTTGTATAAACCTTCCCGGTCGGGAATATGAAATAAAAATTGAAAAAGGACTGCTTAAAAACAGCGGAAAACTCATCAAAGAACTGATAAACCCCTGCAAAGCGGCAATAGTCACCGACAGCAATGTTGCTCCTCTTTACAGCGAGACCCTTATATCTTCGCTTAGAGAAAACGGCTTTTCCACTGCTCTTATTACTGTTGCCCCGGGCGAAGGCTCAAAATCCCCCGAAACTCTTTCTGTGCTTTATGACAAAATGCTTGAATTCGGAATCACCAGAGGCGATTTGATAATAGCCCTGGGCGGCGGAATCGTAGGTGACCTTGCAGGCTTTTGTGCCTCAACACTTCTTCGTGGAATTCCTTTTGTTCAGATACCCACCACCCTTCTTGCACAAATTGACAGCAGCGTTGGCGGAAAGGTGGCAATAAACCTCCCTCAAGGCAAAAATTTAGTTGGTGCCTTTTATCAGCCAAAGCTTGTTATTATTGACCCGCTCTGTCTTGATACGCTGTCTGACGAAATCTTCTCAGACGGTATGGCTGAGGCAATAAAATATGGGGTTATTCTTGATGAGCAGCTTTTTGAAAAAATCGAAAGTTATCCCTCTCGCACCAAAATGGGCGAAATCATAGAAGATGTGATTTCCCGTTGCTGTGAGCTTAAAAAAATAGTCGTTGAAGAAGACGAGCTCGACACAGGAAAGCGTATGATTTTAAATTTTGGACACACCTTTGGTCATGCTATTGAAAAGAGATATAATTTTAAGGATTATTCCCACGGACAAGCTGTAGCATGCGGTATGGTCATGGCAGCAGAGTACGGCGAAAAGACGGGAATTACCCCCTTGGGAACATCAGATCGTATAGAAAATTTGGTTCTCAGCTTTGGGCTTCCTACCAAAATTGATATAGACAAGGAGTCACTTCTTGATGCAATAAAAATAGATAAAAAAGGCGAGGGTAATCTTGTGAGCCTGATACTGTCTGAAAAAATAGGCAAGGCAGCTTTGGTGCCCACCGAGAAAGGCAAGGTATGGATATGGTAACAATCACCCCTTCGCCCCTCTTGGGCACTGTGAAAATCCCACCCTCAAAAAGCTTTGCTCACAGAGCCATCATCTCAGCATTTTTGTCAAATTCTCCCTGCACTGTGTCAAACATAGAGCTATCGAAAGACATCGAAGCCACACTCTCCTGTGTAAAAGCTTTGGGTGGAAATGCAGAATTTGACAATAATACTAAAACTGTTTCTTTTAAAAAAGCCGACAAATCTTCCGCCAAAACCCCTGTCCTTGACTGCGGAGAAAGCGGTTCCACCTTGCGGTTTTTCATTCCAATAGCTTTGGCACTTGGAAGCAGTGCAAGTTTCAAAGGTCATGGGAAGCTTATGGAAAGGCCTCTTGAACCATATTTTGAAATTTTTGAAAAAAAAGGTATCAATTATCATAAAACTGAAAATATCCTGACCCTTTCAGGCAAGCTCACCTCCGGCGAATTCTCTTTGGACGGCAGTGTGAGTTCACAATTTTTGACCGGGCTTTTGTTTGCTCTTCCCCTTCTTGACGGAGACAGCATAATAAAAATAGATGGAAACCTTTCTTCAAAAGGATACGTTGATATTACCCTTGACGTTTTGAAAAACTTTGGAATTGAAATTGAAAACTTTAGCTATAAAACCTTTACAGTCAAAGGAAACCAGAAATATACCGCCACAAATTATACTGTGGAGGGCGATTTCTCTCAGGCGGCATTTTTCCTTGTTGCCGGTGCCCTTGGCTGTGATATTTCGTGTCAGGGTTTAAAAAAAGATAGTCTTCAGGGTGACAAAAAAATAACTGAAATTCTCAAAAAAGCAGGTGCAAAAGTCACTTGGATTGATAATGACACTTTGAAAGCAAGTTCATCTGCACTTATGCACGGCATCACTGTTGATGCAGATGAAATTCCTGACCTTATTCCAATCATTTCAGTTCTGCTTTCTTTCTGTAAAGGGAAAAGCCGCATTGAAAATGCCGCAAGGCTCAGGCTCAAGGAAAGTGACCGTCTTGCCGCAATGGCATCAGAGCTTTCAAAAATGGACGCTGCTATAACAGAGGGTGATGATTTTCTGGAAATATCAGGAAAGCAAACTCTCAGGGGATGTGACCTTTCTTCATGGAATGACCACCGAATTGCAATGGCACTTTCCATCGCCGCCTGCCGCACTGAAGGCGACATTTCCATAGACGGTGCAAAAAAAGCAATAACAAAATCATATCCTGCGTTCTTTGATGATTATGTAAAACTTGGAGGTAATGTAAAATGAATACCTGGGGCAATAAAATAAAGATTAGTATATTCGGTGAATCCCACGGGGCTGCCATTGGCGTTGTCCTCGACGGAATCCCCTCCGGGCTCCCTCTTGATATGGATTTTATTCGCCGCGAAATGCTCCGCAGAGCTCCCGGTCAGAATTCCCTTTCGACTCCAAGGAAAGAGGCTGACGAGGTTGAAATCCTCTCTGGTGTTATGAACTCTGTCACCACAGGGACACCAATCTGCGGGATTATCAAAAATACCAATACAAAATCAAAGGACTATAACAAAAATCTTCTCCGCCCAGGTCACGCCGACTTCACCGGTTTTCAGAAATACGGTGACTCTCACGATTTTCGTGGTGGCGGACACTTTTCGGGAAGAATTACCGCGCCATTGGTTTTTGCAGGAGCTATTGCCAAACAGCTTTTGTCGCAAAAAGGCATTTCCATTGGCTCTCACATAAAACAAATTTATGACATAAAAGAGCCATCTTTTATGGACTCTCCTCTTTCAAAAGAGTTGCTAAATGAAATTTCGCTAAAAGACTTCCCAGTTATCTCGGACGAGATAGGTGAAAAAATGAAGCAGGCGATCCTAGGTGCCTCAAGCGAAAAAGATTCCGTAGGCGGAATAATCGAATGTGCCGTCTTGGGTCTTGCTGCAGGAATCGGCTCACCGTTTTTTGCATCCCTCGAAAGTGTTATTTCGTCAATGATGTTTTCAATCCCTGCAGTCAAAGGGATAGAATTTGGAAGAGGCTTCGACTTTACAAACCTCAAAGGCAGTGTTGCCAACGACCCTTTCCAAACTGATGGCGAAAAGATTTTTACCACTACCAACAACAACGGCGGAATAAACGGCGGCATCTCAAACGGAATGCCTGTTCTCTTTTCGGTGGCAATGAAGCCAACCCCCTCAATAGCTCAAACGCAAAACACCGTTGACACAGAAAAAATGGAAAATACAACCATAGAAATAAAAGGTCGCCACGATCCCTGCATCGTTCAGCGTGCAGCAGTGGTGGTGGAATGCGGTACGGCACTTGCTGTTCTCGACAGCATACTTTGAAATTGAAAAGGAATGTTTAAAATGAACGAACTTGAAACTTTGCGAAACGAAATAGACCAGATAGACAGTGAGCTTCTTCCTCTTTTTCTGAAAAGGATGGAATGTTCCAAAAAAGTGGCTGAGTACAAAAGAAAAAACAATCTCCCCGTTTTGGATAAGTCTCGTGAAAAACAAATCCTCGACCACAAAGCATCAATGATTCCCTTAGATAAAGCATCCTTTGTCCGCGACTTTTTTTCAGAAATTATGGCAATAAGCCGAAAAGCTCAAAGACAGCTTTTGTCAGATGGCAATTTGGAAAATTCTCTTTTTGAGGGGTTTGACCAATGCTCCCTTAAAGAAAATCCCACCGTGGTTTTTCAGGGGGTGGCTGGTGCCAACAGCGAAACGGCTCTTATGAAAATTTTTGGTGATGATACAAAACGTATAAATGTTATGACCTTTGCCGAAACTCTCGACGCACTTCAGGAAGGACAGGCAGATTATGCAGTTCTGCCCTTTGAAAATTCGTCAACCGGGTCGATTTCAGGGGTTTTTGACCTTTTGGAAAATCGTGAGCTTTATATTGTAAGCGAGATGGATGTTTCAATATCTCACTGCCTTGTTGCTCCAAAAAGTGCAACCCTTGACTCCATCCGTGAGGTTTA
Source organism: Clostridia bacterium (assembly GCA_017620615.1). Lineage (GTDB taxonomy): Bacteria > Bacillota > Clostridia > Monoglobales > Monoglobaceae > SIG440. Next base: position 47,825 of record JAGAUW010000012.1, on the reverse strand, counting down.
TTCCCACGAGCAAGGTTATCTTCAATGCAAAGAATTTTTCAAAAACTACCCAAAGATGAAGTTTTCTGCATACCACAACACTGCCCTTGCCGCAAAGTATGTAGCGGGGCTCGGCGATACTTCTGTTGCAGCAATAGCCGACAAGCGTACAGCCAAAATCTATGGACTCAGAGTTTTAGCTGAAAACATCAGTACAACCCAAAATAATGTTACTCGTTTCGTGGTCATTGCAAAACGCGGAATTGTGAATGAAAACTGCAACAAAATCAGTGTTCTTTTGACACTTCAAAACGAAAGCGGTGCACTCTGTCAAATCCTTTCAGAATTCAAAAACAGCGGGCTGAATCTTGTAAAAATTGAATCAAGACCACGCCATGACAGAAACTTTGAATATATGTTTTTCATAGATTTCGAGGGCAATTTGCTTGATGATAATGTTCAAACCGTGATATCCGCCATACAGGAGAATACAACCCAATTGAAAATTTTAGGCAACTATCACGCCGTGAGCTATCCATCAGAAAGGCTGTGATTTTTATGAAAAATATCATTCTCATAGGGATGCCTGGCTCTGGCAAAACCTCCATAGGCAAAAAGCTTGCCATGGCTTTAGGGAAAGAATTTTTTGACTCTGATGCAGTTTTCGAAGAATCAAAAAATATCAAAATAACAGACTTTTTTGCATCCTACGGTGAAAGTTCATTCAGGAATGAGGAAACAAAAATTCTGACTGAACTTTGCAAAAAAAAGGCTGCTATCATTTCCACCGGCGGCGGTATTGTGGAACGAAACGAGAATAAAGATATCCTGAAGCAGGGCGGCACGGTAATTTTCATAAACCGTCCGGTAGAGCTTATTGCAGGTGACATTGATTCATCAAATCGGCCACTACTCAAAAATGGAAAAGAAAGGCTTTTTGAACTTTACAAAAGACGCATCGAAAAATATAAAGATTTTTGTGATATTGAAATTGAAAACACTGCCGATTTAAACTCAGCAGTTGAAAAAATAATAAACGAGGTGAATAGTCAAAATGGCTGAAAAAATGAAAATCATGGTGCTTAACGGTCCAAATCTCAATATGCTTGGCGTCCGCGAGGTAGGAATTTACGGAAGCGAAAGCTATGCCGACCTTGAAGCACTTATTGAAAACTATGCAAGCGAAAAAGGTATTGAAGCAACAGTCATCCAAAGCAACAGCGAAGGTGAAATAATTGATTTCATCCACCACTCTCTTGGAAATTATGATGCCATCATCATAAACCCCGGTGCATACACTCATTACAGCTATGCAATCCGTGATGCCCTTGCGTCAGTAAATCTCCCTGCCGTAGAAGTTCATATAAGCAATGTTTATAAGCGTGAGGAGTTCCGCCACAAGTCAATTACCGCCCCTGCCTGCACAGGTCAGATAGCAGGTCTTGGTTTCCGCGGCTATCTTCTTGCTATGGATTATCTTTTGGAGGAGGCATCCACTAGTGCAAAAGATTAAGCTTGACATAATCGGTGACCCGGTCTCACACAGCAAGTCTCCGATAATACACAGTACGGTTCTCACAGAGCTTGGACTTGACTTTGAATATCGCAAAGTTCGTGTAAAAAAAGGAGAACTTGAAAATTACCTTGACGAAGCAAAAACTATGGGGGTAAACGGATTCAGCCTGACTATGCCCCACAAAAAAGATATCATAGGCTTTCTTGATTATATTGACGAAGACGCCCTGGCTTTTGATGCTGTTAATACTGTAAAAATTGAAGACGGAAAGCTTTTTGGTTACAACACCGACGGTCAGGGTTTTGCCTTGGCTGTGAAAAATCGCGGATTTGATTTTAGTGGCAAAAACATTGTCATCCTTGGTGCAGGGGGTGCTGCCTCAACGGTTGCGTTAAAATCCGAGATGGAGGGTGCAAAAAAAATCACCATTTTGAATCGTACCCTGTCAAGTGCGGAAGCAATTGCCAAAAAGCTTGTCAAATGTCAGGCAGAAGCAGGAATCTTTGATGCTGATACTATATCAAAAGTCGTAGTAAACTGTGACCTTCTTATCAACGCAACACCCCTCGGCATGACAGGTGTAGATTCTGACTTTGAAGATTTTTCGTTTTTTGATTATCTAAAAAATGACGCGTGGGTATTTGACCTTATTTATAACCCCGAAGAAACCAACTTTTTAAAGGAAGCAAAAAGTCATGGTTTCAACACCCTGAACGGCTTTGATATGCTTATATATCAAGGACTTTGGGCGGATAAAATCTTTCTCGAACTAAGTCTTGACTTCCCATATCTAAAGGGGAAAATCAAGGAAAGCCTGAAAAATTTTTAATTTTTTAAAAAAAAGCTTGCATTTAGCGATATGCTATGCTATAATGTAAAATGCTGATTTAAGCTACAACACTCTAAAGAAAGAGGTGAATATAGAGATGAAAGCAGGAATACATCCCGATTACAAAGAAACAACTATCAAGTGTGCTTGCGGAAATGTTATTGAAACAGGCTCAACAAAAGAAAATGTTTCTATCGAAATTTGTTCAGCTTGCCACCCTTTTTATACCGGTAAGCAGAAGTTGGTTGACACAGGCGGTCGTATCGACAAATTCAGAAAACGTTTCGGTCTTGAAGAAGGAAAATAATATTTTCTCTTACCGAATAATTTTTTCAGGAAATGTCCTCGGATGTTTCAAATAAGTTTAAATTTAAAAATTCTACACCAAAAACAGCTGAAAGATTTCAGCTGTTTTCTTTTTTCAAAAGTTTTTTAAAAATTTCTCTTTACAAATGGGAAACATTGTGCTATAATTCATTTGTTGCCAAGAAGTGCAAACAAAATTTGGGGGTGTAGCTCAGTTGGGAGAGCACCTGCCTTGCAAGCAGGGGGTCAGGAGTTCGACTCTCCTCATCTCCACCAAAAACGACATCTTAAAGATGTCGTTTTTCATTATACATACTTTGGAAGGACTTAACTATGAAAAAAATTATTACTGCACTACTAATTACACTATCTATACTTATAACTGGATGTAGCAATGAAAAAAGTGGTCTTGACTTCTCTTTTTCTGAGCACATAGGTACAAAGCTTGCTGATATTTACGAAGTTCTTGATATTTCCCAAGACGAGCTCACAGAAGATACTTCCCCCGGTATGTTTTGTTTTAATGCCCCGGTATCATATAACGGCACTGACCTTACCAAATATCTTCTTTTCACCGTAGCTGATGATGCTTTATATGGTGGCGGATACTTTTATATTACAGACAGCAAAAGTGATGATGCGTGGAATCTTCTCCAAAATATAAAAAATGAGCTAACTGAAAGATACGGAGAGGCCACCACATATCCGGGACTTTCAAATCGCATTTCGACGTTAGAAAGCTTCGATGACTGCAAAACTTCTGCTGAATATACCGAAAGCTGGAGCACAGCAGACGATAACAAAGGTGAAATCAAACTGACACTTATGGTGCTCGAACAAAGACTTTCAATACAAGTTCAATATACTGCATCCAATTTAAAGTAAATGAACAGCCCCCAAACTTTGTTTGGGGGCTTTGAATTTCACCTTTCTAATATCATGAAAAATTTGTTTAGATTGTGCATTTCTGCGAACGAGGCTATACTTTGTGTATGCGAGAGAACAAGAAATGTGCAAGATAAGTAAATTTCACTGATATTACTTCTCTATCTCGTTTCGTTTTATCTTATTAGTTGTAGTCTTTATGAATTCTTCTTTTCTTATGTTTATACGGCTTACCTGCTTGTAAATGGGAAGTTCTTTCATAACCCTTGACACATCATCACGGATTTTTGCCTCACGGTCTGTATCCTGTGCCATTTCGCTTTGTGGATCAAGATAGATGTGGGCACAAAGTCCCGATTCCTCACCGCTTTCATCGTGCCATGGGGTTACTGCCGCCTCTGCCACATATGGAAGTGACAAAATATAGTTTTCGATTTCTTCGGGGAAGATATTTTTACCATTCCGGAGAACAATCAGATTTTTTGAACGTCCTGTGATTTTAAGTCTTCCACATTCATCAATCATACCCAAGTCCTCGGTGTTGAACCAGCCGTCTTCCATCACGCGGTCGGTTGCCTCCTGATTTTTGTAATAGCCAAGCATAACAGATGTACCTTTTACTAGGACCTCGCCGATTCCGTTTTCGTCTGGGTCTTTGATTTTCACCTTTACTGAGCCAATAGGAACACCCGCGGTATAACAATCATCGTATCCCTCACGTGTAATCGCAACAAGAGGTGAACATTCTGTTATTCCATAGCCATTCACCACAGTAACACCAATAGCCTCAAAAAAGTCTGCTATTTCAGGACGGATTGGCGCACCGCCACTGATAACCTTTTTTAGCTCACCGCCGAAAGGCTTGAGTATCATACCAAACATCTTGCGTCTCAAATCAATCCCGCATTTCCTGAGACCGTTGCTCAGGGCAATCATTCCGTCAATAAGTGGCTTTTTCTTGCCGATTGCCTTGTTGATTCTTTTGTAAAAAGCTTCAAGATGTGCCGGCACCAAAAATGCAGTTTCAGGCTTAAACTCCTCAAAGTTTTTGAGGATATTCTTCATACTGTCATTGATAAAAATAGTAACTCCGCAAGCAAGCTCAGCTATAAGACCTATGCCCTCGTATGTGTGGTGATAGGGAAGAAGAGAAATTGCTCTGTCATAAAGTCTTGTAAGGCGAAGACCCGTGTTTATACAGGTCATAACGTTGCGTTCTGAAAGCATAACGCCCTTTGCCATGCCCGTCGTTCCTGAGGTGTAAACCAAAAGACGCATTGCATCTGTGTCGCCCTGGATTTTTTCATATTCATTAAATCCCGAGTCAACAAGCGCCTTACCCTCTGCCATCAAATCGTCAAAGGAAAGATGCTTACCCTCATCAGCGTCAGCATCAAGGCAAACAAACATCTTTATATTGGGAAGTTCATCCCTAATTTCATCAAGAATTTTGATATATTTCTTTGTGAAGAACAGTGCCTCTGAATCACTGTGATTGAGAACTGTCACAATATCCTGTTTGGGAAGCTGTCTGTCAAGGGGCACATAAACGCCGTTTGAATTCATCATAGTGCTGTGTACCACCAGCCAGCGATAGCAGTTGTCGCCGATGCAGGCAACATGCTTGTCAATAAAACCACGCTTTAAGAGTGCATTCCCAAAATAAAGTGAATCATTATAAAACTCACGATATGTAACCGTCTTTATTTCCCTTTTCTCGCGAAATTTGAATGCCGGTCTGTCGCCGTGACGGTCAACGTGCCTTTTTACCGCCTGACCAAGACTTGTAAATTCCTCAACCTCATACCCTTTAAATTCCTTCTTCATTTTCTTCTCCTCACTTCCGATTTTTCTGTAAAAAATATGCTCAATTTCTCTAAAGTTTTAACAAGAACGCGGCTTTCGTCATCGCCAACAGCTTCTGCCACTTTTTCAATCATTGAAGAATGAAACGTAGCGTGTATATCATTTACCTTTTCAGCCTTTTCACTTGTAACAACCAAAACCACACGTCTGTCATTCTTGTCATTCTCACGGACAAGATAACCTTTTTTCACCAGGGTGTTAACCGATGTAGTGAGTGACCCAGGTGTTATAGAAAGATAATTCGCAATGTCTGACATACGGTTTTTATCTGATTTTTTGAGATTACATACCGCTTCAATCACGTGAAGCTCCCGAAGAGATAAATCCGAAATCCCCATCTCTTTGAAGCTGCTTTCCTCCCATGACAAAATGTGATTGAAAATATGCACCAAAAAATAATTGAGTCTTTCCTTTTGATTTTTATCCAAAATTATCACCTCGCAAAAATACTTTGAAGTTCAAACTATTTTAACATAAAATAAAATATCATATTAAGAAAAATTTGTCAATATCTTTTTGAAAATTTATCCAAAACATTGACACCGGGTTTTCTTTGAAATATACTTAAGTTATAAATGAAGACAGGAGAATTTTATGGAAGTCCTCAAAAGCTGTACACTATGCCCAAGAAGTTGTAACGCCGACCGCACTATCAGTGCGGGATTTTGCGGTGCCACAGACAAAATCAAAATTGCAAGAGCCTCCCTCCACCATTGGGAAGAACCTTGCATCAGCGGCGCCATGGGCAGCGGAACAATTTTCTTTTGCGGATGCAATCTAAAATGTGTATATTGCCAGAATTTTGAAATCAGTCAGCAGAATTTTGGCAGAGAGATTTCAAAAGAACGCCTTGCCGAAATTTTTCTGGAGCTTGAGTCCCAAGGTGCTCACAACATAAACCTCGTAACCCCAACCCCTTATGTACCACAGATTTGTGATGCCATAGATTTGGTGCGCAAGGAAATAAAAATTCCCTTTGTTTACAACAGTAGCGGCTATGAAAGCCTTGATACACTTCGTCTTTTAAAAGATTATATCAATATTTACCTCGTAGACATCAAATACAAAAGCCCTGTTCTTTCAAAAGAATACAGCTTAGCCGAAGACTACTTTGAAAGAGCCACCGCCGCCCTTTGTGAGATGCTCAGGCAAACTGAAAAACCCGTCTTTTCAGAAAACGGTATTATACTTTCCGGCACCATTGTTCGTCATCTGGTCCTCCCCTCACTCAGACAAGATTCTATCGAAATTTTGTCATACCTTGCGGACACCTTTGGAACCGATAAATTCTTGCTCAGCATAATGAGACAATACACTCCAAACGGACACTTATCCTCATATCCTGAAATAAACCGACCTCTCACCACCTTTGAATATGAATCGGTTACAGAATTCGCTTTCCAAAAAGGCTTTGAAAATGCCTTTGTGCAAGGGAAACAAAGCGCAGATAAAAAATACACCCCGCCCTTTGACTTGAGCGGAGTGTAAAGCTTATTTTTTCCCTACTACAATTTTTCTTGTGAGGTCCAGAGGGATTATGAGAAGCGCCGGAAGCACAGCAGTCACCCATTCATTGGGGGCAAGAGGCGCTGTTCTGAGCACCGCCCCGCCGAAATATGTCATAAAAATCTGTACTGCCATAATAAGACACATAATTACAAGAAACGGCTTGTTCAGTGAAATGTTTTCAAACAAATCAATTCCGTCACATCTTACACTGAAAGCATTTATCGTCCCTGCAAATACAAAGAAATTGAAAAAACCGGTGTAAAAAATCATATCATTATCTGCCTGACGAAAGGCATAGTGCATATCCTTTGACAAAAACATAAACATACTCATAAGAAATATGAACATACCGTTCACCGCTATCTGACTCCATGCCTTTTTGTCAAGGATTTTTTCTTCCCTTTTCTTTGGTCTGTCAAGCATATATTTTTTAAGAGCCCCCTCGCCGCCAAAGGCTATGGCACCAAGTGTGTCCATCACAAGATTCACCCAAAGCATCTGGGTTATTCCCAGGGGCTTGTCGATACCAACAAGTGGTCCAAATGCCGAAACCAATACTGCTGCTATATTTATTGTCATCTGAAAGACAATAAATTTTTTTATGCTCTTATATATTGTCCGTCCAAAAAGCACAGCCGACTTGACAGATGAAAAATTGTCATCAAGAATGACAATATCCCCCGCTTCCTTTGCCACATCAGCACCACTCCCCATAGCGAATCCAACGTCTGCACGCCTGAGCGCCGCCAGGTCATTTACACCGTCGCCTGTCATCCCCACAACAAGACCTTTTTCCTGTGCAAGTCTCACAAGTCGGCTCTTGTCGGTGGGAAGTGCTCTTGCCACAACTCTGAGACTCGGCAATATTTCACACACCTCATCATCACTCATTCTTTGAAGGTCTTCTGATGTGAGCACCACATTTTGAGCGCTGTCAAGAATTTCCGTCTCCTTTGCAATAGCAATGGCGGTTTCTTTTTTGTCACCTGTTATCATAACAGTCTGTATTCCTGCCCTCTTCACCTCTCTCACAGATGCAGTCACGTCAATTCTAAGGTCATCTCTTATTCCGATGAGCCCTACAAGTGTCATTTTTTCAGGAATTTCGTTCTCACAATAACTATCCGACACAGCAAGTGCCAGAACCCTCATTGACCGCATAGCCATGCGGTCAATAATTTTTTGCAGATGATTTGTGGATTTAAAGCTGTGTTTTTGCCCCGCCTCGTCAAAAAAGCTGTCACAATTTTTAAGTATCTTTTCAGGGGCACCTTTAATAAGCACACCTTGAAAATCCCCGCAAACCTGAGCCTCGGAAAACTTTGTTTCACTTGAAAACAGCGTTTCTCTCATTTTTTCAAGTCGCACAGTGGGGTTATCACCCTGATAGACAAATTCCAGAAGTGCCTTTTCTGTGGCATTTCCGCCTACCACCTTGCCCTTTGACATTTGTGCTGTGCAATTTCCAAGCACCGATATATCAACCATTTGTCTGTGAAATTCTGAAAGTCCCCTTTTGCTGTCATATGTATTTCCTGCTCCATCTACAAATTCCGTAACAGAGAGCTTCCCACAGGTTATTGTCCCCGTTTTGTCGGTAAACAAAATGTTTATACTTCCTGCCGTTTCAATGCCTATTAGCTTTCTTACAAGAACATTGCTTTTCATCATTTTTTTCATATTGAGTGAGCAAACAATGGCAACCATCAAAGGAAGTCCTTCGGGAACAGCCATAACCACAACGGTAATCCCCACAATAACGCTGTTTACCACATCCGAAAACACCTGTGCCTTATCCGAAAAATATTCCGTAATCATCATGGCGTTCCAGCCGTTCTCCACAAAAACCTTTTTGATGATATAAACAGCCGTTACCAGTGCCGCACCCATATATCCAAAACCGCTTATCCATCTTGCAAGGTCCGAGAGCTTTACCTGAAGAGGACTTTTTCTGTCTTTATCCTCACCTTCCTTGCTAAGCCTACCATAAACAGTTTCATCTCCTATCTGCGTAACCTCCATAATGCATTGACCGCTGCACACAATTCCGCCCCGATATAAACTGTTTTTATCCCAGAAATCCACCAGCCTTGTCCGATACTGAGGCTGTTTTCCAAAGGGCGTTTTCATAATCTCTCGGTTTTCACCATTTAAGGCTGATTGGTCAACCTTTATACTGCCACTTACAACAAACCCGTCCGCAGGTACAATGTCCCCCGCCTGAAGAAGCACAAAATCCCCTTTTACAATATCATCAATGATGATTTCCGAAAGGTCCCCATCTCTATATACCTTGCACATTATCCGTGATGCCTCAGCCTGAATTTTTCTGAAAGTCTCCTCGTTTCTGTATTCAGAAAGAGCACTCACACAGGTTGCAATAAGAATTGAAACAAATATACCTACACATTCAAACCAGTCCACCTTTCCCAAAAAGGTGAACACAATATTTATTCCAAGAGCAATAAGCAAAACAATTATTATGGGGTCATCAAACTTTTCCCAGTATTTTTGCCAGAGCGTTGTCTTTTCCTTTTCTGAAAGGTGGTTATCCCCACTCTCCATTCTTGATTTTTCAACCTGTTCCTTTGACAAACCTTTTATCTTTTCCATAAAAAACGCCTCCGTTTGCGGGTGTACATTTAAACTTAATCCTAAAAAATCCTATGCGGACAAGGCAGGTTTTATGATAAAAATTTGTCCTTTTAAAAATATTAAAAAACATCACATATGTATTTTGTGTATGTTTATGTATTTTTTGTTTATAATAATTTACGAATACTTATTTATAAACTCCCGAAAGGAACGAATACCGATGCTTGAATTTAACGGCAAAAGTGTCTATAACGCATTATCAATGGGAAAACTGCATTTTCTTAGCAGCAGCGTCCCCACAATAAAACGTCTGAAGATTTCCGACACAAGAGCTGAAATATTGCGATTTGAAGCTGCACGGAATACTGCAAAGGAAGAACTTCAGGTGCTCTACAAAAAGTCTCTCACAGAAGTTGGAGAAGCCAATGCCCAGATATTCCAGATTCATCTTATGATGCTGGATGATGAGGATTATTTCGGGGCAATACGGTCTATGATACAAAATCAAAAGGTAAATGCTGAATATGCCGTCAGCTATACCTCGGATATTTTTGCAAGGTCATTTTCAGAAATGGATGACGAATATATGAAGGCACGTGCCAGCGACGTAAACGACATATCAAACCGCCTGATTACAAAGCTTTCGGGTGAAGATAAAGACAAAAATCTCCTCACAGAACCCTCAATAATTGTAGCAGAGGATTTGACACCCAGCGAAACCGTACAGCTTGATAAAGAAAAGATTTTAGGGTTTGTAACCTTTGGCGGCTCTCCCTCATCACACACCGCAATTCTTGCGCGGACGATGAATATTCCCGCCATAATCGGTACAGGCAAAATCCCTTGTTCCCACCACGGCGAAAATGCAATCCTCGACGGTTACAGCGGTGCTGTTTTCATAAATCCAAGTGACGAAAAAATTGCCGATTTCAAGCAGCGAAAAGCCCTTGAGGAAGAACGCCTTGAGCTTCTCTCAAACCTCAAAGGAAAACCCAACATAACAAAATCCAATCGAAAAATAGATGTTTTTGCAAACATCGGCGGCCCCTCCGACCTTGCCTCAGTAATCCAGAACGACGCAGGAGGTATAGGTCTTTTCCGCAGTGAATTTTTGTATCTTCAGAGAAAGGATTTCCCCACCGAGGATGAACAGTTTGTCATATATAAAGAGGTAGCCGAAAGGATGCTTGGAAAACCTGTGATTGTGCGGACACTTGACATAGGAGCCGACAAGCAGATAGATTATTTCAATCTCCCAAAAGAAGAAAACCCTGCCCTCGGGTTTCGTGCCATCAGAATATGTCTCACCGATACCTGCGTTTTCAAAACTCAGCTTCGGGCACTTCTTAGGGCTTCTGCTTACGGAAACATTTCTATTATGCTCCCTATGATAATCTCCCCTCAGGAAATCGAAAAAGCAAAGCAAATTTTTGAAGAGGCAAAAGACGAGCTCCGCTGTCAAAACATCCCATTCAACGAAAATATACAACTTGGAATAATGATTGAAACCCCCGCAGCGGCTATCATCTCTGACCTCCTTGCTCCTGAGGTGGATTTTTTCAGTATAGGGACCAACGACCTTTCTCAATACACTCTTGCCATAGACCGCCAAAACAGCTCTTTAGAGCCATTTTTTAACCCGCATCACACCGCAATTTTGCGGCTTATAGAAATGGTAGTGAAAAACGCCCACAAATGCGGGAAATGGGTGGGCATCTGCGGCGAGCTTGGTGCTGATATGGAACTTACCGAAAAATTTATTAATATGGGAATTGATGAGCTGTCTGTATCACCCCCGTATATATTGAAGCTTCGAGAAAAAATAATAAATCTTCCCTGAAAGGAGTCCTTCTTGTGTTCAGTTTTTTTAAGAAAGAGAAAACCCTCACTTCCGTAGCAAACGGAAAAATAATCGACATAGTCAAAGTTCCGGACCAGGTTTTTTCCCAGAAATTTTTAGGAGATGGATTTGCAGTAATCCCCGTAAATGGCGAATTTTTCAGTCCGGCAAGCGGCATAATAACCGATGTCACCGAAACCCTTCACGCTTATTGCATAACTACAGATGATGGTCTTGAAATCTTAGTGCATGTAGGTATAGACACTGTTGAATTAAAAGGCAAAGGCTTCAAACCATTGGTGAAAAAAGGTGACCGAGTTACCCAGGGCGATGCCATCGCATCTGCAAATCTTGAACTGATAAAAGAAAAAGGCTATAACACAACAACCGTTGTAGCCATAACCAACCACGAAAAAATGCGCAAATTCAAAATACTCGAGGCAGCATCAGCAAAAGCAGGCTCGCCTGCTTTGACATATAAAATCTAAATTTCCATTTGAAACAACAATCAGAAAGGATGAAAAACTATGAAATCTAAAGGCGAAAACGGACTATTCAGCGTCCTCCAGAGAGTCGGCCGTTCTTTTATGCTTCCCATTGCGCTTCTCCCCATTGCAGGGCTTCTTCTGGGGGTCGGTGCATCTCTTACTAATACCACAACAATTGAGGCGTACAATCTCACCGCGATTTTAGGTCCCGGCACATTTTTAAATTCCGTGATGCAGGTACTTGCCCAGACCGGTGATATTATCTTTGGAAATCTGCCACTTATCTTTGCTCTGGGTATTGCCTTGGGTATGGCAGAAAAAGAGCACGGAACTGCCGTTCTTTCGGCAGCAATAGCTTTCTTTGTTATGCACCAGACAATATCCACCCTACTCCGCCTCAACGGTCAGCTTGCCGAAGGTGCAATGCTTGAAGGTACGGTTGCCAATGTCGTTGGTATTCAATCTCTTCAGATGGGTGTTTTCGGCGGTATAATAGTAGGTCTCGGCGTAGCGGCCCTTCACAACCGTTTTTACAAAATCCAGTTACCCACCGTTATTTCGTTTTTTGGCGGTGTCAGATTTATCCCCATTATATCCACCTTTGTTTATATACTGGTAGGTCTTGCAATGTACTTTATCTGGCCGTATATCCAAAGAGCAATATATTCATTGGGCGGTCTGGTTCTCAATTCAGGATATTTTGGCACACTTATTTATGGAACTATAGAAAGAGGCCTTATTCCCTTTGGTCTTCATCATGTATTTTATATTCCATTCTGGCAGACAGGACTTGGCGGCAGCATGGTTATCGACGGAGCAACCGTTCAGGGTGCGCAAAACATCTTTTTTGCACAGCTGGCGTCACCCAACACAACTCAGTTCTCGGTTGAAGCGACACGCTTTATGAGTGGAAAATTCCCGTTTATGATATTTGGTCTTCCCGGTGCCGCACTTGCAATGTACACCGTAGCAAAGCCCACCAAAAAGAAGGTTGCCGGAGGTCTTTTGCTCTCCGCAGCACTCACATCCATCCTGACCGGTATAACCGAGCCTCTGGAATTCACCTTTTTGTTTGTCGCACCCATACTTTACGTCATCCACAGCGTGCTTGCCGGTATATCGTTTATGCTGATGCACATCCTTGATGTAGGTGTAGGTATGACATTCTCAGGTGGTGTAATTGACCTCTTCCTTTTTGGAATTTTGCAGGGCAACGACAAAACCCACTGGATAAACATCATATGGGTAGGTATTATTTATTTCATTGTTTATTACTTCCTTTTCCGTTATCTCATCAGAAAATTCAATTACGTCACCCCCGGCCGTGAAGACGATGAGTCAGAAACCAAGCTTTATACAAGGAAGGACGTCAACGCCGCAAAGGAAGATAAATCGCCTCTTATCCTTGAGGGTCTTGGCGGCAAGGATAATCTTGTAAACGTGGACTGTTGTGCTACAAGACTCAGGGTTACCGTAAAAGACAGTTCAAAGGTTAAAGACGCCGTTCTTCGTCAAAGCGGTGCATCTGGTGTAATAAAAAGCGGCTCTGGGGTTCAGGTTATCTATGGACCACGTGTAACTGTAATCAAAAGTAATTTCGAAGACTATCTGGAAACATTGGATAAATAAAAAAGGGGGGTGTTCCCCCTCTTTTTTCTATCTGTTAAGAAGATATATCGCAAGCGTCAGATATCCCGCGAATGTCACCCACAAAAGATATGGAATATTTATCAGTGCTGCCGGCAAATCCACCTTGCGGAATTTTACAAGCATCAAAATAATCAACACCCACAGAATAACAAGCCACAAAAAAGCCGCAAGGAAAGCCCTCTGATTGAAAAATATCAGGCTCCAGAAAAAGTTTACTGCGAGTTGCAGGAAGTAAATAGTCCTCGCCTTACTTGCCTCTTTTGGCATAATATCACGTTTAAGATAAACCCTTGCCGCACCAATTCCCATAAGAATATAAAGAATCGTCCATACTATAGGGAAGAGTATGGTAGGTGGCGCAAAAGGTGGCTTTATTATTTCATCATAAAGCATCATATTCCCTCTGGTAAGAAACGCCGAAAAACCACCCACCAATAGCGGAATAAGGATTGAAACCACATACGTTTTTAGTTGTTTCATAATATAATCGCCTCCATAACAAGGATATTCAAAAAAAGTAAAAATAAAACAATTTTTTTTGAAAAAACTATTGACAAATAGATGAAAACGTATTATACTATAAAAGCTGTTTGGATATGCGAGCATGCTGGAATAGGCAGACAGGCACGTTTGAGGGGCGTGTGTCAACCGACGTGTGGGTTCAAGTCCCACTGCTCGCACCAAATACTTTTTTATTTAGCAAGGAATTTAATATTGCCGGATTGTGTAAAGGTAGCACAGCAGACTCTGACTCTGTTTGTCTGGGTTCGAATCCTAGTCCGGCAGCCAGAAAAAACGACTTGTATCACGCAAGTCGTTTTTGTTGTATATAGCAAAAACAGTCATAACCCGAAACGCGGGTTATGACTGTTGCTTTTGTATCAAATATCCTATTATTCAATAACATAAACCTTTGCATTTTTGTCGCCAAAAATGTTGAGAATCTTTTCCTCTGCATTTTCGTCAAAAATCTCAATAGCAGGCTCTTTCACTTCGTTTGCACCATACTGACCAATCATGCCCCCAAGGTGCTGAATGTATGTATTGTCGTGCATTTTGGGACAGGATTCTTCTTTGCGTGCAACCAAATGGAGCATTCTGTATGCCGAACGGTCAAAGATGTTGTTATAAATCGAGAAATTGCTTGCCGGGTTTTCATAGCTCCAGCCTTTGACAAGAGCAGGTGTGTCGACATTGTGTCGTTGTTGTCCCCATCCATATCCCGAAAGCCTTATAATGTTTCCACTGATGATGATATCGTCCATATAGCTTCCAAGCTCTTTGTTGTATGAATCCAAAAAATATTCAATACCATACACACATTTTTCAATGAGGTTATCGGTGTAGCGGACATGTGTCATAGTCTTTTTTCTTGCAATACACGCCTGATGTGATGCTCCTGCATCATAGCTCTGATAAATATAGCAGTTTGAAACCATATAGTCATGGCAGGAACCGTAAATCTCAATCCCATTACCATATCTTGTAACAGAACCACGCTTTCCTTCGGGATAATTGGGATCATTACCATCAAAACTCTGTATATTACCACCTATCCATCCTATTTCACAGTTAGACACATGAAGTCCTGTCGCATCACTGCCAGCCACAGCAAAGCAATAGTATTTTATACAAAAATTATCTATTGTGACATTTGGTGTGTTTGAAACATTGAATGCAATCTGATACGCCACCGCTTCGATTGTTTTAAATACTTCTCCCGGATTTCCTTTATTGCATCTGAGATACAAATCACCGGTATGGGTGGGCGGCTTCTCTGCTCCTCCCACATCGGGAACCGGGAATTTTTCGCCTTTGGATTCACCGAAAGACAAAAATCTGTCAAAATACCAGAATAAATCCAAGTCATCGGTCAATTCATTTTCAATAACAGAAGGCTTTGTTTCATCATAACGACACACATACCCAAGATTTCGGAATGAAGGTATATGGTTTCTTGCAACAGCCGTTCCATCGTCAAAAACCAACGTTCCCGGGTTTGCAATTTTCTTTATATATTTCCAGATATGATTTTTTGTATCATATTCCTCCCAAAGCCTAGGGTCAGCAAGGTCTTCCGTGTGTCCATAAAACTTCGGTTTTTCACCTGTACCATAGGCGCCATAAGTAACCCCTGCCTTAGCTATTATCTGCCAGCCGCGAAAGACATCTCCACGTCTGAAAAGAACAGCATCGCCTTCAAAAAGCCAACTGCCGTTAACACGTTTTACCGTCTTCCAGGGCGTTTCAGGAGATTTTCCGTCATTGCTGTCATCACCGTCACAGCTCACGTAATATGTAGTTCCGTTAATAATTAAATTATCTTCTTTCTTTAAGATTTCAGTCTTGCGTTTTTCATATATAATATTAAGTGCAACACCTAAAAAAAATAGACTTCATACAAACTTTAGTGTAAAATGTAAATAACCACAAATACAATAACACGGAGGTTTATATGAAGTCATATACACATTTTACATTAGATGAACGAATTTGTCTACAGGATTTGTTAAAAAAAGGAAAAAGCTGTAGGCAAATCGCAGAAATCCTGGGCAGAAGTCCATCAACCATTAGTCGAGAACTTAAGCGCAATTGTAGTAATAAAGAAAAATCGTTATCACGCTTGGGGTGCGAATGTTAAATATGTTTGTCGCAGAAAAGCTTGCCACAGAAAGAATCATTTGCTTCTCAATGAAGAAATGTATCAATTTACTCTCAATGGATTGCTACAATATTGGTCGCCTGAAATTATTGCAGGTAGATGGAACACAGAGCATTCGGATAGACTTTCATTTTCATCAATCTACAGAGCTGTAAGAACAGGACAATTCCCCGGCATTAAACCGTGGATTCATTTTAGGAGAAAGGCAAAGCCTTATTCTAATCAAAAGAAGTCATATTCCCGTTCCTTTGACAGTTCAATTCACGATAGGCCAATTGATGCAGATAATAGTTCTCGTTTCGGCGATTTTGAAGGTGATACAATTTATGGCTCTGTTGGAAAAGGTTATCTTGTAACAGCAATAGATAGGCGTTCTCGCTTACTTGTAGCTGCTAAATGCAAGGATAAAACCATTCCCGTTATCAACAAAGCCTTTTCAGTTGCTTTTGCTAAGTCATCAAAGCTGATAAAACCTTTGACACTTACACTAGACAATGGAACTGAATTTCTTGGTTTTAAAGCCATCGAAAAAGAAAACGAGTTAACGATTTACTTTGCTGATTCTCATTCGCCTTGGCAGAGAGGCAGCAACGAAAATATTAATAGCTTAATTCGATTTTTCTTTCCAAGAGGTACAGATTTTCGTAATCTTCCACAAGAACAGTTGGATTATGTCGTTTCATTAATCAACAACAGACCTCGTAAATGCTTGGGATATTTATCGCCGGTTGAGTTTATTAACAAAAGTGTTGCACTTGGCTTGACAATCTGGCAATTCTCGTGCTAAACTTATTATGAATATTCTTAATATCAACATCAAATTCAAATCAAAATAGGAGTTACATTTATGAAAGCATTACTTCTCGGTGACCTTTCACCAACTACCAAAACAAATCCATTATTCGAAAAAAAATAGACCGAAAAACTCTTTACGGATACACTGCCTGTTTTTCAGGGAAATGATATAAGCTTTGTCAATCTTGAATGTGTTCTGACAGAAAGCGAAAAAGAAATCGAAAAATTCGGTCCTGCACTCAAGGCATCTCCTAAAGTCGCTGATGTTCTTGCAGAAATCGGTGTAAACTGTTGTGGCTTAAGCAACAACCACTTTTTTGACCTTGGAAGGCAGGGTGTAAAAGACACATTTGAAATTCTGAACAAGTCCGGCATTTCATATACCGGTTTTGGTGACAACTATGAAGACTCAAGAAAAAATATAGTATTTGAGAAGGACGGCGAAAAGGTTGCTATCATTGCCGTGTGCGAACACGAATATTCATATGCCCTTGAAGACAGAATGGGTTCACGTCCTTATGATGAGTATAACACCATTGAAGATATAGCAAATGCCAAAAAAGAAAACGACCGCGTCATCGTTATTTACCATGGTGGAAAAGAACACTGTCAATATCCATCACCAAGACTCCACAGAGCTTGCCGTGCAATGGTGAGAAGCGGTGCCGATGTTGTTCTTTGTCAACACAGCCACTGCATTGGATGCTATGAAAACTATGAAGGCAGTCATATCCTTTACGGTCAGGGGAATTTTCACTTTGTAAAACCCAATCATAGCGTCTCCGAGGAAATGTGGAACCCATCACTTGCTGTAAAATACGACACCAAAACAAACGAAATTGAATTTATTCCCTTTACCATATCTCCCGACGAAAACGGAATCTCCCTTGCCAAAGGCGAAGAGAAAGAGCGAATCTTGGCAGGCTTTGAAAAGCGCAATGAAGAGCTCAAAAACGGCGAATGGAAAGCCGGATGGCATGCTTTCTGCGAATCCGTAAAGGAAAGATACTTGACTGTTATAAAGGAGGGCTATGCCGAGGCTTCAACCGAAAGACAAAACGCACGTTTTGCGCATTTTCTTGACTGTGAAGCCCACACCGACGTGTGGCGTGAGCTTTGCCCTACATACAATATGACAAACGAAAAATAAAACACAAATCAGTTGTTTGATGTTAATACATAGCATCAATATTTCGGAGGAATACATAAATGATCACAATGTTGTTATTATTGGTAATTTATATTGCTTTGATAGGTCTGGGTTTGCCCTCCTCTCTTTTTGGGGCGGCATTTCCTGCGATTCAGACAGATTTTGGCTTTCACCCGCATCAGCAAATTATGTAACCATTCTTATTACAGGTTTCACTGTTATTTCTGGTATACTTATAGGCCCTCCGGTATTTGGCTGGCTGGCAAACTTCGTAGGCGCAGCTGTTTTGCCTGCCTATATTATCGCTTCAAACGTTCTCTTCGTAATTGCATCATTCTACTTTTTGAAAAAATTAAAGCAACGTTAAAATACATTTTAAATAGGAGGTATACAATATGGAAAGTATTGTTAAAAAACTATACGGAGAAGAAAACTCCTTTTCCCTCAAAAATTTCAAAGCACCTTCATCTCTTTACTCACCTGTCTACAACTGGATTTGGAACGGTCCTATAACACGGGAAGAAATCGACAGCCAGATTGATGAAATGCAGCGGCTTGGAATAAAAGCTATTGCTATCATTGCGGAGCCAAAGACGTTCAGACCTGCACGCATCCCGACACTTTTGGAGCCCGACTACCTCACAAAGCCTTATTTTGAAGAATATCGCTACGCAGCCGAATGTATCAAGAAGCGTGGCATGTATATGTGGTTTTATGATGAAGGTGGCTGGCCCTCAGGCGGTGCTTGCGGAAAGGTAATGAATGAGCATCCGGAATTCGGCCGCAAAAGCCTTGCATCACGCAAAGCCCAGTTTTCAAAAGGCGATGTTTATGAAGTGCCAAACGATGTCATAGTTACCCTCTTGGATGATACAAAAGTGGAAAACGGCTATGTTTTTAAAAATGATTGTGAAGTTACAGAATATTATTATTTTAAAAACCGCTTTGACCCAGGTGTTCCTGAGTTGCCCGATGTAACAAGGGCTGAGGCGACAGACAAGTTTATTGAATATACACACGAGGCATACAAGCCTTATCTCAAGGAATTATTTGGTGATATTCTCCTTGCGGTATTCACCGATGAGCCGACTGCTCCCCGAAAGGTTCCATTCCGAGAGGAAATTGAAGAGCTTTTCGAAAAAGAAAACGGCTACAGCATACATAAATTCCTGCCTGAGCTTTTGGGCGAACGCGAACCCTCTATCGACGGAAGCCGCGCAAGAATTGCATGGTTTGATTTATGCAGCAGGCTGTTTTGCGACAACTTTTTGCTCAAAAACAAGGAATGGTCAAACGAAAACGGAATGGCATTCACCGGTCATATGGACATTGACCATACAGCCTACAGAAATTGTATCGATTCAGGCAATTTCAACATTATGCGCGCTCTTCGTTGCTTTGACATCCCCGGTATTGACGTAATCTGGCGACAGATTTTCCCCGGAAACAAAAATCACCCCGCCGAAAAGAGCATAGCCCTGAACAATTTCTTCCCAAGATATGCCTCCTCTGCCGCTGCGCAGATGGGAGAAAGATACTCTATGAGCGAGTCCTTGGGTGTTTATGGTGAGGGTATTGATTACAACCAAATGCGCTATGTACTCAACTATCAGGTTGTCCGTGGCATAAATTTGTTTAACATCTTCGCCGTTCCCTACTATCGCAGAGGCTTTTTGATGATGGGCGAGCTTCCGTTTTTCACCGAAAAACACGCTTGCTACAGCGACCTTGCCGTTTTCAACGAATATGCAGAGCGTATGTCATATCTTGCATCCCTTGGCGAACACGCAGCAGACATAGCACTGTATATGCCCGTATGTGACTTGATGTCAGGAAAAGACACCGAAAAGATTGCAGAAGCTTTTGAAGCAGCGGCAAAACAAATGGAAAATGAAAGACTGCTCTTTGACATTGTAGATGATGATGTGTTTGCCCTTGCAGATTCTGAGCTTATCGATTCAGGAAAAATCGTTATGGGCAAAACAAACTACACTTCGGTTGTTGTTACTGAGTGTCGTTTTATGCCTGAGAAAACAAAAGAAGTACTCCGCAGATTCATCTTAGGCGGAGGCAAAGTTTTTGTTGTTTCAAATGATACACTTGCAGGACTTGAATGTGCAACTCGCATCGATGACATAAAGGGTGCCTTCGCTTCACCGCTTTCAATTTCCGGTGAAACTGACTTGGTACGTCTTGGCGTTCGCAAAGCTGACAACGGCACACTTTATATGCTCTTCAACGAAGCAGAAGATACCCGCACCTTTGATGTTTCAATGGATAACAGCTTTTATGTTCTTGACCCTGAAAACGAAAAGATTTTCAAGCCAAATACACGGAACTTCACCTTGCCGTCAGGAAAAATTCTTTTCTTGTGGGATGGCGATATGGCAGATGTTGAAGATGAGGAAGTATTTGACAAGGAAATTGCTCTTCAGGATTTCACCTTCCGCCGCACCAAAAGATTTGTTATTGGGGCTATGGATTTTGAAAACCATACACTAAGCGAGGCTGAAATTCCTGTGAAACTTGGTGATTGGTGCGAATATACCGGCAAGGAATTTTCAGGAAGCGGAATATACAAAACCCACTTCTCATTGCCGGAAAAAGCCTCCAAAATCCGTTTGGATTTGGGAAAGGTATGTTGCTCCTGCGAAGTGTTTGTAAATGGTGAGTCTGTTGGGGTAAAAGCTATGCTCCCCTACACCTTTGAAATCCCATGTGACCTCCTTAAAGAAGACAACCTTTTGGAAATCAGGGTTTCAAACACTGCTGCCAACGAATACCTTTACACCGATTCCTTTGACAAATGGCAACCTTGGCAGTTGACCGCTTTCTATGAACGTCAAAATATCTTCCACGCCGATTCCCTGGCAGGAGGATTGTTCGGTCCCGTCAAAGTTCTTTACTAAATCTTAATACGTTTAAAAACCACCGATGCTATCGCATCGGTGGTTTTTTTATAGCGACAACCACGCTAAGTCCTTCGTGGTTCAGAAAAGGCTTCTCCTTGAGGCGAGGCTCCGCCGTAGGCGGTGGTGAGGTGGGGTAGTCTTCTGTGCCGACCGAGGTGTGAGCCGAGACAACTGTCGAACGCAGTGAGACTGAGGGATTGGCTTTTTCTGCTTTTACTTTTGAGGATATATTTTCACTTTCACAATTACAATCCCTCCGAGTTTGCTACGCAAACCCACCTCCCTTTACACAAGGGAGGCTTTGCTCATTAAAACTTTCTACTAAATTGCTCATTTGAACTATATAACATTCCTTCTCTGATTTTACAGGATTTTATTTTTGTTCATCGGTTAACCTCTTTTGTACCACTCAAGACTTAGTGTGGTTTTCGTTATACAAAAAGAGCACTGTCATAATGACAGTGCTCAATTACTTTTTTCAATTAGTCATTATCACAAGATGCAGGATTATTTATAAGTGGTGTAAGATTCTGATTCCAGATAAACGCCTTGAAATATGTAACAGTTCCTGATGTTGGAGCAGTCATATTAACAGTTGTACCTTCTGCATTGAAATCTGCAATGCCAACGCTAAGCAAAACATCGTCTGCATTGTATGCGCCAACATAAACTTTGCCTGCTGCACCTTCTGCAACTTCGTTGCTTTCAACTTTAAATGACCAATCAGCAGTCTTTGTAAGTGTTGTAGCTTTCGGTGCTTCAGCAGCTTCCTTCGTCTATACCTTCACACTGCTGATACCCAAGCCGGAACATACTTTAAATGTTTTAATATTGGTATGATATTCTGTATTTCCGGTTTTAACTATTACCCAGTCGCTTGAGCCAACCGGTCTTGCATAATGTGTATATGCACCTGTCTCAGATATTGCATAAATGTTATCTATGCCCGTACCGTCAACAGTTGCGTTAAGACCCTTACCACTATACACCTCTGCTTCACTCAAAATGCCGGTAATTCTGTGACCATTGGCAAAATACATATATGTATACTTATCGTGTTTGTTTGCCACCTCGGCAGTGATCGCATGAGTCCTGAATTTTATGTACAAAGTTTCACCCTCTACAAAGCCCGGGCATATAGGTAATTGTATATATCCATCACCGCCGTTGGCATATGCATATGTATCTCCGCCATATGTAACAGTCGCTACAGAGCCAGTGGTTCCATCGGTAGCATCAGCTACAAAAGCTCTTTCTAAATCATCAGCATTGCTTGCATCAAATGAACCATAAACTTTGTATCCTTCAACATAGTCGCCGTCAAATTCTGCGCCAATCTGAGCTGTAACAGCCGCATCAAATACAGCAGCAACCTCTGCAGCTGTTGCAAAGTTCTTATTGAACAATCTTGCATAAACTGCATTGTCATTTGTCACATTATCAAGCTTTGTCAAATCAATGCCGTAATTTGTAGCATAGGTTGAGAGAGCTGTCGCCATAGCTGCCGCATCGTTATTCTTTGATGCAGCATTGAATGCGCTTGTCGCAGCATCAACCTTTTTGTATACAACAGCCTTGCTTATACCAAGACCATACTGAAGATTGAGTATTTGGAGTGAAGTATTGTTGGAATATGTCTTTGTTTCTTCAAGCAATGTCCATATTCCATCATCGCCTGCTGTTCTCACATAGTTGGTGTGACCGTCTGCTGTGAATTCAAAAATTACCTCCACGCCGGCAGCAGAGCTTGTAAGAAGTCTGTTATTTCCGATTTCAGTATTATTCAAAGTCCTGCTGGCTCTTCTGCCTCCGGAACTTTGTGTGTACTGATATAGAACCTTGCCTGTTTCATTATCATCAATGGCATGAAGCTGGTATTTTACATATACAGACCCTGTATCTGGGATAGCGGGTGATATCTGGGGTACTCGAAGCCAGTTGCCACTTTCCGCATGGGCATATGTTCCATCTCCAAATGTTGTGGTCTGTACAGAGCCATTATCTACAGTAAGCATAGCACGGTCATTCGCATTGCTTGCATCAAATTTTGACACTATGTAGTCGCCATCGCTGCAATCAGCTGCGGCACCTGTCGCTGCTCCAAGATTCTTTTTGTATACCTTTACACTGCTTACAGCCACGCCATACCAAAGACAAAGCTTATCATTTCCTGAATTACTCTGATATGCTTTGAGTGTATAATCCTTCGACCACACATCAGAACCATCTGCCTTTGTGTAGACATCAAAGCCACCGGCCTTCATTTCCAGAATTATATCCATACCCGGAGCACTAGTAGAATCATTATCAACCTTATTCGTCAATGCTTCATCTACCGTACTGAGTCCGGCTCTGGCACTGCCGGAGTTTTGTGTGTACACGTATACAGTTTTGCCGTTAGTATTGTCATAAGCTGCATGAAGACGAAGCTTTACAAATACTGACTCAGTGTCTGAAAGAGTTGGCAATATTTGCGGTATTTGAAGGAAAGCGTTGTTGTCTGATCCTCTACTTGTATACACATAGGTTTCACCAGCAAATGTCGCTTTCTGTACTTCACCAGTAGATGAAATAAGCTGGTTTACATCATTCTCATTGCTTGCATCAAAGGTCGCAAGAAGCGTATCGCCTTTAACAAAATCGCCGTTAAACGAAGCAGCATCAGCTGATACGCTTACCGGAATTATGACAGTGGTGAGAACCATTGCAACCGCGAGCATAATGCTCAAAAGTTTTTTCATAATTTTTTCATCCTTTCTTGGAATAAATTTTTGTCATGTAAAATCAAGATGTCGTATTTATTATACTGCGTTTCTCACCGTGGGGATGAAACCCTTTCGGGTAATCGGCAAAAACCGCATAAAATAAATCAAATGTGAAAATAAAATAACTCAATAATAGTTTTCCAATTACAAACAACTATACACCTATATTATAGCATCGTTAGAAAAAAAATAACCACTAACAAATTTAATGTATTTCCCCCGATTTTTACACTATTTTAAGATTTTTCAAAAAATTTATAACACTTAACTTATACAGAAGCAATTGGCAAAGGGTATTTTTAATATTTTGATTTTTTCAATCTGCATAAAAAAATCCCACAACCAAAGTTGTGGGATTTTGATAAGCGATAAAAATTTATCTTTTTGAAAACTGAGGTGCGCGACGAGCAGCCTTCAAGCCGTACTTCTTTCTTTCCTTCATTCTGGGGTCACGTGTGAGGTAACCGGCAGCCTTGAGGGTTGCACGGAAAGCTTCTTCATCAACTTCGAGGAGTGCACGTGCGATACCATGACGGATAGCACCTGCCTGACCTGTGAAGCCACCGCCTTTAACATTTACCAAAACGTCAAACTTGCCAAGTGTTCCTGTGAGAACCAATGGCTGACGAAGAATTGTCTTGAGTGTTTCAAGACCAAAGTAATCGTCAATGTCTCTTTTGTTTATAGTAATTGTTCCGTTGCCAGGTACGAGTCTGACTCTGGCAACAGATTCTTTTCTTCTACCTGTTCCGTAATACTGAACTGCGTTTGCCATAACTTTCTACCTCCCCTTATATCTCGCCAGTCCACTCAACCGGTGACTGTGCCGCATGATTGTGATTTGCATCTTTGTATACCTTGAGCATCTTGAGTGCCTGTCTGCCCAAAGTGTTGTGGGGAAGCATGCCAGAAACAGCAAGCTCCATAGCTTTTTCAGGGTTTTCTGCCATCATATCTTTGTAAGCCACTTCTTTGAGGTGACCGATATAACCTGTGTGTCTGTACCATTTCTTCTGTTCAAGCTTTTTGCCTGTAAGAACAGCGTCTTTTGCGTTAATGATGATGACATATTCACCACAGTTCACGTTGGGAGTGAACTCGGGACGATGTTTTCCTCTGAGAATTTCAGCAGCCTTTGCAGCAACACGACCAAGGGGTTTGCCGGCAGCGTCAATAATGTACCACTTTTTTTCAAGCTCATTTGCTTTTGCCATATAAGTTGACATTTTAAAATAACCTCCTAATTCTTCTTTCAGACTATGGACAAAGCCACACACAAATCATATATGTGAGTTTGTCCACAGTCCGCCGTAAACTCATTTTTATTTTTTCTGCGGCCTGAATGACAAGGCATTTTCGCCTTTGCAACGTATCACTCTTCGCGCAGCATATCCAATTATAATACTAATTTTTTCTTTTGTCAACCCCTTTTTTCAAATAATTTAATTTAGCTATACGCAAAGTCCTTTTTTCTCGTGTTTTCTCATTATTACTCTTGTTTGCGCCAACTTCAAGTCAAAAAAATTTTTATTTTTGCTGTATTTTCCCTCATTTTCTTTATTTGGATTGAAGATATTTCCATTTTGTGATATACTTTTATTAACAGTTTAAAGGAGGATTTTTTACGCCATGAAAAGAGACGCAAATAGATCACTTGAAAGAACATTCATCGCAGCCATAAGTCAGTTTGCTTTTTGCTGTCACGACGCCATTGAGAAAGTCCAAAACACTGCAAGCCTCCCGCTTTTCTGTTATGAACACTTAGCATCGGCAAATCTTTGTACTCTCCACGCAAACCGCATTTGTAATATTTTTGAGCACATCCTCACTCAGGAAAATTCTTCTCTCACTCAAAGACTGCAAAGCTTCAATCCCGAAAACATTCTCTCGGGCATAGCTAAGACTCTTACCGATACCGTTGCAAACAGCATTTCGCTGAAAATTGACTGCGACTCTGATTCAATATGTGATTTCCCAGTCACAGTAAATCAGGCAAAATTCGAGTTTGCCTTTTTGAATCTCCTTTACTGCTCTATAAGGAGTGGGGAAACAAGTTCCCACAAAACCACCAGAATAAATCTTTCCGTAAAAGAACTGAAAGACCACCTTCAATTTCACATAAAAGACAACGGTAATTTGATAAATCCATTGATTATAGAAAACTTACGTGCAGGAAACCCACCTTTGTCAGGTTTCATCTCAACTCGCGACACCCTTATATCATTTTCCCTTGATGTAGCCGACAAAATTATTTTCGATATGGATGGCAGTTTTTCCTACAAAGCCCTGAAAAGTGGCAACCGTTATGACATAATATTACCCAAATTCCCAAAAGACTTACCAATAGCTGCGAACTCACCTGCTATTTATATCCCTGCCATACGAGTTTACAAAGAAATCTTTGAAGATATTATTGGCAGTTCTTCGCATATCCCAGGCGAATTCGAGGAGGAAACTCTATGATTCTCCCTCAATATGTGTCATATGCAATTTCAAAAATTGAAGATTCAGGATTTTCGGCATATGTGGTTGGCGGCTGCGTCAGAGACTCACTTCTTGAGAAAACCCCAGCCGACTGGGACATAACAACTTCCGCCACGCCTCAGGAAATACAGCAAATCTTTCAGCATCAAAAGGTTATCTCCACCGGCATAAAGCACGGCACTGTCACAGTAATCATTGATTGTTTTCCCCTGGAAATCACAACTTTCCGGATTGATGGTGACTACAAAGATAATCGCCATCCCGAAAAGGTAACTTTTTCAACCAATATTGAAGATGATTTAAGCCGCAGGGACTTTTCTGTGAATGCTATGGCATATAGTCATCAATCAGGCATACTCGACCCATTTGGCGGGCAGAAAGACCTGAAATGCGGCATAATACGTGCTGTGGGTGACCCCAAAGTGCGTTTCAGAGAAGATGCACTCCGGATTATGCGCGCCATACGGTTTGCCGCGCAGCTTGATTTTGGAATTGAGATAGAAACTTTTCGTGCTATGGAAACGTGTGCAAATCTTCTTGAAAACATTTCTGCCGAACGAATAACCTCTGAATTTTCTAAACTTCTCATTACGAATACTCCCGGGGATATTCTGAATAAGACCTTTAATATAACAAGCCGGTTATTCTTTGGCGAAACCTCAAAAAACGATTTAGAGGGGTTTGCAAGCATCCTTGACAATATTCTCTGCGATACAGGCTTGCGCCTTGCCGCATACCTTATTCTGGCAGCCTCAAGGCTTGACAAAGACTGTTTGACACTAGCAAAAAGCTTTTTTGACAGAATGAAATTCCCCAACAATATCAAAAGCCTTGTTTTATCAGTTTTGACCCACTGGAATGGTCCACTCCCGGACAACAGGATTTCTGTCAGAAAAATGATTTCTCAAACGGGATTTGATACTTTTCAGAATCTTTTAACGATAAAATCCATTTTTGCCCCTGAACAAACAACCCCCACAAAAACTATCGTTGATGAAATCATTTCAAACGACGACTGCTTTTCATTTAAACAGCTTGATGTCACCGGGAATGACCTCAAAGATACTTTTGGGCTATCAGGCTCTATGATTGGCACAGCCCTTAACGAATTACTCGATGCGGTAATCGAAGAACGTTGCGAGAATAAAAAAGACACACTTATGAATTACTTCAAAAATGTGCCAGATAATACACATTGAATTGTATTATGCCGTCATACTTTTAGTATGGCGGTATTTTTCTGATTTCCGCTTCAAAGCCTTATAAAACTGCTCAACAACATACGCCCAAACAAAGCTTAATAAAAGGGTTAATATAAACAGCATCGCCATCATTATGCTGGGCGAGAAGTTACTCAATGCCGATTTAAATAACTCTATTACAAATACATGTATCAGGTATACCCTAAACGACAAAACGGACAACAGCCCAACCACCCTGTTCTTTCCAACGTTCATTTTTTTAAATAATAAAAATATAGCAGCTGCCTCAATATAATGGTTTATTGTATAGCCGCCATTGAAGACAAACCCCTTGCTTTGCATTGCTCCACAAAAATTCACCAAAGCAAATACAGGTATAGCCAAAAGTCCAAAAGCTATCATTACTTTATCCCATTTAATTTCATGCTTACCCAGTATATATCCCAAAACTGCATAACCCATATAGCCAACGATACCGTCTTCTGTAAAGAAAAAATACACCCTTCCACCAAACAAAATATTGAGAAATGGTTTTAATGTGGTCTGGAATATAGTCAAGACAAAAAACACCATGAGCATTTTTGTGGTGGCTTTTTCCACAATCATTTTGATAAATGGAACAGAAAGATACAAAACTAATATCGAATACACAAACCACAGATGATATGCACTTCCACTGTTCACCAGTTGCACAAAAAATGTCCCATCCAGCAAATTTTGACCATTACATAGTCTGAAATAACAATAATAAAAAACGTGATAAACCAAAAAAGGAACTGCTACTTTTAAAAGCCGTCTCTTATAGAAACCACCAATGTTTGATGTGTCCACACCCTCTATAAGCAAAAAGCCGCTTACCATAAAAAACAATGGCACACCTGTTCGGGTAATCTCATTCAGGAAAGCCGTTATCCACCACAATGGCCTTCCAAAGTTTCCTGAATGATTTGAATAATCACATATACAGTGGAGCAAAAGCACCATGACAATAGCGAAAACACGCACCGCATCAACATACCCCAGTCTATCTTTTGATACATTCGGTGCTGCTTTTATATGCCTATTCATCTCATTACCTCCGCATTAAAAATTTATCACTTTGCTTCGGTATCTTACATTCATCACAAGTCCTATGGCAATAAGATTTGTAAGAAGCGATGACCCTCCATAGCTGAAAAACGGCAAGGGTATTCCTGTAACAGGCATAACACCTATGCACATACCTACATTTTCAATAACATGAAAGGTAAACATCGCGGCAACGCCAAAGCATATATACATCCCCAGGTTATTTCTGGCATTTATACCGATAATAATACAACGCACAATAATAGCAACAAGAAGGGCAATGGTGAGCACGCCGCCTATAAATCCAAGTTCTTCACACACGACCGAAAAAATAAAGTCCGTGTGTCTTTCGGGGAGAAAGTTGCTGTTCTGACTTCCGCCCTTGTAAAGACCGCTACCGAAAAGCCCACCCGATCCGATTGCAAGCTTGGACTGTGCCACCTGATATCCCGTACCTGATGGGTCGTTTTCAGGATGGAAAAGGTTTATTATTCTTTCCTTTTGGTATGGTTTAAGCACCAAAAACCACGCTAACGGCAGAGCAAGAGCCACAGCACCAAGTCCGCAGCCAATGTATTTCCAGCTTATTTTCGCCACAAACAGCATAGTAATCATTATGCAGCCAAAAACAACTGCCGTTCCAAAGTCCGGCTGAAGCAAAATAAGACCAATAAATATCCCTGCGTGAAGTACCAGAAAAAATACATTTTTTGGTCTGTCGATTAAATAATCAACCTCAGAAAGATGCTTCGCAAAGGTAATAATAAAGGCAAGCTTTACAAACTCTGCAGGCTGAATACCTATGAGCGAGCCAAACCGGAACCAGCTTCGGGCACCATTTTCATAAGTACCAATCCCTGGAATAAGCACCAAAACCAAAAGCACAAAAGACCCAAGATAAAGGTAACCCCAGATATTTGCCAGATACTCATAGTCAAGGACCATCAGTATTCCAATGGCAACAACTCCCAAGACAAGAGCCGCAAACTGCACCGCTACATATCTCGTGGCAGACGGTGCCGCACTTGATATCATAATCATGCCAAAAACACTTGTGACCATTGTAAGTCCAAACAGCCAAAAGTCAAAGTTTTTCCTGAAATCCTTGTGCTTATTAAGATTGTCATTTTTAACCAGCACGCCTTATTCACTCCTTAAAGCTGAGAGCAACGCCATCGCCGATGGGCAAAAGCGCTGTGCTGAAGCTTTTGTTTTCTTTCAGCATCTCAAGATAATTTCTCAGTCTTCTCACTATGGTAATCTTTCGTCTTACCACAAGCTCATCATTGGCGGTCATTCCCTTGTAAAGCACGTTATCCGAAATAAGAATTCCGCCTTTTTTCAAAAGTCGTTCACAATGTGGGAAAAACTCCATATACTGCCCTTTTGCAGCATCCACAAAGATAGCATCAAACAATTCTTCGCCATCCATCTCAGAGACAACCTCTCGGGCATCCCCCACCAAAAGTGTTATTTTATCTGTGCATTCTGCCTTTCGGAAATTTTCTGTTGCAATTTTTGCCATCTCCTCAGAAATTTCCACCGTAACAATTTCGGCACCGGATGCTCTTGTCATCCTTATGGCAGAATACCCAATGGCAGTGCCAAGCTCAAGTATCTTTTTTGCTCCGGCAATTTTGAGAAGCACCTCCACAAACCTGATGCTCTCTGGCTGTGAAATAGGAACCTCGTGTTCCTTTGCGTACTCCTCCATTTCAAGGATTAACCCTCTAGACGCCGGAATTGTATCCCGAAGATACCTTATTATATATTCATAATTTATATTGTCCTCTTCAATCCACGCTTTCATTTGAAAAGCTTCCCCTTTTTAAATCAAAACTATTTCTGCAAATTTCTTACATTTTCAAGATGTTCATTGTGCGTTTTTGAAAAAACGTTTTCACTGCCGTCCGCTCTTGCTGCAAAATACAAATAATCTGTATCCTCAGGATAAAGCACAGCCTTTACTGAATTAACCCCAGGCGACGCAATAGGACCTATAGGCAGTCCCGTATTGATGTAAGTATTATAAGGCGATTTTATCCTTGTATCAGCATTACTCAAAACATCTTTTCGTTCTTTTATTATATATTGAACGGTGGCGCAGGAGCCAAGTGCCATATTTATTTCAAGACGGTTATGAAAAACCGATGCCACTTTACCCC
The DNA here is from genome assembly GCA_017620615.1 of Clostridia bacterium. GTDB lineage: Bacteria > Bacillota > Clostridia > Monoglobales > Monoglobaceae > SIG440. The sequence continues at coordinate 17,159 of JAGAUW010000012.1, read as the reverse complement.
GTTCACTGTCGTTTGCCGCTTCACGTTCAACTATTGATGCGAAAGTCACAACCTCATCAAGAGAATATTTTGTGTCCGCCTCTTCATAGACCGGGACTACGTAAGCCTCAAAAGCTTCTAGCATCTTGTTTATTATATCCCATTCTGTTTCCCAAAGACCTATTTCATAAGTGGCAGGGAACAAATATCCCTCAAGTCTGTTTTCTTTTCGGTCTATCTGTGAAATAAAATCAAAGTCAAACTCGCCCTTTTCCAAAAGCTCCAAAAAACGCTCCTTGTCAACAAGTCCGCGTTTTTCCAGAGTCTCAGCAATTTGCCCCGCTTCATACCCTTCGGGAATAAGAATATCTATTGTTTCGTCCTCGCTGACATCAGGCACGCCGCAAAGTTCTTTTGCAATCCATCGGTAGCTCATACCCGTTCCAACGAGATGTCCTCCCTGCTGAAAAACATAGCCCCCCTTTGAAAGTCTTGCCTGAATTTTAAACAAAAGTGAAGACCTTATCACACGTTCTTCTTTGAGGATGTCCGCTATTTCACCAACAGTTGCACCTTTGGATATATTTATCATAACCTCCCTGCCACGACCGGGGGCAAGTCCAAAAAAGTCCCCTGCGACAAGAACAACCCATACACAAAGCACAAGCGAAACAACTCCAAATAAAATTCCCTTTGGAGTAAACCACTCAAATTTTGAAAACAACTTTTTGTACACTCTTTTTCTCATAGCAAATCATCCTATAAAATTTATCAAAAAGTATTTAAGAACTACAATAAAGGCACTCAAAATAACCGGAAGGCTGAAAATACTTCCAATAACAAGCCCCCGAGTCCTAAAGTGTTTGTTGACATTCACTTTGTTTTTCTGAATCATAAGCAATGCAAAAAGCATTAAGAACCCCACCGACGCCGCAATGAACACAAACCAGATATAATCCCCAAGGAGAGGCAAAATAAATCTCGTGAGCATAAGCGCCGTAAGATTGCTGAAAGCGTGATATATCATAGATGCATAAAGGGACCGCGACTTTATCAGTATAAATGACGCCACAATTCCCATAAGAAGAAAACCGAATGCTTCACTTAACCGAAGATGCAAAAGCGCAAATATGATACTTGTAAAGAAAATAGCCGCAATTGTATTGCTTTTATTGTATGCCGAAAAAATAATCCCTCGCATCCAGAATTCTTCAAGAACAGCCGGAATAATCACCACCGCAATTATCCCAAGGAAAATTTCGCCACCATTTTGAGCTGTGACAACGGCGTCATTTCCCGTTTGCTCAAGTACAACTTTTGAGAATATATTTGCCGGCATATTAAGAAGTATCATAACAAACTGTCCGCAAATTCCAAGAAGCGCCGCAAGAACAACAAAATATATCCCGCAAGGATTAAGCCAGAATTCCCGCCTCGCATCCTTCCCTGAGCTTGTCCACACAGACCTTGCATAAACTATTATGGGAACGCCTATTGCAAGAACCTCTACAAGTGCAATCTGGACATACTGATGAGGCGGATTTTTCATAAAACTGGTCAATGCCTCAACCACCATTTCTGCAGCAAGCTGAGCAAGAACCACCCAGAAAATCATCCACCTGACGCTTTTTATCTGTTTTCTCAGTTCATACCTTTTGTTTGTCATCAAATCAAATCCCATCAAATAACGGTGTGTTGCATCTGTTCAAGAATTTCTTTACCCTTTCCCGGTTTAAAATATTCGACAATTTCCGCGCCAAAAAGCATAGCAGCCCCTGCGCCCTTTGCCGTTATAAACTGTCCGTCAGTCACCACAGGAGTATCCGCTATTTTTGCTTCATAAAGGAACTCCTCAAACCCCGGATAACATACAGCATTCCTTCCTTTGAGCAGCCCCATTTTTCCGGGTATCATAGGTGCTGCACAAATGGATGCAACCATTTTTTTATTAGCCACGCAATACTTTATCATATTTATCACATCACGGTCATTTTCAAGGTATGATGTGCCTGGCATACCGCCGGGAAGAATAATCCCGTCAAATTCATCCAACTGGATTTCTTCTTTAACAGCATCCGCGATTATCATAACACCATGACTTCCGATAACACATTTTGAGGATATACCCACGGTGCTAACCTTTATTTTTGCACGTCTGAGCACATCAAGGCAGCCAATAGCCTCCGTTTCTTCAAAGCCTTCTGCTAAAAACATATAAATCATTATTTATTCCCTCCATGCTGTTTGTTCTTCAAAACCTCTAAAACAAATTTAGGTAATGCCGCAAATCGTCCAATTCTTGACGGATTTTTCAAAATTCTGTATGCCCATTCAAGGTTGAGCTTTACAAAAACCTCTGGCGCACGCTTTGCAACTCCTGCAAAAACATCAAGGGTTCCGCCGACGCCCATTGCAAGATTGACTTTCAGGCTATCCTGATACTTTGCAATCCACTTTTCCTGCTTGGGTGCGCCAAGACATACAAGCAAAAGCTTTGCTCCTGAACCATTTATTTTTTCAACAATTTTTTCTTCATCACCAGGCGCAAAATACCCATTTTCAGTCCCTACGATATTGATTCCGGGATACTTTTCTTCCATTTTGGCTTTTGCCGCGTCAGCCACACCAGGTTTTGCACCAAAAAGGAATACTCCCTCATTTGTCGCAGCTATTCTTTCAAGCAATGCACAAACAAGGTCAAATCCCGCCACTCTTTCGGGAACAGGTGTTTTCAAAATTTTTGAGGCATACACTACCCCTATGCCGTCAGCAGTGCAAATATCCGCCGAATTCAAAATTTCTTTCATTTTGGCATCTTCTTTTGCACACATAATAATTTCAGGGTTAGGCGTAAAAATCTTTGACATTCCATCAGCTTTAAGCAGTCCCTGTGCCACATCAACCGTTTCGGCAAAGGTCATACTGTCAATCTTCACACCTAAAATTTCTACTGTTTTTCTGGACATGTGTTCTCCTCCAAAATTTTTAATCCAAAGACCAGTCAATCACTTTTCTGCCAACTGACTCCAAAAATCTGTTCGTTTCAGAAAAATGCCTGCACCCAAAAAATCCGTTATATGCCGAAAGAGGACTTGGATGCACCGACTCTAGTATCTTGTGAATGGGATTTGTGATAAGGCTCTTTTTCTGACGGGCATTTGCCCCCCAAAGCAAGAAAACAATCGGCGCTTCTCTTTGATTTAAAAGCTCGATTACACGGTCGGTGAATTTTTCCCAACCCATATTTTTGTGGCTGTTTGCCTCACCCATACGCACAGTGAGCACAGCATTGAGAAGCAAAACCCCTTGCTTCGCCCACTTGGTAAGCTCACCATGGTTTGGTACAGCAATCCCCAAATCGTCACTGAGCTCTTTGAAAATATTTTTAAGAGACGGCGGAGGCTCCACACCCTTTTTCACCGAAAAGCTCAGGCCATGAGCCTGACCCTCTCCGTGATAGGGGTCCTGACCGATAATCACCACATTCACATCGCTGTAAGATGTGAATTTCAGTGCATTGAAAATATCATACATATCAGGAAAAACCCTTTTCGTCTTGTACTCTTTCGCCAAATAGCCACGTAGCTTTTGGTAATATTCTTTGTCGAACTCGTCCTTTAAAAGATTATCCCATTCATTTCCTATGTTTACCATAAACTGCTCCAACATTCTCATTAAGCAGTAAAATGGCACATAATGCCATTCTACCTCTTAAATCTTATCTTGTAAATCTTTTTATCTTCTTTGTAGTTGTTTTTTCAAACTCTGTGTCACGGAAGACAACACGTCTGATATGCTTCATTGGGGGAAGTTTGTCATTGAGGGATTGAACATCCTTTTTGATTCTTTCCTTTTCGTCAGGTGTTTCTGTGTAAATTTCAGCACAGATAACGTCATCTTCACCAAATACAATTACCTCATTCACGCCCTCAACGTTATTAAGGATAACCGCTTCAATTTCTTCAGGATAAACGTTTTTGCCGTTGCTTAAAATTATGATGTTCTTCTTTCTTCCTGTGATAATGATAAATCCATGTTCATCAAGTCTTCCCACATCGCCTGTCTTGAACCAGCCGTCAATAAATGCATCAGCTGTTGCTTCCGGGTTGTTATAATATCCCATCATAACAATGTCGCCCTTAACAAGAATTTCGCCTTCGCCATCCTCATTGGGGTCTAAAATCTTAACCTCAACACCAGGGATGGGAACGCCCGCACCACCAAAGAGATATTTCTTGTTTCTGTCTGTTGAAACAATGGGCGAACATTCAGTAATTCCATAGCCGTTCATAACCTGAATACCGATATCCTCAAAGCCTTTTGCATATTTAAGGTCAAGGGGTGCACCGCCTGCTATAATCATTTCAAGATTTCCGCCAAAACCATTCTTCACCGACTGGAAGAGCTGTTTCCGGAGGTCAATTCCCACCTTGCGGAGACCGTTGCTCACCTTGATGAGAGCTCTAAGGAGTTTTTCCTTTTTCTGTTTTTTAACAGTTCTCCAAAGATTTTTATAGAATGTCTCCACAAACAGCGGAACAACACTGATATGATGGGGTTTTGCTTTCTGAATATCTTTCAGCACATTTTTCAGGTTATTGTTTATATAAACCTTATATCCCCTGTGAATTTGACAAAGAACTCCCGCCATAAACCCAAAGGTATGGTGAAGTGGAAGAACCACCACCGTGCCCGCAGGCTCCAAAAAGTTCATACAGCTGTTTACCATATCAACCGTGAGATTTCTCTGGCAGAGCATAACGCCTTTCGGTGTGCCTGTTGTACCTGATGTATAAATCAGTGTACAAAGTGCTTCGCGGTCTATTTCATTCTTTTCAAATTCATCGTTTCCATCTTCAATGATTTCACAGCCCTTAGCAATTATTTCGCCAAAATCAGCCATGGGAATATAATGTGAAACTGTAGGCATATCCACCTTTGCTTCTTCAATGAGCGCTTTCTTTGAAGTCGCATAAACAAAAGCCTTTGCCTCGCAGCTGTTAATTAAGTTCGCGACCTCCTTGCTGCCAAGCTCCTTATCAATGGGAACAATGATATTCGAGCCATCAACAGTCGCAAGATATGTAATAATCCATTCATAGCTGTTTTCACCGATAACCGCTATCTTCTCATTTTTAAGACCAAGGCTATAAAAATAAGTTCCAAGAGCATAGATGTCATTTTTCATCTGGATGTAGCTAACTGTCACATCCTCACCATTACGTTCAAATTCGAACGCCGTATCCTCGCCATAGTTCTCTGCCGCATAATCAATAAGGTGACGAAGGTCCTTAATCTGCGGTGCACCATAAAGCGGATATTCTTTAATCATTAAAAACACAACCTTTCAAATATATAAATCTTTAATATAATTCTTTTTTATCTTCTGTTTTTTCCATATCCAAAACATATTTTTTCATAACTCTGTTTGTCACAAAAGCAACCAGAAATCCCGAAAGCCCCTGAAGTATAAACAGTGCCATTCCAATATAAATCGTCCAGTATCCTAAAGATGCCGTAAGTGACGGCAAAGTCATTCCCAGATAAGGCATAACAAAATGAATAGCCAATACCCCTGCCAAAAGCAGGAAATTCACAGGCAGTGCAATTATCGAAAGCAATAACGAGTTTTTAAATGCCTCACCAAGTTTTACCTTGAAGTTTATCAGAATAGGATAAATATAAAAATGCATCATCGTGTAAACCATAAAGAAACACATAATTACATATTTCATTATACCGAAAGCACCGCCTTGAGATACATAAAAGAAGAATGCATTCACAAGCAAAACAAAGGCCAACATATCAATAACAAATATCCAGATGGTTTGCTTGAAATTTTTGAAAGTCTGTTCCCAGAACTCACTCCAGGTAAACGCGTGCTCTTCACGGGCATAGCACCTGAATATGTACGCATAACCCGCACTGGCGGGTCCTGTGCCCCAAAGCGCAGTCAATAACAGTGCAATAAATATTCTAATGATGACATCCGCAATCGAAACATATGCAGTGAGCACCCCATGGTCATTTACGCCCTCCATTTTGATGGCAGCATCCAGATATTCTTTCAAAACATTCGTTATTTGGACCGAAATCTGCCCAGACACAAACATCATCACCAAAAGAGCGGGAATGGATGCAACCAGAAACATAAAACTTACCTTTATTATTTCCCAGAACTTCCTTGTATAAAGTTCAAAAAACAAGGCACTTGCCCGTTTTCTCTCACTTTCGCCCTTTTCTACTCCCTTTCCTTCTTTTGAAAGAGCCCCTTTAAATAATGGCATATTTTATACACTCCTTAAAACTTATCCTTTATTCAACAAAAAGCATATCAGAGATTTCATCAAAAATTTTCTCGCCTATGCCCTGAACATTCAAAATATCACCCACAGACTTAAAACCACCCATAGCTTCTCGCGTTTTCACAATTGTCTCAGCCTTAACCTTTCCTATCCCCGGAAGACTATCAAGTTCGCCTGTTGTCGCGGCATTAAGATTTATCTTGCCACTTTTGTTCTCTGTTTTTTCAAGAGTTTTTGATGCTTCTTCATATATCGTTTCGACCTCTTGATTCCTATCAAAATTAATCACTCTTCGCCCAGAAGTCACATTGTAAGACAAAATCAAAAGCGATACTACAATAACGACAATGGGTGCAAACAAAAACCGCGAATATTTTTCGTTTTCTTTGATGAGCTTTTCCCGTTTCCTGAAAAAGCTTTCAAGTTTGATCTTTTCTTCAAACTCTTTTGACACAAAACCACTCCGCATCAAAATTTTATTTTGTTGTACACTATATCTGAGTTATTATATCATACTAAAATTCAAACTGCAAGTTTTTTAATGTTCTTTATTTAATTTTGAGCAAACAAAAAACCCTGCTGTTTCCAAAAACAACAGGGTTTCTTCGCCGTTTTGCTTTAACTATGCCTCTTTCTTTATAACTTCTTTACCGTTATAATATCCGCAAGCCTTGCAAACTCTGTGAGGCATTTTGTATTCACCGCACTGGGGACATACAACCATTCCGGGAATCAAGAGCTTCCAGTTAGCTCTTCTCTTATCTCTTCTTGCTTTAGAAGTTTTTCTCTTTGGAACTGCCATACCTAAATACACCTCTTTCCAATCAAAATAATTTGAACAAAGAACATTGTCTTTGCATAATCTACAAAAGTTTGTCCAAAACATCAAATCTTGGATCGGTAGGCCGCGTGTCACAGTCACATTCGCCCAGATTCAAGTTTTGTCCACAGTTTGAGCACAAGCCCTTGCAATCATCCTTACACAAATGTTTGAGCGGCAAATGAACGATCATATTGAGAAGTACCACTTCATCAAGGTCAATCGCCGTCCCCTCAAGGACTATTGTCTCAGAGCTTTGTTCATCCTCGCGCTTTGCATCTTCTTTTTTGAATATTTCTTTGAACGAACACGAAAAGACCGCTTCATAGCTTTCAAGACATCTGTCACATTCATACCCGAGGCGACAGTCAGCCTTTGCTTCAAGCTCAATTCTTCCGCCGATGTTCAGAAATTCGCCTGTTACTCTGACAGGTGTCAAAAAGACCGCACCTTGTTCTTCGCGTCCTGCAAAGTCAAGCTCAACATCAAGCATAAGCCGTCTTCCGTCAGCATTCAAAATAGGTAACAAATCAAATTTCATCGCAGAATATCCTTTAAAAAGAAATGTGGTGGGCACAATAGGGCTCGAACCTATGACCCTCTGCTTGTAAGGCAGATGCTCTCCCAGCTGAGCTATGCGCCCACATTCTGAACTTTTGCGGTGGCTAATAAAAAAGAATTGGTGGGCACAATAGGGCTCGAACCTATGACCCTCTGCTTGTAAGGCAGATGCTCTCCCAGCTGAGCTATGCGCCCATAAACCTTTTCAAAACCAACGCATCAATAAAGCGTCAGCAATCATTATACACAATTCCCACGGGTTTATCAATACAAAATTTTATTTTTTTCTTTTATTTAAGCATTCATTATAAGGAAATATGTCTATCCATCTCTGTCATACAAAAATACCGTCCCTCAAAACTAATTTGGGGAACGGTATCTCTCTTTGCAAATTTTATGCCTTTGAATCAAGAAAAGCATTTATCTTTTCAACCAAAGCATCTGCATCTGTGCCATGTACCATACAAGCCTGTTCAATGCTCTCGCCGCTGGCTGAGGGACAACCCAGACAATGCATTCCTATTTCAAGGAAAAACGGAGCTGTTTCAGGGTCGAGACGAAGCACATCAAGAATGATAGTATCTTTAGTAACCTTTGCCATTTTTCAAGGCACCTCACTTTCATTAACATAAGTAGACTTTTCTTTTGTTAGTATATCCTATTTTGAAAATATTTTCAATAGTTTTGAAAAATAAATATATTTTTCTTTTATTTTTCGTATGTTAAAAGGCTTGTCACCCAAACAGCAACATCCTCTTTTGCTATTTTTCCATGTCCGCAATATTTTCAAATATAAAAAATATTATTGTCAACCAATAGTCATTTTTTTTCTTTTTTTCAAAAGCCTTTAAAATCGGTGGTTTTCCACATTTCGACCTTTTTTTCAGGGATTTTTACCCCTATAAATCCCCAAACCTGTGGATAACGTGGATAACTCTGTTAATAACTTATAACAGTGGCTTTGCCATCCTTTCCCGATATTATGTAAACCAAATCTTGTCCCGAACCAGGTTTACATAATTTATTAAAATTTTTCTTGACTTTTGATTTTTTACATATTTTTTGAAAAATTTTTATCAATTTCAGAGCATCTTGAAAGCACCGAATTTCTCCATTTTTTTCTTCACTCTTTGAAGTGCATTATCAACACATTTATGAGTTTTTCCAAGTATTTCACTTATTTCCTGATAGGACTTTCCATCAAGATAAAGAGAAAGAACCTTTTTTTCCAGTTCACTCAAAACCTCCTGAATTTTCATATTCAAAAGTTCTGTATTTTCCTTACTGATGAAGAGGTGTTCCGGATCCGCTTCAGCACTTCCCGAAAGAACGTCCTCCAAAATCCCCTCTGCCTCCCCCTCGTATACAGGATTGCTAAGGGACACATAAGTATTTAGGGGCATATGTTTTTGTCTTGTTGCCGTCTTCACCGCCGTAATAATCTGACGTTTTATGCAAAGCTCAGCAAATCCCCGAAAGGACGAAAGTCTCTCACCGTCAAAATCACGGATTGCCTTGAAAAGCCCAATCATGCCCTCTTGAACAATATCATCGTGGTCTGCGCCCGCAAGAAAATAGGTTCTTGCTTTTGAGCGAACAAGATTTTTGTACCTCGCCAAGATGCATTCCGTAGCAAAACCATCACCCAAAATCGAAAGCTTAACCAACTCTTCATCGGACAAGCCGTCATAATTGAACATTGCCTTTTCAGACATTTCTTCCCCTCCAGTTCTTCATTATGAACAAAAAGGGCTGCCGTACCTCAGCAGCCCATAAATATTTTTATTTCACAAGTTCAAGAGTTTCTTTTGCAATCATAAGCTCTTCGTTTGTAGGAACAACCAAAACGCGAACCTTTGAAGAGTCTGTGGAAATTTCCATCTGTGCACCGCGGATTGCCTTTGCATTCTTTTCGTCGTCAATTTCAATTCCAAAAGCTTCAAGGTTATTGAGGATTGCCTTTCTCATAACAGGTGTGTTTTCACCGATACCTGCTGTAAAGATAATGGCATCAACTCTGCCCATCTTCACCATATATGAGCCAATGAATCTTCTTACGCTTTCAACAAACATTGAAAGAGCAAGTGTTGCACGTTCATTTCCCTCAGCCTGAGCAGCCTCAAGGTCACGGAAGTCTGAGCTTACGCCAGAAATACCCTGAACACCTGATTTCTTGTTGAGAAGTGTGTCCACTTCGTCAAGGCTGAGGTTTTCCTGTTCAGCAATAAATTTAACGATAGCCGGATCAATGTCGCCGCATCTTGTGCCCATAACAACACCTGCAAGAGGAGTAAAGCCCATAGATGTGTCAACCGACTTTCCGCCGTCAACGGCTGTTATACTTGAGCCGTTACCCATATGACAAGTAATCATTTTGAGTTCCTCAGGGCTCTTGCCCAGCATTTTTGCGGCTTCAAGGGCTACATATTTGTGAGATGTGCCGTGGAATCCATATCTTCTTATTTTGTGCTTTTCGTAAAGTTCAAAGGGAACGGCATACATATAAGCTTCCTTTGACATTGTCTGGTGGAAAGCAGTATCAAAAACGCCAATCTGTGGAACGTTCGGCATCGCTTCTTCACAAGCTGAAATACCGATAAGGTTTGCAGGGTTGTGAAGAGGTGCAAGAGGAATACAAGCTTCAAGCGCCTTTTTAACCTCTGCATCAATAACAACACTGCCGCTGAATGTTTCACCGCCGTGAACAACTCTGTGTCCAACAGCTGAAATTTCGTCCATACTTTTGATAACTCCGTAGTTTTCATTGGTAAGTGCATCAAGAACCATACGGATAGCATCTGAATGGTCTTTCATGTCCTTTTCAATAACGTTCTTTTCGCCACCGTCAGGAGTGTGATTGAGCTTTGAACCCTCGATACCAATTCTTTCGCAAAGACCCTTTGCAAGAACCTTTTCGGTTTCCATATCAATAAGCTGATACTTAAGAGATGAGCTTCCTGCATTGATAACCAAAATTTTCATTTAAACAATTCCTTCTTTCTTATATAATTATGTAAGAATTTTCCTATTTCTGTGCCTGAACACAAGTGATAGCCACAACGCCAACAATATCGTCAGCACTGCATCCGCGTGAAAGGTCATTGATTGGCATTGCTATACCCTGGGTTACAGGGCCGTAAGCCTCTGCCTTTGCAAGGCGCTGAGCGAGTTTATATCCAATATTTCCTGCGTCAAGGTCAGGGAATACAAGAACGTTTGCGTGGCCTGCCACCTTGCTTCCTGGAGCCTTTGACTCACCGATTTCAGGAACGATTGCTGCGTCAAGCTGAAGCTCGCCGTCAACCTTGAGGTCAGGATTTTCTTCTTTGCAAATTCTTGTAGCCTCAACAACCTTTGTTACATCATCGTGCTTTGCACTGCCCATTGTTGAGTGTGAAAGCATTGCAACAACAGCCTCTTCACCCACAAGGAGTTCAAAGGATTCAGCAGAGCAAGCCGCAATTGCAGCAAGTTCTTCAGGGTTGGGGTTTTGAACAAGTCCGCTATCTGCAAAAACAAACGTACCGTTTGCACCATATTCACAATTTGGAACAACAATAAGGAAGAAAGCTGAAACAAGCTTTGTTCCCGGCTTTGTCTTAACAATCTGAAGACTTGGACGGAGTGTGTTTGCTGTTGAGTGACAAGCACCCGAAACAACGCCGTCAGCATCCCCAGCCTTTACCATAAGGCACGCATAATACATATAATCTCCAAGGGCAGTAGCCTTTGCTTCTTCATATGTAAGACCCTTTGACTTTCTGAGTTCAACAAAGAGATTGAGATATTCTTCTGTTTTTTCGTATGTATATGGGTCAATGATTGTAGCACCCGAAATGTCATAGCCCTTACTGTATTTTTCAACCTCTTCAGGAGTGCCTATGATAATGATGTTGGCAAAATCCTCTTTGAGAACTTTTTCAGCTGCCTCATAAATTCTGGCATCCATTGATTCAGGAAGAACAATTGTTTTCTTGTCTTTTTTTGCTCTTTCCTTTATTGTGTCTAAAAATTTACTCATTTTACGCCTCCGCAATATAAAAAATTTTCATTTGCTTTAAATCTTTTCTATTATATAACAAATTTTCCATATATGCAAGGATAATCGCGATTTTTTTATTTTTTTCTCAAAAATACTTTTCTTATTAAGACTTTTGGAGTATACTATATACAAATATACCCAAAAGGAGTTCGTTTATGACTGTTGCCGGCATAGTTTGTGAATATAATCCATTTCACAACGGACACAAATTTCATATAAAAGAAACCCGCAGGAAAACGGGAGCCGATGCTATTGTGGCAATAATGAGCGGCAATCTTGTCCAGCGCGGTGACGTTGCGGTTTTCCCAAAAGAGCCGCGGGCAAAAGCAGCCATCGAGGGCGGTGCTGACCTTGTTCTTGAACTTCCCACGGCACACTCAATGGCTTCTGCAGAGTTTTTTGCCAAAGGCGCTGTCAAAGCGCTTGACGCTCTTGGAGTTGTAAATTTTCTTTCCTTTGGCACAGAATGTGGAAATCTCGATGTTCTCCGTGAAATCGCTGAAGTTCTTTCAAACGAACCGCCAGAATTTTCGGCTCTTTTAAATAAGTTTTCCGCATCGGGGCTTTCTTATCCCACGGCCCGGGCAAAAGCCGTTGAAAAATTCTTAGGCAAAGAAAAGGCGGATATTTTGTCCTCCCCCAATAGTCTCTTGGGAATTGAGTATCTAAAAGCACTCATTTCACAAAAAAGCAGCATAAAACCAGTAGCAATTTTGAGGAAAGGTGCAGGTCACGATACTCAGGAAACAAATGACGGTATAGCCTCCGCATCTTATATAAGGGATTTAATCAAGCGAGGCAAAAGCTTTTCAGAATTTATTCCCCACAGCACTAATTCAGTCTTTGAAAATGCAGTTCCCCATTCAATAACGAAATTGGAAAAAGCCATTCTCTGCCACCTTATCAAAACTCCGGCAGAAGATTTACGAAAAATAGCTGATGTAGGCGAAGGTCTTGAAAACCGTATAAAAGCTGCGGCTCTATCTTCAAAAACCCTTGACGAGCTTTATGACGTTGTAAAAACCAAGCGCTATACCCACAGCCGAATAAGGCGAATTATCCTTTCAGCGTTTTTGGGAATCACGGAAAACGACAGACAAGCCAGCCCCAGATATATAAAAATCCTCGCCCACAACGAAACAGGACAAAAAATAATCGCCGTCGCCAAAAAGACGTCAACTCTTCCCCTTTTGCGCAACACCTCACAGGTGAACAAATTAGGTGACCCCAAGATAAAAGCCCTTTGGGAAAGAGAACGGGTTTTTGATAAAATTTATGAAATGACGGAAATTTAAAAAGCAGTTCATTGTGAACTGCTTTTTTCACCCACAAATATCTGCCAGTTTAAAATCTATCACTTTTTTCAAATCATCAAGAGACATTTCAACCTGACAACCAATCTTTCCGGCGCTGAAAATTATTGTTTCAAAGTTTTCTGCCGAAATATCAATAGTTGTTGTGAAAAACTTTTTCATTCCAATGGGCGAGCACCCGCCGTGAACATATCCGGTAAGCGGCAGAAGTTCTTTTGACTTCAGCATTTCAATCTTCTTTTCCCCCACCGCTTTTGCCGCTTTTTTCAGGTCAAGCTCGCGATTTGCAGGAACAACAAAAACATAGTTCTTTTTACTTGCCGCAACCGTCACCAAGGTTTTAAAAACCTGACTTGGATTTTGCCCCAAAACGCTCGCAATTTCCACACCGCTGATTGCTTCATCACAAGGATAAGAATATTCCTTATGTGCTATTTTCTTTTGGTCAAGTATCCTCATTACATTTGTTTTTTCCATAGTTTTCACCATATTAGAAAGTCGGAGCATTTTTCGCTCCGACCTCTTATTTTTTTCCTTTAATTTTGTCCCAATATTCCTTTGCTGCCTGTTCGTTTTTGTTTTCGCCGTAGTTATAATACTTTTTATTCTTTATCTTGTCAGGCAAATATTGCTGAGCAACATAATGATTGGGGAATTCGTGAGGATAAAGGTAATTCTGTCCCTTTGCTACATCTCCCTCGCCGTCACAATGCTTATTCTGGAGCTGACGTGGAATTTCTCCGGTATCCATACTTTCTATATCGTGGAGCGCAGCCCCAAACGCCATATAAGCTGAATTCGATTTTGGTGCAGTTGCCAAAAGTACTGCAGCATCAGCAAGGGGGATTCTCCCCTCAGGAAGTCCGAGCATCAAAGCACTGTCAACGCACGCCTTTACAATGGAGATTGCCATAGGGTATGCAAGTCCAACATCTTCCGCCGCAATAACCAAAAGCCGTCTGCACGCCGTCTGCAAATCCTCCGCCGCAATGAGCCGTGCGAGATAATGCACCGCAGCATCAGGATCAGAGCCACGTATGGACTTTTGGAGTGCACTCATAACGTCATACTGGCTATCACCTGACTTGTCATAACGAAAAGACTTCTTTTGCGTACACTGTTCTGCCGCATCCATTGTGATAACAATATTGCCATCCTTGTCAGGCACCGAATACGCAGTGCAAAGTTCAAGGGCATTGAGTGCTTTTCTTACATCCCCGTTTGACATCTGGGCAATGTGAGAAAGAGCATCTTCGTTTATCCCAATTTCACCGCCAAATTCTTCACTCAACACACCGATTGCACGTCTGAGAGCCTTTTCTATATCCTTAGCAGGCACCTGCTTGAACTCAAACACCACCGACCGACTAAGCACCGCATTATAAATGTAAAAATACGGATTTTCGGTCGTGCTGGCAATAAGTGTTATCTTTCCGTTTTCGATATATTCGAGCAGGGACTGCTGTTGCTTCTTGTTGAAATTCTGAATTTCATCAAGATACAAAAGTATCCCGTTTTGTCCCGAAAATGTCTCTGTTTGGGCACAAACATCGCGAATGTCCGCAACCGACGCCGTTGTGGCATTGAGCTTATACAGTACCTTACCGGCATCCTTTGCCAATATATTGGCAACAGTAGTCTTTCCTACCCCTGACGGCCCGTAAAAAATCATATTGGGGATTTTGCCATTCTTTGCAATCTCGGACAAAACCTTGCCCTCGCCGATTATGTGGCTTTGTCCCACCACGTCAGAAAGACTTTCGGGCCTGAGTCTGTCCGCAAGCGGCCTATTCATAAAGCGGATACTTTTTGCAAAGTGCGTCTACTCGCGCCTTTGCTTCTTCTTTATTTCCTTCAAAGTCACAAATAACCATGTTGATGATTTTTGCAACCTCACGCATATCGTCTTCCTTGAATCCACGGGTAGTAACAGCCGGTGCACCAAGACGCAAACCGCTGGTAACAAACGGGCTCTGCGGATCGTTCGGTATAGTATTTTTATTTGCTGTGATACAGATTTCGTCAAGGTTGTGTTCAACCTCTTTTCCGGTGAGACCCTTCTTTGAAAGGTCAACAAGCATAAGGTGGTTGTCCGTACCGCCCGAAACAATGTCAACGCCCAAAGACATAAGCTCGTCACAAAGTGCCGCAGCATTCTTCTTTATCTGTGCCTGATATTCTTTGAATTCAGGTTTAAGCGCTTCGCCAAAGCAAACAGCCTTTGCCGCAATAACATGCATAAGGGGACCGCCCTGATTTCCGGGGAACACTGCCTTATTTATCATCTGTGCATATTTTTCCTTGCAAAGAATAAGTCCGCCACGAGGTCCGCGAAGTGTCTTGTGAGTTGTTGTGGTAACAAAATCCGCATAAGGAACAGGACTTGGATGAAGACCTGCTGCAACTAAACCTGCGATATGCGCCATATCAACCATCAAATATGCCCCTACCTCGTCAGCAATCTCGCGGAATTTTGCAAAGTCAATTTCACGAGCATAGGCACTTGCACCTGCCAGGATAAGCTTCGGCTTATGCTTGAGAGCAAGCTCTCTTACCTCGTCATAATTGATTCTGTGGGTAACGCTGTCAACGCCATAGGGCACAACGTTGAAATATTTACCTGAAATATTAACCGGTGAACCGTGGCTGAGGTGTCCGCCATGGGCAAGGTTCATACCGAGGTATGTGTCGCCTACTTCCATTGCTGCAAAAAACACCGCAAGATTCGCCTGAGCACCTGAGTGCGGCTGAACATTTGCAAACTCAGCTCCAAAAAGCTCTTTTGCGCGTTCTCTTGCCAAATCTTCCACCACGTCAACAAATTCACAGCCGCCGTAGTATCTCTTTCCGGGGTATCCTTCTGCATATTTATTTGTAAGGGGGGTACCCATTGCCTCCATAACAGCAGGGCTGACAAAGTTTTCTGACGCAATAAGTTCAATCTTGCTTCTTTGTCTGCCGATTTCCTGCTCTATAGCAGCGGCAACTTCGGGGTCCGCCTTTTTGATGTTTTCAAGTTCAAACATTTTGTTTTCCTCCTTTGTTGTTTACAAAAAACATATTTTGTTGTATAATAGCCTAATCAAAGACAATTATACTATAAAGTTACAATTTTTGCAAGGGGGACAACGAAAAATGCGGGAAAATCTTGAAAATAAGAAAAAAAGAGCACTTTCTATCATTGCGGTTTTTGAAAATGTGTACGGCGACGCCGACTGTACACTTGATTATAGCTCGGCTCTTGAGCTTCTTATCGCAACTCAGCTCGCAGCACAATGCACCGATGCCCGGGTCAACCTTGTGACCCCTGCACTTTTTGACCGTTATAAAACCGTCCACGATTTTGCAAATGCCGACCCTGACGAACTTTCCTCACTTATTCATTCAACCGGTTTTTATCGCAACAAAACAAAAAACATTATTGCCTGCTGCAAAAAACTGATTGCGGATTTCGGCGGCGAAGTTCCAAAGACTATGGATGAGCTTCTTTCTCTCCCCGGCGTAGGCAGAAAGACCGCAAACCTTGTCCTTGGTGATGTTTTTGGCATTCCGGGTATAGTGGTTGACACCCATGCAGGCAGACTCGCGCGCAGAATGGGGTTCACGACCAACACCGACCCATACAAGGTAGAGCTTGACCTCCTCAAAATTATTCCGCCAAAGCATCAGTCGCAGTTTTGCCACCAGCTTGTCTTTCACGGCAGAGAATTTTGCGATGCAAGAAAGCCAAGGTGTCTTGAGTGTCCAATAAAAGATTTATGTCCTCAAAAACTTTAAAATTGAGAGCATTTTGAAGAATTTCAAAGCTTTTTTCAAGATAATTTGACATAATCAAAAATAATCCCTTGTATTCCCCTTGACTTTTATTTTCGCAAGTGGTACAATATCAGCTGTCGCTAAGTTCGGCGGCAATGAATGTGGGCGCATAGCTCAGCTGGGAGAGCATCTGCCTTACAAGCAGAGGGTCATAGGTTCGAGCCCTATTGTGCCCACCACATTTACGGTCCGGTAGTTCAGTTGGTTAGAATGCCAGCCTGTCACGTTGGAGGTCGTGGGTTCGAGCCCCATCCGGATCGCCATTTTATTTTTTTCAGATATGCCTCTGTAGCTCAGTCGGTAGAGCAGAGGACTGAAAATCC
>JAGAUW010000011.1 GCA_017620615.1 Clostridia bacterium | reverse complement strand
ATTTCCCATAGCGTAAGCTAGTAAGACCCCACGTAGACTATGTGGTTGATAGGTCGGAGGTGTAAGTGCGGTAACGTATTTAGCTGACCGATACTAATAGGTCGAGGGCTTGACCTAAATAGATTATGGAGTAAGCCAAAAACTCTTCTTCGTTCAGTTTTTCAAGAACAGAAAAAGAGTCAACGCACGAAAGTGCTTGACATACATTCGGTGGCAATAGCAAGAAGGTCACACCTGTTCCCATTCCGAACACAGTAGTTAAGCTTCTTAGCGCTGATGATACTTGGTGGGTGACCGCCCGGGAAAGTAAGACGTCGCCGGAACACACGACAGACACTCAGAAGAGTGTCTGTTTTTTTGTATGTTCCGACAACGCTTTTGTTGAAATTCCAAGGAATTTCTTTTATTGCCGATGCTCTCGCATCTCAATCCCGCCTAAAAACGTGCCACCGGCACCTTTTTTACGGCGTGACGCCGGAATAAATAAAGAAAGAGTACTCAAAAGAGTGCTCTTTTTTGTATATGTGCGGTTGCCCGCCAATAAAGTGTATCATCAGCGCTAAAGCTTAATATTGCATTTTCTTATTATCTGTGTTATAGTAAATATAAAAATTATAGAGATTTTACGAGTATGAAAGTAGGACTTTTACAGAGAGATAGGGGTATTTGGTATGGCGTATGAGATTAAGATGGGAGATATATTATATTATTTTAGTGGATATAGTGAAAAAATAAGAGAATGTACTGTTTTAGATATGGATAAAGATAAAATAACCGTACGTTTTCACGAGCCTGAACAACAAGATAAAAGCTATTTATCAAATTTTATAGGCAAAAAGCTGTTTCGTGATATAAGCCATATTGAAAATAGTTATGAAAAATTTTCCTCAGCGGAAGTATATGGTTTATATAAAGAACATATTGATGAAAAATTTTTATCAAAAAGAAACGAGATTAAAGAAGTATTAAAGAATAAAAACATTAAGGATATTGTTCATTTTACTAGATTAGAAAATTTGAAGAGCATTTTAGATAAAGGAATTGTACCCCAGATAAACCAAAGGCAGCGTAGCATCACTGCAGTAATTAATGATATTTCCAGAAATGACTACAGACCAGACTGCACCAGCTTTTCTATAACTTTTCCCAATGATAAAAATTTCAAAAGGTTCAGAGAAAAAAATCCAGAAAAAGAATGGACGATCATCATCCTTGATCCTGAAGTATTATTATCGCAAGAAAATCCTTGTGAGTTTTGTCTGACAAATGCAGCAACCAGATACATGAGGGCATATAGTGGTTCCGATGCAGAACATTTGAAAAATATGTTCAAACAAGAATTTGTTGTTCAAAAACAAAATGGTGTAAATTATATGTGTCAGAGACAAAACTTACCAGATAACTTTACTACTGATGTGCAAGCTGAGGTTTTAATTGAGGGTGTTATAGATAAAAAATATATAAAAAAAATAATCTTTAATTCCGTAACGAGCAAAGAAAATTGGTGCAATCAGCATCATGATATTGTTAAGAATTATCGGTTTGAGGTTTTGCCTGAATATTTTGGCTTGAGAGAAGATTTTATTATAAAGAGGGGTTTGCATGGCTGTCCGGAAGTGTTTTGTTGCAAAAACAGATGATAGTTTTTTTCAGGAGATAAATGTTGAGTTTGAATATCATAAAGGCTTTGCATTGTCGCAAAAGCAAAAGTCTATCCAATCATTACATGAAAATATTTTGAAAATCGACAATAATTATAAGGCTTTGGAAGTGTCAACAAAATCTCCGGTTGATATAGGGAAAAAGTTAAGTGCATTCAACTTGAGTTATTTATGCAAAAATACAAATAAAAAGTATTTGATTGAAAATGTATTTCAGTCATCAAAGGTATTTGAAAATGGTGGTCCATTTCTTGATTTGCTTAACGTTCATCCAAGAGAAGCAAAAGCAGACATCCGGCTTAAGAATTCCGGCAAATTAATACATTTTGAATGCGAAGGACAAAAATGGCCGCTTATACCCAAAACAATGTTTTATGATTGGCTTTATATAAATGCCTTATATGGTGAAAAATATCTGGCAAAAAGGATTTTGTCATATGATGTTTTTACAGATATTGAGTTTAATCATAAAAAATCCATAAACTGTCAAGCTCGTGCAGCAGCTATATTTGTCTCTTTGTCAAAAAAAGGGGTCATAGAAGATTATATAAAAGATAAAGAATTATTTAAAAATATATATCAAAATAAAGAGTGCTACGAACAGTTGAGTCTTTGGTCATAAATGATTTAAAGGAGAGCAAAATGAGTAGATATAAAGAAATAGTAGGTCCTAATAAACGAGAATTAGATGAAATTGAAAGAATATTTAATCCAGACAAACTCAAAAGTGAAGATCTTTTTGCAGAAATAAGTGAAGATGCTTTTTATGAAGATGAATTTTTGGATACGAGTAGGACAGAAGGCGGAAATAGGAAAAAGAAATCACAACCCCAAAAGGCAAATAAACCCCAAAATTTAAAAAATGTTTCAAAAGAAATTTTGAAAAATACAGAAATTGAAAATCTTGATTTATCTGCCAGACAATATAATGTTTTAAAAAGGGCAGGACTCAAAACAGTGGACGATGTAATTATCTATATAGAAAATGGCACAAGCGGCACAAAAAATCTTGGAATAAAGTCTCTCGAAGAAGTAATAACAAAGCTTGATTCATTGGGGCTTGCAGTTAAAAAGGAGTGTAATCGTTGTCACGCTATATTGTTGTATAATGATTTTAAATTTGGGTATAAATTTTGCAGGAAATGTAGAGAGGAAGTTGAACAATCATTAGCTACAAGAGATATTGCAATATCAGTTCTTTCACCAACACCAAGTTTGAATACAAAAGAACAGGATGTTTTTTATATAGATATTGATATAAAAAACAATACTTCTGATATTGTTAAAATTGAGTTAAAAGATGCTGTGATAATTAAGGATGAGATACAGTATGTTAGTGAATGTGATTTTACAGAATGCGGCCTTTCGGAAGAGTGCATATTGCCACATTCTACAAGAAAATTCACCAAAAAATGGAAAACAAGTGATTGGGCAAATGCTGAACTTTGCGATAATGATCGTTTAATTATATTGTTAAAAGGTATTAATAGTGGCAAGTTATACTTTTTTAAATATAATAAAACCCCTGATGGTTGGTCGTTTTATGATTACAGCGAAATAAATTAATTTTTGCTCTGACTTGGTACGCGCCAATAAGGAAGGAATTTAATATGAAAGAAAAAATATATACAATTCCGATAAATGAAGCGTTAGATGTTGATTGCAGTTGTCCGTTTTGTTTTTTGCAGAAAAAGCTTGAGGATGAGGCGATAGAATATACGCTGAGTCCTGCCATGATGGAGCCGGATTTCAGGATAATTACCAACGAAAAGGGCTTTTGCAAGACTCACAGGCAAATGGGGACGTGCCTAAAATTGCACGGTGCAAAGATGTAAAAGGGAGGGTGTGGAGACCCTCCCTTTGTATATTTAGTTTGACATCAATGCAAAATGTATTGGTATTTATTGGTTAAGCATTGTTCTTGGTGTTCGTAATTCTGCACCATTTTTTCCGTCAGCAATTATGTATGATGCAGAGTTGTCCTTGAAGTCAAACCCACTTTGAAGCATCAATGGGATATCTAACGCGGAATATGCCATGATCATAACATCCTCTCGTGGGGCTGGTTTGCCCATAGCCATAGCAGGAATGTTATTAAATAAAGCATAGCGTGTTGCGGTGCTGTAATACCCCATAGGATAGCCACCATTTGCCTCTGCAAAAGGTTTATAACCTAAGGCACAAACAAACATTTTTACTATTTCGTCACTGGTAACAAATTCGTCGGGATTAAATTTCTTTGTGTCATCAATATCAATTATTCCTGCACCCAATGCGGCTGATACATAAGGTGCTGACCAATGGTCGCTTGTTACATCTATGAATTCATCAGCATATTCACTAGCCACAAGGCTAAGAGTTCTGCACACAATCGCCAGAGCCTCAGCTCGGGTAATATTGTCTTCTAAACGTAGCTTGCCGTCGGGGTCGCCTGTTATAATTTTGTAGTTTTTTAAATCTTCCATACTCTTTGTGTTAATTTCCGTTGCAAAAACTGCGCTTGATAACATAACTACTGCTAAAATTATTGCTATTATCTTTTTCATGTTTTATCTGACCTTTCTTTTGTGTTTTGATTACACTTTTTGGGGAATACACTCCTTTCAAATTCCCATAAATTAAAAAGTGCGACAACCGAAGGCTGCCGCACAAAAAACGCAAACTCCGATTGTCGCCAAACAATTTTTAACGAAACAGGATAAACTCCAAAATTTCTTGGTGGAATCTGCATTTTTTTAAATTCTATCCAAGAAATTTGAATAGGATACTAAAACCCTATAAAATATATAGAGTTATCCCGATAATTTGTTAAAAAATTGTTTGGCATAAGTTATTATATCACTAAAGTGTATAAAAGACAAGTGAAATTTTAAAATACAAGGGGACGCTTGGCGTACCTTGTTTTGGCAATCAGGGGGACGGTTCTGTTGATTGATATTAGGGTATAATTTATTTTAAATTTTTCATATATTTATACCACAATGACACATATAAATCCCGAAAGGGGAAATATAAAATGAAATTAAAAAGACATCCGTTTGGGATGTCTTTTTTGCTATTTCTCTCTCTAAAAATTTGGGCACAGGCTCAAATGTTTATCCAAGCATTACATCAAGCAGCATCATTGTTGCAAAGCCGGCTATAATTCCTGCGGTGGAAAAGTAAGGGTGTTTTTCCTGATTTTGTTGACACTCGGGAATCAGCTCATGTACAGCGACTAAAATCATTGCTCCGGCAGCGAAGGAAAGGGCATAGGGTAAAATTTTTTCGACATAAACAACAAGTAATGCACCAATTACTCCGGCTATGGGTTCGACCATTCCTGATGCCTGACCATAGAAAAAACTCTTTTTTCTTGAATAACCTTCCCGTCTTAGTGGCAGGGAAACCGCCGCACCTTCGGGGAAGTTTTGCAGGCCTATGCCAATTGCGATTGTAATGGCTCCCATGAGACCTTCGGGGCTGAACCCTACATTTTGAAGAGCTCCAAAAGCTACACCAACCGCCAGTCCTTCGGGGATATTATGAAGGGTTATAGACAGAATAAGCATAATAATCCGATTAAGTCTTTCGCCTGATTTTGCTTGTGAAGTGTTTATGTTTCTTCTTGCAAAAGAAACGGTTTTATCGGATACCCACATAAAGACAGCACCAAACAAAAATCCGGTGGTTGCAACAAAATATGCAGGAAGAGCTGAAACCTCTTCGGCTCTCTCGATTGCGGGTTGTAAAAGGGACCAGAAGCTTGCTGCAATCATAACTCCCGAGGCAAACCCCAGCATTAAATTCAGTATTTTTGGATTGGGAGATTTAAAAAAGGCAACTGTTGCAGAACCCAGAGCTGTTACAAACCATGTACCTAAAGTTGCAATCAGTGCCATTAAGACATAATTATCCATAGAGCACCTCCAATATTTAGTATATTTTGGAAATGTAAATCTGTGAAGAGTGACACAATCACGGAGGCAGTTCTGATGATGACAGAGGAAGTTTGGAAAATTTGTTGACAGTTTTGTCAAAATATGATATCATATATACAAATAAGAGGGAGTAATTTGCGGGTTGTCCGTCTGTGTTCGCGTCAGTACGTTTCTTTTGAAATCGCGGAACAGCATTTAAGTTTTTTAAGTGTAATGAGACTTTTGTTGTGTTTTTGGCACAATGAAGGTCTTTTTTTGAATAAAAAATGCGCCACGGGCACAAAATCATATGGAAAAGAGGGGAAATTTTTATGTTAATTCCGGTTTTATTGTTTTTGGTGGGCGTCGTTTTGCTGATTAAGGGCGGCGACTGGTTTGTTGATGGTGCTACGGGCATCGCGCACAGGTTTCATATTCCTGAAATTCTTATAGGTGCGACGATTGTTTCGATTGGCACTACCTTGCCTGAGGTTATGGTGTCTGCAGGGGCGGCTCTTAGCGGTCACGGTGAAATTGCATACGGAAATGCTATTGGCTCGATTATATGCAATACCTCGCTGATTGCGGCGGTTACAATCGCTATTCGCCCGTCTGCTGTTAATCGCAAGCCTCTTGTTTTGCCCGTAGTTTTCTTTTTTGTGGCGGCGGCATTTTATTCGGCGGTTGCTTATTTCACAGGTAATTTTTCCAGAACGGTAGGCGTTGTTTTGGTTTCGATTTTTGTGGTTTATATGGTGATTTCAGTTATTCAGGCAAAGAAGAGCCTTGCTGAAAAGAAAGGCGAGGAGGAAACAGAAACGAGTGGCTCTTTGTGGAAAGAATTAATTTTGCTTGTTGTGGGAGCTGCAGTTATTGCTGTTGGCGCTGATTTGCTGGTTGATAACGGGACGCTTATTGCCCAGATGCTTGGTGTTCCTGAAACTGTAATTGCCCTGACCTTTGTGGCGCTTGGAACATCACTCCCTGAGTTTGTTACAGCAATTACTTCATTGATAAAGGGGCACAGCTCATTATCTCTGGGAAATATCATCGGAGCTAATCTCCTCAATCTTGTGTTTGTAAGTGGAGTTTCAACCGTGCTTTCACCATTCCCAGTCCCCAATAGCTCGCAGATTTTTGGCGTGAATACGTCACTTGCGGTGGATATTCCTGTTATGTTTCTGGCGATGTCGATTATGGTGTTTCCTGCACTGATACGCGGCAAGCTTTCAAGGACTCAGGGTATTCTGTTGCTCCTTATATATGCAGCGTTTTGTGTATTTCAGTTTGCGCTCTAATTGGTAAATTAGGACAACATATTTTGATTTGTTGAAAATAAAACATATATAGTATATAATTGATAAGGGATTATGACTGCTCGCGCGGCGGTAATCCCTTTGAATTTAGCTGTTAAAAGGGGAATGGAAAATGAGAGAGTCCATTTATAACAATCATGATATAGAGGCGGCAAAGATAATCGATGATTTTTTGCCGGATAAGCTTTTTGATGCCCATATGCATATTACACATCTTGACTCATTGTATGACGGGCGCAAGTCTTTTGATGATTATTATGATGATATAAAGCTGTTTGCGAAAAACAGAGAGGTGCGTTGCAATGGGATAGTTTATCCTGATGATTCCCTTAAAATCCCTGCTGAACTCGCAAAATCCCACAGTTTTTTGGTGGAGGAACTTAACAAGCATCCTCAGAATGTGGGGGAGATTATTGTTTTCCCGAGTGACACAGTTTGCGATATAGAGGCCAGGCTTCTGCATCCCAATATAAAGGGGCTCAAGTGCTATTGCTTTTATGCGGAGTGTGAGGATAAATATGAGGCTACCATTGACGAATATCTCCCTGAGAGTGCGTGGGAGGTTTCAGGCAAAAGAAAAATGCCCATTACCTTACATTTGGTGAAAAAAGAGTGTCTGGCGCATCCTGATAATCTTAATTACATAATAAAAATGGCTAAAAAATATCCTGATGCAGTGCTTATCCTGGCACACGCTGCAAGAGCTTTTGCTACATGGACTGTTTTTGGTACAGTGGATAAGTTGGTAGACCTTGAAAACGTGTGGTTTGATTTTTCTGCCATTTGCGAGACCCCGGCTATACTTTATATAATCAAAAAGGTTGGCGTAAGCCGTTGTATGTGGGGAACGGATTATCCGGTGGCGACTATTTTAGGTAAACCCATTTCCCTAGGTAATACATTTGCGTGGCTTAACGAGGGCAATTTCCCCAATGGTTTTCCGTTGCGACACATTTTTACAGAGGAATTTATGGCGATGCGTGAACTGAGCATTTTGGCTGATTTTGATAAAAGCCAGATTGAAGATATCTTCTATAATAATGCTGTTAAACTTTTTGTATGTAAATAAATTTAGGTATCCCCCGTTATACGGGGGGATGCTTTTTGTCGTATAATAAAAAAAGGACACCCCGTTGGGGTGCCCTTTTAAAGTTTTTAGATTATTTATTGAGTTTTGCTTCGAGTTCGTCCATGCTGTCTTTGATTTCCTTGGGGAGCTTATCGCCGAACTGAGCGAAGAATTCTCTTTGGTTCTTAACGTCTTCTTTCCAAGCGTCGATGTCAATTGAAAGGAGTTCGTCAACAACTTCGTCAGAGAGGTCAAGGCCGTCAAGCTGGAGATCTGCCTTGTTTGGAACAAAGCCGATTTCTGTTTCAACGGCATCTACTTTGTCTTCGCAACGGTCGAGAATCCAGTTGAGAACTCTCATATTGTCGCCAAAGCCGGGCCACATGAAGTTTCCGTCTTTGTCAAGTCTGAACCAGTTTACATTGAAGATTTTGGGCGGGTTCTGAATCTTTTTGCCCATATCGTACCAATGCTGGAAATAGTCAGCCATATTGTAACCAACGAAAGGTCTCATTGCCATTGGGTCACGTCTTACAACGCCAACTGCACCTGCTGCTGCTGCTGTTGTTTCTGATGCCATTGTAGCACCAACGAACACACCGTGATCCCAGTCACGAGCCTGGTAAACAAGCGGAGCAGTCTTAGCACGGCGGCCGCCGAACACGATAGCTGAAATCGGAACACCCTGTGGGTTTTCAAATTCAGAAGAAATGCAGGGGCAGTTCTTAGCAGGAGCAGTAAATCTTGAGTTTGGATGAGCGAGCTTTCCGCCTTCTGCTGTATATTCCTTGCCGTTAACTTTTGCGCCTTTCCATTCGATTGCGTTTTCGGGAGGATTCTTGTCAAGACCTTCCCACCAAACTGTCATATCTTCTTCATTGATAGCAACGTTTGTGAAGATTGTGTTCTTCTTTGTAGCCTCGAGTGCATTGAAATTTGATTTTTCAGAAGTACCGGGAGCAACGCCGAAGAAACCTGCTTCGGGGTTGATAGCATAAAGTCTGCCGTCTTCGCCGACTCTGAGCCAAGCAATGTCATCACCTACTGTCCAAACCTTGTAGCCCTGGTCTTTAAGGAACTTGGGAGGAATGAGCATAGCGAGGTTTGTCTTTCCGCAAGCTGAGGGGAAAGCAGCACAGATGTACTTAACTTCGCCCTTGGGGTTTTCGAGACCGAGGATGAGCATGTGTTCAGCCATCCAGCCTTCTTTCATACCCTGGTATGATGCAATACGGAGAGCGAAGCACTTTTTGCCAAGGAGAACGTTTCCGCCGTATGCTGAGTTAACTGACATAATTGTGTTGTCCTGTGGGAAGTGAACGATGTATCTTTCGTCAGGATTTACGTCACGCTTTGCGTGGAGACATTTAACGAAATCGCCGTCTTCACCGAGAGCTTCCAAAACATCGTTTCCAACTCTTGTCATAATATCCATGTTGAGAACAACATAGATGCTGTCTGTGAGCTCAATGCCAATCTTTGAGAAAGGTGAGCCAACAGGACCCATTGAATAAGGAATAACGTACATTGTGCGGCCTTTCATTGAACCGTCATAAAGAGCATTAAGCTTTGCGTACATTTCAGCGGGTGCCATCCAGTTGTTGATTGGACCTGCTTCTTCCTTTGTTTCAGTGCAGATAAATGTTCTGTCTTCAACGCGGGCAACGTCGTTTTCGGCTGTTCTGTGATAGTAGCAGCCGGGAAGCTTTTCCTGATTGAGCTTAATCATTTCACCACTCTCAACCGCTTCCTCGCGGAGAGCCTCGAGCTGAGCTTCTGAGCCGTCAATCCAGACAACCTTGTCGGGCTTGCACAAAGCTTTCATTTCTTCAAGCCAGGTAAGAACTTTTTTGTTATTAGTCATAGTTTTGACCCCCTTATTTAATATGAAAATATTTAACAAAATAAAAGAAAAAATGTAAGGACAAATTTTTCAATTTCTCCCTTATATAACATATTATCACACACTTTGCAAATTTTCAATATGTTTTTGACAAAAATTTAACTAATTTATGGATAATTAAGGAATAAATGTTGGAGTAAATCAACATTTAGTATGCCCAACAAATAGAGTTCCTACTTGCTTTCCCTCGAAAATATCATAAATTCTTTCGGGATATGCGCCGTTTGAGATTATCATATCGATGCCTTTAGGGGTCACAATCTCGGCAGCTTTCAGCTTGGTAAGCATACCGCCGGTGCCTCTGCGGCTGCCTGCGCCGCCGGCAACAGAATAAATGGTTTCATCAATTTTGTTCACCACAGGAATGATTTTTGCGTCAGGGCAGGTGGCGGGGTTTTTGTCAAATAGCCCGTCAATATCAGAGAGAAGAATGAGCAAATCTGCTTCAACAAGCTCTGCGATATATGCAGAAAGGGTGTCGTTGTCGCCAAATTCCAGTTCATATGTAGAGATAACGTCGTTTTCGTTTACGATGGGGATAACACCATATTCAAACATTGTTTCAAAAGTATTTTTTGTGTTCTGGTAGCGCTCGGGGTCATCAAGGATGAACTTTGTGAGTAGAACCTGAGCAGAAGAGTGACCATATTCCGAGAAAAATCGGTCATACATTGAAACAAGGGTAGCCTGACCGATTGCGGCAAGAGCCTGCTTCTTTCGGGTATCAGAGGGCTTTTCTGTGAGGTTGAGCTTTCCAACCCCGGCACCTACAGCACCGCTTGAAACCAAAACCACCTGAATGCCACGGTTTTTAAGGTCGGAAATTACGCGTACAATGTTTTCAATCTTTTTGATATTAAGCTTTCCGGTTTCATAGGTAAGAGAAGAAGTTCCAACCTTGATAACCACACGTTTCAGATTTTTAAATCTTGAGTAATCCATAATAATTGCTCCAGTTTTAAGTATTATTTGCTAAAATTGGCAGGCAAAAACTCGCCCCCATTTTAAAACAATTATACCCCTAAATATTCAAGGTGTCAAGCAAGGGGTGGCAGATCCATTGACAAAGGTGAAAAAAATGAATATAATTGAAAAGGAAAACAGAATTTGTGAAAAGGAAAGCAGAAGGAATGCTTAGAATAAAAAACCTTGAACTTAAAAGCAATATATTTCTTGCCCCCATGGCGGGGGTTACCGACAAGGCTTTCAGGCAGATTGTCAAGCCTTTTGGGCCGGGGCTTATGTATACCGAAATGGTGTCGGGAAAGGGGCTTTTTTATAAAAACAAAAAAACGGCGGACCTCCTTGATGCCGAGGATTTTGAAAAACCGGTGGCGGTGCAGCTTTTCGGGCACGAGCCAAAGGTTCTTGCGGAAATTGCTGAAAAGTCACTGGAATATGGTGCTGCGCTTCTTGATATAAATATGGGTTGTCCTGCACCCAAAATCGTGAACAATGGAGACGGCTCGGCGCTTTCAAAAAATCCTGCATTGGCCGGGGAAATTATTTCCGCAGTGGTTGATGCTGTTGGCGGGAAAGTTCCTGTCACCGTGAAAATCAGGAAGGGCTGGGATGATACTATGGTGAATGCGGTTGAAATGGCAAAAATAGCAGAGGACAGCGGGGCGGCAATGGTAACCATTCACGGCAGAACCCGGGAGCAGTTTTACAGCGGAAAGGCTGATCTTGATATAATAAAAGCGGTGAAGGATGCAGTGACAATTCCCGTAATCGGCAATGGCGACATAACAGATGGAGAGAGTGCAAAAAGGATGCTTGATTATACCGACTGTGATGGTATTATGATTGGACGTGGTGCTCAGGGAAATCCGTGGGTTTTTCGTGAGGTTATTCATTTCCTTGAAACCGGGGAAAAGCTTTCACCGCCAACCCTTTTGGAGCGTGCCGAAAAAATGGCGGAGCACCTCAAACTTTTGATTTTATACAAGGGTGAATATCGTGGCGTTCAGGAAGCCCGAAAGCATATGGCTTGGTATATAAAAGGAATGAAAGGCGGAGCGAGACTTCGTGAAATTATAAATCGGGCAGAAACAAAAGAAGATATGCTTGGCGTTATTAACCTTATTAGAACTGTAGTTGGATAAATTCAACAAAAGTTGATATAGAAAACCCTGAAAATTTTGCAACAGAAAATCTCTCATAAAGTCAAAAATTCCTTGACTTGTGGGGGATTTTGTTGTATTATTTATTTATCTGTATACAAAATTTAAAGTTTTAAAACCTTATCTTTTTAAGAAAGGATGAAATAATATGAAGATTGCCATTATGGGCTTTGGTGTTGTGGGCTCAGGCGTTGGCGAGGTTGTCACCAAAAATCAGGAGATGCTCATCAAAAAATGCGGTGAGCCTATTGAGATTGCTCATATCCTTGATTTGAGAGATTTCCCTGACAGTGAGTTTAAATGCTTCACCAAGGATTTTAATGATATCTTGAACGACCCCGAGGTTGGTGTTGTTGTTGAAACGATGGGCGGAATAAATCCTGCTTATCAGTTTTCAAAGTCTCTTTTGCTTGCAGGCAAGCATGTGGTAACATCAAATAAAGAGCTTGTTGCGGCACACGGAACGGAGCTTTTGAAAATTGCAAGAGAGAGAAATATAAATTATCTTTTTGAAGCCAGTGTTGGCGGCGGAATCCCTATTATAAGACCGCTTTTCTCCTGCCTCACTGCAGGTGAAGCTACAGACGTTTTCGGAATTCTCAACGGTACAACAAACTATATTCTGACACAGATGTTCCAGAAAGGAGAAACTTTTGAGAATGCACTTCGGGCGGCTCAGCAAAAGGGTTATGCTGAGGCTGACCCCACAGCTGACGTTGAGGGATATGACACCTGCAGAAAGATTGCTATTCTTTCGGCGCTTGCGTTTGGCGATGCGGTTGTTACAGAACGCATCAAAACTGAGGGTATTTCCAAAATAACCGCAGAAGATGTTTTCTATGCCGAAAAGCTGGGTTATTCTATAAAGCTTATCGGTCATGCTACAAGAGCAGAGGATGGTGGCATTTATGCGGCGGTTTTCCCGGCGTTTGTTCCCAAAACAAATCCTTTGGCGGGAATAAATGATGTGTTCAATGGAATTATCGTAAAGGGCGATGATTTGGGCGAGGTTATGTTCTATGGCAGAGGAGCAGGAAAGCTTCCAACAGCCAATGCTGTTGTTGCCGATGTGGTTGATGCCATTAAGCACAAGAAGGTAAACATCATCATAAAATGGAATGAGTACAAAGAAGAAAATCAGTCTGAGGGCGCGATGCAGAAATATCCGTATTATGTAAGGTTTAAAGGTGCGATCGTCCCCAATATTTCGGGATGTAGACTGGTGACCTTTGATGAGGAAGTAAACAAAAACGAATTTGCTGTGATTTCCGAGGCGATGACAGAAAAAGAGCTTGACGAATTTGTGAAAGCTGTTGAATTTGAAGGCTGCGAAGCCCTTGGAAAACTCAGACTTATTGGTGAATAAAAAACGGGAGGTTTTTAAATTGGCAATTATTGTTCAAAAATTCGGCGGAAGCTCTGTTGCAGATGCTGCAAAGGTAAACAACGTTGCAAACCGTGTGATTGATACGTACCGCGCGGGAAACTCGGTTGTTGTGGTTGTTTCAGCGCAGGGCGATACCACCGACGATCTTATTGAAAAAGCTTATGAAATCAACGAAAGTCCCTCAAAGCGTGAGATGGATATGTTGCTTTCATCGGGTGAACAGATTTCAATAGCTCTTCTTGCTATGGCTATTGAAAAAATCGGTGTTCCGGTTGTTTCGCTTACCGGATGGCAGGCAGGTTTCCTTACAAACTCAAATGCGGGAAATGCCAGAATTAAAAAAATTGATACCGAAAGAATAAAGGCAGAGCTTGACCAGAAGAAAATTGTTATTGTTGCAGGTTTTCAGGGTCTTGACAAATATGAGAACATAACAACCCTTGGAAGAGGCGGAAGTGATACATCTGCTGTTGCAATAGCTGCAGCAATTCACGCTGACAAATGCGAAATTTATACAGACGTTGACGGTGTTTATACCGCTGACCCGAGAATTGTGAAGTCTGCGAAAAAGCTTGACGAAATCACATATGATGAAATGCTTGACCTTGCCAGTCTTGGTGCAAACGTGCTCCACAACCGTTCGGTTGAAATGGCAAAAAAATACAGTGTTAAGCTTGAGGTAAAATCCAGTTTTGAAAAAATTGATGGTACAGTTGTTAAGGAGGCGATTGCTGTGGAAAAAATGTTAATCAGAGGTGTTGCAAGGGATAACGATGTTGCCCGTATTGCTGTTATTGGTCTTGAGGATAAGCCGGGTATTGCATTCAGAGTGTTCTCATTGCTTGCTAAAAAAAATATAAATGTGGATGTTATTCTCCAGTCCATCGGACGTGATAACAAAAAGGACATTTCATTCACTGTTTCAAAGGGAAACCTTAATGAAGCAATAGAAATTCTTGAAAGCGAAAAGGCAAGCCTTTCATATGAGGCAATCACACATCGTGATGACATCAGCAAAGTTTCAATTGTTGGTGCAGGCATGACCAATAATCCTGGCGTTGCTGCAAAAATGTTTGAGGCTCTTTATGATGCAAACATCAATATTCATATGATTTCAACATCAGAAACAAAAATTTCGGTTCTTATCAACGTGAATAATGCAGAAAAAGCTGTTCAGGCAATCCACGACAAATTTCTTGGTTAATTTCTGAAATTTGAATAAAAACAAAAAAATGCGGCAAACTATCACCGAAAAGGTTTTAGTTTGCCACTTTTTTATACTGTTTCAAAAATTTCTTCCGTCTGAAAGATTTCTGTAGGAGAGAGATTTACAAGGACCGGAGTGTAAAAATTTTTTGAAATAAGCATTGCGGCAAAAGCCAGACAAAGAGTTTTTTTAAAATTTGATATCATTGGCCCGAGGCTCCTTTCTGAATATAGTTTGTGCAGGCAACCTTTCTTTATCCTGCAAAAACTATGGCAGAGTAGAGCATTAAAAGGCAAAAAAGCAACCTGAGGGAAAAACAAAAAAACATACCAAAACCCCCGCAAACGCCGAGGATGCGGGGGTTAAAATTTTCAAAATTAAATTTTATTTGTGTTCAACTTTTGCGATTTTGAAAGCAATCCAGAGAAAATCAACAATCAAGTAAACAACAATCAATGTGATAGGACCTCTTGAAATCCACCAGCGTGAGTCAACGTTTAAAAGCCCTTCAAACATGCTGCCAAAGAAAAGGCGGATGGGGGCATAAAAGCCAATGAAAAGTGAAACCACACATACAACCGCTGCAAAGATTGAATAATCAAAGGTGCGGGCAGTATTTTTGAACACGCGGCACTTTCCGCATACTGCCAAAGCGATTGCAATAGCTGCAAAAATGCCGGCAAGGACCTTCATAACCGTGGGCATTGATGCCGCAGCACTCCCAAGAAAACCATTTTCCACAAATCTCAGACACAAAATGGCCAGAAGACCCCAGGAAAGGTTTATCATAAAACGGTTTGTTGCTTTATCAATTTTTGCACGTTTTTCAAGTCTTTTTTGTCTTTTTATATTTTGATTTTTTGCTGCTGACATAAGTCTCCAGACCTTTCTATCTATATTATTTAAAAACTAAAATTCGTCGCTTTGGTACATAATCACCGGAATAACGGCACTTGCCACAGTCTCGGTGCGAAGAATCCTTGGGCCAAGGCCAAAGGTGTTTATCCCGTGGTCCAGAGCTCTTTTTGCTTCGCTGTCGGAAAAGCCTCCCTCCGGACCGACAAGCAAGCCAAAGGTTTTGGCGTGTGAATGATTTGTCAGGATTTCTTTCAGCCCGTGAAGACCTTGGTGGCCAAGCTCTTCATAAGGCATAAGAGGAACTTCCAGAGAATTGAGCTTCTTTATTGCTTCGTCAAAGGTGATGGGCGGATAAACTTTGGGAACAATACTGCGGCCACACTGCTTTGAGGCTTCGAGAGAAATCTTGTTCCATCTGGTTGCTTTTTCTTCGCCTGCTGCACTTCCCTTTATTTGAACAACAGAACGGTCCATAATAACGGGGAAAATCTCATAAACTCCAAGCTCCACGGCTTTTTGAATTATGGTTTCCATCTTCCCGGATTTGGGAAGACCCTGAAAAAGCGAAACGCTTATTTTTGGCTCAGAAGAAGATTTCTGACTTTCTATGATTTCGGCGCGGCAAAGGTTTTTTTCGATTGAAACAAGCTTTGCCAGATATTCGGTGCCCGTGCCGTCAAAGACCAAGATGGAGTCACCGACATTCATTCTCAGAACTTTTTCAATATGCTTTGAATCTTCAAAAATTTCGGCGATGCCGTCTTTTATGAAATTTGGCTCTGTGAAAAATCTTCGCATAAGCAAATATCCTCTCCTAACCGAAAAGAGTATCACACTTAAATAACATTTTATCACAAATGCTCAGGAATTTCAAGTCTTATTTTGTATTTTAAGGAGCGTTTTTGCGGTTAGTCTTTTAAAATGCCCCAGACAACGCGGCTAATCCCGCTTAAATCCTTTTCTGTTTTTATTTGGGAAAAGCGTCTTTCCATTATGGCGATGACATCTTCCGCCTGGTTTATTCCTACCTCAAAGGCGAGACAGCCATTTCTTGTAAGCTTAACGTTGTCGGTTATATTCCGATAAAAGTCAAGCCCGTCAGTTCCTCCTGCTAAAGCGGAAACGGGTTCAAAGTCTTTTACTTTTTCGGAAAGATATAAAACATCTGCATCAGGAATATAGGGAGGGTTTGACACAACAATATCCATCTCTGCGGGAAGAAGCGGAAAGCCTTTAAGTATATCCCACTGGGAAAAACTCGAACGGTCAGAGACGCCCAAGCTTCTGGCGTTATTCTCTGCGGTTTTTATGGCTTCAGGCGAAATATCAACTCCCCAAACCTTGGCATCCGGCAAAAAATGTGCAAGGCTTATGGCGATGCAGCCTGTACCCGTGCCAATGTCAAGGATGTTTATTTTCCCAGCCTCTTTATATTTTTCTATAATCAGCTCCACAAGAGTTTCGGTGTCTGCCCGAGGGATAAGAGTACTTACGCTTGTTTCAAACCAGAGGGACATAAATTCACAGCCGCCCGTCGTGTACTGGACGGGCTTTCCCGATTTCAGCTGTGCAAAGGCTTCGTCAAACAGCTTTTTTTGGTTACTGTCAAGGGTCTTATCCCCAAGAAGAATGTCCGTGCGGCTGAAATTCAGTAGATTGAGCAAAATATAGTCAATATCGGCAAGGGGGCTGTCGTTTGTTGTTGCCCCAAGCTCTTTCAATGCGGTTTTTCGGAGTTCTTTTATTTTTACCATTTTGCGTCTTCGGTGTTTTCAGGGATGACCGCCTTGAGAGAAGCAATAGCAACCTCTATCTGGCTGTCATCGGGCTCGTTTGTTGTTATATACTGGAACCATTTTCCAGGGGCACTTATCACTCTTGTGAGAAGATTATCGTGTCTGCCGGCAAATTTGATTATTTCATAAGATATACCTGCCACAACGGGAAGAAGGGTAAGTCTGAGGAGCAGGCGAACAAAGGGGTTATTCCACGAAATAAACGAGAACACCACGATACTGATAACCATAACAATCAGCAAAAAGCTTGTGCCGCATCGGGGGTGAAGCCGGGAATGGCGTCTTACGTTTTCAATGGTGAGCTCCTCGCCGCTTTCAAAGCAGTGGATGGACTTGTGCTCTGCGCCGTGGTACATAAACACGCGCTTTATGTCTTCCATACGTGAAACAAGGGAAATATAAAGAATGAAAATCGCAATTCTCACAACACCCTCTGCCAACGTCAGGAGAATGTGGTTTTCGATTAAACCTTTTAAAAATCCTACAATCACAGCCGGGAGTAGAATGAAAAGTCCCACGCTGAGAAGCAGAGAAAGACAAACGGCAACGTAGATAACAGCCTCGGTTGCCTTTTCGGAGCCAAGCTTTTCGTCCAGCCATTTTTCAAATTTGCCGGGGTTTTGCTCTATCTGGTTTCCGTCCTCGTCGACCTCAAAAAATTTGGCAGAAAACATAAGGGCCTTGATTCCCACGATCATAGAATCAAAAAAATTGATGCAGCCACGGATAATGGGAAGCTTCAAAATCTTGCTTTTTCTGCCTTTTCCGATGGGCTTTTCATCAATAATGATTTCGCCGTCGGGTTTTCTTACTGCTGTTGCGATTTTGTGAGGACCGCGCATCATAACGCCCTCAATCACCGCTTGTCCGCCGATTGAGGTTTTCAGGGCGTTCTTTTTTTCGCAATTTGATTTGTTCATATAAAACACCTGCACTTTCAAGTGAAATTTTGATAATTTTTATGCAGTTTTCGTTATGATTTTATCAGGGCTTTTGCCCCAAATGTCATATCTGAAAATTGCAAGACCGATTGACACTATGCTTAATGCACTACCTATTGCAGAGCCATATGCACCACTTGTGAGATTATATACAAGCCAGAATGGTGACGCTGCAAAAGAAACGCGTCTTAATACTTTTTCTTTTGTTATCCAGAACGCGCTGTTTTGAAGAATTGCACCCGTGACAGAACACAGACTGAAAATGTTTTTATAAAATACCATACCTGCAATACAAAATGACAAGGTTAAAATCGTAATAACAAATGTTGTGTGCTTTGCGATAAAACCCTTGTCCTTGTTGTGTGCCGCAACGGTTGAAACCGCTGCCAGAATGTCAAGGGCAGCACCCTCGAATGCACCCAGCAGAATATATTGAAGAACATATAGAACACTGGAGATTGCATTTACTACAATTATATTATTTCTTTTTTTCAGCTGATAGCTTAAAAGGAATGTGGATACACCGAGTATTCCGATTATTTGAGCCATTAGGTACATACTTTATTTTCTCGCTTTGAAAAATTTATGAAAATTGGTATAACAATTATATTTAATTATAGCATACAGCTTTAAAATATACAACACCGTTTTTTAAAGATTTTGTAAACAAAACCCCCGCTCGAAAGAGCGGGGGAAAGGTTTTTTTAAAGCTTTGCACGGATAATCTTTCCGCTGGTTGTTTTGGGGAGCTCGTCCCGGAACACCACAATTCGCGGATATTTGTAAGGAGCGGTGTGTTCCTTCACGTAATTCTGAATTTCTTTTTTCAGCTCTTCGCTGGGAACTGTGCCACGGGTAAGGACAATACTTGCCTTTACCACCTGACCGCGGATGTCATCGGGTTCTGCCGAAACACCGCATTCCACAACGTAGGGAAGCTCCATAATAACACTTTCGATTTCAAAAGGTCCTATGCGATAGCCGGAAGATTTGATAACGTCATCAATTCTGCCCACATAGAAGTAGAAGCCGTCTTCGTCTTTGTAAGCCACGTCGCCGGTGTGATAAAGCCCGTCGTGCCAAACCTCGGCGGTTTTTTCTTCGTCCTTATAGTAGCCCTTGAAAAGTCCGCAGGGAACTTTCTCTGAGGTGCGGATAACGATTTCACCGTTTTCGCCAACGCCAACGCTCTTTCCGTCGGGGTCAACAATGTCAACATCATAAAGGGGAACGGGTTTACCCATTGCACCGATTTTGTATTCTCTGCCGTGAAGATTGCCGATAAGGCAAGTGGTTTCGGTCTGGCCAAAGCCCTCCATAATTTTGAGCCCCAAGAGATTTTCGATCTGCTTGTAAACCTCGGGGTTAAGTGCTTCGCCTGCAGTATTCGCGTGCTGAACAGAAGACATGTCGTATTTTGAAATATCTTCCTTTATCATCATGCGGTACATTGTGGGAGGAGCACAGAATGTGGTGATTTTGTACTGCGCAAACAACGGCAGGATGTCTGCTGCATCAAAGCGGTCAAAGTCATAAACGAAAAGTGCTGCTTCGCAAAGCCACTGACCATAAATCTTGCCCCAGGCAGCCTTTGCCCAGCCTGTGTCAGAAATGGTAAGGTGGAGACCCTCGGGGTCAACACAGTGCCAGTAGTTTGCTGTGTGGAAATGTCCAAGAGGATATTTGCAGCTGTGGAGTGCCATCTTGGGATTTCCGGTAGTTCCTGAGGTGAAGTACATAAGCATATCATCTTCGCCACAGGGAGAGTCAGCACGTCGTGCATAGGTGTCGGGGAATGCTTTATATTCTTCGTCAAAGTTTCTCCAGCCCACTCTTTCGCCACCAACGATGATTTTTTCTTTAAGGTTTGGCGCGTTTTTGGCACCAAGCTCTGCCTGATTTGCTATATCTCCGTCAGCACTGCAGATGATTGCATCAACCTCTGCCGCCTGATAACGATATTCATAGTCGTGCTCCTGAAGGAGATTTGAGGCAGGGATAGCGATTGCGCCGATTTTGTTGAGAGCGAGAATGGCAATCCAGAACTGATAGTGGCGTTTGAGCACCAACATAACCTTGCTGCCCTTTTTGATGCCAATGGATTCAAAGTAGTTTGCACAACGAGCAGATTCTTTCATAAAGTCGGTAAAGGTGAAACGGCGTTCAACCTTGTTTTTGTCAAGATGCACCATAGCAAGCTTGTCCGGCTTGCGACGTGCAATTTCGTCAACAATGTCAAAGGCAAAGTTGAATTTGTCCTCGTTTTTGAAGCTGATTGAAACAAGGGCGCCTTTTTCGTCTTCAACCGTATCAATGAAATCGTGATAAACACGTTTATACTCCTGATGGGGCTTATAGGTGCTTTCTTTTATGAAAGCTGTGCCGGTGGGTTCTTCGCTTTCTTTTCCGTTTAATACTATTGCATAAAACTGGCAGTCTTTTCCACCAACGGCAATCATACCGTGGGGTGTTGAACTGTCGAAATAAATAGTGTCGCCGGCTGAAAGAATTTCACTGTGGGAGCCAATCTGGATTTTGAGAGTTCCCGAAATCACAATATCAAGCTCCTGACCGGTATGTGTGGTGAGCTCTATATCACGCTGTTCTGCTGACGGGTCATATGCACACTGGACAAAAAGAGGCTCTGACACACGGTTTTTGAAGGCTGAAGCAAGGTTATAATAAACCATTCCATGAGCTTCTTCAATTTTTCTGCCTTCGCCCGAACGTGTAACGGTGTAGGACTTAAGGTTTGAGCTGACACCCTCAACGATGTCGGTAACGCCGACCTTGAAAGCAAGAGAACAGCGATAAATAAACGCAAAGCTCAGGTCTTTTTGACCGGCTTCGCAAGCCATATATTTTTCGGGTGTGACACCGGTGAGCTTTGCCATTGTTTCAACGGAAATGCCGCTGATTTGACGAAGCTCCTTGATTCTGGCAGCAACCTCGCTGATTTTGAAATCAAGACCGGTCATAGTTTCTTCTTTCATAGTTTTCCTCCTTAAAAATCCTCAAAGACACAAAAAAGTCGTCTCAAAGGAGATTCTTTGAGACGAGCTGAAAATTTCTTTTCTTACCCGCGGTACCACTCAAATTGCACTGCATCTCGCAATGCCACTTCAGACCCTTTATCTTTTAGACCCTATGCACTAACGTAGCAAACACGGAAAGGTTCTACTCATCAAAAAATGATTTTCTTCCTTCCTGCTCGGAAGCTACAGCTCACAAACTCGGCTTTTGCGGCTTTCACCAACCGCCGCTTCTCTCTAAAGTCTACCCTTGGAGCACTCTTCTTCAACGCATTTATATTCAATTTGATATTAAAATACCACAATATTTGACGTTTGTCAAGGCTTTTATCAACTTTTATACCTCCAAAATTATATGTTATGAATTTACTTTCCAATGTTGATTTTCGCAAAGAGGTTGACAAATAAGAAAAAATTATGTATACTTATGGTGTATGATTTTTATTTGAAGGGAGAGAGGAAAAGTAATAAAGCGTAGGTGCTGACTAATTTGGAGGTAAAAATTTTGTTTAAATTTAAAAGAATTCTTGCGGTAATCACCGCTTGTGTCATAGTTTTTTCGGCAGTTTCTACTTTTGCCGGAGCAACTGGAAATTCATCCTACGGCATTGTTACGGCGTCGCTTCTTAATCTTCGCAAAAATGCCACTACATCGTCTGCTGTGCTTGCACAGCTCCCTTACGGACAGACCGTTCCTGTGAAATGGATTGAGTCAGGCTGGGCAAGGGTTTCATATTATGGAACAGAAGGATATGTTTCACTTGATTACATAACAATTGTTCAGGGCGAAATGCCCAACAGAAATGACAGCGTAACGTCAAAAGGACAAGCTGTTGTTGAACTTGCAAAAAAATATCTTGGAAAACCCTATGTTTATGGTGCGGCAGGCCCCAACGGCTTTGACTGCAGCGGATTTGTATATTTTATTTACAAGCAGATGGGTGTGACACTCAACCGTGTTGCAGCAGACCAGATGACCAATGGAAAATGGGTGCCAAAGAATGCACTCCAGCCCGGTGATATTGTGGGCTTTCAGAACCGCAGCGGATACATAAACCATGTGGGAATTTATGTGGGCAACGGAATGATGATACACTCTCCGCAGACCGGAGATGTTGTAAAATACGAAAGCATTGTTACAGGAAATTATTCAAATCGCATTACCTGTGGCAGACGTATTTTCTAAAAATCAAAAGCTTGGGCTGTCAAAATTTTGGCAGTCCTTTTGTTTTATTGAGAGGTTTTTATTATGCGTAGCAAAAAGAAACTTTTTTATTTTTTGTGGGTGGTGGCGGCTGTTATTGCGGCACTGGCAGCAAAGACCTATCCTGAAAATATTGCAACTGAAAATTTTGCCGTTACCTTCGTGGACATAGGGCAGGGGGATGCGACATTTTTTGAAGCACCATGCGGAACTACTGTTTTGATTGACGGCGGTGAGGCGGAGGAATATGAAAAAAGTCTTTTGCCATTTCTTAGCTCTCGTGGAAGAGAAGCGGTGGACATTGCCATAGTCAGCCATTATCACAGTGACCACGAGGGCGGAATTTATGAAAGTCTTCTGGACGGAATGGTTGAGAAACTGATTTTGCCCGATTATCCTGACACCGACGGCACAAGAAAGGGACTTGAAAGGGTAGCAAAAAGAAGCGGTTGTGAGATAGAGTATGTTTCAAAGGGCGACATTATAAAAATCAGTGAGGAGTTTTCACTCAAGGTTTTGCATCCCGAAGAAGGTGGCTCAGAGGGGAAGAACTTTCACAACAACAGCTCACTGGTTATTATGGCGAGTTGTTTTGACACGGAAATTTTGCTTACCGGTGACATTGAAAGCCGTGTGGAAAACGGGATTTTTGCAGAAGAAGATATTGAGTGTGATATTTTGAAGGTTGCTCATCACGGCTCGTCAAGTTCATCCTCGAAAGGATTTTTGACGGCCGCAGACCCCACATATGCCGTAATTTCGGCAGGAAAGGGAAATTCTTATGGGCATCCTCACAATGAAACTTTGGAAAATCTTGAAAATGATGATATAAGGGTATATCGCACAGATACAGACGGGGATATTACCTTTGAAATTGCAAAAGATGGAATAAAAAACATCCATACTGAAAGATAAAAGTTTTGGGAGGTGAAAGGTGTTGGAGATAAGGGACCTTGACAGAGAGATTTCTGCAGGGAAAATAGGAAGGCTGTATTTCTTTTATGGACAGGAACAGTTTTTGCTTGAAAATAAGATAAAGGCTATAAAGAAACGGATTGTAGAGCCGGATTTTGAGGAATTTAATTTCATTAAAATTGAGGGCAAAAAGATAACAGCCCGTGAAATCGAAAGCCAGGTGCTTTCAGTTCCCGTAATGGCAGACCGGAAAATGGTAGTGGTTTCAAAAAGCGGAATTTTCGGAAATGCCAAAACTAAAGACTTCACTGAGGTCTGTGAGTTAATTTCTGATCTGCCTGAATATGTAACGCTGA
This sequence comes from Clostridia bacterium, assembly GCA_017620615.1. Taxonomy (GTDB): domain Bacteria; phylum Bacillota; class Clostridia; order Monoglobales; family Monoglobaceae; genus SIG440. Next base: position 83,591 of record JAGAUW010000011.1, on the reverse strand, counting down.
TTTTCGCCGAGGAAGAGTTTGACAAAAAGAAAGAAAAAAATCTGGATATAATCAAAAAGAATGGCGCTGTGGTAAAGTTTGATTTATTATCACCAAAGCAGCTTGAAATCTGGCTTGAAAAAATGTTTGAGGAAAGGGGAAAGACTGTTCTTTCAAAGGATATTTCCCGAATGATTGAGCTTTCGGGGCAGTCCATGGCGAGGCTTTTCAATGAACTTGAAAAGCTGATGGGTTTTGCGGCAGACAAAGAAAAAATCACGCTTGAGGATATTGAGGCGGTGGTTTCAAAATCTCTGGAAGCAAGGGTCTTTGACCTGATTGACGATGCTGCAGAGGGCAGACAGGAAAAGGTGATTGAGGGTCTTGGACTTCTTCGGGCGTCGGGCGAAAATCCGGCAACAATACTTTCTTTGGTGGCATCACGGATGGGCGAGCTTTTGATGGTAAAGCAGCTTTTGGGAGACAGGCTTTCCGCTGACAATATCGCAACATATTTTGAACCGAAAAAACATCCCTTTGTGGTGAAGAAACTGTGCGAACAGAGCAGACGATTTGGTGAGGATTATCTCAGGGAAATGACCCTCAAGGGCACGAGGTATGCGGCAGAGGTCAGGTCGGGACAGCTTGACAAATGGATTGCCACAGAATTGTATGCAGCAGAGCTGATAAAGAAATAAAAATAGAAAAATAAACCCTTGTACCATAGCGGTGCAAGGGTTTTTGCTTTTTTGGAACTTTATGCGGCAGGAATGGTAATCTCTTCAACAGCTTCGGGCGTGGGAGACGCTTCGCTGCCATTGTCGGTTGCGTCAGGTTCAGGGGATTCTGTATTTTCGTTTGTTTCAGCATTTTGGTTTTCCTCTGCGCTCTCGGGGAGATGCTTTGATTTGCAAACCTCTTTAGGGACATTATCCGAGGTAAACCAGAAACTTGTTACATTTTCACCGCAGTGTTCACCTGGCAAAAGACCTGTCTCTGCGCAATAGCTGACGGATTTTACGCCCTTGGGAACGGCAGGAGAGGTCTTTGCCTTTCCGCTGTTTATTTCGTCCATAACCATTTTCCATGCCTTTATACACGGATTTCCTGAATGTGTCATAGGACGCGGAATGTCATATCCATACCACACACCGCCCACGTAATGCGGTGTATAGCCCACAAACCAACGGTCGTGGCTGTCAGAGGTTGTACCGGTTTTTCCGGCGGTATACATACCTGAGGCAAGCTGTGCGCCGCCCCCTGTTCCATAAGACACAACTTCTGAAAGAAGTCTGCTCATGACATATGCGGTTTGTTCGCTCAGCGCGATGGTTTGTTTTGGTTTGTTTGAAAGAAGCTCGTTGCCTTTTGAATCCACAACCGAGGTGAAGCAATAAGGTCTTGTGAAAATCCCGCGGTTTACAAAAGGGGTGTATGCGGCAGTCATTTCAATGACGGAAATTCCGTCGGTGAGACCGCCGAGTGCCAGCTGTGAAAGGCCTATGTCTGAATAAACCTTTCCGTCGCTGCCTGCCCGATTTTTAACCAGTGATGAAATTCCAAGCTTTTGGGTGAGGAAATTGTATGAAGCATTTGTTCCCATTTCATCAAGGACCTGAACAGGAATGGTGTTCAGTGATTTGCGGACAGCTGTGCGGATTGAAACATTTCTGCTATATTTGTGGTCATAGTTTCGGGGGGTCCATCCTCCGTAAGAAATTGCCTTGTCGTCATAAATGTCTGCTGCGTTTATTATGCCGCGTTCGATAGCGGGTGCATAAACCGCAATGGGCTTTATTGACGAGCCGGGCTGACGAAGAGTCTGTGTTGCGCGGTTGAGGACGAGGTTGCCGGATTTTTTACCTACACCTCCAACCATGCCCTTGACTTGTCCGGTATATGGGTCCATGACAACCATAGCTGATTGGGCGGGGTCTGTTCCTGTGGAATTCGGGAAGTTATCGGTGTTTTCAAAGACTTTTTCCATAGCTTTCTGGACATTTGGGTCAATGGTTGAAACAATCTTGAGACCGCCTGAATAAAGCATTTTTTTTGCAATGCTTTCGGTGTAGCCGAGCTCCTGGAGACCTTCTAAAACGTCATAGGCAATCTGGTCAACAAAGTATGAATGTATGGTTCCGGTAACAAGTGCGCTTTCGTCAAATTCGGCAAAAATCAATTCCTGTCCCCTTGCTTCATCGTGTTCTTCTTTTGTTATATAGCCAAGTTCCAGCATTTTTGAAAGAACAATTTCCTGCTTTTTTTTGTTGTTTTCAGGGTTAATCAGCGGGTCATAGAGTGTGGGATATTGTGTTATGCCGGCAATTGATGCACACTCTGCCAAAGAAAGCTCGCTGACGGGTTTACCAAAGAACTTGTGGGATGCCGCCTGAACACCGTTGCAGCCCTGAGAAAGATAAATGGAATTGAGATAAAGCTCAAGAATTTTGTCTTTTGAAAGACGTTTTTCGAGGTTTACCGATCTCGAAATTTCCTGAATTTTTCGTGCGGCGGTGCGCTCGGTTTTCTGGGTTAGATTTTTCACAAGCTGCTGGGTAATGGTGCTTCCACCAAAGGTGGTTTTGCCCCCTGTAAGCTTGTTTTTTACGAATACCAGAAATGCTTTGAACGTACGCCTGATATCAAAGCCGCTATGTGAATAAAAACGCTCGTCCTCGATGGAGACAAAAGCGTCTTTCATATCCTGAGGAATGTCGTCAAAGTCGACCCATATGCGATTCTGCTCGGCAGAAAGGGTGGTGAGGGGTCGCTCGTTCCCTGATGAATCAATATAAACAACCTGGCTTGAGCTGTTTGAAATGATTGAATCAATGTCAAGGGATTGCATATTTCCGAAAAAGCCCAGCACTGCCCCTAAAAAAACAAGGAAAGCAAGAGCAAGGCCGAGACCTGCTGTGATGCCAAATACCTTTAAAAAGATTTTTGAATAAGGATTGTTTTTCAAGAAAATCTCTCCTTTTGCCCACCAAAACGGAGGCGTAAAATAAAATATCAGACCAAAAGTTTTTGCGCTTTGGGTATAAAATACAAAAAAGTGTAAAAAATTAACAAAAAGCCCAAAAAGAAAGGTTGGACAAAAGACATGCTTAAAACTACGTTCAAAATATTTATGCTTTTTATCCTTATGGCAGTTGTGTCGATTGCCACAGGAGTTCTTACCTATAATATAACCAAGGCTAGCCTTGAAGAAAGCTCCGCCCTTGCCGCGCCTGTGGTGGAGACGTCAAAGACCACTGTTCCCACAGAAGATTCGGCCAACACAGAAGAAAAAAGGACAGATGGGGCAAAGTTTGATTATTACCTGGTAAAGCTTTGCGGCGAGGAAATCGGGATATATGTGTCTCACGACGGAAAGGAAGAATTCCTTTACAGCCACAAAATCTTTAAAAACGACTTGTCGCAGCATGATCTTGAAATGCTCAGTGATGGAATAAAGCTTTACAGCGCGTCATCCCTTACGGGATTTCTGGAGGATTTCACAAGTTAAAATGTTTTTCAAATTTGCTGTTAAAAACCTGACGAAAATTTGTTAAAATCCCCCAAAATAAAAGGATTTCATTCTGCTCACATTTTATCACAAAGGTTATCTTGTGTCAAGATTTATGTGACCGGGGTGGGGAGAGAGGGAAGGAAAATGTTTAATAAAAGGACAGACCTTGCTCTTGAGGCAAGGGAATTATTGTTTGAAGCAGGAGAGACACTTTCTGAAATTAAAGGTGTCAGGGCAGAGGAAGAGTTTTTTGAACATGATATAAAGACTACAACCGTTGAAGTTCTTGACAAAAACGGTGAAAAAGCACTGCACAAGGAAAAGGGCAGGTATATAACCATAGAGCTTCCACAAAATTGGTGGATGGAGCAGACTGTTTATGAAGCGGCGTGCAAAATTTGTGCTAAAGAACTCAAGAAGCTTGTCAGCGGAAATTTCCTTGAAAACGTTTTGGTGGTGGGGCTTGGGAATCGTAATATCACCCCTGATGCAGTGGGGCCCATTACTCTTGATCATGTGCTTGTGACGCGGCATCTTATCAGGTATATGCCCGAGGAAATTGACAAGCGGCTGAAGAGCGTGTGTGGAATAGCCCCAGGAGTTTTGGGAATTACAGGACTTGAAACGGGAGAGATAATAAAAGGCCTTAGCGAAAAGATAAGACCCTCACTGATAATCGCAATAGACGCTCTTTGTTCCCGTTCGGTGAAAAGAGTAAACAAAACCATTCAGCTGTCGGATACGGGGATTACCCCCGGTGCCGGAGTGGGAAACCGCCGTATGTCATTAAATGAAAAGGAAATGGGAGTTCCTGTAATTGGAGTTGGTGTTCCTACGGTGATTGATGCGGCAACAATTGCGGCAGATGCCATAGATTTGCTTATAAAGAATATGAAAGAAAATGCAGAGGGAAACCAAAGATTTTTGGAAATGCTGAAAGACGCAGAGGAGGAAGACAGGTTTCTTCTTCTCAAAGAGGTGCTTGGTGAAAATGTGGGGGATTTTATTGTTACCCCAAAGGATATTGATGAACAAGCAGAAGAAATGTCGAGGATAATCGCAAACGGGATAAACATAGCCCTTCACGAGGGGATAAGCCTTTCGGATATAGACAGGTATAAATAATGATATTGAAAAGGAGGGATGTTCCCTCTTTTTTTTGTGTCCCCTAAACCGCGTTTTTCTTTGGGGGCCGTATTTGCGGGAAAAGGCTCTCTTGACGAATGGGCGGTGTTGTGCTAAACTTATTATAGTTTTATGCTTTATACGGCAGGTGATAAAATGAAAGACAAGCAGACACTAAAATGGCTTTATCGACACTCAAGGGCACGGCTCTTTTCTATATTTCTTTTGTCTGTGCTTCGGTGCACGCTCACTATTTTGGGTGTTATTTTTGCGCTGACCTCACGACACGTTATTGATGCAGCTGTTTCAAAGGACTTTGATGGTTTTCTTTTTGCGGCGGCAAAGCTTGTTGTCATAATTCTTATGCAGGTGGGAATCCGTCTTTTTGGTCAATCAATTGAGGCCCACGTGGGTGCCCGCCTCAACAACAGTCTTCGCGGCAAGGTCTTTTCAAAGCTTCTTGGGAAAGACTATTCGGCGGTGGCTTCCTATCACACAGGAGATTTGATGACACGTCTGAACAACGATATAGCTGTTATTTCAAAAGGCGTATTGACTTTGATTCCCAGCGTACTTGCTCTGGTTGCCGGGCTTTGCTATGCACTTTATTCTCTCACAATTCTTGACCGCGGTTTTGCGTTTATCTTTCTTTTCGGCGGAATTATTTTGCTTTTGGTTATTGGAGCATTCAGAAAGGTGCTCAAAAGAACCCATAAGCGCATTCAGGAAACAGAGGCAAAGGTACGTTCTTTCTTTCAGGAGACCCTTGGAAGTCTCCTTATGATAAAGGTTTTTGGAATTGAAAATAAAATTGCCGAAAAGGGAGATGTGCTTCAGGAGGAAAATTACAGGGCGCAAATGAAGCGCAGAAACATCACCCTTGTTTCATCCTCGGGGCTAAGCGTTATTTTCAGTGCAGGCTCTCTTTATGCTTTGGTGTGGAGTGCTTACAGACTGTTTTTGGGGACTATTTCCTTTGGCACGCTTACAGCAATCATTCAGCTTGTGAATCAGGTTCAGGCGCCTTTTGCAGGGCTTTCGGGAGTTGTTCCACAGTATTATTCCATTCTTGCATCGGCAGAGAGAGTTATTGAACTTGACAACCTTCCTGATGAAAAAGAAAACGGTGAAGTTCTTGATGCGCGCGAGAGTTATGAATCATTGCAGAGACTTTGTTTTGAAAATATTTCGTTTGGGTATGGCAAAACATCAGTTTTTGAGGATGCCAGCCTTTCAATCGATAAAGGGGAATTTGCTGTTATCGGCGGAATTTCAGGCATAGGCAAGAGCACTCTTATAAAGCTTCTTCTTGGGGTTTATGCACCGACACAGGGAAGGATATATCTCGATTTGGGCGAGGAACGGGTTGTGGCTGGAAAACGCACAAGACCTTTGTTTTCTTACGTTCCACAGGGCAACCTTTTGCTTTCGGGAACTATACGTGATGCTATCTCTATGGTGCGATCCGATGCATCCGATGATGAAATTATGAGGGCGGCAGAGGTTGCTTGTGCCGCGGAGTTTATAAGGCAGCTTCCTGATGGGCTCGATACATTTTTGGGTGAAAAGGGAGCAGGACTTTCAGAGGGACAGATTCAAAGACTTGCTGTGAGCCGTGCTATTCTTTCAGATGCGCCCATTATTCTTCTTGACGAGGCGACCTCGGCGCTTGATGAGGAAACGGAAGAAAGGCTTCTTAAAAACATAAAAAATCTCAAAAGCAAGACTTGTCTCATTATTTCACACAAGCGTGCGGCATTTGAAATTTGCAATAAGCATATTTATATTGAAGACAAAAAAATCCGTACTGAGACGCTGTGAGAACTTATTATTTGCGCATAATAAAAGCCATCTGCGAAGAGCAGATGGCTTTTTTCTTAGTTTTCGTTTATCAGGAGGTGTCCTATTTTGAAAACATCTCCGGCTCCCATTGTAATGATGGTGTCGCCTTTTTTTGCGTTTTTCAGCACATATCTTTTTATTGCGCCAAAGTCGTTTATATACACGCCGTTTTTCATCAGTCGAACCATATCGCAGCTGTGGATTGTGCCGTCAAAGCTTTCTCTTGCGGGATAAATATCGGTGACGATTGTGGTGTCGGCAATTTCGAGAGCTTTGGCAAATTCACTGAGGAAAGCTCTTGTCCTTGAGTAGGTATGGGGTTGGAAAATGCACCAAACCTTGCCTTGTGACACGTTTTTCGCCGATTTCAGGGTGGTTTCAATTTCGGTGGGATGGTGGGCATAATCGTCGATGACCTTTATGCCATCAACTTCGCCTAGTTTTTCGTATCGGCGTTTTGTGCCGGTATAGCTTTCAAGACCGCGTTTTATGGCACCTATATCAACACCCATTTCCCATGCTGCTGCAAAAGCTGCCAGTGCGTTTCTGATATTGTGTTCACCGTGAACAAAAAGTTCAAGGGTTGCCTTTTTTTCGCCATAGGCATATACGTCAAATTGGGTCAGCCCAGTACCGTTAATGTGAGGATTTTCGGCAAAAAAATCGTTATTTTTACCAAGCAAGCCGAAAGTGACCACTTTTTTTTGTATATCTTTCACAACTTCGACAGTGTTTTTATCGTCAGAACAAACAATAATGCATCCTGAGGGTGAATTTAGGCTTGTAAATTTTTTAAAAGATGTTATAATATGATTAAGGTCACTAAAATAGTCGAGATGATCCTCTTCTACGTTGGTGATAATTGACAAATACGGATGAAAATTCAGGAAGCTTTCTACGTATTCGCAAGCCTCGAAAATCAGATGTTCCTGGCTTCCTATGTGGTAGTTTCCTCCAATTTGAGAAAGCTCACCGCCAACCAAAATGGTGGGGTCGAGCCCGGCTTCAAGGAAAACCAGCGACAGCATTGATGTTGTTGTGGTTTTTCCGTGCGTTCCGGCAACTGCTATGGGGTATTTGTACTTTTCCATAAGCTGTCCAAGAAGCTCGGCGCGTTCTAAGCACGGGATGCCGAGAGAACGGGCTTTTACAAGTTCCGGATTGTCTTTTGGAATTGCTGCTGTGTAGCAAACAAGGTCGGGATCCTGGAGGTTGTCAGCATCGTGTCCGATATAAATGTTAAACCCTTCACAAGCCAGCTTCTGTGTGGCACTGGTTTCTGTTCGGTCAGAGCCTGATACGCTGTATCCGAAATGTTTCAGCATATAGGCAAGGGCACTCATGCTTATGCCGCCTATACCAACCATATGTATGTGTGAATTTTTTGGGAGGTCCAGGAACTGGAAGTTTTTCAAAGGGCTCATCTCCTTAGAATTTGGAATTATTTTATCTTGTTTCAATATTTTAACACAAAAATGGGAATTTATCAATATAAGTATTATATTATTCTTGAAATTTTTTATTCAAAAAATAATTAAAATCATATAAACTTTTTACAAAGGTGGGTGCATTTTTATGCAAATCACTGACATTAAAGTCAGAAAAATCAATGCGGAAGGCAGAATGAAAGCAGTTGTTTCTGTCACTTTCGATGACGCATTTGTAGTTCATGACATCAAAGTAATCGAGGGTCAGGAGAAGCTCTTCATCGCTATGCCCAGTCGCAAAACTCCAGACGGCGAATTTAAGGATATTGCACATCCTATCAATGCCGAGATGAGAGAACTTCTTCAGGATATGATTCTCGCAAAATACGAAGAATCTCTTTCTGAATTCAGCGTTGAAGAATAAGGTTTTAACGATTTAAGATTTTCTCACAAAAAAAACGATACATATCCGTCTTTCGGGGCGAAGGTGTATCGTTTTTTTATTTTGTTTTAAAGAATTTTAAAGGAGTTCCATTGTCATTTCAATATTTTTGTCAGCCAGGATGCTGTATTGCTCACTTTTTTCCTTTATTTTTTCAGAAAGAGCATCTCGGTTTTTCAGGATTTCATCCGCAAAGTTACATAATTCGCGGGAGTCGATGTTTTCAACCTTTTGTGAGAACATCATATCAAGAGGCTCCATAACAGCGCTTACTTTTGGATCATAATCAAGGGCAATAAGGGGAACGTTGTTTTTCACAGCATAGATAAGGGTGTGAAGTCGCATACCCACTACAAATTTTGCCCGACTTGTGATTGTCAGGATGATTTGAGGAGAAAGACCTTCCTCCAAAAGACTGCAATTTTCACCGCAAAGGGCGGATATTTTTTCGCTGATTTTTTTGTCAATACCCTTTTGCATAGGGATTATCAGCGCTTTGAGCCCATGTTTTTCGCTTGTCCTCCGACAAAACTCTGCGATTTTTTCTTCAAATTGTTTGTCGTTCTCTTTCCATTCGCGCACGGCGACTGCAAAAAACTCATTTTCGCGCGTTATGCCGCTCTTTTCAAGGGCGGATTTTGCGAGGGCTTCTTCTGCGTTTTCCAGTGCAAATACAGGGTCGGCAGTTACAAAGGCAGGGGTTTCATCACCCAGAATTTTTTCAAGCTCCTTGCGTGATGCCTTGTCTCTGAGTGTAATCATATCCGCTTTTCTCACCGCATTTTTCACGAGGCAAAGATTTCTCTTTTTTGTTATGGGACCGATGCCGTTGGCATATATCATAACCTTTGAACCGCAAAGCTTCGCAAGGTGCATAATCGAAAGATAGTAATAAAGTGACTTTGAACTGGTGACGTCCTGGATAAGACTTCCGCCGCCGCTGATAAGAAGCTTTGTCTTAAAAAGTGCTTTAAAAATCTTGCCAAAGCTGAATCTGTCAATGCTCTCCACTCCATAGAGTCTTGAGGTTTCGCCGGGGTTTTTGGACAGCACCACGATTTTTATGGTGGGACAGCTTGATTTGAGACCCTTTATAATTGATGACAAAATGGAATCGTCACCGCTGTTATGAAATCCGTAATATCCCGAAATCAAAACGTCAATAGAGCGTTTGCTGTTTCCGTGGGGAAGATATTTCCCGATATCCTGAAATTCCAGTGGGTCAACCTCGTTTATTTTTGAGTCCTTTATAATTGAAATATACATCCTGAGGGCATCGTCTGCCATGGTTTTCACCGAGTAATAGTTCTTGATGGTTTTCTGTGAATATTCGCCCAGGTGTTCTTTGTAGTCTTTGTTTTGGGGAGAAAGAATCTTTTTGATGTCACGGCAAAGAGCCTCGGTGGTGGTCATTTCACAGCCGCGGCAACAGAAGTTTGTGTCAATGGCAACTGCAAGTTTATCTTCATCAAAAATGCCTATATAGCCCTCGTTTCCTGCAATAATAGCGGGCTTTTTCGCTGCCATCGCCTCGAGTGCGGCGCGGCTTACACCCACAAAGACATCAGCAGATGCTGCGAACTTGTTTATATCTGTGCGGCCGCCTGTGGTTATGATTACCCTTTGGCCGAGAGCTTTGTTGGTGGCATCTGCCTCTTCGCAGATTTTGTCAAGGTCGTTTCCACCGCCCACAATCACCACTTCAAGATTAGGTAATTCTTTTAAAAGCTCGGGAACAGCCTCGATAAGCTTGTGTGCCGCAAAGCTGCGGTCTGTGTCCATTCGGCTTACGTAAACAATACGTGTTTTATCTTTGCCGAATTTGAATTCCTTTGCTACATCGGAAAAGTCGGTATCCTCTGAAAATTTTTCCATATCAACGCCGTTGATGGTAACCCTGATATTGTCGGCGTGACTTCCGTAATTTTCGATGAGGTAGTTTTTTATGTCGTCGCTTACTGCAAGGGAACGGTCTCCCCAATTGCTCAAAAGATTAAAAGGAAATCTTGTATTAAACACCCAGTGGGCAGTGGTAACAAAGCGAAAACCATATTTCTTTTGAAGAAGTCCGCAAAGAAACCCCGGAATTCTCGCGTGGGCGTGGACCACGTCAATTTTATAGTCCAGAATAATTCGTTCAAGACGCTTGTATGCACTGAGCACAGAACGTAGTTTTTTATTGTGAAGTGCAACGTCAAAATGGGTTATTCCTGCTTCTTCAAGCTCGTGGACATAAGCACCGCCGTTTGATGCCACAAAAACCTCGACACCACGGCGTGCAAGTTCTTTTGACAGCTCAACAATGTGCGTTTCCGCACCGCCGATATCAAGCTGCATTGTTGCCATTAAAACTCTCATACAAAAATTCCTGTCCTTTATTTATTCTTGGGTTTCTTCGTTTTTCTCTCCTGCCCGGGGGCTGAAAAAGTCCTCAGCAAGTTCGGTCATTTTTGCGGTATCACAGATGTAATATGAAATTCCGTTTATTGTCTGCGGATAGCCCGGTAGCTGATGCATAGTAACATTTTCGGATGAAATCTTGCTGATTGTGCCAAGGTGCGAAAGCAAATCCTTTGCTGTGTAGTTTGTTCTTACGTTATCGCATACAACGTCAAAAATATCTTTTGCACGAAGCAGATATTTTGGCTGAAGTTTTTGTTGGATAAGCTCTTTTATGAATGCCTGCTGTGCCTCTATTCTGCCCAAATCTCCTGTTACATAACCTTTGTATCCCGGATTGCCCTGTCTGAATCTCATAAAATCGTGAGCGGCCTTGCCGTCAAGGTGCTGCATACCGGGTTTCAGGTCGATGTGAAGATTTTGAACGGGATCGTCGTATTTCATATGGAAAGGGATGTTGAAATCAACGCCACCGAGGGCATCAATTATCTCCTTAAAGCCGTCAAAGTTAACGCTCATAAAGTAGTGAACAGGAAGTCCGGTGATAAGCTTTACCTTTTGAACGCTGAGTTCTTCGGGCTCCTGAAGGTTTCCGCGTTTGACTTCAGATGCACCCACGCCGATGGCGGCATTTATTTTCTGATAGCCTTTTCCCATAGGAATTCGTGTATCACGGGGAATGGAAATGATGTTTATATCCTTTGTTCTGCCGTTCATACTTACAAGCATAATGGTGTCGCTGCGCATTCCGCCCTCGTCAACGCCCAGAAGGAGGATATTGACAATACCCACGCCGTCTGATTGTTTGTCGAGGGAAGCAAGAGTTATGCCCTCGCCAAGATAGAGATTTGCAAGAAGTTTGGCAGACAAAACTCCTCCGGTGGTAGCAACCACCAGACACAAAACGCATATGAAAGCTAAAACTATTTTTCCTTTTTTGCTGAACATATCAAAATCATTTCTTTCTGTAAAACAAATTTTTTGTCGATAAGATAAACACGTTTTTTCAATTATATCACTGTTTTTTGTTAGCGTCAATAAATCCATATGGATATAACGCCAAATTAACAAAGATTTTACATTTCGCAAAGGTTTTTGTCGGTACGTTTATAAAGAACAAACTTGTTGCCGATAACCTGAACAACCTGAGACGCTGTTTCCTTTGCCAGTTCTTCTGCTGCTTCCCTTGCTGTCATCATAGAGTTTTCAAGAACGTGAACCTTTATAAGTTCACGGGCATTAAGCGCATTTTTAATCTGCTCAATCATATTCTCGCCGATGCCGTCCTTTCCAACTTGATAAAGACTCGGAATTTGGCTTGCGAGTCCGCGAAGATATGCTCTTTCTTTGCTTGTCATTTTATTTTTCCTCCTCAAGATAATCCGAAAGCTTTGCAAAGTCCGAAAGGCTCAGCTTTTCCCCCCGGATATTGGGGTCAAAGCCAAGCTCCGAGAGGGCGGATAAAAGTTTTTCTTTTTCTATATTTATATAGGGGCTTTTTGAAAGGGCGTTGAGAAGTGTCTTTCTCCGCTGTCCAAAAGCCGATTTTATTATTGCAAACATCAGTTTCTTATTTCTTACATTTACTGTTGGTTCATTGGTCACGGCAAGTCTTATCACAACTGATGCAACTTTTGGTTGGGGCATAAAGCAGTGTGGCTCGGCTTTTACCACAATTTTAGGGACAGTATAAAACTGTACCGCAAGGGACAGTGCACCATAGTCTTTTCCGCCGGGGAGTGCTGCCATTCGGTCGGCAACTTCCTTTTGTACCATAACGGTGAGGGATTTGATTTTTACGTTTTCTTCGAGAAATTTCATTATAATTGGGGTTGTTATGTAATAAGGAAGATTTGCAACAACGTGGACATCGCTATCCCCGAAGTTTTCTTCAATCAGTTTTTCCAGGTCAACCTTGAGGACGTCCTCGTTGACCACCTTTACGTTGTCAAATTCGCTCAAAGTGTGGTCGAGAAGAGGCATAAGGCTTTTGTCAATTTCAACCGCAACAACCGATTTTGAAGCCTTTGCCAATTCGCGGGTTAAAACCCCTGCTCCGGGGCCGATTTCAAGGGCGCAGGAGTCTTTTGAAACACCAGATGCTGAAACGATGCTGTCAAGAACGTTTTTATCTATAAGAAAATTCTGACCCAGTGATTTTGAAAATGAAAAGCCAAAGCTTTCGATTACTTTTTTAAGCTGAGACGGATTGTATAGCTCCAATTCTTGTCAACCTCCCCTGAATATGAAACAATGGACATCGTCCGAATTGTCCAATGTCCAATTAAAATAATATTTTCACCAAAATTTTGCAAAAAATATTGACAAAGGTAAAACCTTATGATACAATACTAGTCTATTATAGTGCATACTTTTGCGTATTTTTCAATTTCACCCTTATTTTTTACTGTATTTGCAGTATATCACAGGTGTATGAAAATTGCAATAGTTGTTTAAAATATTTTTGTGAAATTTTTTCCAGTTTTGGCAAAAATCACACAATATATTGTGTCGCTATATGAGTTTATATACTATTCTGCTGGGCAAAAGCCGAACGGCAAATATTACGAAGAGGTGATTTTTTTATGGTACATCCGGTGCAACTTGGCAAAAATACCCGAATGAGCTATGGTAAGATTAGGGAAGTTATTGACATGCCCAACCTTATCGAAATCCAGAAAAATTCTTATGACTGGTTTCTGGAAGAAGGTCTGAAAGAAGTATTCCACGATGTGTCACCTATCACTGACTATGCGGGAAACCTCATTCTGGAATTTATTGATTACAGAATAGATATGACCCCCAAATATGACATTGAGGAGTGCAAAGAGCGTGACGCTACATACGCTGCTCCCCTCAGAGTAAAGGTGCGTCTTATCAATAAGGAAACCGGCGAAGTCAAGGAACAGGAGATTTTTATGGGTGATTTCCCCATAATGACACCCTCAGGCACTTTTATCATAAACGGTGCTGAACGAGTTATCGTCAGTCAGCTTGTCCGCGCCCCAAGCGTGTATTTTGCTGAAAAGTTTGACAAAATCGGAAAGAAGCTTTTCTCATCTCAGGTTATACCCAACCGTGGTGCATGGCTTGAATATGAAACTGACAGCAACGACATCTTCCACGTAAAGATTGACAAAATGAGAAAGACTCCAATCACCGTTCTTATCCGTGCTCTTGGCTTTGGCACAGATGCTGAAATCATTGACCTCTTTGGCGAAGATGATCGTATTATGAGCACCATGGAAAAGGATACTACAAAAACAGTTGAAGAAGGTCTTCTTGAAATTTACAGAAAGCTCCGTCCGGGCGAACCCCCAACGGTTGAAAGTGCAAAATCACTTATTACAAACCTCTTCTTTGACCCCAAGAGATATGACTTGGCAAGAGTTGGACGTTATAAGTTCAACAAAAAGTTGGCACTTGCTGCCCGAATTACAGGTCATATATCTGCTGAAACAATTATTGATAAAGAAACAGGCGAGCTTCTTGTTTCAGAGGGTGAAACAATCACTCGTGAAATAGCTCTCGCTCTTGAAAAAGCAAATGTAAACGCAATCACACTTAAGGTTGATGACGAACACAAGACTCGTGTTATTTCAAACGGAATGACAGACCTTGCTAATTTGGTTGATTACAATCCGAGAGAATACGGCATCAATGAAAAGGTGCGTTATACAGTTCTTAAAGAAATTATGGACGAGTTCCCTGATGTGAATTCTGACGAATTTAAGAGTGCTCTTCGTGACAGACGTGATGAGCTTATTCCAAAGCACATTTTGGTTGATGACATAATGGCTTCCATTTCATATGTAGGAAACCTTGCTGCAGGTGTTGGAACCGTTGATGATATTGACCACCTTGGAAACCGACGTCTGCGCTCTGTTGGTGAGCTTCTTCAAAACCAGTTCAGAATTGGTCTTTCAAGAATGGAACGTGTTGTCCGTGAAAGAATGTCCACTCAGGATTTGGACGTTGTTACACCTCAGACGCTTATCAATATCCGTCCTGTGACATCGGCAATTAAAGAATTCTTTGGTTCATCACAGCTTTCACAGTTTATGGACCAAATTAACCCCCTTGGTGAGCTTACTCACAAGAGAAGACTTTCAGCTCTTGGTCCCGGTGGTCTTTCAAGAGAACGTGCCGGCGTTGAAGTCCGTGACGTTCACCATTCACATTATGGACGTATGTGTCCTATTGAAACTCCTGAAGGTCCGAATATCGGTCTTATCAACTCACTTTCAGGCTTTGCAAAGGTAAATGAATACGGCTTCATCGAAGCTCCTTACCGCAAGGTTGACAAAGCTACCGGATGCGTTACTGACACAGTTGAATATATGGCTGCGGACACAGAAGACGGCTTCTATATCGCTCAGGCAAATGAAGAGCTTGACGAAAACAACAAATTTATCGCTAAAAAGGTTGTCACCAGATACAGAGATGAATTCCTTGAAGTTTCAGCCGAGCCCGGAAAATGCGTGGTTGACTATATGGACGTATCTCCAAGACAGGTTACTTCAATTGCTACGGCGATGATTCCATTCCTTGAAAACGACGATGCTAACCGTGCCCTCATGGGTTCAAACATGCAGCGTCAGGCAGTTCCGCTTCTTGTTCCTGAATCACCGATTATCGGTACAGGTATGGAGCACAAAACCGCAAAAGACTCCGGTGTTTGTGTTCTTGCGAAAAACAGCGGTACAGTTACAAAGGTTTCTGCACGTCAGATTGAAATAAAGACAGATGATGGCGAAACCGACACATACAAGCTTATCAAATTCATGCGTTCGAACCAAGGTATGTGCATCAATCAGCGCCCCATTGTTTCAGCGGGCGAACACGTTGAAAAAGGCGACATCATTGCTGATGGTCCTTCAACCCAGAATGGTGAAATCGGCCTTGGACGAAACATTCTCATCGGCTTTATGACCTGGGAAGGTTATAACTATGAGGATGCTATGCTCATCAGTGAACAGCTTGTTAAAGACGATATTCTTACTTCAATTCATATTGAAGAATATGAAATCGAATCCCGCGACACAAAGCTTGGTCCGGAAGAAATTACACGGGACATTCCAAACGTGGGCGAAGACGCTCTCAAGGATTTGGACGAGCGTGGTATTATCCGTATCGGTGCTGAGGTTTCAAGCGGTGATATATTGGTTGGTAAGGTTACACCCAAGGGTGAAACCGAACTCAGTGCCGAAGAAAGACTTCTCCGTGCAATCTTTGGTGAGAAAGCACGCGAAGTCCGAGATACATCACTCCGTGTTCCCCACGGTGAATATGGTATCATTGTTGACGTGAAAGTATTTACACGTGAAAACAGCGACGAGCTTCCCCCTGGTGTTACTCAGATAGTTCGTTGCTACATCGCCCAGAAGAGAAAAATCTCTGTTGGTGACAAGATGGCGGGTCGCCACGGAAACAAGGGTGTTATTTCAAGAATTCTTCCTGAAGAAGATATGCCTTTCCTTCCTGATGGCACACCCCTCCAGATTGTTCTCAACCCCCTGGGCGTTCCTTCACGTATGAATATCGGGCAGGTGCTTGAGGTTCACCTTGGCTATGCGGCAAAGGCCCTTGGCTGGAAGGTTGCAACTCCGGTGTTTGACGGAGCAAACGAAGATGATATTATGGATGCTTTGGAACAGGCAGGCTATGAGCGTGACGGAAAGACTGTTCTTTATGACGGTCGAACCGGTGAGCCCTTTGACAATCGCGTAACAGTTGGCTATATGCATATGCTGAAGCTTGCTCACCTTGTTGATGACAAAATACATGCACGTTCTACCGGTCCTTACTCACTGGTTACTCAGCAGCCACTTGGTGGTAAAGCTCAGTTCGGTGGTCAGAGATTCGGTGAAATGGAAGTTTGGGCACTCGAAGCTTATGGTGCGGCATACACACTTCAGGAAATTCTGACAGTTAAATCTGACGACGTTGTTGGCCGTGTTAAAACTTACGAAGCAATCGTTAAGGGCGAAAACATTCCAAAGCCCGGCATTCCTGAATCATTCAAAGTCCTTATCAAAGAACTCCAGAGCCTTGCTCTCGATGTTAAAGTTCTTGACTCTGACGGCAATGAAGTGTTCCTCAAGGAATGTACTGACGAAGATGGTGATGATTTACCGGTAAAAATTGACAGAGCAGAGGATGCCCCGGAAGACGCTCCGGCGGCGGTTCCTGCTGAAGAAGCAGAGGGCGACCTTCTTGATGAAGAAATCTTCTATGACTTTGATGAAGAAGAGGAAGATGCGGACGATGATCTTGAAGGCAGCGGCTTTGATATGATGGCCGAGGCTTTTGCAGCACTTGATGCAGAAGACCTTGATGAATCAGACGAAGAGCTTTAATTTTAGTTGATTTTTACAACCTATCCTCTGTCGCTCATAGCGGAGAACTAGGCGATTGATATATTTGTGAGCAGAAAGTCGAGTGATTATTGTATGTCAGAATATCAAAGTTTTGATGCCATTCAGATAGGCCTTGCTTCACCCGAAAAGATCAGAGAATGGTCTCACGGTGAGGTTAAAAAGCCGGAAACAATAAACTACAGAACATTAAAGCCAGAAAAGGACGGTCTTTTCTGTGAAAGAATTTTTGGGCCACAGAAAGACTGGGAGTGTAACTGTGGAAAATACAAGCGTGTTCGTTATAAGGGCGTTGTCTGCGACCGATGCGGCGTTGAAGTTACACGTTCAAAGGTCCGTCGTGAGCGTATGGGACACATTGAGCTTGCTGTTCCTGTTTCACACATCTGGTATTTCAAGGGTATTCCCAGCCGTATGGGTCTTATCCTTGATATGTCACCAAGAGTTCTTGAAAAGGTTCTCTATTTTGCAGCATACGTGGTTATTGACCCAGGCAAAACAGGTCTTATGAAAAACCAGATCTTGAGCGAAAAGGAATACCGCGAAGAATGTGAAAAATACGGAAACGATGCATTCCGTGCAGGTATGGGTGCTGAGGCAGTTCTTGAAATGCTGAAAGCTATTGATCTTGAAGCTCTTTATGAAGAACTGAAGGCCGACCTTGACGGCGCAAAGGGTCAGAAGAAAATCAGAACAGTAAGACGTTTAGAGGTTGTTGACTCATTCCGTCAGTCAGGAAATAAGCCAGAGTGGATGATTATGCCTGTTATTCCGGTAATTCCTCCGGAAATCAGACCTATGGTTCAGCTTGACGGTGGCAGATTTGCAACATCCGACCTCAATGACCTTTACAGAAGAGTTATAAACAGAAACAACCGTCTCAAGAGACTTCTTGATCTCGGCGCTCCTGAAATTATCGTAAGAAATGAAAAGAGAATGCTTCAGGAAGCAGTTGATGCTTTAATCGACAACGGAAGACGTGGCAGACCTGTTACAGGCCCCGGCAACCGTCCGCTTAAATCGCTTTCGGATATGCTGAAAGGTAAGCAGGGACGTTTCCGTCAGAACCTTCTTGGTAAGCGTGTTGACTATTCAGGACGTAGTGTTATCGTTGTTGGACCGGAACTCAAGATTTATCAGTGCGGTCTTCCAAAGAAAATGGCTCTTGAACTTTTCAAGCCATTTGTTATGAAAAAGTTGGTGGAAGACGGTCTTGCACACAATATAAAATCAGCAAAACGTATGGTTGAACGTGTTCGCCCAGAGGTTTGGGACGTGCTTGAAAGCGTAATTTCAGAGCATCCGGTTCTCCTTAACCGTGCTCCAACACTTCACCGCCTTGGTATTCAGGCGTTTGAACCCGTTCTTGTTGAGGGTAAGGCTCTTAAACTTCATCCTCTTGTATGTACAGCGTTTAATGCTGACTTTGATGGTGACCAGATGGCTGTTCACCTTCCCTTATCTGCAGAAGCTCAGGCGGAAGCAAGATTTTTGATGCTTTCTGCAAATAACCTTCTCAAGCCACAGGATGGTAATCCTGTTACTGTTCCTACTCAGGATATGGTGCTTGGAAGCTATTACCTTACAATTCAGATTGATGACGAAATTGGTGCAGGCAAGGTGTTTGGTTCTGAAAACGAAGCTACTCTTGCTTATGCCAACGGCGCTGTTGGACTTCACGCGCCTATTAAGGTGAGAGTGAGTCGTGAGATAAATGGCGAGACAGTTACCGGTATCATTGATGCAACTGTTGGACGTCTTATATTCAATGAAAAGATTCCTCAGGACCTTGGTTTTGTTGACAGAAGCAAGCCTGAAAATGCTTTGGCATTGGAAGTTGCTTTCCGTGTTGACAAGAAAAAGCTTGGTCAGATTATTGACAAGAGCATCAAAATTCACGGCATCACCGAAACCGCTACTCTCCTTGATGATGTAAAGGCTATGGGCTTTAAATATTCAACCCGCGGTGCTATCACTGTTGGCGTTTCGGATATGGAAATCCCTGCTGAAAAGAAAGTTTACCTCAAGGAAGCAGAGGAGGAAATTGATAAGGTTACAAAGAAATATCTCCGTGGTCTTCTTACAAACGAAGAACGTTATCAGAAGGTCATCAGCATTTGGAGCGAGACCTCAAACAAGGTTACTGATGCTCTTATGAAGAACCTCGACGAACTCAACCCAATCTTTATGATGGCGAATTCCGGAGCCCGTGGTAGCGTAAACCAGGTGCGTCAGCTGGCTGCTATGCGTGGTCTTATGGCTGATACGTCAGGTAGAACAATCGAAATTCCTATTAAGGCTAACTTCCGTGAAGGTCTTACAGTTCTTGAATACTTCATTTCAACGCATGGTGCTCGTAAAGGTCTTACCGATACAGCGCTCCGTACAGCCGACTCAGGTTATCTTACACGTCGTCTGGTTGACGTTTCTCAGGAAGTTATTATCCGTGAAGATGACTGTGGAACAAATGACGGCATTGTTGTTTCTGATATTAAGGATGGCAATGAAATCATTGAAAAGCTCAAAGATAGACTTGTTGGACGTCTTGCTTGTGAAGATGTTGTTGCCGAAAACGGCGATGTTCTCTGCAAAGCAGGGGATATGATTTCCTCAGATAAGGCAGATGAAATCGTTGCGGCAGGGGTTGAAAAGGTTAAAATCCGCAGCGTGCTTAAGTGCCGTTCAAAGGTGGGTGTTTGTGCAAAATGTTACGGACACAACCTTGCAAATGGCGAAATGGTCAATATCGGTGAATCTGTTGGTATTATTGCTGCACAGTCCATCGGTGAACCAGGTACACAGCTTACAATGCGTACCTTCCATGCCGGCGGTGTTGCAGGTGATGATATTACACAGGGTCTCCCCCGTGTCGAAGAACTTTTCGAAGCAAGAAAGCCTAAGGGCCTTGCAATCATTGCAGAAATCGGCGGTCGCGTGAAGATTTCTGAAAACAAGAAGAAACGTGAAGTTACTATTCTTAATGATGAAATTGGTGACAGCGCAACCTATCTCATTCCTTATGGCTCACGCATTAAGGTGAGAGAGGACCAAATGATTGTTGCCGGTGACGAGCTCACAGAAGGTTCAATCAATCCTCATGATATCCTTGCTATCAAGGGCTATACAGCTGTTCAGGATTATCTCATTCAGGAAGTTCAGCGTGTTTACCGTCTTCAGGGTGTTGATATCAACGATAAGCATATCGAGGTTATTATTCGCCAGATGATGCACAAGGTGAAGGTTGAAGATGCAGGTGATACAAATCTTCTTACCGGTTCTTTGGTTGAACGTTATGAACTCGAAAGAATCAATGAGCGTGTCCGCGAAGAAGGCGGCCGTGAGGCAGAATATTCTGAGGTTCTTATGGGTATCACAAAGGCAGCTCTTGCTACAGACTCATTCTTGTCAGCTGCTTCCTTCCAGGAAACAACAAGAGTTCTCACGGAAGCTGCTATCAAAGGCAAGATTGACCCGCTTGTTGGACTTAAAGAAAACGTTATCATTGGTAAGCTTGTTCCTGCAGGTACAGGCACAGCTCAATATGGCGATGTTGAGGTTGTTCCGTCAGCATAGTCAAAATAAATAGGCATAAAAAGGTGTTCCTTATGGAGCACCTTTTTAGTTTGAAAAAAATTTAACAATTTTTGCTTTTTATATTGAAATCTTGCCAAAAAGGTGATATTATGTTAAATGGATAAAATTTGAATTCAAATGAAAGGAGGCGTCTGTTATGTCCAACACTTTCGTTTGCCTTATGGGTATGGGAACAGTATTCATCGGGCTTATCTGTATAGTTTTTATTTGTAGTGTTATCAGCTTTGTGATAAGATTATTTGCAAAAAAATCATCGACTACACCAGTTGCAGTGGCAAATACTGCTCCTGCTACTAATTCACTTCCTATACAGGACAAGCAGGCAATCATTGCCGGAACTTGTGCAGTTATTGCAGAGGAATTGGGTACAGATGTGAGCAACATAAGGGTTTTATCCTTTAAGAGAGTTTAATATTGCTCGAATTTTGCTAGAAGTTTTGGCGAACATTAAATAATAAATTTGGAGGTATTCAAAAAATGAAAAAGTATAAAGTAAACGTAAACGGAACAGCTTATGAAATTGAAATCGAACTTATGTCAGAGGAAGAGGCAGCAGTTTCAAAACAGACTCCTGCACAGGCTCCTGCTCCTGCACCCGCAGCTGCACCTGCTCCCGCTCAAGCTCCTGGTGCCGGTGAAGAAGTTAAGGCTCCTATGCCCGGTACAATCCTTTCAGTAAATGTAAAGGCTGGTGACGCTGTGAAATGCGGTCAGGTTCTTATGATTCTTGAAGCAATGAAGATGGAAAACGAAATCATGGCGGGTAGTGACGGTACTGTTACTGCTGTTATGGTATCAGCCGGTCAGGCTGTTGAAGCAGGCTCTGCTCTTTGCACAATTCAGTAATATACGGAAAGGCTGTTGATTTTGAAATGAAAAAACGAATTTTCGCTGCTCTTTTGGTTGTGCTTATGCTGGCTCTTTCTGTTCTTCCCTGTTTTGCATCAGGCGAGGGAGAGCTTTCCTTTGCTACTAAAAACGCGGCTTATGACAAAGATACAAAAACCATCACATTTACTTTGGCAAACACTTCAATGGTCGAAGCATACATACAGACCATCACTTTCGCATGCAATGCTGATGAAATTGTTCCTCAGTATGGCGGAATCCAGTATGGTGCATTGCTTGCTCCGGGACAAGAGGTTGCTCTCAAAATAAATGCTGAAATTAAAAACTATAACGAGAAAAACATTCCTGCATTTGGTCTTACACTCAACTGTACTCCCAACACAAACGAGATTGACCTCACAGTTGAGAGGGAAATGAAGGATATAACCATTGAAAACATCTTTTCTCCCGCAGCAACACCAACGGAGGCGGTTAAGAACTTCCTTGCCCAGACTGGGTTTGCGGCAATTTTTGCTGACTGGAAGATAGTGGTTATGCTTCTTATCTCATTTGTGCTTATGTACCTTGCAATAGTTAAAAAGTTTGAGCCGCTGCTCCTTCTTCCTATTGCTTTTGGTATGCTTCTTACAAATCTCCCTGGTGCTGACATGTTCCACGAAGAGCTTTTTGCTGACGGTCACGTTCATTGGGATTTGTTTACAGCAACAAACTCAGTTACCCCAGGTCTTATTGACTATCTCTATCTTGGCGTAAAGCTTGGAATTTATCCTTGTCTTATTTTCCTTGGCGTTGGTGCAATGACCGACTTTGGTCCGCTGATTGCAAACCCAAAGAGCCTTCTTCTTGGTGCTGCTGCACAGCTTGGTATCTTTATTACTTATATTGCGGCTACATCACTTTTCGGCTTTACACCGGCGGAAGGTGCTTCAACTGGTATTATAGGTGGTGCTGATGGGCCTACGGCAATCTTTGTTACCACAAGACTTGCTCCCCATCTTCTTGGTCCTATAGCCGTTGCGGCATATTCATATATGGCACTTGTTCCTGTAATTCAGCCGCCTATTATGAAACTTCTTACCACAAAGAAAGAACGCCAGATTGTTATGAAGCCTCTTCGCGAAGTTTCAAAGACAGAGAAGATAATCTTCCCTATTGCAATCACAGTTTTCGTTGCGCTTCTTGTTCCGTCAGCGGCTCCGCTTGTTGGCGCCCTTATGCTTGGTAACCTCGCAAAGGAATGTGGCGTAACAGAAAGACTTTCAAAGACTGCTCAAAATGAGCTTATGAATATTGTTACAATATTCCTCGGAATCTCTGTTGGTGCAACAGCTACGGCTGATACATTCCTTGAATTCAAGACTTTGGCAATTATCTTTATTGGTGTTGTAGCTTTCGGCTTTGGTACAGCCGGCGGTGTTCTTCTTGCAAAGTTTATGAACTTGTTCCTCAAGAACAAAATCAATCCTCTCATTGGCTCGGCAGGTGTTTCTGCTGTTCCTATGGCGGCTCGTGTATCACAGGTTGTGGGACAGAAAGAAAATCCCCAGAACTTCCTGCTTATGCACGCTATGGGTCCAAATGTTGCAGGCGTTATTGGTTCTGCAATCGCAGCCGGTGTTCTTATAGCACTCTTTGGCTAAAAAGTATATTTCAAAGGGGCACGCGTCTTGTACCCCTTTGATACCACAGAAAGGAGAATTTGACTTATGTCAAAAGTATATATTACAGACACAATTCTTCGTGATGCTCATCAGTCTCAGGCTGCAACACGTATGAAAATCGAAGATATGATACCTGCTCTTGAGATACTTGATAAGGTTGGCTACTGGTCCCTGGAATGCTGGGGCGGTGCGACCTTTGACGCTTGTATGAGATTCCTAAACGAAGATCCTTGGGAAAGACTTAGAACTCTTAAAAAACATCTTCCCAACACAAAACTCCAGATGCTCTTCCGTGGACAGAACATTCTTGGTTACAAGCACTATGCTGACGACGTTGTTGAAGCATTCTGTAAAAAATCAATTGAAAACGGTATTGATGTTATCCGTGTTTTTGACGCTCTCAATGATGTAAGAAACTTAGAGGCAGCTATCAAATATGTAAAGCAGTATGGCGGACATCTCGAGGCGGCTCTCAGCTATACTGAAAGCCCTGTCCACAACGAAGACTATTTCGTTGACCTTGCCTGCCGTCTTGAAGAAATGGGTGCTGACTCTATCTGTATCAAGGATATGGCAAATCTGCTTCTTCCTTACAGCGCGTACAGCCTTGTTAAAAAGCTTAAAGAAAAGGTTGGTGTTCCTATTCATCTTCATACCCATAACACAGCGGGTACAGGTGACATGACAAATCTTATGGCGATTCAGGCTGGTGTTGACATTGTTGACTGTGCACTTTCGCCAATGGCAAACGGCACATCAAACCCCTCAACAGAGAGCCTTGTTGCAACTCTTCGCGGCACAGAACGTGACAGTGGACTTGACCTTGGCCTTTTGAGCGACGCAGCAAGTCATTTCAGAGGCATTGCAACAAAAATGAAGGCAGAGGGCACTCTTGACCCCAAGGTTTTGAATGTTGATTCAAACACACTCCTTTATCAGGTTCCGGGCGGAATGCTTTCAAACCTTATTTCACAGCTCAAACAGGCAAATGCTGAAGATAAATATTATGAGGTTTTGGCAGAAGTTCCAAGAGTTCGTGAAGACTTTGGCTTCCCTCCACTTGTTACTCCCACAAGCCAGATTGTTGGTACTCAGGCAGTGCTCAATGTTCTTATGGGCAGATACAAGATGATTTCAAAGGAATCAAAAGGTCTCCTCCGTGGCGAATATGGTCTTCTTCCCGGCAAGGTGAATGAAGAGGTTCGCAAATTGGCAATCGGTGATGACGAGGTCATCACAGTAAGACCTGCTGACCTTCTCGAGCCTGAGCTTGAAAAATACCGCGAGGAAACAAAAGGAATCGCAAAATGCGAGGAAGATGTTCTCAGCTATGCGCTCTTCCCTCAGGTTGCAAAGAAATTCTTCGAAACTCGTGATGCAGCCCCCGAAGTTGCGCGCGAAGATGGGGTAAGAACTCTCTTTGTTCAGGATTTATCCTAGAAATTAAAAAACACCCGGACATCGGTTTGGTGCTCGGGTGTTTGTTTTTAGTATTGATTTTTCTTCTCACCGAAAAGAGCTCTTCGCATAAAATAAATAGCAAGAGGATTTTTGGTGAAAGGAGTTTTTTGATATGCTTGAAGTTTTTGATGCAATAGCCCATATGAGAGGAAGTAACCTTGCTCCCGAGGTGCATGGAACGGTTAAGTTTTGGGGAGTGGACGAGGGTAGCTGGGTGGAGGTGGAAATATTTGGCCTACCTGATTTTCAGGAGGCAACACAAAATACGCCGCAAATAGGACCATTTGGATTCCACATTCACGAAAACGACACTTGCGGCAACATATTTGGTGACCCGCCCTTTGAGGCGGCAGGAGGGCATTGGAATCCTGATGGTGAGCCACATGGCAATCACCCAGGGGACTTTCCTGTGCTTTTTTCCAATGGAGGTACGGCAAAAATGCTGTTCTTTACCGATAGATTTTTACCCGAAGAAATAATTGGCAGGTCGGTAGTGATTCATCAATCGCCTGATGACTATGTCTCGCAGCCATCGGGAAGTGGGGGGAAGAGAATTGCCTGCGGAAGCATTGAAAAGGGTATGAACAGTAGATGAACATAAAAAATAAAAAGCATCGATTATTCGGTGCTTTTTATAGTTTATTCGTTAATACAAGTAAAAATCCGCACACTTTCGTATGCGGATTTTTGGCAGGGGCAGTAGGATTTGAACCCACGACTTACAGTTTTGGAGACTGTCGCTCTACCAGCTGAACTATACCCCTATATAAATTTAAGGCGTGGCTTTTGCCAAGCCTTTAAGAGCTAATATAGAGGGTACGCCTTGACGGGTCAAAACGCACCCTTTAAATGCATATAAACTTAAGCAAGCTTGTTGATTTTAGCTGCATACTGGCTCTTTCTGCGAGCAGCTGTATTCTTGTGGAGAATACCCTTTGCAACAGCCTGATCAGTCTTTTTAACAACATTTGCATAAGCAACAGAGGCATCATCTTTGCCTGCTGTGAGAGCAGCTTCGAACTTCTTGATAGCTGTCTTGAGCTGTGATTTAACCATCTGATTCTGCAAAGTCTTTGTAGCAATAACTTTAACTCTTTTTTTAGCTGATTTAATGTTAGGCATAATTTCACCTCCGCTTAATAATCTAAATCTTAAGTCAACTTGTAATATAATACCATAGTTTATTTGAAAAATCAAGACTTTTTTTAAAATTTTATATTTTTTTTAATTGTATTGACAAAACAGCCCCCAAAGTGTATAATTTACCTGTAAAACAAATGGGTGCTGTGGGGTTGCCCACAGCACTTTTTTTGGTATTTGATGTGGATTTTACGTAGGGGGGAAGCTTTATGAATATACCTGAGATTTTTGGCAGCTTGGTTTTTAATGAAACCGTTATGAAAGAAAGACTGCCCAGAGATATTTACAGAGCACTTAAAAAAACCATAAACAATGGTGAGGTTCTCGACCGTGCTGTTGCGGATGAGATTGCATCCGCTATGAAGGATTGGGCTATTGAAAAAGGTGCAACACATTTTACCCACTGGTTTCAGCCTATGACGGGTGTTACTGCTGAAAAACATGACAGCTTTATTACTCCAAGCGGTGCCGGAAACATTATTATGGAATTTTCGGGAAAAGAACTCATAAAGGGTGAGCCTGATGCTTCAAGCTTTCCGTCTGGCGGACTTCGTGCTACCTTTGAGGCAAGAGGCTATACCGCTTGGGACCCGACATCATATGCTTTTATTAAAGATGGAACTCTTTGTATTCCCACTGCCTTTTGTTCTTATGGCGGTGAGTCTTTGGACAAAAAGACACCGCTGCTCCGCTCGATGGAAGCAGTCAGCCGTCAGGCTGTGAGAATCCTCAAGCTATTTGGTAAAGATGATGTTGTGAGGGTTGTTCCAACAGTTGGACCTGAGCAAGAATACTTCCTGATTGACAAGGAAGTGTTTGAACAGCGCAAGGACCTTATATATTGTGGAAGAACACTTTTCGGCACACCTGCGCCAAAGGGACAGGAGCTTGAAGACCATTATTTTGGCAAGCTTAAGTCAAGGGTTTCGGCATATATGAAAGAGCTTGACGAAGAGCTTTGGAAATTGGGAATTTTGGCAAAAACAAAGCACAACGAGGCGGCACCTGCTCAGCACGAGCTGGCACCGATTTTTACCACTGTAAATATCGCTACAGACCACAATCAGCTCACTATGGAAATGATGAAGGTTGTTGCAGAAAGGCACGGAATGGTTTGCCTGCTCCACGAAAAGCCTTTTGAGGGAGTGAACGGAAGCGGTAAACATAACAACTGGTCACTTACCACAAATACCGGAGAGAACCTTTTTGAGCCGGGGAAATCGCCTCACGACAATGCACAGTTTTTGGTTTTCCTCTGTGCTGTTATCAGTGCAGTACATAAGCATCAGGATTTACTTCGCATTTCAGCGGCAAGTGCCGGAAATGACCATCGTCTTGGTGCACACGAAGCCCCGCCTGCTATTATTTCTATGTTCCTTGGAACAGAACTTGCAGGGGTTTTGGATGCTATAAAGGCTGACAATGATTATGTTCAGTCGGGTAGACAGACAATGAAGGTTGGGGTGAATGCACTCCCTGTGTTCCCCAAGGATTCAACCGACAGAAACCGCACATCGCCTTTTGCTTTTACGGGAAATAAGTTTGAGTTCCGTATGCTTGGCTCAAGTGAATCCATTGCCTGCGCAAATATTATGCTCAACACCATCGTTGCGGACGAGCTTATGCTTTTTGCGGATGAGTTGGAGGGTAAGCCTGATTTCTTAGGTGCAGTACATACTCTCCTTAAGCGCATTATAACAGAACACGATGCCATTATCTTTGACGGAAACGGATATTCAGACGGCTGGGTGAAAGACGCTGAAAAGCGCGGGCTCCTTAATCTCAGAACTACGGTTGATGCACTTCCTTATTATATTCATCAGGAGAATTTGGATTTGTTCAAGCGCCACGGGGTTTACAACGAAACCGAAATGCGTGCCAGATATGAGATTTTGCTTGAGCAGTACTCAAAGCTTGTGAACATCGAGGCTCTTACCATGGTGGATATGGTGAAAAAGGATTATTCTCCTGCGATTTCCGATGTTCAGAGAGGTCTTTGTGAAACAATCATTGCAAAGCGTGAGGTTTGCCCTGATATTCCTTTTGAGACCGAAAAGGGTGCTCTTAAAAAGATAGCGGCGGCGGCTGATGAAATCACAGAGATAAACAATGCTCTTGATAGCGACCTTAAAAATGTGCCGAATGGTACATCACTGGAGGTGGCAAGATTCTTTGCTGACAGCGTTATTCCCAAGATGGAAAGGCTGAGATTTTTGGTGGACAGCGTTGAGGCTGAATCAGACAGAGGCTTTTGGCCTGTGCCCTCTTATGGCGATATAATATTCAGTATAAAATAAAAAATTCCCCGAAAGGATTTCCTTTCGGGGTTTGTGCTTTTTGTGTTAGTCTTTTCCTTCTTCCAAAGCGGGAACGGAGGATGCTTTAAGCAGGTCACGGATTTCAGTGAGAAGCTCTTCCTGAGTGGGAGCCTTTGGAGCTTCTTCAATAACCTCAGGCTCGGGAGCTTTTCTTAAAGACTGTGCTTTTGTGATGCCCTTGATAACAATGAAAATTGAAAAGGCAATAATCAAAAAGCTGATTATATTCTGGATAAATGAGCCATAAAGAATAGCGGCTTCTGCCTTTTCTTCAGTTGCCTCGGAGAGAACAACCTTGAGTGCTGTGAAGTCCATACCTGCGGTGATAAAACCGAAGATTGGCATAATTATATCTTTAACCAGAGAGTTAACTATTGTGCTGAAAGCACCGCCCACAACAACGCCGACTGCCATGTCGATTACGTTGCCTTTGAAGGCAAATTTTTTAAATTCTTCCCACATAATAAAAACAACCTTTCGTATTAAGTTTTATGAAATCAGTATATCAATAAAGCAGAATTTTGTCAAGAAAAGGGGAATATATGGGAAAAGTTTTTCTTTACAAATTGGGAAAGGTGTGGTATTATATTTGTGCCAAACAAATTTAATATGAGTGAAACGAGTGTGTTTTTTTACCTTTTGGTAAAAATGCATTGCTTATTTACACATGCTTGTTTTGCTTGTTTGAATTTGTTTGGCGACAAAAGCAGTGCGTTTTTCGGTGTACGGCGCTGCCGTGCACCTTTTTTATTTTAGACGCACTGATGTGCTAACAAATTTCCAACTAACGAAAGTCCCGCCATATTCCGCGGGGCTTTGCCCTTTTTGAAAAATATTTTCAAAGCGGTAGACAAACGGCAAAAAAAGTTGTATAATAGCGTTTGGTACAAAAAAGGAGCGAATTTATGAAAAGAGAAGATTTGAGAAATGTAGCAATTATCGCCCACGTTGACCACGGAAAGACGACTTTGGTTGACGAAATGCTTAAGCAGGGCGGTGTTTACCGTGAAAATCAGGTGGTTGAGGAGCGCGTTATGGACAACGGCGACCTTGAAAGAGAGAGGGGTATCACCATTCTCGCGAAAAACACCTCGGTTTATTATAAAGATATAAAGATGAATATTATTGACACCCCAGGGCACGCGGATTTCAGCGGCGAGGTGGAGAGAATCCTCAAGATGGTTAACGGCGTAATTCTGCTTGTTGATGCGGCTGAGGGACCTATGCCACAGACAAGATTTGTGCTTCAGAAGGCCCTTGAAATGCAGCACAGAATTATAATCGTTGTGAACAAAATGGACAGACCCGATGCACGTCTTGACGAAATTCCTGACGAGGTTCTGGAACTTCTTTTGGACCTTGACGCAAATGATGAGCAGATTGACAGCCCAATTATCTTCTGTTCAGGCAGAGCAGGGACTGCGACTCTCAACCCCTATTCGCCAGGGAAAGACCTTGAACTTTTGTTCAAGACAATAGTTGAGCATATTCCAGCTCCCGAGGGCGATGCCACGGGTGAGGTGCAGATGCTTGTGTCATCCATTGACTACAATGACTATGTAGGAAGAATGGCAATTGGCAGAATTGAACGTGGCGAGCTCCGTCAAAATCAGGAGATTATGGTTTGCGATTATCACCAGAAGCATGCACCATACAAGGCCAAGATTTCAAATATATATCAGATAGATGGTTTGGGCAGAACTGCTGTTGAGTCTGCAAAGGTGGGGGATATTGTTTGTGTTTCAGGAATCCCTGATATTACAATTGGCGATACGGTGGCGTCTGTCACAAAGCCCGAGCCCATGCCTTTTGTTAAAATCGGTGAGCCTACCATTGAAATGACCTTTGCTGTAAATGACAGTCCCTTTGCAGGAAAAGAGGGCAAGTTTGTCACCTCAAGACAAATCCGTGACAGGCTTATGAAAGAAATGCTGAAAGATGTGTCGCTCCGAGTTGAAGACGGCGAGACAACCGATACTTTCCGCGTGGCAGGCAGAGGCGAAATGCATATTTCAATTCTTATTGAGACTATGCGCCGTGAGGGTTATGAATTTTCGGTGAGCACGCCAAAGGTTTTGCTCAAAGAGATTGACGGAACACTTTGTGAGCCCATTGAAAAACTGGTTATTGACGTGCCCGAGGCCACAATGGGTGCTGTTATGGAAAAGATGGGTGCGCGCAAGGGTGAGCTCACTCAAATGGCGCCGCAGGGAAGTGACCGTATGCGTCTTGAATATCTTATCCCTGCCCGTGGACTTCTTGGTTATCGCAACGAGTTTTTGACCGACACCAAGGGTGAGGGAATTCTGAACTCCATATTTTATGAATATCAGCCTTATAAGGGCGAGATAACAAGAAGATATACAGGCTCGCTGGTTTCTTTTGATACTGGTGAGGCTGTGGGATATGGACTCTTTAAAATTCAGGACAGAGGCTCGCTGTTTATTGGACCAGGCACACCTGTTTATGAGGGTATGATTGTTGGTATGAACCCAAAGCTTGAGGATATGGCGGTGAATGTCTGCAAGAAAAAGCAGCTTACCAACACCCGTGCATCAGGCAGTGACGAGGCACTTAAGCTTGTGCCGCCCATAAAGCTCAGCCTTGAAATGTGCATTGAATTCTTAGCGGATGATGAGCTTTTGGAGGTAACACCAAAGAGCCTTCGTTTGAGAAAGAGAATTCTTGACACACAACTCAGGCTCAAAGCAAAGGCAAGAGAAAAATAAAAAAAGATACCTGCATCCCTTTTGGGGTGCAGGTGTTCTGGTTTTTAAAGGTTGTTTTTCAGAAAGTCTTCCATTTCCATAGCGGCTTTGTCTTCGTCAACGCCATAGATGGTGACTTTTATTTCATCACCGCATTTTGCACCAAGGGACATAACGGAAAATATTTTTTTTGCACTTGCCTCTTTTTCGCCTAAATGGATGGTTATTTCCGAGGCGAATTCCGAGGCTTTTTTCACAAGGAGTCCTGCGGGGCGTGCGTGGATGCCTATTTCGTCGGTTATTTTGTATACAAATTCTTTCATTTTGGTACCCTCTTTTCTTTTAAGTTTGTACTTATGATATTATATCCAAAATTTTTTTATTTAATAGCTTGATTTTTTCGTGGAAATGTAGTATACTGATTTAGGTCTCGGAGAGGTGGTCGAGATGGTTTAAGGCGCAGCATTGGAAATGCTGTGTACGTTTATAGCGTACCGTGGGTTCGAATCCCATCCTCTCCTCCAGAAAAAGCGACTTGCACAGGCAAGTCGTTTTTTTGCTTTAATTTCAAAATATTAGGTATTGATTTTATTTTTAAAATAGTATAAAATATATTCAAATAAGAAAACAAGGAGAATGTTAAATGTCAAATATATGGCACGATATTTCACCAAAGAGAATAAATGTTGACGATTTTATTTGTGTAATTGAAATTTCAAAGGGCAGCAAGAAAAAGTATGAGCTTGACAAGGAAACAGGATATATTATGCTTGACCGTATACTTTATACCTCGACCCATTATCCTGCGAACTATGGCTTCATCCCAAGGACTTATGGTAATGACAATGACCCTCTTGATGTGTTGCTTCTTTGCTCTGAGCCTCTTGAACCGATGTCACTCGTGCGGGCATATCCAATAGGCGTGATTTCTATGATTGATAACGGCAGAAGTGACGAAAAGATAATCGCCATACCTTTCAGCGATCCCACATATAATCATTATACCGACATTGACCAGCTTCCTGCTCATATTTTTGATGAAATGAGACACTTCTTTATGGTTTATAAAAATCTTGAGCATAAGGACACGGCTGTTGATGAGGTAAGCGGAAAGGAAGAGGCACGTCGGGTTATAGGTGATGCAATCACCAACTATATTGAGAATTTTTGTAAGTAGTTTAGTAAGAGAAGAAGACCAAAGCTGAGCTTTGGTCTTCTTTGTTATCTAATTTTCCCACAAGACAATTTCGCCAGAAACTCGGGTCTTGTTCATATCGATTATCCTTTGGTTTGATGAGCCGCGGAATTTGAGGGAAATGTCTTTTAGTTCTTTTTTGTATCTGCCGTCAACAAGTACGTCGATACAGCTGAGCATTTCATCGGTCACATCACACCTTGGGTAAGAGCCGTCTTTTAAAAGTTCTTCGTCAAGCAAAAAGCCTGTGAAACACCAAATGGTTTTGTCTGGGCATTCTTCCCTGAATTTTTTCAGGAAAGGAAGAAGTCCTTTTTGGTTTTTGGGCTCAAAAGGCTCGCCGCCAAGGAGGGTCAGCCCGTTTATGTAATAGGGCTTTACCGACTGTATGATTTCGTTTGCCACCTCATCTGTGAAAGGCTTTCCGTAGTCAAAGTCCCAAGTCTGAGGCTGAAAACAGTCCTCGCAGTGATTGGTACAGCCTGAAACAAAGAGGGTGGTACGAACACCCTCTCCGTTGGCGATATCGCATTTTTTTATTTCGCAATAGTTCATATTATAAATGCAGTACCCTTTCTTTTATTTCCTGAGTTCTTCCCTGATTCCAGTACTGAGTTCCGATGTAACCGCAGGTGCGTCTTGCAACATTCATTTTGCTTTGGTCGGTGTTCTGGCATTTGGGGCACTTCCAGATGAGCTTTCCGTCAACTTCGGCAATCTCAATTTCACCATCCCAGCCACATTCCTGACAGTAGTCTGACTTGGTGTTGAGCTCGGCATACATAATGTTGTCATAAATGAATTTCATAACCTGAAGAACAGCCTCGAGGTTGTTTTGCATATCGGGAACTTCCACATAGCTGATTGCTCCACCAGGTGAGAGCTGCTGGAATTGTGATTCAAAGGCAAGCTTTGTGAAAGCGTCAACCTCTTCGCTTACGTGGATGTGATAGCTGTTTGTTATATAGCCCTTGTCGGTGATACCCTCAACCACGCCAAAACGCTTTTGCAGACATTTTGCAAACTTATAGGTGGTGGATTCGAGGGGCGTTCCATAAAGACTAAAGTCAATATTGTGCATTTCTTTCCACTTTTTGCAGGCATCATTCATATGTTGCATTACCTGAAGTGCAAAAGGTGTTGCTGAGGGGTCGGTGTGGCTTTTGCCTGTCATTTGCTTAACACATTCATAAAGACCTGCATAGCCAAGAGAAATGGTGGAATATCCGCCATAGAGGAGCTTGTCGATAACCTCGCCTTTTTCAAGTCTTGCTAAAGCGCCGTGCTGCCAAAGAATTGGTGCAGCATCAGATGTGGTGCCTTTCAATCTTTCGTGACGGCAAAGGAGTGCTCTGTGACAAAGTTCAAGTCTTTCATCAAAAATTGACCAGAATTTTTCCAAATTTCCGCCTGAGGAAAGTGCCACGTCTACCAAGTTTATGGTGACAACGCCCTGGTTGAAGCGGCCATAGTACTTGGGATTTCCGTCTTCGTCAACGAAAGGTGTCAAAAAGCTGCGGCACCCCATACAGGTGTAGCAATGGCCCTCGCCGTTCTTGTCCACTTTCAGCTCCAGCATTTTCTTTTCGGAGATGTAGTCAGGAACCATACGGCGTGCCGTGCATTTTGCAGCAAGCTTTGTCAGGTAGTAGTAAGGTGAATCATCGTGGATATTCTGTTCTTCAAGAACATAAATGAGCTTGGGGAAAGCAGGAGTAACATAAACCCCGTCCTCGTTCTTTACGCCCTGATATCGTTGGAGGAGGGTTTCTTCGATTATAATTGCAAGGTCCTTTTTTTCCTGTTCGTTCTTTGCTTCGCCAAGATACATAAATACAGTAACAAAGGGCGCCTGTCCGTTGGTGGTAAGGAGTGTCACAACCTGATATTGAATGGTCTGGACACCGCGGTTTATCTCTTCGCGGAGTCTTTTTTCAACAATGCCGTCAAATTGCTCCTGGGTGAGATTTATACCTGCATCGTCCATTTCTGCGGTGAGGCTTTTTCTGATTTTTTCACGGCTCACCTGAACAAATGGTGCAAGGTGGGTGAGAGAAATACTTTGACCGCCGTACTGGTTGCTGGCAACCTGAGCGATAATCTGTGTCGCAATGTTGCAGGCGGTTGAAAAGCTGTGAGGACGTTCAATCATTGTGCCTGAAATTACAGTGCCGTTCTGGAGCATATCCTCAAGGTTCACAAGGTCGCAGTTGTGCATATGTTGTGCATAATAATCCGTGTCATGGAAATGGATAATGCCGTCCTCGTGGGCTTTTACTATGTCTTCAGGAAGAAGTATGCGGTTTGTAATGTCACGGCTTACTTCCCCTGCCATATAGTCACGCTGAACGCTGTTCACCGTGGGGTTTTTGTTTGCATTTTCCTGCTTGGCCTCCTCGTTGCAGCATTCAATAAGGCTCAAAATCCGCTCATCAGTGGTGTTTGAGCGACGGACAAGGGCACGGGTATAACGATATGTAATGTATTTTTTTGCCACCTCATATGCACCGTGTGCCATAATCTGACTTTCAACCAGGTCCTGAATTTCTTCCACCTCGGGTGCGCGGCTCATACGGATACAGCTGAGTTCAACAGCCTCGGCAATTCTTTTTATCTGCAGTGGAGTCATGCGTGCGTCTTCGTCAACTGCCTCATTGGCTTTGGTAATAGCCGCAATAATTTTTGTTATGTCAAAAATAACTTCAGAGCCATTTCTTTTTATTACTTTCATCACTTTCCCTACTTTCTGTTGTTATTTTGCAATCAGGGTTGCTTAATAATTATACCATATATTGTGTTTTTGTCAATATTTTTTTGCGATATATTGTGTTTTATTTCAAAAAATAAGACGATAACCTGAGCCTTTGGTTATCGTCTTTAAATGAAATCTTTTATTCAAGCTCGAAAGCGCCTGTGTAGAGGCTGTAATACTTGCCTTTTTGGGCTATCAGTTCGTCGTGGTTGCCGCGCTCGATAATCCGCCCGTTTTCAAGGACCATAATCACATCGGAATTTTGTATGGTAGAAAGGCGGTGGGCAATTACAAAAACTGTTCTGCCTTTCATAAGTGAGTCCATACCCTTTTGGACAATGCGCTCTGTTCGGGTATCGATGCTTGAGGTCGCCTCGTCAAGAATCATAACGGGCGGGTCGGCTACTGCGGCTCTTGCGATTGCCAAAAGCTGACGCTGACCTTGGGACAGCCCCTCGCCGCCGTGGTGGAGAACTGTGTTATAGCCGTCAGGGAGCATTTTTATAAAGCCATCGGCATTTGCCAGGCGTGCTGCAGCATAGACCTCTTCATCGGTTGCATCAAGTCTTCCGTAGCGGACATTTTCCATAACTGTGCCAGTGAAAAGATTTGTGTCCTGTAAAACTACCCCAAGGGATTTTCGCAGGTCACTTTTCTTTATCTTGTTTATGTTTATGCCGTCGTAACGAATTTTTCCATCGGCAATATCATAGAAGCGGTTTATGAGGTTTGTTATAGTGGTTTTTCCTGCACCCGTTGCTCCTACGAAAGCAATTTTCTGAC
Source organism: Clostridia bacterium (assembly GCA_017620615.1). GTDB lineage: Bacteria > Bacillota > Clostridia > Monoglobales > Monoglobaceae > SIG440. Next base: position 48,027 of record JAGAUW010000011.1, on the reverse strand, counting down.
CTGGCTTTGCATAGAGAGAAACGTCGTGGAGAACTGTTTTTTCGGGGACATATCCAAAGTCTACGTTTGTCAAAGTCACATCACCCGAAAGAGGGGTGTAGGTAGTTGTACCATCTTCGTGGGGATGTTTCCATGCCCAAAGCCCTGTACGTTTTTCGGTTTCACAAAGCTCGCCGTCTTTGTACTCGGCATTGACAAGGGTGACATAGCCCTCGTCTGTTTCGCTCTTTTCGTCAATAAGTTCAAATATACGCTCGGCTCCTGCCAGTGCCATAATGATTGAATTTATCTGTTGGGACATATTGTTTATGGGCATTGTGAAGCTTTTGCTGAGCTGCAAAAATGCGGCGATTGCACCGATTGTTATGCCTGGAAACCCGCTTATCGCGAGGATTCCGCCAACGACCGCAAGAAGAACATATTGAAGATGTCCCATGTTTCCCATAATGGGCATCAGAATGTTGGCAAAGGTGTTGGCGTTTGTTGCGTTAATGCAAAGCTCTCGGTTCAGTTTGTCAAAGTTTTTCTTTGTGGTATCCTCGCGGCAAAATACTTTAATAACTTTTTGACCGTTTATCATTTCTTCAATGAAGCCGTTTGTTTCGCCAAGAGATTTTTGCTGGGCAATGAAGAACTTTGAGCTTTTTCCTGTGATTTTTCGGCTTACTGTAAGCATAACCGAAACGAAAATAAGAACAAGTATGGTGAGCACCCAGTTGGTTTTCAGCATTGCGGTGAACACCGAAATTATGGTGATTACTGAAGAAAATGCCTGAGGAATGCTTTGGGAAATCATTTGCCGCAAAGTGTCGGTGTCATTGGTGTAGCGACTCATGGTGTCACCGTGGGAATGGGTATCGAAATAGGAAATAGGGAGAGTCTGCATTTTGGTGAACATATCGTCACGAATTTGCTTTAAAACCCCTTGAGATATGACAGCCATCATTCTGTTGTAAAGAAAAATCGAAATAACTCCCGATAAATATATCAGTGCCATAAACAAAACTGCACGAAGGAGGGGCGTGAAGTCGGTGGACGAATTTTTCAGCATTGGCGTGATGTAGTCATCAATCAATGTTTCAATGAACAATGACCCTGCAACGCCCACAAGTGAGCTGATAATTATAAAGATGAGAACCACGAAAAAGTGGAGCTTGTAGTCCTTGAAAATACAGGAAAGAAGACGCTTCAACGTTTTCTTTCCGTCTTTTGCTTTTCTGCCGTTTCCCATAATACGTCCGCCTCGGGGAGATGGAAGTGGTCTACTCATTGTCAGTTGCCCCCTTTTGCTGAGATTCGTATATTTCGCGGTAAATTTCGTTATTTTCAAAAAGATTTTTCGGTGTGTCAAAGGCAACGATTTTGCCGCCTTCCAGAACAATAACCTTGTCTGCGTGCTCGATAGAAGAAATTCTTTGTGCGATTATCAGCTTGGTTGTGTCAGGAATTTCTTCCGCAAAAGCTTTTCGAATAAGCTTGTCGGTGTGAGTGTCAACAGCACTGGTTGAATCGTCAAGAATAAGAATCTTTGGTTTTTTGAGAAGAGCCCTTGCAATGCAAAGACGCTGTTTCTGACCGCCTGACACATTCTTTCCGCCCTGCTCTATATGGGTGTCATAGCCATCAGGGAAGGTGCGGATAAATTCGTCAGCTTGCGCGAGTTCGGACGCCCGTACTATTTCTTTGTCAGTGGCATTTTCGTCTCCCCAGCGAAGATTTTCCTTTATTGTACCGCTGAAAAGCTCGTTCTTTTGAAGAACCATTGAAACGCTGTCGCGAAGAGTCTTGATGTTGTAGTCGCGGACATCCTCGCCGCCCACAAGAATTCGTCCTGATGTCACGTCATAAAGCCTCGGGATGAGCTGGACAAGTGAACTTTTTGCACTTCCTGTCGGACCGATGATTCCGATGGTTTCACCTGAGTTTATCGTTAAATTTATGTCTTTAAGGCACAGGGCTTCGGAAATTTTGGAATAACCAAAGCTTACGTTTTCAAAGATGATAGAGCCGTCTTTTACTTCCATTAGATTTTTTTCGCCGTCGTTTATATCCGAGGTTTCAGAAAGAACTTCTGTTATACGCATCGCAGATGCCTTTGAAATGGTTATCATAACGAAAATCATAGAGAGGTTCATAAGGCTCATAAGAATCTGCATTGTGTAGGTTGTTATGCTGATAAGTTCCCCACGTGACATATCCCCAATCAAGATGAGTTTTGCACCAAACCACGCAATAAGAAGTGTGCAGGTATACATAGAGGTCTGCATAATGGGGGAGTTGAATGCTAAGATCTTTTCTGCACGGCTGAAATTGTCATAAATATCCTTTGAAACCGATTTGAATTTTTCTTCTTCAAATTTTTCACGGACAAAGGTCTTCACCACACGGATGCCGTGGAGGTTTTCCTGAACAACATTGTTGAGGTTGTCATAAATTTTGAAAACCTTTTCAAAAATAGGGTGTGCTTTTGTCATAATGAAGAATAGCCCCAATGCCAGAAATGGCGTTACACAAAGAAAAATGAGGGCGATTTTTGAATTGACAAAAAAAGCCATTGAAAGCGAAAAAATCAGCATGGCTGGGCTTCTCACAGCGATGCGGATAATCATCTGGTATGCGTGCTGAAGATTTGAAACATCTGTGGTCAGCCGTGTAACAAGACCTGATGTTGAAAAACGGTCGATGTTTGTAAAAGAAAAGTTTTGCACCGAATGAAACATTTTTTCTCTCAAATTTTTGGCAAAGCCTGCAGAGGCACTTGCTGCATATTTTCCGGAAAGAGCACCGCAGGAAAGGGAAAGGGCAACGAGGAAAATTAGCAGGGCGCCGATTTTTGCCACAAGGGACATGTTTCCCATTTTTATGCCTTGGTCAATAATGTACGCCATAAGAAATGGAATCAGTACTTCAAGAATAACCTCAAAGGTAACAAAGAGGGGCGCAAGAAGAGAGTCTTTTTTGTATTCGCCAACGCAAGCAAGAAGTTTTTTTATCAAGAAAAATGCCTCCTTTTTGAGAAAAATTTTAGCAAAAAATAATATATGTAATATTATAGGTTTGGATATTTTTTTTGTCAAGGCGAAAGAGTTAGAGTTTACATTATTTTAACAAATGAAAAAGCTGTCGCAATGGGATTTCGCAGCAGCTTTTTGGGGCTATTTGTTTTTCATACATACGCCTGAATATGAGCAGATACTGCAGGCGTCAAAGTTTGATACACATATTGGATTTATGTCAATTTTTCCGCTGAGGATATTTTCGGCGGTTTCAATTGCTTTCTGGTCGGCACCGTTTAAAATTTCGTCAAAATATTCCTGAGGGAGAATTGATTTTGGATTCAAGCGGATATAGTGGATGGCGTCTTTGTCGGAAAAATAGTTATCGATTCCCTGGAGGACTGCAGGGCTATCAAGTGCCAGTCCGTGAACGGAAATTTTGTCGCTTATTTCCTTTTCGCGCCTTGAAACCTCAGGCTCAGTGGTGCATGAAATATAAGGGTCGGTCATTTCCAGATAGAGCATAGCGGCAACGCGGCTTTTGGAGCTGCTCTTTGTCAGGGCGTTTGCGTAAATAAGCGGCTGAAAACGCACCCCCAGATTTGCAAGGTTGGTATCAAGCTTTTTCTCGGAGGATTTGTAATCAGAGATAATCAAATATTCGTTCCCGTCGATTTTGGCACTGTCAACGCGGTCAACAAAGCCCTTCAGGGAAACTGTGCCAAAGGCGGTAGGGAGAGTATAAGGGGGATACTCTTTGTTTTTGCCAAAGGCAATTTCAAATCCCGCAGGGCGAAAATCGCTCTGGGCATAAAAACGAATGAGCTTCCACGCGGTGGAGGTTGCGATATTTTTCATTCTAAGGAGCATATATTTGTAATAATGCGAACTTTGATAAAGAGCTTCGTTGAGGGTCTTTCCTGCAAAGTCCACAAGGTTTGAAATATCAGCAAAACACTCATTACGGCTGATTGAGCCATAATCGGTGCCTGGAGCTGATTTGGATTTGAAGTAATCACAAAGAACGCTGTGGAGAAGTGTTCCTGTGTCGGCAATCTTCAAGCCCCCTAAAAGACGTTCCTTGGCGAAAAGTCCGTATTGCATAAAGAATGAAAATGCACAGGAATTGTATTTTTCAAGCTTTGAAACGCTCATGACCAGATTTTCACCGTAAAGTTGTTTTGCGGTTTCTTTGGTAATTATGTCGTTGGGGGTTTTGTGAGAGTTCATTTCGCTGAGGCGAAGAAGATTCTCGTTATATTCGGGAATAGAACAAAGACAATCGTATGCTTCTTTCCAGAGAGGTGAGAGGCTGTCCTTTTTCCAGTCGTTTTGGAAAAGCTTTTCTGCAAGATGACGGAGGGTTATTTCGCGGCTTTGGAATTCTGATGGGTCAAAATGTGAGGACTGAGAAATTTCCTTTATATCAGGGAAAATATCCTCTTTCAGCGAATAGATAATATCTGACGGCTTGAGAGTTTTTCCGTCGCGGTCACCGAGGGGTGCAAAAATAAACAGCTCTTCACGGGGGGTTGAAACCACTGAATATACAAGAAATTGTTCATCGCGCTGTGCACTCAAATTGTCGGGGGCAAGAGTAAGCCCTGTATCTTTGAGGAGAAGCCGTTCTGCATCCGAAATAAGACCCTCGTTTGTATGACTTTTCGGGAATACCCCATCAAGTGCCCCAAGAAGAATGACGGCTTTTGCACCTGTACTGCGGAACAATTCCACAGGACTTATGGTTACAGTATCCTGAGATGGCGGGATAATACCAACAGAAAGCTCGCCAGCGGCAGAAGAAAAAAGCTCATAGAAATCGGCAAAGGTTGAAAATGAAGAGCCCATAAAGTCTGCAATCTGGTTTGCCACAGAGATAAAGCTATTCCATACCATGCGAAGCTGGTCAGCGTCATCGGTTTTCAGCTGACTTTTAAACTCTGCGATTTTTTTGTCAACAATATCAGGAAAGCCCATTTTTCCCATCCACAAAAAGAGGTTTTCGGTGATTGTTTTGGCGGTTTTTCTTCCGCTGAACATATTGAGGAGGTCAAGGATGGGGTGAACAAGCCCTGCTTTTATACGGTTTATTTCATCCATGCTGAAGGCGCCTGGGTCGGGGTTAAATGTCCAGTTGTCAAGTTTATTCCAAGCAGAGTGGCTTATGCTGGCGGCGAGGACATAGTTTTCAAAAATGTCACAATCATTTTGGCTTACTGGGAAAAATCCTGACCGAGCCACTCGCATAATCCGTTCATAAGAAAAGCCGTATGCTAAGATTTCAAGGATAGAAAGAAGCATTTGCATAAAAGGACTTTTTGTGAGAACTGTTTTTCTGTCAAGAAAGAAAGGAATTTCATATTCCTCAAAAATACGGGGCAACAGGTGCTCATAGTTTTCAATATTTCCCGAAAGGACAAGGATGTCATTTAAGGAATAATTGTTTTCTCTCAAGAGCTTTTTGATAAGCTGAGCGCACATAGAAACCTCGCTGCTTTGGTTGTCGGGTCTTAAAATGCGGATGTGCTCGGGGTTGCCCTCAAAACATTCGGGGCTTGGGGCGAACAAGTTTTCTTTAAGATGAAGAATGTCAGCGGGAAGAGTTGTGCCCGAGCTGATAAGAGACGGGGCGCTTGTCTCGATGCCAAGCTTTTCTGCTGTCATCATAAGATTTTTGAGAGTTGCTATCTGAGAAGAAAAGACCAAAGATGTGCCGTCTACTTTGTCGGTGCAAAGAGAGACACAAACATCCGAAATCTGCATAATCTCGGAAATGACTGCATATTCTGTGGGGGTGAAGCGCTGAAAAAAGTTTATGTAAAAAGAACCCCGCAAAAAGCAGGCATCTTTGATTTGGGGATAATCATAGAAAGGTTATCCTCGGAATTTGAGTGGCTTTCAAGGATAAGACCGTCAAGTGTTTTGTAAATAAGCGAAAGGTCACCAAGCTTCATTGAAAGGCGGGCGTCGGTGGTTTTTTCTTTTGCTGATAAAAGGTCAGCGGGAGTAACTCCGTAACGTTTGAATTCTGAAATAAGTGTCATAATCAGTTTTACAAAGCCTTTTTGATTTACATTTCGCCCAAAAAGAAGGAGGTCTTTTTCGCACAAAGAGAGGGTGCGCTTTGTCATAATGAGCTTGCCTGCTTTGTCCATATAGTTTGTGCGAAGAGGACCCATTTTTGAAAAAATGAGGCTCGCAAGGCGTGAAAATGTGAGAATCTGGATTCTGCTCTGGGCAGAAAATCCTAAAGCGGAAATAAGCTCTTCCTCGGCACTCATAGAATACTGCTCAGGAACTAAAATGTATACATTCTTTCCGTCTTTTGCGTCTTCTTTTGCACGGCGGTAAATTTCATCAAGTCTTTGGGATTCGTCAGTTCCGTAAATAAAGCTCAGCACAGAGCCTCCTCCTTTCGTTTTTTTAAAGGGCTTTCTTTTTTTGATAGTTTATGATATTATAATGATAGTATATCACGCGCAGTTAATCATTGCAATAAAATTTTTAACTTGCTTTGAGGAAAGGAAATTTCAAAACATGCATATATATCATAATTCCCGAAATAAAAAATTCAGAGAGCCTTTTGGAGCTCTGCCGAGTGAAAGCACGGTGAAAATATGTCTTTTGGTGAACGAGGCGGATGGGGAAACCCAGATTTTTCTTAGGCTCTGGGACGGGGAAGAACGGCTTATTCCTATGCAAAAAGACCATGACGGGATGTTTGTTGCTAGTTTAGAAATGCCAAAGACTCCCGGCCTTTTGTGGTATTATTTCATTGTTGAGGAAAACGGGAAGCGGTATTTTTATTGCAAGACAAAAAATGGCGAGGGTGAAATTCTTGACCATCCAAACGACAGCTCGTGGCAGATAACGGTGTATGACAAGAATTTCAAGACCCCTGAGTGGTTTAAGCATTCGGTTATGTATCAGATTTTTCCGGACAGGTTTTTCAAATCTGAAAAGTCTTGCGAAATATCAGGGAGGAAGGCGGAATATACTTTGTATGAGGACTGGTATTCGCCCATTTTTATACAAAAACATCCTTTTGAGGATGGTCCGGCTTATAATGATTTTTTTGGAGGAAGCTTGAGAGGAATAATTGAAAAAATCCCGTATCTTAAGGAATTGGGGATTGGTGTTATTTATTTAAATCCCATTTTTGAGGCTTTTTCAAATCACCGCTATGATACGGGGGATTATGGAAAAATTGACCCGATCTTGGGCACAGAGGAGGCTTTTAAAGAGCTTTGCGAAAAGTGTGAGGAAGCGGGGATAAGAATTATTCTCGACGGAGTTTTCAGCCATACTGGAAGCGACAGTGTGTATTTCAATAAATACGGAAGCTATGGCGAAGACACAGGGGCTTTTCGTGACAAAAATTCGCCCTATCGCTCATGGTATCAGTGGTGTGGAGAAAACGGCGGATACAACAGTTGGTGGGGATGCTCGAATCTTCCCAATGTCAATGAAATGGAGCCGACATATATTGACTATATTTTAGCAGGTGATGATGCTATAATAAAAAAGTGGATAAGGAAAGGTGCCTTTGGTTGGCGTCTTGATGTGGCGGATGAGCTTCCTGATGAATTTATAAAAATTCTTCGCAGAGAAGTTAAAAGAGAGAATCCTGAAGCGGTTGTTATCGGCGAAGTGTGGGAGGATGCGTCAAACAAGGAAAGCTATGGTGTGCGTCGGGAGTATCTTTTGGGGCATGAGCTTGACAGCGTTATGAATTATCCTTTTAAGGATTGCACTTTGGCGTTTTTGACAGGGAGCATTTCGGCAGAGGATTTTTCGGAGCGTATGGGTGAACTTTTTGAGCATTATCCCTTTGAAGCCCTTTATTCTGCTATGAATATACTTGGCACTCATGATACGGTAAGGGCGAAAACCTGTCTTTCGGGACAGTATATAGACCCGAATTTGTCTATGGAGGAAAAGGGGAGGTTCAGACTTGATGCAAAAAGTGAGACCAGAGCAATCAAGAGGCTCAGGCTGGGGGCGTTTTTGCAGATGACTTTTGCAGGTGTTCCCTGCATATATTATGGTGATGAAATCGGTATGCAGGGGCTCTCGGACCCATATAACCGCATGCCTTACAGTTGGCGATGTGTTGACACTGAGTTACTTGAGTTTTATAAAAAAATCACTGCACTCAGAAATTCCTGTGATGCATTGAGAACGGGAGTGTTTGAAACCTTATATGCAAGAGACGGAGTTTTTGTGTACTTAAGAAAAATTGAAAACGGCAGGGATGTTTTTGGAAAACGGGCAGAGAACGGAAAATATCTCTGCATTGTGAACAGAAATGAAAATTCTGAAAGGATTGGGCTTGAGCTTGAGGGAGCTGTACGGCTGGAGGCACTTCTTGGCGAAAATAACGCAAAATGCAGAAACGGTATAGCAGAAATTGAAATAAATGGCTTAAGGTGTGGAATTTTTAGATGTTTTCCATAGTTTTAGACTAAAATTTTTCCTGAAACTTACTATGGACAAAATTGTTTTAAAGTGATAAAATTAAATAAAAGAAAGTCCGCTGAGGACAAAGTTTTCCAAAAAGTGAGGGGAAATCACAAATGAATAACGAAAAAACAAAAGAAATTTCAAAAGAACTGATATTCCTCTTTAATGAAGGAAAGAATTTCAAAAGCTACAACATTTTGGGTGCACACAAATGCTGTTTTGGGGGTGCCGAGGGGTATCGGTTTTCTGTGTGGGCGCCAAATGCCAAATCTGTGTCTCTGGTTTGCGACAAAAACGGTTGGGACAGAAGCAAAAACCCTATGGAATTGCTAAACGGCGGTGTCTGGTGCGGATTTGTGGAAGGCGTATCGGCAGGTGAAAACTATAAGTATAGTATAGAAACAAACCTTGGTGAAATAGTACTTAAGGCAGACCCTTTTGCATTCTCAAGTGAGCTGAGACCTGAAACTGCATCTAAAACTGCGGATATGGATTATATTTGGGGGGATAAGAAATGGCTTGATATGAGAGATAGAACCGCGCCTTATGACAAGCCTATGAACATTTATGAACTTCATTTTGGGTCCTGGAAGAGAAAAGAAGACGGAGAGTTTTTAACATATGAGGAAATGGCGGAGGAGCTTATTCCTTATGTCAAAGAAATGGGATATACCCATATAGAACTTATGCCCATTACGGAATATCCTTTTGACGGGTCGTGGGGTTATCAGGTCACCGGATATTTTTCTGCAAACAGCAGATACGGAAGTCCAAAGGGGCTCAAAGCTTTTATCGATAAGTGTCACCGCGCGGGAATAAGTGTTATTGTAGACTGGGTTCCGGCACATTTTCCACGGGATGACCATGGGTTGAGGCTTTTTGACGGGACGCCTCTTTTTGAGCATCCCGATAGCCGTCTTGGCGAGCATAAGGAATGGGGAACCTTGGTTTTTAACTGGGGCAAGACGGAAATACATTCATTCCTTATTTCAAATGCGATGTTCTGGTTTGAGGAGTATCACGTTGACGGACTTCGTGTTGATGCGGTGTCAAGTATGCTTTATCTTGACTATAACAGACGAGACGGAGAATGGGTGGCAAACCGTTATGGCGGAAACGAGAATCTTGAGGCCATTGAATTTTTGCAAAAGCTCAACAGCGTTGTATTTGAGAGTTTTCCCAATGTGCTGATGATTGCTGAGGAATCTACCGCTTGGGGCGGTGTTACCAAGCCTGTGTATGAGGGCGGTCTTGGGTTTAATTTCAAGTGGAATATGGGCTGGATGAATGATGTTTTGAGGTATATGGCGCTCGATCCTTATTTCAGAGGTTCAAACCACGATATGCTGACATTTTCAATGATGTATGCATATTCGGAAAATTATATCCTGCCACTTTCTCACGATGAGGTGGTTCACGGAAAACGTTCGCTTCTTGATAAAATGTACGGAAGTTATGAACAGAAGTTTAAAAGTCTTAAGCTTCTTTATATGTTTATGTACGCTCATCCGGGCAAGAAACTGCTCTTTATGGGCGGGGAACTTGGACAATTCTCGGAATGGCGTTTTGCTGACAGCCTGGACTGGAATTTGTTGGATTTTGAAAGTCACAGAGGAATAAAAGAATTTGTAAAGGATTTGAATGCCTTTTACAAAAATAACCGTTCTATGTATGAAAATGACCAGAGCTGGGAGGGCTTTTCCTGGATTGATGAGTCGGACAGAGAACGGTCTGTGGTAAGCTTTCTTCGAACAAGCAAAAGCCGCAGAGATACAACCATTGTTGCGGCAAATTTTGCGGCGCAAGGTTACAAGGATTATGAAATAGGCGTTCCGTCAAGGGGCGATTATGAAATTGTTATTTGCAGTGAAGATGGTCGTTATGGCGGGACATTAAAAAAACTGCCAAGGATAGCGGCTAAAAAATGCAAGGATGGGAGATGGCCGTATTCAATAAAGGTTGATTTACCTGAGCTTTCGGGTATGTATATAAAGAAAGCGAAAAACCCAAGAACGTAAAATTTGGGTGATATAAATTTAGGAGGAGGTTTTTTGTTATGAAATCAAAAGAATGTGTTGCAATGATTCTTGCAGGCGGTCAGGGTAGCCGGCTCGGAATTCTTACTAAGAATGTTGCAAAGCCTGCAGTTCCTTTTGGGGGGAAGTATAAGATTATTGACTTTCCGCTCAGTAACTGTGCGCATTCGGGCATAACAGCGGTTGGCGTGCTTACCCAGTACCAGCCTCTTGAACTTAATACTTATATCGGCAACGGACAGCCATGGGATCTTGACAGAAATGATGGAGGTGTTTATGTTCTTCCGCCGTATGTTTCTGCGGAAAAAGGCGAATGGTACAAGGGAACAGCTAATGCGATTTACCAGAATATTGGCTTTATCAGCGGGTTTGACCCAAAGTATGTGGTTATTCTTTCGGGGGACCATATTTATAAAATGGATTATTCAAAAATGATAAAGGCGCATAAAGCAGCAAAGGCTGCGGCAACCATTGCGGTGATTGAAGTGCCCTGGGATGAGGCGTCAAGATTTGGTATTATGAATACTGACGAAAATATGAATATTGTGGAGTTTGAAGAAAAGCCCAAAAATCCAAAGAGTAACTTGGCATCCATGGGTGTTTATGTTTTCAGCTGGGATATTCTTAAAAAGTATCTTATTGCAGACGAAAATGACCCAAAATCAGACAACGATTTCGGTAAAAATATAATCCCTGCTATGCTGGGTGATAACAACAAAATGCTGGCATACAGATTTGACGGATATTGGAAAGATGTTGGAACCATAGAGAGCCTTTGGGAAGCAAATATGAATCTTCTTTCAGAAAATCCTGGGTATGAGCTTGACGACCCGGGCTGGAAGATTTTCAGCAGAAATCCTGCAAAGCCGCCCCACTATATAGCGCCCAATTCAAGGGTGAAGAACTGTTATATAACAGAGGGCTGTGAAATCTTTGGGGATGTAGAAAATTCGGTTATCTTCCAAGGAGTTACCATAAAGGAGGGTGCCGTGGTGCGAGATTCGGTTATTTTCCCTGATTCGTATATAGGAAAGAATGCTATCGTCAACAAAGCTATGATTGGAACGGATGCATATATTGCAGAAAACAGCGAAATCGGCAGTGTAGCGGATGATGCAAACAAGGATTTTGTCAATACAAAAATTTGTTCGGACGATATTACCCTTATTGGACCCAATGTGAGCATTGCGGAGGGCATAAAAGTCGCGGGATGCTCTATGGTTACACGTAATATCAAAAAAACGTCTGCTGAAAAGGCTGCGGGCAAAAAAACTGTGAAAGGAACGGCTACGGCCTGAGGTGATTTGTTATGGTAAACAATAATACACTGGGTTTGATTTTTTCTGAAAATTCAGAGGCATCTTTGGGCGAGCTTATGAAGTTTCGTTCTCTTGCGGCGGTGCCCGTGGGCGGAAGATACAGAATTATTGACTTTATGCTTTCAAATATGGTGAATTCCGGCATTGTCAACGTGGGTATTACTGCAGGGTTCAAAAACCGTTCCCTCACCGACCACGTGGGAAGCGGAAGAGCATGGGATATGGCAAGAAAAGAAAACGGACTTTTTATTCTGCCGCCGCCTGAAACTGTTGATTTAAACGGTCGCATTATGGGGGGCATTGACTACCTCAGTGGAGCTATGAGCTATTTAAACCGCAGCCGTCAGGAGTATGTTATGCTCAGTGACTGTAATACAATCTGCAACATTGACCTTGAAAAAGTTATGGATTCCCACTTTGAAAAGGATGCAGATATAACGGTGGTTTATACCGAAGAACCGAATATCAGCCCCAGAGAGCTGGGAAAACACATTCTGTTTGATATAGCAGATGATGGAAGTGTTTCGGATATTCAGATTTATCCCAAGAGACAAAAGTCGGATGCTGCATATATGCATATGTTTTTCATTAAAAAGAGTCTTCTCATTGAACTGATTGAAGATTGTATAGCTCATGATGAACATGTTATTTCAAAGAATATTCTTCTTGCAAACCTTGGAAAGCTCAGAATTTTTGCCTATAAGTTTGAGGGATACAAGAAAAAAATTGATACCATTGATGCATTTTTTGAATTCAATCTTGAGTTGCTCAAAGATGATGTCAGACGCGAGCTTTTCGGCGAGGACAAAAAGAGTATTTATACCAAGGTGAAAGACAGTGTTCCAACGAAATACGGTCGCGAGGCTGAGGTTAAAAATTCCTTTATTGCCGATGGCTGTGAGATTTATGGTGAGGTTGAAAACTGTATTGTTTTCCGTGGCGTAAAAATCGGTAAGAACACAAAGGTGAAGAATTCTGTTATTATGCAAAAGTCTCAGATTATGGACAACTGCACTGTTGACAATGTGATTTTTGACAAAGAGGTTATTTTGTGCAGCGGAAAGAGTCTTGTGGGCGAAAGCACCTATCCTTTGGTGATCGGAAAGAGAAAGGTTGTTTAAAGACCTTAAAAGTACTGCGAAAGGGGTTTTTGTGTGAATATATTGATGCTATCATCCGAGGTTGCGCCCTTTGCAAAATCAGGTGGGCTTGGTGACGTTTTAGGGGCGCTGCCTCAGAGTCTCGCTGCTCTTGGCCATGATGTAAGGGTTATGCTTCCCAAATACGGACTCATTGCTGAGAAATTCTTAGGGGAAATGGAGTATTTGCTTTATACCTACATCCCACTTGGGTGGAGGAATAAATATTGCGGGGTTTTTTCGATAAAAAGGCAGGGTGTCACCTATTACTTTGTGGACAATGAGGAGTATTTTGGTGAGAAGTGCCTTTACAGATGGGATGACCTTGAACGGTTCTCGTTCTTTGACAAGGCGGCACTTGAACTTTTGCCAAAGCTTGATTTTAAGCCTGACGTTATACACTGCCACGATTGGCAGACGGGGGCTGTTCCTGTTATACTCGAGGGGTATTATAAAAAGAATGAGTTTTATCGGGATATAAGAACGATTTTCACCATTCACAACCTCAAATATCAGGGGATTTATTCTGTGGATGCGGTGAAAGATTTCTTATCACTTGACGATTCGTTTTTCACTGACGACAAGCTGGAGTTTCACGGCTGTGCGAATTTGATGAAGGCGGGAATAACCTATTCCATGGCGGTTACTACGGTGAGCCCCACTTATGCTGAGGAAATAAAAACTCCCACGGGTGGCGAGGCGCTTGACGGGCTTTTAAGTGCAAGGAGCAATGCTCTTTTTGGTATTCTTAATGGAATTGACTATGATGAATATAACCCAAAAACCGACCCATATATTGAACATAATTATACCGCAAGAAGTGTATTAAACGGAAAAAAGAAAAATAAAATGGCACTTCAAAGCCAGCTTGGACTTCCTGTTGACGGCGAAAAGGTTATGATTGGCCTTGTGTCAAGGCTTGTTGACCAAAAGGGGATTGATATAATTGCTGAGGCTATGGAAGAGCTGGTTGGACTTGACATGCAATTCGTAATTGTGGGCACGGGCGAAGAAAAGTATGAAAATATGTTCCGCCATTATGCGTGGTGTAATCCCGAAAAGGTGTCTGCAAACATTATGTTCAGTAATGAGCTTGCCCATCGGGTTTATGCCGCATCAGATTTGTTCTTGATGCCGTCACTGTTTGAGCCTTGCGGACTTGGGCAGTTGATTGCTCTTTCTTATGGCACAATACCAATTGTGCGTGAGACGGGCGGTCTTAAAGACACTATTATGTCATATAATGAATTCACTGACGAGGGCAACGGCTTCAGCTTTTATGCGCCAAACAGCCACGATATGATGTATACCATACGGCGTGCCATTAGCTTTTTTGCTGACAAGGCTGTGTGGGAAAAACTCGCAAAGCGTGCCATAAATCAGAGGTTTTCGTGGGAAGGCTCTGCAAAGGAATATGAAAAAATATATTTTAGCTTGTAATGTAATCTTGGAGGAAATTTAACAAAATGAATAAGACAGAAAAGAAGATGCTTAAGGAAAAAATAAAGAGCAGTATTTCTGGAAAGCTCAGAAGATACTTTGGAAAGACCATTGATAATGCGACGCCTGACCAGATTTATAAGGCGTGTGCTTTCACCGTCAGGGACGAAATTATGGAGGAGTGGGCGAAATCAAGAGAGCTTCTTGAAAATAGCCACAAAAAAGAGCTCTATTACCTTTCTTTTGAGTTTCTGATGGGCAGAGCCCTTGGGAACAACATAATGAACATTATGCAGACGGATATTTATAAAGAGGCTCTTTCTGAAATGGGTCTTGAACTTGAAAAGATTGAGGAGATAGAAAACGATGCGGGACTTGGAAACGGCGGCCTTGGCAGACTTGCGGCGTGTTTCTTGGATTCACTTTCGACACTTGAACTTCCGGCATTTGGATGTGGAATCCGTTATGAATATGGTCTTTTTAAACAGAAGATTGTTGACGGATATCAGATAGAAATGCCTGACCCGTGGCTTGAAGACGGAAACGTGTGGGAGGTTGAAAGACCTGAAGATAGCGTTGAGGTACACTATAATGGTCGTATTGAAGAATATTTCGAGGACAACCGCATGAAGTTCCGTCACGTGGACTATAACACGGTTATCGGTGAGCCTTATGATATGCCCATTTCGGGGTATAATTCAAAGCTTGTGAACACATTGAGACTTTGGAGAGCACGTTCTCCCAAAATTATCAATATGAGCGAATTCAACCGTGGTGATTATACTATGGCGATTAAGGATAAGGAACTGGCTGAGGTGGTATCTCAGGTGCTTTATCCTGAGGATAACCATTATGAGGGAAAGCTACTCAGGCTTAAACAGCAGTATTTCTTTGTTTCTGCCACAATTCAGTGGATTCTTGCAAAGCAAAAGCGTCGTGGGCATAACCTCTGGGAGCTTCCCAAGTATGTTCAAATTCACATAAACGACACTCATCCAACCATTGCAATTCCTGAAATGATGAGAATACTTATGGACGAGGAAAACTTTGGTTGGGACGAGGCGTGGGAGATTGTCCAGAAAACCTTTGCATATACCAACCACACAATTATGGCGGAGGCTCTTGAAAAATGGCCGATGTCAATGGTGGAAAGTCTTCTTCCCAGAGTTAGTATGATTATAAAGGAAATTGACCGCAGACAGCGTGAATTTTTGACATCGCAGTTTGGCAATGACATAGGAAAAATTGAATATATGGCGGTTATTTCAAACGGTCAGGTGAATATGGCAAACCTTTGCTTGACTTCCTGCCACAGCATAAACGGTGTTGCGGCACTCCATACCGAAATTCTTAAAAATGAGACATTCAGAGATTATTATATGGTGTATCCTGAAAAGTTTAAGAATGTTACCAATGGTGTTACCCCAAGACGCTGGCTGCTTCAGGCAAACCCTGAACTTGCGGGGCTTATAACAGAGTCAATAGGCGATGGTTGGATAAAAAATGCCGAAAAGCTCGAAGGTCTTGAAAAATTTGCAGATGATGGGGTGTTCCGCGAAAAATTTGCCAAAATCAAGCAGGATAACAAGCTGAAATTGGCTGAGTACATCAAAGAGCATAACGGAATTTTGGTTGACCCCAATTCGCTTTTCGATGTTCAGATAAAAAGACTTCACGAATATAAGCGGCAGCTTATGAAAGTGATGCACATAATTTATCGCTACAAGATGATAACGGAAAATCCAAGTCAGGCAAGTATGCTTCCTGAAACCTTTATTTTCGGGGCAAAGGCGGCACCTGGTTATCATACGGCAAAGCTGATTATAAAGCTTATCAACAATGTTGCTGATGTGGTGAACAACGACCCAAGAACAAAAGATATCCTGAAAGTTGTGTTCATTGAAAATTACAGTGTTTCTACAGCTGAGAAAATTGTTGCTGCAGCAAACCTGAGCCAGCAGATTTCAACAGCCAGCAAAGAGGCATCAGGAACAGGTAATATGAAGCTTATGTTAAATGGTGCTTTGACCATCGGTACTCTTGATGGTGCAAACGTTGAGATTGCGGAACGTGTGGGGCTTGATAATATTTATATCTTTGGACTTACTTCTCAGGAGGTTCTCAATATCTATGCGTCAGGACATTCGGGGAGCCCTGAGGTTTATTCACAGAATATGGTTATAAAGGGGATTGTTGACACCTTTATTGACGGCACATTCACCCCTGACAACCAGAATCTCTTCAGGGAACTTTATCACAGTCTTGTGTTTGGAAACGGCTTTGCCGACCCATATCTCTTGCTCCGTGATTTTGAGTCATATCTTGATGCCAGCCACTTGGTGGCAAAAGACTTCCAAAGGCCTGAAATTTGGAATAAAAAAGCTATTATCAACGTTTCAAAGGCAGGATTTTTCTCCAGTGACCGTTCAATAATGGACTACAATGATACAATCTGGGGACTGCAAAAAATATAAAAAAAGGGATTAAACCGCGAGGTTTAATCCCTTTTGCTGTTCAATAATTTATTTGAAATTTTTTATGTGGCGAAAGGTTTCGTTTTCGCCTTTTTCTGAGAGCATAACGAGCCAGCTTTCAAGAATTTCGGATGTTTCGGGGTGAATGACACGATTTGCCTTTCCGCGGCGGAAGTATTCAAGAGGGTGATTTTCTGTATAGTTTTTGCCCTGATAGATTTTGCTTGCCGCAACTCGGTCACAAAACATCTCTTTCACAAAAATGAGGGGCATTTTGACGGGTCCCACGGTTTTTGTCTCGGGGTTATAGTCTGTCCAGTATTCAAAGTGGTGGCGGTTTCTGCCCTTGTGGTGAAGCCACGCTGAAGAAAAGCCAAACGCCTCGCGCTCGGCTTCGTTTGGGCTTCTTGTACCTTTGAAAAATTTTACACCTGGCAAAAACTCCGTGGGGGAGTATTTTGAAAGGTCGTGAAGAAGTCCCCTCAGTGGAATACCCGCTTTGAAACAGTGAACTATCACCTTTTGACGGTGACGGGAAACTGTTTTTAAATGACCAAAAAAGTTGTTCATAACGCAATCCCCTTGTTTTGAAATCAGCTTTAATAGTTTACCACAAACAAAAGGTAAATACAAGGGGGTTTGAGGAAAACAAGAAGTTTTTAAAAATTTCTTGCATTTATAGTTGATGTGTGGTATAATAATATTGCAACAAAACCTAATATTTTGATTTACAACACTAAGTGTGTATTTTTTTACCTTTTGGTAAAAATGCATGCTCTGCTTTACATGCTTGTGTTGTATGTTAAAGGTTTTGTTGCAAAAATTCGAGCTATGCATTTTTCGGTGTGTGGCTCTTGCTACACACTTTTTTTATTTGTGCGCATCACTTTGGCGTGGGTTTGCGATAAACTGCAAAAGTCCTGCTTGTACGAAAAGAATCCGTTTGGAAAATTCGTATGGGCAGGATTTTTGCAGTTTACCGAGGGAATGGATTTGTTTTTTATGCTACCACCTCATCCGAGTTTTGCTGTGCAAAACCCACCTTCCCCTCAAAGGAGAAGGGTTAAAAATAACACCGGCGCTCCTTGTTTTTGGAACGCCGGTATTTTCTGCCAGAGATTAGCAGCCGCAACCACAGCCAGAGTTGTTGTTGCCACCACAGCAGCAGCTTATGAGAAGGATTAAAACGATAATCCAGAGACAGTTGTTATCACCGAAGCACATACAGGACACCTCCTTTCATAGATTACTGTTTTTGTTTTGCTTAGTCGCAGCAGCAGTTGTTGTCGCGAGGACTTACCATGCCGCAACCGCAGCCAGAGTTGTCGTTACCGCAACCGCAGCAGCAAACCAGAAGAATGAGGATAATAATCCACCAGCAATTATTTCCTCCGCATCCACCGAAGCATCCCATATTTTTGCACCTCCTGATGAGAAATTTAAATTTACGAAAGCTTTGTCGGGGCGTTTTCTACTTGCTTATTTTTTAAGTATATTGTATTATACGCAAGGAAGCGAAAAGCTGTGATTTGTCCGTAGTAAATAATTTTATTCTATTGACGGAAATCAAAGATTTTGATACAATATAAAAGATAAATGAAAAGGGAGATGCCATATGCAAAAAAAGGGGAAATTTATAGTTTTTGAGGGTATTGACGGAAGCGGAAAAAGCACACAGATAAAAATGCTTGGCGAGGCTTTCAAAAAAAGGGGAATAGCTTTTTGCGAAACGCTGGAGCCCACCTTTGGTATTGCGGGGGAAGTGCTGCACGACATACTTTCAGGAAAGAAAACAGCTGACCCCAAGGTCACTGCGGCGCTTTTTGCGGCAGACCGTCTTGACCACCTTACAAACCCCAAAAACGGCGTGTGCAAAACTCTTGATGAGGGAACGTGCGTCATATGTGACAGATATTATTTTTCATCTTATGCTTATCAGAGCGTGGAGGTCCCAAAAGAGTGGGTGGTTTCTGCCAACAGTCTGGCGGCGGAAATTCTCAGACCTGATTGTACTATTTTTATCGATGTAGAGCCTCGGGTTGCGATGGAGAGGATTTCCCAAAACCGTGAAAATATTGAAATTTATGAAAGTCTTGAAAGGCTTACCGCCGTGAGATGCGCGTATATGGAGGCTTTTTCTTCAATGAAAGATGTTGAAAATGTGAAGATTTTTAATGGAAATAAAATGCCAGAAGAAATTGCCCTTGAGATAGAAGAATTTGTGTTTGGGGAGTTGCTTTAAAAATAAGCGCAATAATTGTCAAAAAAACGCGGAAGAACATTGGAAATTTCTTGACAAAATGTATGTATCGTGATAAAATTAACAAGGTGACAATGTGTGCTTCAAAAGGCGCATTGTCGCACAAGTGGTTTTTTGTGACTGACGGATTATGTGGGTTTACCACAGGGGAGCAAAAGACAATAATTATGCCGACCGTCTGGGCAGTCCTGTCAAACTGTGCAGGACTGCCCTTTTTGGTTTAAATTTTGTTTTAGGAGGACTTCAAAATGAAAAAAGTTGGAATTATTATGGGTAGCGACAGTGATTTGCCGGTTGTTCAGAAGGCTATTGACACGCTGAAGGATTTGAAAGTTCCCTTTGAAGTGCATATTTATTCTGCGCACAGAACACCTGTTGAGGCGAGGGATTTTTCAATAAATGCCCGCAAAAACGGGTTTGGAGCGATTATTGCAGCAGCAGGAAAGGCAGCACATCTTGCCGGTGCTATTGCAGCAAACACCACACTTCCTGTTATTGGTATTCCTGTTAAGTCTTCTACACTTGATGGACTTGATGCACTTCTTTCAACAGTGCAGATGCCGGGTGGAATTCCTGTTGCGACAGTTGCTATTGACGGAGCACAAAACGCAGCACTCCTTGCAGCGCAAATTATTGCAGTGGAGGATGCTGCTCTTGCTGAAAAGCTGGAATCACAGAGAAAATCAGCACAAGATGGTGTGCTTTTGAAAAACAAGAATATCGAAGAAAAGTTTAACGTTTCCTGCAGTGCAGGCCCTCGCAATAGTGGATGTCTTTGTTATTAGACTGAAGGTACAGGGATAAATTGCACAGTGTGATGAACTAAACGTAAAAATATTGATGAAGAAATTAATGCTTAAAAGACGAAACACGGTATGGAGGTAATATATGGGCGGTTTTTTTGGGACAGTCAGCAAACATGATGCAATAGCAGATGTTTTTTTTGGTACAGACTATCATTCGCACTTGGGCACACGTCGCGGCGGCATTGCAGCTTATGACGGAGAAATTGGGCTTCAGCGCGACATACACAACATTGAAAACACCCCGTTTCGGACAAAGTTTGACAATGTTTTTGAGGAAATGAAAGGCAATTCTGCCATCGGTGTAATCAGCGATTCGGACCCGCAGCCGCTTCTTATCAGGTCAAGTGTGGGGACGTATGCCATAGCTACAATCGGCAAGATAAACAATGCGGAAGAGCTTATTGAAAAGTATTTGTCAGGTGGGGGACATTTTGGCGTTATGACCGGAGGACGCGTGAACTCTACAGACCTTGTGGCGGCCCTGATAAACCAGAAAGAAAGCTTTGTTGATGGAATAAAGTTTGCTCATGATGTTATCGATGGAACGGCGTCTATTCTTATCCTAAAAAATGACGGAACGCTTATTGCAGCACGAGACAAGCTTGGAAGACTTCCGGTGCTTATCGGGAAGAATGATGACGGATATGCGGTGTCGTTTGAATCCTTTGCTTATAAAAAGCTGGGTTATGATGATGAAAAGGAGCTTGGTCCGGGCGAAATTGTTGAAATTTCAAAAGACAGCCTGATTCAGCTTGCACCTCCCGGAAAAGAAATGAAAATTTGTGCCTTTTTGTGGAGCTATTATGGTTATCCGAACTCCAACTATGAAGGAAAAAACGTTGAAACAATGAGATACAGAAACGGTCAGATTATGGCGCAGAATGACAAGCAGCTTGGAAGTGCAACCGACATTGACTTTGTCAGCGGTGTCCCGGATTCTGGAACACCCCATGCAATCGGCTATGCCAATGAAAGTGGCGTTCCTTTTGCCAGACCATTTATAAAATATACGCCCACCTGGCCAAGAAGCTTTATGCCGAGCCACCAGACCGAGCGTATACAGATTGCAAAAATGAAGCAAATCCCGATTCACGAGCTTATTGAAGATAAAAATCTTCTGTTTGTGGACGACTCGATTGTCAGAGGAACTCAGCTTAAAGAAACTGTTGAATTCCTGTATGAGAACGGGGCGAAATCGGTGCATATGAGGTCGGCGTGCCCGCCTATTGTGCATGGCTGCAAATACCTCAATTTCTCAAGCAGCAAAAACGAGATGGAGCTGATTGCGAGAAAGACTGTTATGGAGCTTGAGGGTGAAGAAGGACTTAAGCATCTTGAGGAATACAGCGACGGCTCAACAGAGCGCGGCAAAAAACTCAGAGAAACCATAAGCAAAAACTTTGGCTTTGCCTCTCTTGATTTTCAGTCCCTTGATGGAATAATCAAGGCAATAGGCATTGACAGATGCAAGCTTTGTACCTATTGCTGGGACGGCAAGGAATAAACAGATAAAATTCAAAACTGATTTTGTTATACAGAAAGGAAAAATGAAAATGGAAAAAAGCTTTAGTGAAAGTTATAAGGCGGCAGGGGTTGATATTACTGCCGGATACAAGGCTGTTGAGCTTATGAAACAGCATATCGCAAGAACTGTGACAAAAGGTGCTGCGTCAGACATAGGTGGTTTTGGCGGTCTTTTTGAAATGGACCTTACAGGGATTGAAAAGCCTGTGTTGGTCAGCGGAACAGACGGCGTTGGAACAAAGCTCAAGATGGCGTTCCTCATGGACAAGCACGACACTGTTGGTATTGACTGTGTGGCAATGTGCGTGAACGACATTATATGCTGCGGGGCAAAACCTCTTTTCTTCCTTGATTACATTGCAGTTGGAAAGAACTATCCTGAAAAGGTTGCTGACATTGTTTCAGGTGTTGCTGAAGGCTGCGTTCAGTCAGGCTGTGCTTTAATCGGTGGCGAAACTGCTGAGATGCCTGGCTTTTATCCTGAAGACGAATATGACCTTGCAGGTTTTTCTGTTGGTGTTGTTGATAAGGCAAAGGTTCTTGACAATAAGACCATAAAAGAGGGCGATGTAATTATTGCACTTCCTTCAAGCGGCGTTCATTCAAATGGCTTCTCTCTTGTGAGAAAGGTTTTCGATGTTGAGAATGCGGATATTAGGGCACCTCGCGAGGAACTTGGCGGAAAGAGTGTTGGCGAAACACTTCTTACACCTACCAGAATTTATGTAAAGCCTATGCTTGCGCTTTTTGAAGCGGTTACTGTTAAAGCGGTTTCTCACATTACAGGCGGAGGCTTTTATGAAAATATCCCGAGAAGCATTCCAAAGGGCTTTGGCGCAAAAATTGAGAGGGCGGCTGTTCGTGTTCTTCCTATTTTTGAGCTTATTGCTAAAGAGGGAAATATCCCTGAACGTGATATGTTCAACACATTTAATATGGGTGTTGGCATGAGTATCGTAGTAGCTAAAGAAGATGCTGACAAGGCTCTTGAAACATTACAGGCAAATGGTGAGGACGCATATGTAATAGGCGAAATCATAAAGAGTGACGAAAGCGTGGTTATATGCTAAATAAAGCAAAAATTGCGGTGCTTGTGTCAGGGGGCGGAACGAATCTTCAGGCACTGATTGATGCGCAAGCGAGGAACGAAATAAAGAATGGCGACCTCGTGCTTGTTGTGTCAAACAATAGTGATGCTTTTGCTCTTACCCGTGCGGAAAAGGCAGGGATAAAGACCGCGGTAGTTTCAAAAAAAGAACTGGGTGCCCAGAAGTTTGAAGAGAAACTTGTTGAGGTGCTAACAGAAAACGGTATTGAGCTTATAATTCTCGCTGGGTTCATGTGCATTTTGAGTGAAAAGTTTACATCACGTTATCCAAAACGGATAATAAATGTTCATCCCTCACTTATCCCGTCTTTTTGCGGAGAGGGTTTTTATGGACTTCGCGTTCACGAGGCGGCACTCAAATATGGGGTAAAGGTTACGGGTGCTACTGTGCATTTTGTAAACGAAATTCCTGACGGCGGTGAGATTATACTGCAAAGAGCGGTTGAAATAAAAGACGGAGACACCCCCGAGGTTTTGCAAAGACGTGTTATGGAAGAGGCGGAATGGCATCTTCTTCCCGAGGCTGCAGAATTGGTGTCAGCTGAGATTATAAAAGAAAGATAGATTTTAAAAAGAGAGGGCTTTTTATGAATATTTATGAAATAAACGATATGGGTGAACTTATCCGTGACAATGCGTACGTTGGCAGAGGTATTGTGATTGGAAAGAGCAAGGACGAAAAATCAGCGGTTTTTGCATATTTCATTATGGGACGTTCTGAAAACAGCCGCAACCGTGTGTTTATTGAGGATGGCAGCGAGGTTATTATTCATCCTTTTGATGCATCAAAGGTTGAAGACCCGTCACTGATTATCTATTCACCTGTTCGCAAATTTGAAAATAAGCTTGTTGTGACAAATGGCGACCAGACTGATACTGTTATTGAGTTTTTGGAAAAGGGCAAGTCCTTTGAAGAAGCCCTTGAAACCCGTGAATTTGAACCTGATGGCCCAAACTGGACACCAAGAATCAGCGGTATGATGACTTTCGGCGAAAATGATTTTTCATACAAGATGAGCATTTTAAAAAGTGCGGACGCCCAAGGGTCGGCTTGCAACAGATTTACTTATTCGTATAAAGCACTTTCTGGGCTTGGCCACTTTATTCACACATATGTTTGTGATGGAAATCCCATCCCTACATTCCAGGGTGAGCCTGAAAGAGTGGAAATTCCAAATGATATTGATGAGTTTACAGAAAAAATCTGGAACAATCTCAACGAAGCAAACAAAATTTCACTTTATGTGAGATACATTGATTTAAAAACCGGTGCGGAAACAAACCGTATGATAAACAAAAACGCTTAAGGAGAACCAAAATGGAAGACAGAAGAGAAAAATATATTTCTCCATTTTCGACAAGGTATGCAAGCCCTGAAATGCAGGAGGTTTTCTCTGAAAAGTTCAAGTTTAGAACATGGAGAAAGCTTTGGATTGCTCTCGCTAAGGCTGAAAAGGAGCTTGGCCTCTCTATAACAGACGAGCAGATTGCTGAAATGGAAAAATTCAGGGATGATGTGAACTTTGACGTGGCAGAGGAACGTGAAAAGGTTGTTCGTCACGACGTTATGTCACACGTATATGCTTTTGGCAAGCAGTGTCCCAAGGCGGAGCCAATAATACACCTTGGTGCTACATCTTGTTATGTTGGAGACAACACCGATGTTGTTGCTCTTAAAAAGGCGTCTGAGATAGTTCTCAAAAAGGCGGCACAGGTGCTCAAAAACCTTGCGGATTTTGCCCTCCGCTATAAAGATATGCCTTGTCTTGCATACACACATCTTCAGCCTGCACAGCTCACCACTGTGGGAAAACGTGCGACACTTTGGGCGTACGAGCTTTCTATGGACATTGAAGAGCTTTCGCATCAGGTTGAAAAGCTGAGACTTCTTGGCTCGAAAGGTACAACCGGCACTCAGGCAAGCTTTATGGAGCTGTTTGAGGGCGATGAAGAAAAAATTGACAGGATGGAAGAAATCATTGCAAAAGAAATGGGCTTCCCCGGCTGCGTTCCGGTTTCGGGACAGACCTATTCAAGAAAAGTGGAAGCATATTTCCTTGGTGCTCTTTCGGGATTTGCACAGAGTGCTTATAAGTTTGCAAATGACCTTCGAATACTTCAGTCCTTTGAAGAAATAGAAGAGCCTTTTGAAAAGAAGCAGATTGGTTCATCGGCTATGCCGTATAAGAGAAACCCTATGCGGTCAGAGAGAATTTCGGCACTTGCAAGATATGTGATTGTGGATTCCCTCAATCCTGCACTCACCGCATCAACCCAGTGGTTTGAAAGAACCCTTGATGACTCGGCAAACAGGAGAATTTCGGTGTCGGAGGCGTTTTTGGCAGTTGATGCTATGCTCAATATTTATATAAACGTGACATCGGGGCTTGTGGTTTATGACAAGGTGATTGAAAAAAGAGTTATGGAAAAGCTGCCATTTATGGCGACAGAAAACATAATGATGAAGTCGGTTAAGAAAGGCGGAAACCGTCAGGAACTTCACGAAAAGCTTCGCACTCATTCTCATGCGGCAGCAGCAAAGGTGAAGATGGAGGGCGGCGCTTGCGACTTGATTGAGAGAATTGCGGCGGATGATGACTTCCCCCTTACAGAAGAAGAAATCAGGGCAGAACTTGACCCGAAGCTTTATATAGGACGAAGCGTTTCTCAGACTGAAAAGTTTGTTGCGGATGTTTTGACCCCCTTGATTGACAAGTTCTATCAGGGTGATGCGGCGACAGAACTTAAGGTTTGATTTAAACAAAGGTTGAAAGGATGATTTTTGAAATGAAAGAATTTGAACTTAAATATGGATGTAACCCAAACCAAAAGCCGGCAAAGATTTTTATGAATGATGGCGCTGAGCTTCCTATTGAAATTTTAAGCGGAAGACCGGGGTATATAAATTTTCTTGATGCATTCAACAGCTGGCAATTGGTGAAAGAACTGAAAAATGCACTGGGTATGCCTGCGGCAACATCGTTTAAGCACGTAAGCCCCACATCTGCGGCTGTTGGCACGCCTATGAGTGAGGAGCTTAAAAAGGCTTGCTTTGTTGATGATATTGAGGGCCTTGATGAGTCACCCTTGGCCGTGGCTTATGCTCGTGCAAGGGGTACTGACAGGATGTCATCCTTTGGCGACTGGATTGCTTTAAGCGATGTTTGTGATGTGACAACAGCAAAACTTATAAAACGTGAGGTTTCTGACGGTGTTATTGCTCCGGGGTACGAGCCTGAGGCGCTTGAAATCCTGAAGAGTAAAAGAAACGGAAATTATAATATAGTAAAAATTGACCCAGAGTTTGTTCCTGCAGAAAAAGAAACAAAGATGGTTTTTGGCATTACATTTGAGCAGGGCAGAAATAATTTTAAAATTGATGAAGAGTTGCTTGCTGACATTGTTACCGAAAACAAGGAAATGCCAGAAGAAGCAAAGCGTGACCTTATAATCGCACTCATCACCCTTAAATATACACAGAGTAACTCTGTTTGCTTTGCAAAGGACGGACAGGCAATCGGTGTTGGGGCGGGTCAGCAGTCAAGAATTCACTGCACAAGGCTTGCGGGCAACAAGGCGGATATCTGGCATCTTCGTCAGCATGAAAAGGTTTTAAATCTCCCCTTCCTTGACAGCGTGGGAAGACCTGACCGCGACAATGCTATTGATGTTTATCTTTCAGAGGATGCAGAGGACGTGCTTGGCGATGGAAACTGGCAAAAGCTGTTTAGCGAAAAACCGGTAGAATTTACAAGAGCAGAGCAGAGAGAATATCTTGCGTCTCTCAGTGGTGTGGCTCTTGGCAGTGATGCGTTCTTCCCCTTTGGCGATAATATCGAAAGGGCAGCAAGAAGCGGTGTAACATATGTTGCACAGCCCGGCGGTTCAATCCGAGATGATAATGTAATAGAGGCTTGCAACAATCACAATATGGTTATGGCGTTTACTAAGATGCGTCTTTTCCACCACTAAAATGAAAGAGTGGTTAAATTAGTGCAGACCACACAAAAGCTTTGTGCTACACATAAACCTCGCCACTTGCGGTGCACACAGCACAGCGGCGGACTCGGTTTATGTGTTCTGCATCAAATTTACCGCACTCTTTTGAGGCTATTAGAAAATAAATCCGAAAGGTTTTGAAAATATGAAAATTATGGTAGTAGGCGGTGGCGGACGTGAGCATGCCATCATTAAAAAGCTGAAAGAAAGCGAGAAAGTGTCAAAGATATATGCACTCCCCGGAAACGGTGGAATTGCGGCTGATGCCGAGTGCGTTAACATCGGCGCAAAGGATATTGACGGCATACGTGACTTTGCAAAACAGGAAAAAATAGATTTTGCGGTTGTTGCACCTGATGATCCTCTTGTGCTTGGTGCGGTTGATGCTCTTGAAGAAATTGGAGTTCCTTGCTTTGGACCAAGGGCAAATGCGGCAATAATTGAGGGCAGCAAGGTTTTTTCTAAAAACCTTATGAAGAAATATAACATTCCCACGGCGGAATATGAAGTTTTTTCTGATCTTGATGCGGCGCTCAGCTATCTTGAAACAGCACCAATTCCCACAGTTATCAAGGCTGATGGATTGGCGCTTGGCAAGGGTGTTATAATTGCTAATACCCGTGATGAGGCAAAGGATGCTGTTCGCTCCATGATGGAGGATAAGATTTTTGGTGAAAGCGGAAACAATGTTGTAATCGAAGAGTTCCTCACAGGACCTGAGGTGTCAGTGCTTTCATTCACTGATGGCGAAACGGTTATTCCTATGGTTTCGTCAATGGACCACAAGCGTGCGAAGGATGGCGATGAGGGGCTTAATACGGGCGGTATGGGAACTATCGCACCAAACCCCTATTATACAAAAGCCGTGGCAGATGAATGCATGGAAAAGATTTTTATCCCTACCATTGATGCAATGAACAAAGAGGGAAGAACCTTTAAAGGTTGTCTTTATTTTGGACTTATGCTTACTGAAAAAGGTCCAAAGGTAATTGAATACAACTGCCGTTTCGGTGATCCTGAAACTCAGGTTGTTTTGCCGCTTTTGGATGGCGATTTGCTTGAAATTATGCAGCATACCGCAAACGGAACATTAAAGGATGCGAAAGTTAAATTCAAAGATATGGCAGCTTGCTGTGTTGTTATGGCGTCAAATGGATATCCACAAAAATATGACAGTGGCTTTGAAATTACAATGCCTCACGACAAAAACATTTATGTTGCAGGGGCAAAGCTTGAAGATGGAAAGCTCCTTACTGCCGGCGGCAGAGTTCTGGGCGTTACTGAAGTGGGGGCTTCGCTGAAAGATGCCATTGATGCGGCTTATGAAACAATAAAAACTGTCAAGTTCAGCAATGCTTATTTTAGAAACGATATAGGACAAAAAGCCCTTGCGGCAGAAAATGCATAAGAAAGGAACAAAATAATGGTTTACAGAGTTTATGTAGAAAAAAAGAGTGAGCTTGCGGCAGAAGCAAAGTCGCTTAAAAATGATTTGGTCAATCTGCTCCAGATAAAAGGGCTCAAGGACCTTAGAATAATCAACCGCTACGACGTTGAAAATATAGACAAAGAGCTTTTTGATTATTGCAAGGACACAGTTTTTTCAGAGCCCCAGCTTGATGAGGTATCAGAGGAAATTGAAATGAACGCTGATGTTGTTTTTGCTGTGGAATTTCTGCCCGGTCAGTTTGACCTCCGTGCAAATTCGGCTGAAGAATGTATTCAGCTGATTTCAAAGGGCGAAAGACCTACTGTTAAAGCGGCAAAGGTTTATTTGCTTTATGGTGACCTTTCGGCCTTGGACATTGCTGAAATCAAAAAGTATGTTATCAACCCTGTGGAATCAAGAGAAGCAACTCTTGAGACATTTGATACCCTGAAAGTAGAGTATGATATACCCACCACTGTTGCGACACTTGACGGATTTATCGAACTTTCTGAGGAAGGTCTTCGCAAGATGATTGATGATATGGGTCTTGCAATGGATATTGATGACATCAAGTTCTGTCAGCAGTATTTCTTAAGTGAAAAACGTGACCCAACAATCACCGAAATAAGAATGATAGATACATACTGGTCTGACCACTGCCGTCATACCACATTCCTTACCACCATTGACAGTGTGAAGTTTGAGGATGAGCTTCTGCAGTCGGCTTATGACAGATATATAAAGACCAGAGAGGAAATCGGCAGAACCAAGCCCATAAACCTCATGGATATTGGTACAATCGCCGCAAAATATTTAAAAGCAAACGGCAAGCTTGACGGACTTGATGAGAGTGAAGAAATCAATGCTTGTACTGTGAAAATTGATGTAGAGGTTGACGGTGAAACCCAGAAGTGGTTGCTTCTTTTCAAGAATGAAACCCACAACCACCCCACAGAAATCGAGCCTTTTGGTGGTGCTGCTACTTGTATTGGCGGTGCTATTCGTGACCCGCTGTCAGGACGTTCATATGTTTATGCGGCTATGCGTGTTACCGGTGCTGCTGACCCACTTAAGCCTGTATCAGAAACTATTGAGGGCAAGCTTCCCCAGAGAAAGATTGTTACCGGTGCGGCAGCAGGATACAGCTCATACGGAAACCAGATTGGTCTTGCGACAGGTCAGGTTGATGAGCTTTATCATGATGGATATGCGGCAAAACGTATGGAAATCGGTGCGGTTATTGCGGCAGCACCTCAGGAGAACGTAAGACGTGAACGCCCTGAGGACGGGGATATTGTTATTCTCCTTGGTGGAAAGACCGGTCGTGACGGTTGTGGCGGTGCTACAGGTTCTTCTAAATCTCACACCGTTGAGTCTCTTGAATCCTGCGGTGCAGAGGTTCAAAAGGGTAATGCTCCTGAAGAAAGAAAGCTCCAGCGACTTTTCCGCAACAGTGAGGCATCAAAGCTCATCAAACGTTGTAACGACTTTGGTGCAGGCGGTGTGTCTGTTGCTATCGGAGAATTGGCTGACGGTCTTGAAATTGACCTTAATGCTGTTCCTAAAAAATATGATGGTCTTGACGGCACAGAGCTTGCAATCAGCGAATCTCAGGAGAGAATGGCTGTTGTTGTAGAAGCAAAGGATGTTGAAAGATTCAAAGAACTTGCAAAGAAAGAAAATCTGGAGGCGACTGTTGTTGCCGTGGTAAAAGAAAAGCCATATCTTGTTATGCACTGGAACGGCAAGGAAATCGTGAACATTTCACGTGAGTTTTTAAATTCAAACGGTGCTGAAAAGCATATCGATATTGCACCTGAGAAACCTCAGGCTTTTGACAAGGAAATTCCCGCGGATTTCAAGAAAGGTTATATGGCTCTTGCGGGCGACCTCAATGTTTGCTCAAAGCGCGGACTTTCAGAGAGATTTGACTCAACCATCGGCGCAGGAACAGTTCTTATGCCCTTTGGGGGAAAGCATCAGCTCACACCTATTCAGGCAATGGCAAACAAGGTTTCTGTTGAAAAGGCACACACAAACACCTGTTCTGTGATGGCTTGGGGTTATAACCCGTTCATTGCAGAAAAGAGCCCTTATCACAGTGCTTATCTTGCTGTTGTTGAATCTGTTTCAAAGCTTGTGGCAACAGGTGCAGCATTCCGGGATGTTTACCTTACTTTCCAGGAATATTTTGAAAAGCCCAAGAAAGACCCAAAACGTTGGGGTAGGCCTTTTGCTGCACTTCTTGGCGCGCTTGACGCACAGAAAAATCTCGAAATTGCGGCTATCGGCGGCAAGGATTCTATGAGCGGAACATTTGAGCAGATTGATGTTCCTCCAACACTTGTTTCTTTTGCTGTTACTACAGAGAAAAATGAAAATATTATTTCGCCTGAATTCAAAGCAGCAGGACACAAGACTATATGGGTTAAACCCGAATATGACAAGAATGGTCTTCCTGTTACAGAAAGTCTGCTTGATTGCTTCAAGACAGTTACTGACCTTGTTCACAGCGGCAAGGCGGCTGCGGTATATACACCTGTTTACGGCGGCGTGGCTGAAGGCATAATGAAAATGGCTATGGGTAATGGCATCGGTTTTAAGTTTGATGACGGAATCTCTATGGCTGACATTTTTGGATACAGCTATGGCTCATTTATTGTAGAACTTATGACAGACGAAAATGTCGGAACTGTTTTGGGTTATACAACTAAAGCAGAAGAAATTTCGTATAAGGGCGAGGTAATCGGTCTTGCTGAGATTCAAAAGGATTATGAAGGAAAGCTTGAAGAAATTTATTCCTGCAATATTGAAACCGAAAAGAAAGACATCCCTGCATTCAGCTTTGAAGCAGAAACTCGCGTTGCTCCAAAAATCAGCGTGGCAAAACCAAAGGTTCTCATTCCTGTGTTCCCTGGAACAAACTGTGAATTTGACAGTGCAAAGGTTATGCGTGATGCAGGCGCTGAGCCTGAAATCTTTGTAATAAACAATCTCTCGCCACAGGCAATTTCAGAGTCGGTTGAGGCGTTTGCAAAGACTCTTAAGGAATCACAGATAGTGTTCATCCCAGGTGGTTTCTCAGGCGGTGATGAACCTGATGGTTCAGCGAAATTTATTACTGCATTCTTCCGTAACCCCGAAATCAAAGAGGCTACAACCGAGCTTCTTGAAATGCGTGACGGACTTATGTGTGGTATCTGTAACGGTTTTCAGGCTTTAATCAAGCTTGGTCTTGTGCCTTATGGAAAGATTATTGACACTGACGAAAATTGCCCTACACTTTCATACAACACTATTGCACGTCACCAGTCAAAGCTGGTACGTACAAGGGTTGCATCAAACAAATCGCCATGGATGAATTACGCAAATGTGGGGGATATTTATACTGTTGCAATTTCTCATGGTGAAGGTCGCTTTATGGCAAGTGATGAGCTTGTGAAATCTTTGGATGAGAATGGTCAGATTCTTACTCAGTATGTTGATTTAAGCGGAAATCCCACAAATGAAATTCAGTATAACCCCAATGGCTCTACCTTTGCAATCGAGGGTATTACATCACCTGACGGAAGAGTTCTTGGCAAAATGGGACACACTGAAAGATGGGCAGATGGACTTTATAAAAACGTTGACGGAAACTTTGATATGGGTATCTTCCGTTCAGCTGTTGAATATTTCAAATAAAATTTGTGAAAGAAGGTTTTCAGAATGAAAACAGACATTGAAATCGCTCAAAGCACAAAAATGCAGCATATTTCAGAAATTGCGGATGCTGCAGGAATTGACCCCAGATATGTGGAGCTTTATGGAAATTACAAGGCAAAGATTGACCTTTCACTTCTTCGTGAGAGGGAGAGACGCGCTAAACTCATCTTGGTTACTGCAATAACCCCTACCCCTGCAGGTGAGGGAAAGACCACAACCACAATCGGTCTTGCAGACGGAATGAAAAAGCTTGGCAAAAATGTGGTGGTTGCACTCCGTGAGCCGTCACTTGGCCCAGTGTTTGGTGTCAAAGGCGGTGCGGCAGGCGGCGGTTATGCTCAGGTTGTTCCTATGGAGGATATAAATTTGCATTTCACCGGTGACTTCCACGCTATCGGTGCGGCTAACAATCTTCTTGCGGCTATGCTTGATAACCATATTTATCAGGGCAATAAGCTCAATATTGACCCGCGACGTATCACCTGGAAACGTTGCGTCGATATGAATGACCGTCAGCTTAGATTTGTTACAGACGGTCTTGGCGGAAGGGTGAACGGCGTTCCAAGAGAAGATGGTTATGATATAACTGTTGCGTCAGAGGTTATGGCGGTGCTGTGCCTTGCGTCTTCAATTTCTGATTTAAAAGAAAGACTTTCAAGAATAGTTGTTGGATATACCTATGATGAAAAGCCTGTTACAGCAGGTGAGCTTGGTGCGGCAGGGGCAATGACAGCACTCCTTAAAGACGCACTCAAGCCAAATCTTGTGCAGACCCTGGAGGGAACTCCTGCCCTTGTTCACGGCGGACCTTTTGCAAACATTGCCCACGGCTGTAATTCGGTTATTGCAACAGAAACAGCAATGCGACTTGGCGATTATGTGATTACTGAGGCAGGCTTTGGCGCTGACCTTGGTGCACAGAAATTCCTTGACATAAAGTGTCGTTATGCAAACCTTAAGCCGTCAGCAGTTGTTGTGGTTGCTACAATCCGTGCTCTCAAAATGCACGGCGGCGTGCCAAAGACAGAGCTTGGGGAGGAAAATCTTGAAGCACTTGCTTTGGGTATTCCCAATCTTCTTCGCCACGTTTCAAACATCAAGGATGTTTACAAGCTCCCGTCGGTTGTGGCGGTGAACAGATTCCCAACCGATACAGATAGCGAAGTTCAGCTTGTTATTGACCGTTGTCGTGAGCTTGGCGTGAACGTTGTTCTTTCAAACGTCTGGGCAGAGGGCGGAAACGGCGGCATAGAAATGGCAGAAGAGGTTATAAGCCTTTGTGAAAAAGAAAATGATTTCTCGTTCAGCTATGACCTTGATGATACCATTGAAAATAAGATTGATGCCATTGTCAAAAGAGTATACCGGGGACGTGGTGCCGCGTTTACACCGGCTGCGAAAAAGCAGATTGCTGCTCTTTGTGAGCTTGGATATGACAAGCTTCCGATTTGTATGGCGAAAACCCAGTACAGCTTTTCGGACGATATGACAAAGATCGGTGCACCGGAGGATTTCGTGGTTACTGTCAGAAATCTGAAAGTGTCAGCGGGGGCTGGCTTTATTGTGGCTCTCACCGGTGACATTATGACAATGCCGGGACTTCCGAAAGTTCCTGCGGCTGAAAAAATCGACGTTGATGAAAATGGCGTAATAACCGGACTTTTCTAAAAATTTAATATTAAATGAATAAAGACTTCCTTTGCTTTGAGCGGCAGGGGAAGTTTTTTTGTTGGGGAATTTCGGATTTTTAAATAAATTTACATTTTTTTACATTTACCTATTGCAAATTGAAAAGATATGTGTTATACTGTTTATGACCAAACAAGTGAATACTTATAAACGGATAGTGATACGGGTTTTTATTTAGGTAAAAACACGGTCGCTTTTTCCCGTACGCTTTCCGTATGTAGTAGCTTGTTTGGTCGCAGCTGGAGCGACGTGTTTTTCGGTGCGTCAGTTTCGGCTGGCGCACTTTTTTATGTTAAGGAGGTGGGTGATGTGAAAGATGAAAAGGAGCTTTATCACAAAATGTTCAATGGGATTACGAATACAATAGAAAATCTTGTTAAGCTTCAGCAGGATGCAGAAGAGATGTATCTTCAGTATTATGATGAAAAAGATGAAAAGAAGAGAACAGAAGAAATCAGGTAAAATTATTTTTTGTTTGCTTTTGTCGCAATGAGGGGAACCCCCACAAATTTAAAAGATTTGATGAGAAGAACCAAAGTTTTTGGTTCTTTTTGTGTATGGAAAAATTTGTAAATTTGCATACGGTATGGTATAATCAAGAAAAAGCGAAAAGGAGAGAATTTGTTATGATGGGTATGTATACAGAAGAAAAGAACTCCAGGGCGGCTTATCTTCCCATTGATAATATAAGGACAAGCCCCTATCAGCCACGAAAAGAAATGGACGATGAAGCACTTGAGGAGCTGAGTATGTCAATAAGGCAATATGGGCTTATGCAGCCTGTTGTGGTGAGAAGAATAAACGGGTATGACTATGAGCTTATTGCAGGGGAAAGACGACTTCGTGCCTGCCGTATGGCGGGGATGAAACAAATTCCTGCTGTGGTGGTAAGGGCAGGTGGCACCGAGAGTGCGGTTATGGCACTAATCGAAAATATCCAGAGAGAAAATTTGGGTTACATAGAAGAGGCAGAGGCTTTTTGTACACTTGTTGCGGAGCACGGCATAACTCAGGAGGAGCTTGCGGCGCGCCTGGGGAAAAGTCAGTCCGCTGTTGCAAATAAAATAAGGATTCTCAGGCTTTCGCCCGAGGTGAAGAAAATTCTTTCGGAAAACGGTTTGAGCGAAAGGCACGCTCGCGCTCTTCTTCGGCTTAGTGATGAAAAGCTTCGGCTTAGGGCGCTTAGTATAATTGTGGACAGAGGGCTAAACGTCAAGAAAACCGATGAGCTTGTGGAGTCCATGCTTTCAAAGAATGAAAAAGAAGATGAGGACAAGCATCCGCCAATAAGAGTTTTCAAGGATATGCGGATATTTTCAAACACAATCCGTCAGGCAGTGGATATGATGAAAAAGTCGGGAATTGATGCCCAGTCGGTGAAGACCGAAAACGAGGAATACATAGAGTACACAATAAAAATCCCTAAAAATTTGAAAAACGCTGTATAAAATGGAATGATTTGTCAACACTTTAGTTATGGAGGTGTTGACAGATGAAAGATAAAAAGACAAAGAAAAGCTTTATGAGACGTTTTGCAGAAAACAAAGGGGTTTACATAGCCCTGTTTGCGGCGGCTTTGATGGTCGGGTTTTATGTTTATGCAAGACAGATGAAACTTTCAAGCGAGGGAGACGTTGTATCCTTTGATGAAAGTGCGTGGCAGGAGGCGGTAAGAGAAAGCGGAATAAAGGTTGTTGATGTTGATGAGGTTGATGAAAAGAAAACCAAAAGTGACAGCCAGACAGAAAAAACCGTGAAAAAAGAAAGTGCGTCAAAGACGAATGCTTTAACCGAGGGAGATATGTCGGTAGAGACTATGGCACAAGCTGATGTATTCCAAATGGAAAGGCCCTGCAGTGGTGAGATTATGGCGGAGTGTTCCATTGAAGAGCTGGTTTTTTGCAGCACTATGGAGGATTGGCGAACTCACAACGGAATAGATATCAGTGCGGCTGTGGGTGATGCGGTGAAAGCGGCAGAGGACGGTGTGATTTCCAAAGTATACGAGGATGAATTTTTGGGAGTTGTTGTGGAAATAGAGCACGAAAATGAAATAGCATCCCTTTATGGAAATCTGCAGAGCTCTGACTTTATTGCTGTTGGAACAAAGGTAAATAAAGGAGATATAATCGGCGGTGTGGGGAGCCCTGGAAGCCTTGAAGCCAATATGGAGCCGCATCTGCATTTTGAGGTGACGGCAGCGGGTGAACTTTGTGACCCCAAAGAATATATTTCCTTTTAAGAAAATTGCCCCCTAAAAATTTTATATAAATTAAGGAAGAAACTCCTGCATTATTTAGCGGGGGTTTCTTCCTTTTTCCGCGTTTTGGTGGGTATTTGAGGGGAATTTTATTAAAAACCCTTGTAACAGAAAAAATTTTATGTTAAAATATAATGTGATTTGGAGTTTTGTAATATACATATATTGATTTATACTCTTTTTCGGAGGGTTTGTTATGGAAATAATTAAGTCAATTATTTTGGGCGTTGTTGAGGGAATTACCGAATGGCTTCCTATTAGCTCTACCGGACATATGATATTGGTGAATGAGTTCCTCAGAAATTATGATGGTTTTACCGCCTCCGACCTTTATCTTTATGTTATTCAGCTTGGGGCAATTCTTGCGGTGGTTACGCTTTATTTTAAAACGCTCAATCCGTTTTCGCCGTCAAAGACAAAGGCGGAAAAGGCTGATACATGGAGCATGTGGTTCAAAGTCGTGGTGGCGTGTTTGCCGGCTGCGGTTATCGGACTTTTGCTTGACAGCGTTATGGAGCATTTTGAAAACTGGCAGGTTGTGTCGGCGATGCTGATTTTGTATGGTGTGGCGTTTATTTTCATAGAAAAGCTCGACAAAAAAACCACTGTACATAGTGTCAAGGAAATGTCGTATAAGACGGCTTTTTTGATTGGTGCTTTTCAGGTGCTTTCAATTATACCGGGAACATCACGGTCGGGGTCGACCATTCTTGGTGCAATGCTCATTGGTTGCAGCAGAAGTATGGCAGCGGAGTTTTCATTCTTTCTGGCGATTCCCGTTATGTTTGGGGTTAGCCTCCTCAAGATTCTCAAATATGGACTTATGATGAGTGCTTCGGATGCCATTGTGCTTCTTGCAGGAATGGGTGTGGCGTACGTGGTTTCACTTGTTTCAATTAAGTTTTTGGTAAATTATGTGAGAAATCATGATTTTAAATTCTTTGGAATTTACAGAATTATTTTAGGTATTTTGGTTATTTTGTATTTTGTTTTGGTTTAAACCTTGTGGGGTTCAATATCCCTCGGCTTAACCTTTTCAAAAGAAAAACGGTGGTGTTATTAAATTATGGCTGAAAGAAAAAAGACTGGCGCAACAAAGAAAACGGCGGCTGAGAAAAGAAGGGCTGCAAGTCAGGCGCGGGCAAAGACTATGGCAAAAAAGACTCGTGGCGTTGAAATCAGGGGCATTATTCTGATTGCTCTTGGGCTTTTCCTTGCGACCACTTTTTTTACTGATGCAACCGGCGCGTTTGGGCATTATTTCAAGGAAATCCTTATGGGACTTTTCGGTGGACCGGCGGTGATTTTCTTTGTGTTCCTTATCTGGACGGGCATTACGCTGTTCCTTGAAAAGAAAAGCGGAAAGGCACAATACAAGGTGTGGTTGCTTTTTGCGTTTATGGTGGTTGCGTCTGTTATGTGGGCGATTTTCTGTGAAAATACCGAGTGGACTTATGACAGCTTCATTTCCGGTATAAAGGAAATGTATTTTCGTGGAATTGACGGCGACAGCGGTGTTATCGGCACACTTCTTTGCGTGGGAATTGTGAAGTGCATCGGCACTGTGGGAACAACCATTTTGTCTGTGGCTTTGCTTCTGATTTTGTTTGTGCTTCTTACAGAGGTTTCGATCGAGAAGCTGTTCAAACGTATTGCTCTTTGGTTTAAGAAAAACAAAGAGAATATTGCAAAGAGTCTTGATGAAGAAATCGATATGGAAATTGAGGAAAAGGCGGATAGCGAAAGGAAAGGCTTGTTTGGAAGAAAGAAAAAGGAAAAGACTGAAAAAACAGTAGAGGGCGAACCAGCTCAAGCCGATGCTATACGCCGCAAAAGCCCAAACAGTGATTATTTTGATGTTTATTTCAGCGGACAAGCTATTGGAGAGGTAGCAAAGTCCACATCTGTGCCAAAGAAACGCTTTAAGTTTGAGGATGAGGCAGATGAAACCCAGGAGGCAATCCGTGAAGTCCTTGAGAAACATAGTGCGGAGGATAAGGGGTCTGTTATTGTAGCAGATAGTAGCAGCGGTGTACTCACCAACCTTCCGGGGGCGGATGGAACATTCAAGGAAGAAAACGGTGAATTTGAACCGCCAAGTCTTGTGCAGATGGAGGAAAGGGTTGACCCACTCACTCAGGCGGCGCTTGACAGCGGTGTGCCTATGGACCGCGCAGTAGAGGCAGGAAAGCGCCTCAGCCAGCAGGAAGTTTTGCAGGCGGCGAATAGCGTGGACGCGGCCGCAAAAGAGAATATTGAGGCTACAAAGCTTATAAATTATAAACTCCCGTCAGTTTCTCTTCTTGCAAAGCCCAAGCCGAAAACAAAGAGCCGTGCTGAAATAAAGCACGAGCTTGAGGACAAAGCGAATAGACTTCTTGAAACTCTGGCGAGCTTCAAGGTGGATGCGAAAATTATAAATATTACCCAAGGCCCGTCGGTCACCAGATTTGAGCTTCAGCCGGGGTTTGGGATAAAGGTTTCAAAAATCACGAACCTTGCAGACGATATTGCTCTGAGCCTTGCTGCGTCCGGTGTTCGCATTGAAGCACCTATTCCCGGGAAATCTGCCATAGGCATTGAAATCCCAAATGAGACACCAAGTCCGGTGCCTATTCGTGAGGTTATTGACAGCGATAAGTTCCGTGAGTTTAAGTCAAAGACGGCTTTTGCTCTGGGCAAGGATATTGCTGGAAACTGTGTTGTTGCAGACATTGCCAATTTTCCACACGTGTTGATTGCGGGTGCTACCGGTTCGGGTAAGAGTGTTTGCATAAATTCACTTATTACAAGCATTTTGTATAAGGCAAAGCCCAACGAGGTCAAAATGATAATGGTTGACCCCAAAATGGTTGAGCTTGGCGTTTATAACGGAATTCCCCATCTTCTTATCCCTGTTGTTACCGACCCCAAGCACGCGGCCGGTGCGCTTAACTGGGCGGTTGCTGAAATGAAAAACCGTTATCAACTGATGAAGGACAACAAGGTGAGGAACCTTATGGGCTACAACGAGCTTATGGAGGAAATGGGAACACCTGAAAACAAGCTGCCGGAAATTGTTATAATAATTGACGAGCTTGCAGATCTTATGCTTGCTGCCAAAAATGAGGTTGAAGATGCAATAAATAGCTTGGCGGCACTTGCGAGAGCTGCCGGAATGTATCTTGTAATTGCAACCCAAAGACCGTCTGTTGACGTTATCACCGGTGTAATCAAGGCAAATGTTCCGTCAAGAATTTCTTTTGCAGTATCGTCTCAGGTGGACAGCCGCACCATTCTTGACAGTATGGGTGCTGAAAAGCTTCTTGGAAAGGGCGATATGCTTTATGCTCCAAGAGGTGCCGTGAAACCCATAAGAATTCAGGGTAACTTTTTGTCTGATGAGGAAATTGAAGGAATTATTTCATATATAAAGAAGCAATATGAAGCGGTGTATGACGAAAGCATACTTGAGCACATCGAAAGAGAACAGGAAAGCAACGATGACAGTGGCGATGATGACAGCCATACTCGAAGCGGCGAAAAGGACGAACTTTTCTGGAAAGCTGCAGAGCTTGCTTTTGAATCAGGTCAGGCGTCGGTTGCTATGCTTCAGAGAAAGTATAAGGTAGGCTATCAGAGGGCTGCAAGAATTATTGACCAGCTTGAGGAAAACAGAATTATTGGACCTTATGAGGGCACAAAGCCTCGTCAGGTACTTATAAGCCGGGCTGAGCTCAATGAAATGATAATGAATAATTCTGATAGATAGTGGAAACACTCATAAAAAGCCCTACATTACTGTGCATTTGGTTCAAAAGGGGCGAAGAAAAATTGTGAAAAGTCACAAAAATATAAAAAAATACAGAAAACTATGGAAATTTATAAAATAATGTAGTAAAATATAAAAAACATTATTATTACATTTAAATATTTTATATTTAAAGAAAAGGAGTTTTTAAAAATGAACAAGACAGAATTGATTTCAGCAATGGCTGAAAAAGCAAATCTTTCAAAGAAAGACGCAGAAGCTGCTCTTAACGCTTTCGTTTGCGCAGTTGAAGGTGCTCTTGCAAAGGGCGACAAAGTTCAGTTGGTTGGTTTTGGCGGCTTCGAAGTTAGAGAAAGAGCCGCAAGAACTGGAAGAAATCCCCAGACAGGCGCTGAAATGAAAATTGCTGCTGCTAAAGTTCCTACTTTCAAGGCAGGCAAAGCTCTTAAAGACCTTATCAACAAATAATAAAGTCAAAAAGCTTGAAAAGAACGCCTTTGGGCGTTCTTTTTGCGTGCTTTACATTTTTTGAAAAGGGAGGAATTTGCTGTGAAAAGTTATTCGTACAAAACCCATGGAACGTGCTCAAGAGAGATTCTTTTTGACATAGACGGTGGTGTTGTGAGAAATGTACGGTTTGTTATGGGCTGTATGGGAAATACTCAGGGAGTTTCAAGACTCGTTGAAGGCATGGATGTGGACGAAGCAATAGAAAAGCTTTCGGGTATTGATTGTGGCGGTCGCGGAACATCTTGCCCCGACCAGCTGGCAAAGGCGCTTGCTGCGGCAAAAGAGGCTGAATAATACCGATTTGACAAATTGCCAAAAGTCAGGGGTTTAAAGACACAATAAATTGTGAAAAATTTTAAAATAAACCATATATGTAGTACTTGACAAATGGATTTAAACTTGGTACAATAAGATGTATTTTTAATATTGGGATAGTGCGGTATTTTGACTATTCCGGCAGGCAAAACTGCAAAGGTGAAATAAAATGGAAAGAATAAAAACGAGTGCTCACGTGGTGGGACTCAAACAGACCAAAAAGGCTATTGAGGCGGGTAGGGCAGAACTTGTGTTTGTTGCAAGAGATGCTGACAGCCATGTGGTTTTTCCCCTCGAGAGACTTTGCGGCGAAAAAAATGTTGCGGTGGTTTATGTCAATAATATGAAAGAACTCGGGAAGGCTTGTCGCGTTGAAGTTCCCACTGCGGTTGCTACTATTGTTAAAGACGCATAATTTGCGTTTTTATATGGGCTTTGCCCACCTATATTATATACAGGAGGTGAAAATAATTGCCAACATTTAACCAGCTTGTTAAGAAAGGCAGACAGACTGCGGAAAAGAAATACACTGCTCCGGCTCTTCTCAAAGGATTCAATACTATCAAGAAGAGATATACCGATCAGGATTCTCCGCAAAAGCGTGGTGTTTGTACTTCTGTTAGAACTATGACACCTAAAAAGCCTAACTCAGCGCTTAGAAAAGTTGCCAGAGTTCGTCTTACAAATGGTATCGAAGTTTCTGCTTATATTCCCGGTATTGGTCACAATCTCCAGGAACATAGCGTAGTGCTTATCCGTGGCGGAAGAGTTAAGGACCTCCCTGGTGTTCGTTATCACATTATCCGTGGTACACTTGATACTCAGGGCGTTCAGAAACGTAATCAGTCAAGATCTAAGTACGGAGCTAAGAGACCTAAAGAAGGTAAGTAAGACAAAAATTTTAGTATGAAATTTACTTTATAGTGCGTATTACTATTTTATATATAAAAGACGGCACGTCTTTGGCAATAATATGTAGTACAGCACTAGCAGTATCCAATTTGGGTATTGAGTACCTGTGGATAGCATTTACCACAAAGAATGGAGGGAAGATAAGTGCCAAGAAAAGGACATATTGCACGCCGTGATGTGCTGCCGGATCCTATGTACAACAGCAAGACTGTTACACGTCTTATAAACAACATTATGCTTGACGGTAAGAAAGGTGTTGCTCAGGCTATTGTTTATGATGCATTTGATATCATAAAGGAAAAGACAGGAAAAGACCCTGTTGAAGTGTTTGAGGAAGCTATGAATGCCGTTATGCCTGTTCTCGAAGTTAAGGCTAGACGTGTTGGTGGTGCAAACTACCAGGTTCCGATTGAAGTTAGAGCTGAAAGAAGAGAGACTTTGGGTCTTCGTTGGATCACTCTTTATGCAAGACAGAGAAACGAAAGAACAATGGCTGAAAGACTCGCAAATGAGCTCATGGACGCAATCAACAGCACAGGTGGTGCATTCAAAAAGAAAGAAGACACACACAAAATGGCAGAAGCGAATAAAGCATTCGCTCACTTCCGCTGGTAATTTTGCTTTGAAATTTACTTCATCTTTGGCAGCCTTGCTCGGTGACGAAAAGTGCTCATGTGTATCATACACACTCCGCTTTTTCGCACCTTGCATCTACCGAATCTAAAGCAAATTTCTTCGCAAAATCTCGCACGGACGAAAAGCTAATTTTCGATTTTAATTTAACACTTATGTGTTGAAAGGAGTTACTATGGGTAGAGC
The DNA here is from genome assembly GCA_017620615.1 of Clostridia bacterium. Lineage (GTDB taxonomy): Bacteria > Bacillota > Clostridia > Monoglobales > Monoglobaceae > SIG440. Next base: position 6,073 of record JAGAUW010000011.1, on the reverse strand, counting down.
GTATTCGCTTGAAAGAACAAGAAATATCGGTATCATGGCTCACATCGATGCCGGTAAGACAACTACAACCGAAAGAATCTTGTATTATACAGGCATCAATCACAAGCTTGGTGAAACCCATGAAGGCGGCGCGACCATGGACTGGATGGCTCAGGAACAGGAGCGTGGTATTACAATTACCTCTGCTGCAACAACCTGTTTTTGGGAACCTAAAGAAGGTCCTTATGGTGGTTTGAAGCACAGAATTAATATCATTGATACTCCCGGACACGTTGACTTCACTGTTGAAGTTCAGCGTTCGCTGAGAGTTCTTGATGGTTCTGTTACTGTTATGTGCGCTAAGGGTGGCGTTGAGCCTCAGTCTGAAACTGTTTGGCGTCAGGCTGACGAATACAAGGTTCCCCGTATGATATTTGTCAATAAGATGGATATTATGGGTGCAGATTTTTATAACGTTGTAAATATGATTCACGAGCGTCTTAATGCTAACGGTGTTCCCATTCAGCTTCCTATCGGTGCTGAAGACACATTTGTTGGTATCATTGACCTTATGAATATGGAAGCCGAGATTTATGATGATGAACTCGGAAACAGCTATCACAAAGATGCTATTCCTGCTGACATGATGGACAAGGCTCAGGAATACCATGACAAGATGGTGGAAGCTATTTGTGAAACCGACGAAGAGCTTCTTGAAAAGTACTTTGGCGGTGAAGAAATTACTGTTGGTGAACTCAAAGCTGCACTTCGTCGTGCAACCATCAACAACGAAATCGTACCTGTTCTTTGCGGAACAGCGTACAGAAACAAGGGCGTTCAGCTGCTTCTTGATGCAGTTATTGAATATATGCCCGCACCAACTGATGTTCCAAATATTAAGGGTGTTAATCCTGATACAGAAGAGGAAGACGAAAGACCATCATCTGACGATGCACCTTTCGCAGCTCTTGCGTTCAAGATTGCCACAGACCCGTTTGTTGGTAAGATTTGTTTCTTCCGTGTATATTCAGGTACACTTGAAAAGGGTTCACACGTTCTCAACTCTTGCAAAGGCAAGCGTGAACGTATAGGTAGAATTCTTCAGATGCACGCAAACCACAGAGAAGACCTTGATATAGTTTATTCAGGCGACATTGCAGCTGCAGTTGGTCTCCAGAATACAACAACAGGTGAAACTCTTTGTGATGAAAAGCATCCTATCGTTCTTGAATCAATGAACTTCCCTGAACCGGTTATCCGTGTGGCTATTGAGCCCAAAACAAAAGCTGGTCAGGAAAAGATGGGTATTGCTCTTGCGAAGCTTGCAGAAGAAGACCCAACATTCAAGACATATACAGATGAAGAAACAGGTCAGACAATCATCGCAGGTATGGGTGAGCTTCACCTTGAAATCATTGTTGACAGACTCTTGCGTGAATTTAAGGTAGAAGCAAACGTTGGTGAACCTCAGGTTTCTTATCGTGAAGCATTCAGAAAAGAAGTTGACGTTGACCACAAGTATGCTCGTCAGTCAGGTGGTAAAGGTCAGTACGGACACGTTCTTGTTAAGTTTGAGCCTCTGGGCGAAGGCGAAGGTTATATCTTCGAAAATAAGATTGTCGGCGGTGCTGTTCCCAAGGAATATATTCCAGCTGTTGACGCAGGTATTCAGAGTGCTATGCTCAATGGTGTTCTTGCAGGCTACAACGTAGTTGACCTTAAGGCTACACTTTATGATGGTTCATACCACGAAGTTGACTCTTCTGAAATGGCGTTTAAGATTGCTGCTTCTATGGCATTCAAAGAAGCTATGAGAAAGTCAGACCCCGTGCTCAAAGAACCTATCATGCTTGTTAACGTTATCACATCTGATGATTATCTTGGATTTGTTATCGGTGACCTTAGCTCAAGACGTGGTATGATTAAGTGCCAGGAATCTCGTAGCGGTGGTGTTACTCAGGTAACAGCAGATGTTCCACTTTCAGAAATGTTCGGTTATGCAACCGTTCTCCGCTCAGGAACACAGGGTCGTGGACAGTATTCAATGGAGCCTTCACACTACAGTGAAGTTCCCAAGTCTGTTCAGGATAAGATTATCAGCGCCAGAACAAGCGGCGAATAATTGTACAGATTTTTAGAACTTTTTTCAAAAAAGCTATTGAAAACTGTGCAAAATTGTAGTAAAATAATAAACAGTAAATAATTAACTTATATAAGTTAGGAGGAACTAATAATGGCAAAAGCTAAATATGAAAGAACCAAACCCCATGTTAACATTGGTACAATCGGCCACGTTGACCATGGTAAAACAACTCTTACTGCTGCAATCACAAAGGTGCTTGCTATGGACGGTAAGGCACAGTACGAAGCTTACGATATGATCGACAAAGCTCCGGAAGAAAGAGAAAGAGGTATCACAATCTCTACTGCTCACGTTGAATACGAAACAGAAGCTCGTCACTATGCTCACGTTGACTGTCCTGGACATGCTGACTACGTTAAGAACATGATCACAGGTGCAGCTCAGATGGATGGTGCTATCCTCGTTGTTTCTTCAGCTGATGGTCCTATGCCTCAGACAAGAGAACACATTCTTCTTTCACGTCAGGTTGGCGTTCCGAAGATCGTTGTTTTCATGAACAAGGTTGACCAGGTTGACGATCCCGAACTTCTCGAACTCGTTGAAATGGAAATTCGTGACCTTCTCTCAGAATACGAATTCCCGGGTGATGAAATCCCGATCGTTAAGGGTTCAGGTCTTGCAGTTCTCGAATCTGATTCAACAGATCCTTCAGCTCCTGAATATGCTTGCATTAAGGAACTTATGGATGCAGTAGATGCATACATTCCTACACCTGAAAGAAAGAGCGATCTTCCTTTCCTTATGCCTGTTGAAGACGTGTTCTCAATCACAGGCCGTGGTACAGTTGCGACAGGTAGAGTTGAAAGGGGTACACTCAACCTTTCTGACGAAGTTGAAATCGTTGGTCTTTCTGACGAAACACGCAAGGTTGTTGTTACTGGTATCGAAATGTTCAGAAAGCTTCTTGATCAGGCTGAAGCTGGTGATAACATCGGTGCTCTTCTCCGTGGTGTTCAGAGAAACGAAATCGAAAGAGGACAGGTTCTTGCAAAACCCGGTACAATTACACCTCACACAAAGTTTAAGGGCGAAGTTTACGTTCTTACTAAGGAAGAAGGCGGACGTCATACACCTTTCTTCACAAACTACAGACCTCAGTTCTATTTCAGAACAACTGACGTTACAGGTGTTGTAAACCTTCCTGAAGGCACAGAAATGTGTATGCCTGGTGACAATGTTACAATGACTGTTGAACTTACAACTACAATCGCTATCGAAGAAGGTCTTCGTTTCGCTATCCGCGAAGGCGGCCGTACAGTTGGTTCAGGTGTTGTTACTGAAGTTATTGAATAATAACCGAGCTGATTTAAGCTGATTTAAAAATGGTCATCGCAAGATGACCATTTTTTTGCAAAAAAATAGCGGAGAAAGTTTTCTCCGCTATTTTTTGTTGAGATTGTTTATATGTTGTTTCAGGACTATGTTTATATATTGCGAAAGAGAACGGTCATCCTTTTCGGCTTCTTGCCTTGCTTTTGCCAAAATATCACTATCAATGGTTATACTGATGCTTTCTTTTAACGGTTTCATAATATCACCTCACAGTTAATGTAAGTATTCTACAAAAGAATTATACAAGAAAACAGGACTGAATATTGACAAATGCTTTAAAATACTTTAAAATAATATAAAACAATATAAAACAACACAACCAATAAAATGTTAGAATGGAAGGATTTAGAGTGAAAAGATTTATTGAATTATATGGAGTAGCGGTAGCAACCGGAATGATGGGAAAAACAACGGACGATGAAATTTCTAAATATCTGGGGAGAGAAGATGAGCGGGAGATAGCATTGATAAAAGAACTGCAGCCGGTCTTGATGGATTTTGGAGTTTCAGAAACGGAAACTATGAAAAAGATTAATGAAATATGCAGGAAATATGGTTTTGATGAATTACCATGAAAAATTAAGTAGTAAATCAAGAGGAAACAGCCCAAACACAAGATATTGTGTTTAGGGTTGTTTTGTTGCAACATTATATGGAAAATTTTCCACAAAACAGTATGACAAAATTCGTCAAAATAAACAAAGTTTTATTTTACATTTTTTTACTAAATTCGGCAAAATCTACTGCCGCAAGGCTTTGAGGCATATGTAAAAAACTGTAAGATAAAAACAGTCCGGAATTGATGTTGACAAACAAATTTTGCTACTATATAATAGCATATGTAGTGCGTTTTAAATCTTTTAAAACCAATATATTGTGTTTTAATAAAAAATACATACAAGCCCCTCAAAGGCTTGAAAAGTGCTGAAAAGGAGGGGTTTCGGTGAAAATTTGCGGACTTATGAAGACAACCTTGCTTGACTTTCCGGGAAGAGTGGCTTGCACGGTTTTTCTTGGCGGATGCAACTTAAGATGCCCTTTTTGTCATAATTCTGCGCTTGCTTTTGATGAAAATGGGGATTTTCTTTCTCAGGGTGAGTTTTTTTCGTTTCTTGATAGACGCAAAGGCGTCTTGGATGCAGTTTGTGTAAGCGGCGGTGAGCCCCTTATGCACAAAGAGGTCTTTGAATTCTTGAAAAAGATAAAGGATATGGGATTCCTTGTGAAGCTTGATACCAACGGATGCTTCCCCAAGATGCTTGAAACGGCTTTGGCAAGCGGCTCGGTTGATTATGTAGCTATGGATATAAAAAATTCTTTGCCCCAGTACGGCGCGGCAGTTGGCATAGATAACTTTGATGCCGAAAGCATTAAAAAATCCATTGAAATATTGAAAAAATCAAAGATAGAACATGAATTCCGGACAACTTTGGTAAAGGGAATACATGCCGAAGAAGACGTCGCTGAAATGGCAAAAATGATTGCGGGGGAGAAGAGATATTTTCTGCAGGGGTTTAAAATGAGCGATGGTGTTCCTGATAAGACCTTATTGGAATTTACAAAAGAAGAAATGGAAAATTTGCTCAAGGCGGCAAGGGGATACGTTCCCGACGCTGCTTTGAGAGGAATATAAATAAAAATTACAGCAGAAAAGCTGATAGAAAAACGGAGGGGAAATTATGTATAAGGTAAAAAAGAGAGATAACAAGCTTGTTGAGTTTGATTTGTCCAAAATCAGTGACGCTATGCTTCAGGCCTTTGAGGCTCAAAACAGACAATACAATCAGAACATTATAGACTTTTTGGCGCTGAAAGTTACAGCTGACTTTGAGCCAAAGGTGAAGGAGGAGGCAATATCTGTTGAAGATATTCAGGACAGCGTGGAGTCTGTTCTTGTTCAGGCTGGGTATGCTGATGTTGCAAAGGCATACATCCTTTACAGAAAGCTGCATGAAAAAATGCGTAATATGCAGTCAACCATCCTTGACTACAAAGAGGTTGTTGACAATTACGTAAAAATCAATGACTGGCGTGTTAAGGAAAATTCTACTGTTACATATTCGGTGGGAGGGCTTATTCTTTCAAACTCGGGTGCTATCACCGCGAATTATTGGCTCAGTGAAATTTATGACGAGGAAATTGCCAACGCTCACAGAAATGCGGATATTCACATTCACGACCTTTCTATGCTCACAGGTTATTGTGCAGGCTGGTCACTTAAACAGCTTATTCAGGAGGGTCTTGGCGGCGTTGAGGGAAAGATTACATCTTCTCCTGCAAGTCACCTTGCTACCCTTTGTAACCAGATGGTAAACTTCCTTGGAATTATGCAGAATGAATGGGCAGGTGCTCAGGCGTTCAGCTCTTTTGATACATATCTTGCGCCTTTTGTAAAGGTGGACAACCTCAGCTATGACCAGGTTAAAAAGTGCATTGAATCATTTATTTACGGCGTAAATACACCGTCCCGTTGGGGAACTCAGGCACCATTCTCGAATATCACTCTTGACTGGACTGTTCCCGCTGACCTTGCGGAGCTTCCTGCAATCGTTGGCGGCAAGGAAATGGACTTCAAGTATAAGGATTGTAAGAAGGAAATGGATATGATAAACAAGGCGT
>JAGAUW010000010.1 GCA_017620615.1 Clostridia bacterium | reverse complement strand
TTGGTCAGAATACCCTTGGCATCTACATAAAATGTCTTTGGTTAATTTTTGTAAAGATGCTTCAAACCCGCATAAACACTGGGAAAATCCGATGTCATCTTCTTTGTACAGTCTTTATATGATTTTGTCAAGTTAGGGACAAAAAAATTTGTCGATATGCAAACTAAAGTTTGCTCGATATTTTTACTTAGTAAAATTGATATGTTTTTCAGGCAATTCGTGAATTGCCCCTACAAAACTCGATATGATATAAATCCCGTCGCGATAGCGACATATCGAGAATTCGCCAGAATTCATATCGATGATTTCAAGCAAAGCTTGAAATTATTATACCATATCCCAATTTTAAAAGCAACAATTCAATGTAATTAAAATGCTAAAATAAAATAGCCTCAATCATATGCTTTTGATTTTAGGTAAAATCCATCCTTCGCCTATAACACTTTTAACACTCAGAAGATAAAATCTTTTATATGACCCGTTAGCATATTTTTAACAACGCAAAATTTTCCACAGCATAATTTACCAAATTTTTCTTAATAATGTTAAAATATCCTTTTTTTGTCTTGACTTCGCGGTTTCACTTGTGGATAACTTTGTGGATAACGTGAATTGTAACAATTATGTAAACTTAAAATGTATACAATTTTTTGTCTTTCCTGCATTTTTTTATCGTTTATTTTTGTGTTGCTCAAAACTTGACAAAAAGGCGTTTTTTGTATAAAATATTATGGTATTATGTTTATTTTTGGAGGACATATTTTATGGGACTTACACTTGCACAAAAGATTATTAAAAATCACCTGGTTTCAGGGGAAATGATTGTCGGTCAGGAAATAGGTATCAAGATTGACCAAACTCTTACCCAGGACGCCACAGGAACAATGGCATATCTTGAATTTGAAGCTATGGGCGTTCCCAGAGTGAAGACCGAAAAGTCGGTTGCATATATTGACCACAACACCCTGCAAAGCGGTTTTGAAAACGCAGATGACCACCGCTTCATCGGCAGTGTCTGCAAAAAACACGGAATATATTTTTCACGTCCGGGCAACGGAATTTGTCATCAGGTTCATCTTGAACGTTTTGGCAAGCCCGGCAAAACACTGATAGGCTCTGACAGCCACACACCCACAGGCGGCGGCATTGGTATGCTTGCAATTGGAGCCGGCGGTATGGATGTCGCTGTTGCTATGGGCGGCGGTACATACTATATCACTTGTCCCAAAATTGTAAAAGTAAACCTTACAGGAAAGCTTTCGCCTTGGGTTGCTGCAAAGGACGTAATCCTTGAAGTTTTGAGACGCCTTTCAGTAAAAGGTGGAGTTGGAAAGATAATTGAATACACAGGCGAAGGTGTCAAAACACTTTCTGTTCCCGAGCGTGCCACCATCACCAATATGGGTGCAGAGCTTGGTGCTACCACCTCCATTTTTCCCTCAGATGAGATTACCCTTGAATTTTTGAAAGCTCAGCAAAGAGAAGAAGACTTCACACCCCTTTCAGCAGACAGTGATGCTGTATATGACGAAACAGTTGAAATTAACCTCAGCGAGCTTGTTCCCCTTGCAGCGTGTCCTCATTCACCTGATAATGTTAAATCCGTTGCAGAAATCGGCGAAATGAAAATCGACCAGGTCTGCATCGGCTCTTGCACAAACTCTTCTCTTCTTGATATGCTGAAGGTTGCATATATTCTAAAAGGAAAAACTGTTCATCCCGATGTTTCCCTTTCTATTGCACCGGGCTCAAAGCAGGTTCTCAATATGCTTGCTGATTGCGGCGCACTTTCTGATATGATTGATGCCGGCGCAAGAATCCTTGAAAGCGCCTGCGGTCCTTGTATCGGTATGGGACAGTCGCCCAATTCCGGCGGAATTTCGCTAAGAACTTTCAACCGTAACTTTGAAGGTCGAAGCGGCACAAAAGACGGACAGATTTATCTTGTTTCACCTGAGCTTGCGGCTGCTTCTGCTCTTTCCGGTGTTCTCACCGACCCACGTTCTTTAGGTGATATGCCAAAATTTGAAATTCCTGAAATATTCACAATAAACGACAATATGGTTGTTTCTCCCGCCTCCGCTGAAGATATGGACAGCGTTGAGGTGCTCCGTGGACCAAACATAAAGCCTTTCCCTGTATCTGATGCAATGAGCGGTGAAATCACAGCAAAATGCAGTCTCAAGGTTGGCGACAACATCACAACAGACCACATTATGCCGGCAGGAGCAAAAATCCTCCCGCTTCGTTCAAATATCCCGAAGATTTCAGAGCACTGTTTCACAGTTTGCGACGAAAAGTTCCCAAGCCGTGCACTTGAACTTGGAAAGAGCATAATCGTTGGCGGTCTCAACTATGGTCAAGGCTCATCCCGTGAACACGCGGCTCTTGCTCCCCTTTATCTTGGTGTCAAGGCTGTAATCGTGAAATCTTTTGCCAGAATTCATATGGCAAATCTCATAAATGCGGGCATTCTTCCTCTTACTTTTGTGGATGAGGCTGATTATGACAGAATTGACCAGCTGGACGAACTTCAGATGTGCGATCTTGAAAATATAATCACACACGAAGACGAACTTACCATTACAAACACTTCAAAAGGCTTTGACTTTAAAGTAAAGGTTGATTTGTCAGAGCGTCAGCGTGCTATGATTAAGGCAGGCGGATTGCTTAATTACACAAGAGAATCCTCAAAATAAGATAAGGAAAGGAAACTACAAAATGGAAAGAATCAAAATGACCACCCCTCTCGTCGAGATGGATGGAGACGAAATGACAAGAATTATATGGAAGATGATAAAAGACATCCTCATTCTTCCTTACGTTGACCTAAAGTCGGAATATTATGACCTCGGTCTTGAATACAGAAACGAAACAGATGATAAGGTTACATTTGACTCGGCTTATGCCACAAAAAAATATGGTGTTGCTGTTAAATGTGCTACAATCACACCTAATGCAGAACGTGTGAAGGAATATAACCTCAAGGAAATGTGGAAATCACCAAATGGCACAATCCGTGCGATCCTTGACGGAACTGTTTTCCGTGCTCCCATTATTGTAAAGGGCATTACCCCTTACATTCCTACATGGACAAAGCCTATTACCATTGCCCGTCACGCATATGGCGATGTTTACAAAAACACCGAAATGCAGGTTGAAGCAGGTTCAAAATGCGAGCTTGTATGCACAGACAAGGACGGAAACGAAATCCATCAGACTATCCATGAATTTGGTGAAAGCGGCGGTATCATCCAGGGTCTTCACAATATCGACCAGTCAATCGGAAGCTTTGCACGTTGTTGCTTCAATTACGCTCTCGATACAAGGCAGGACATCTGGTTTGCTACAAAAGACACCATTTCAAAGAAATATGACCACAGATTCAAGGATATCTTTAACGAAATATTTGAAACTGAATATAAAGAGAAATTTGATGCAGCAGGCATTGAATATTTCTACACCCTTATCGACGATGCTGTTGCTCGAGTTGTACGTTCAGAGGGTGGTTATATCTGGGCTTGCAAAAACTATGACGGCGATGTTATGTCTGATATGGTAGCTACAGCCTATGGCAGCCTTGCAATGATGACTTCTGTTTTGGTATCTCCTGACGGAACTTATGAATACGAAGCTGCGCACGGCACAGTTCAGCGGCACTATTACAAGCATTTAAAGGGCGAAGAAACCTCTACAAACAGTGTAGCAACCCTTTTTGCATGGACCGGTGCACTTCGCAAAAGAGGTGAGCTTGACGGACTTTCTGACCTGGTTGACTTTGCTGAAAAACTCGAAAAATCTACTATCAAAACTATTGAAGACGGCATAATGACAGGGGACCTTTATCTCCTTTCAAATCTTGAAAACAAGAAAAAAGTCAATACGGAAGAATTTTTGCTTGCAGTAGGTGACACATTAAAAGGAATGCTTTAATTTCTTATTTATTTGCCAAAAACGGAGGAAATCTAATGGAAAAACCTGTATCATCATCGGTTATCAAGCGTCTACCAAGATATTATAGATATTTGGGAGAGCTTCTTAGTCTCGGGATTGAGCGTATATCATCAAAAGAGCTCAGCCAACGTATGGGAATAACCGCTTCACAGATACGTCAGGACCTCAACTGCTTTGGCGGTTTTGGTCAACAAGGATATGGCTATAATGTTGAATATCTTTATGGAGAGATTGCAAAGATTTTGGGACTTGATTTCAAATACAAAGCAATCCTCGTAGGTGTGGGAAACATAGGTCATGCTCTTACACGGAATACTAACTTTGAAAAGCGCGGTTTCAATCTTGTGGGTATTTTTGATACCGATCCTCAAAAAATCGGTATGAAAATTCAGAACCTTACCGTTTTGGACTACAAAGAAGTCAAATCATTCATTGAAATGGAATGTCCCACCATGGCGATACTTTCTGTTCCGCGAGTTGTGGCAAATCAGGTTGCAAACGAGCTTTATGACATGGGAATCAAAGCATTTCTCAACTTTTCCTATGCAGAGCTTGCAAAAAGGGATGACGTAGTTGTTGAAAATATTCACCTTGGTGACAGTCTGATGAGGCTTTGCTACAAAATTTCCAAAAAAAACAAAAACGAGGTTTGATTTTATGCGTGTTTTCGCCCTTGTTGGTAAGTCAGGTACAGGAAAAAGTTTTCAATGCACCGAACTTGCCCGTGAGCATAATATTGAGGCTATTATTGATGATGGTCTGCTTATTTCAGGAAACAGAATTCTTGCGGGGAAATCTGCTAAGCACGAAAAAACCAAGATGGCATCTGTTAAATCTGCAATTTTTGCCAATGACAATCATGCGCAGAGTATAAAAATCTCAATAAGAGACCACGATTTAAAATCCGTGCTTATCCTTGGCACATCTGACCGTATGATTTTTGAAATTGCATCTCGTCTTGAGCTTCCAGCCCCTGAAAGAATTTTCCAGATTGAAGAGCTTGCCACTCCCGATGAAATAAACACTGCAAAAACAATGCGTGAAAAGCACGGAAAGCATATTATCCCCGCTCCCGTTTTAGAAGTTAAAAAACAATTTTCGGGTTATTTCCTGAATTCTCTTATCTTACCCGAAAAACGCGACCTTTCCCTTGAGAAAACAGTTATGAGACCTACCTACAGCTATCTAGGAAGCTTTAAAATTTCGCCAAAAGTTATTGCCGAAATCTGCAGGTATGAATTGTCTCAAATTCCTGAGGTGGTGGACGTTTTTAAAATCCAGAGCTATTCCGATATAAATGGTTATATCGATATTTCTGTTGAAGTTTCCCTCCGTTATCCGTGCAATGTTCCCGATATTTCAGCCTTGATTCAATCAACTCTGGGAATGGCGGTTGAACACAGCACCTCCATTATTGCAAAAAATATAAACATATTCATTAAATCTTTGGTTTCAAAATCCTAAGAAAGGATTTAAAATTTTATGATAAAGCTTTATAATATTGACCACCTAAGCCTTGACGAAACCTTCCTCTGCGGACAGTGTTTTCGTTGGGAAAAGGATGAAAATGGCGTGTTTTGGGGCGTTGTGAAAAATCACGCCGCAAAAATGTACTATCACGATGAAAACACAATTTATCTTGAAAGCTCAAACCCTGACCTGATTTTCTGGAGCAGATATCTAAGCTTTTCAAGTGACTATAACGTAATCGAAGAAGCTCTGTGGACCAATGAGCTCCTCCGCCCATCTATTGAGAAAGGTCGCGGAATAAGAATTTTGAAGCAGGATCTCTGGGAAACCATTATCACCTTTATAATTTCTGCAAATAATAATATTCCAAGGATAAAGAAAATTGTTTCAGCACTCTGCGAGAATTTCGGTGAAAGAATCGAATTTGAAGGCAAAACATTTTTTGGTTTTCCTACTCCTGAAACTTTAGCAAAGCTCAGCGTCGATGACCTGAAAATTATCCGTGCAGGATTTCGTGACAAATATCTTCTTGATGCAGCACAGAAAGTAGTATCGGGAGAAATTTCTCTGGATGCAATACAAACCATGAATGACAAAGATGCAAAAAAAGAACTTATGAAAATAAACGGAGTTGGCAACAAGGTTGCTGACTGTGTTCTTCTTTTTGCACTTGGCAGATACAAAACCTTTCCGCAGGATGTATGGATAAAACGTATTCTCGCTGACCTTTATGGAGTCGAGGAAAAGGATATTCCCGTATTTGCAAAAAAAACCTTTGGAAACTTTGGCGGTGTTGCTCAGCAGTATCTTTACTACTACTATGCTGTGAAAAAGGCCGATATCGCCGGCTGATGCCGGGCTTTGAAAGGAATGATTTTATGAATGTTTCAGAAGCATTGAAAAAACGCCGTACAATCAGAAAATTCAGCCAACAGCCTCTTCCAAAAGAAGCTATTCTTGACCTCGTTGAATACGCAAGGCTCTGTGCATATCCCGCAAATTTGCAGCCACTTAAATTTGCAGTAATTCAGGACGAGGAATTATGTGATAAAGTTTTCCCGAACACAAAGTGGGCAGGATACCTCACCGACGGATCACCAAAAAAAGATGAGCGCCCCACCGCATATATTGCGGTGCTTGGTGACAAAACCATCAAAGACTCATTTGAGGTAGAGGCCGGTGCTGCTGTGACATCAATGATGCTTGGTGCCTTTGAAAAAGGTATTGCAAGCTGTTGGATTGGAGCTCTTTCGCGAGAACCAATCATGGACATTCTTTCTCTTGATAATGAACGTTTTTCACTTCTCTATGTCCTTGCCCTTGGCTATCCTGCACAGGAAAGCAAAGCATGTGAATTTTCTGGTAGCATTAAATACTTCGAGGATGAAAATAAAAAAATAAATGTTCCCAAGCGACCTTTTGATGAAATCCTTATTTTGGAAAAATAGTTTTCTCTATGCTACAAAAAACCTTGCAACACTTAAGGTTGCAAGGTTTTCTTTATTTCTGAATATTTTTTCAATGTTTCGCCCAGTCTTTTGTCAAAAGTAACCTTTCTGTCATACCTTTCACCGCAAACACATTCCGCATAAAAGGAATAACTTTTTACCCTACCATCTGTAATCTGAAACAATGGTCTTTCGCACTTGCGACAAATATTCACATTAAGATTTGTCTTTGGCATTTTGTTTACACTTTTGGTAATGTCATTTTTATGTCCGCCTTTGATGATTTCAATCTTTCCATAATTTCCACAAGTGCAGACAAGCGCAATGTTGATATAATTATACCCTCGCTCGTTTATGCTGCCAAGAATTTTTTCGCAAGTCTCACAAAAGACCAGACTTCCGTTTGGATGAAGTGGGTGAAGGCCGTTTAATTTACGGACTGTACGCTTCATTTTGCAGGGCTGACACTTTTTTCTTTAAGAACAACGTCATGAGCGCCGCCTTCTACTATACTTGTAGCAGAAACAAGCGTCATCTTCGCATTCTTTTGAAGTTCAGGAATACTGAGCACACCACAGTTACACATTGTGGATTTAACCTTGTTAAGTGTGAGTGCAACATTGTCCTTAAGGCTTCCTGCATATGGAACGTATGAATCAACACCTTCTTCAAATGAAAGCTTTTGTGCTCCCCCCATATCGTATCTCTGCCAGTTTCTTGCACGCGCAGAACCTTCGCCCCAATACTCTTTCATATAATTTCCGTTAACAGAAACCTTGTTTGACGGGCTTTCATCAAATCTTGCAAAGTATCTGCCAAGCATTACAAAGTCAGAACCCATAGCAAGAGCAAGAGTGATGTGATAGTCGTGAACAATACCGCCGTCAGAGCAGATAGGAATATAAATTCCGGTCTTTTCGAAATATTCATCTCTTGCTGCAGCAACCTCCTGAACAGCAGTTGCCTGGCCTCTTCCTATACCCTTTTGCTCACGGGTGATACAGATTGAACCGCCGCCAATACCGATTTTGATAAAGTCAGCACCGGCTTCTGCCAAAAACATAAATCCCTCGCGGTCAACCACGTTTCCTGCCCCAACCTTTACGCTGTCACCATACTTGTCACGGATAAACTTGAGTGTTCTTGCCTGCCATTCAGAGAAGCCCTCTGATGAGTCGATACAAAGAACGTCTGCACCTGCTTCAATAAGAGCCGGAACTCTTTCCTCATAATCACGGGTGTTTATTCCCGCACCAACCACATATCTCTTTGAACTATCAAGAAGCTCCATTGGATTTTCTTTGTGAGCATCATAGTCCTTTCTGAAAACAAAAGCCACCAGTCTCTGCTTGTCATCAACAATAGGAAGTGAATTGAGCTTGTTGTCCCAGATAATATCATTTGCTGCCTTAAGGGTTGTACCCTCAGGTGCGTATATAAGCTTTGAAAAAGGCGTCATAAACTCTTCAATCTTTGTATTTGGGTCCATACGGCTAACGCGATAATCGCGGGGTGTAACAATACCCAAAAGGACTCCATCTGCCGTGCCATCTTCGGTAACTGCCACAGTATTATGACCTGATTTTGCACGAAGCTCCAAAAGGTCAGCAAGAGTCTGATCGGGCCTTATGTTTGAATCGCTCGCCACAAAGCCTGCCTTGTGGTTTTTAACACGTCTCACCATCGCAGCTTCGTCTTCAATGCTCTGAGAACCATAAATAAAGGAAACTCCACCCTCTTTTGCAAGGGCAATAGCCAACTTTTCTCCTGAAACAGACTGCATTATAGCAGAAACCATAGGGATATTCATGGTTATAGCTGGCTCTTCACCCTTTTTGAACTTAACCAAAGGGGTCTTGAGACTCACATTGCTTGTCATGCATTCTGCAGAAGAATAGCCGGGAACAAGCAAATATTCACTGAAAGTATGTGAAGGTTCATTAAAATAATATGCCATTTTCAAATTCTCCTATCTCATTATTGTATATCCAAACATTATATAACACTTTTCGCCAAAAATCAAGTATTTATGGCATTATTCAAAAAGAATTTTATAAGTTCATTGCTGCATAAACCACATTTCTCACTCTACTGTTAATAATCGTCGCTTGAGGATTTAACATATGTTGTGAATAAAATACCGAAAATTCATTTTCTGGGTCAATAAATGCAATAGAACCAGCCGCACCGTCCCAACCAAATTCGGACGTTGTTCCTATTGCACCACCTTTGGCAATGTCGGACATTTTCTTTACACCAAGACCATATGTATAACCTTCAAACTGCGGCCAATCAAACTTCGGAATTCCATAAGGAGTGAGCTGGTCCTCAGCAAGAAGTCTTATTGCACCCTTTGACAAAAGTCTCTCGCCATTCGGGCACTTGCCATAATTTGCAAGTGCATCTGCAAACTTTGAATAATCGGAGGCACAAATTGCAAGACCTGCACCGCCACTTTCATAGTTCTCGCCAAGCTGATACATTACATCCTTGCCGACATTTTTCCAACATCCGTCACCGCTTGGAGCAGGGATCAATATATCATTTTTGTCACATTTTTCACTTGGTATAAACTCATACTGCTCTGCGATTTTATCCTTTACACTTTGTGGGCGTGTATACGAAAGTTCAGTCACACCAAGAGGACCAAAAACATTTTCCTTCACATATTCACTGAATTTTTTGCCCGAAATAACCTCCACAGCAGCAGCCAGAACATCGTGACAAAGACTGTATGCCCAACGGCTTCCCGGCTGAAAATGAAGAGGTTCTGTCGCAAGACCTTTTATTGCCTCAAGCGTATCCATCTTGCCATTTGTCCATTCCTTAGCACGTTCTAAGCCCTCACTTTTAAGAGAATAGTCAAAACCCGCTGACATTGTAAAGAGGTGGCGCATTGTTATGGGATTTTCTGCTTTTACTATTTCTCCATCCTCATTCTTTACATACATATCCTTAAATTCAGGAATAAAATCATAAAGAGGATCATCAAGGAGAAAGATTCCTCTTTCCAAAAGCTGAAGTGCAGAAACCACCGTAACCACCTTTGAACAAGAATACATATTAAGTGTTTCTTCTCCTGTCATTGGAAGCTTATTTTCAAGGTCAGCATAACCTGCACTGTATTTAAAAATTTCCTTTCCGCCCTGCTTTAAAACTATCGCCGCACCGGGAATTCTCCAGTTGGTAAATCTATCAAGCAATTCTTTGATCAACTCAAATCGCATATAAATATCTCCTAACTATCTTTCTTCTAAAAACTCTTTTTAAATAAATCAAAATCAAGAGCATACGACAGCCGCACGCTCTTGAAAATCCTTTATCTCTGAACTCTACCTGAACCGTCACCACCGGCAAGCTTTTCAACTTCGCTTACTGACACACGGTTGTAGTCACCTTCAATTGAGTGTTTGAGTGCGGATGCCGCAACAGCAAATTCAATAGCATCCTTTGATGATTTACCGCTGAGAAGTGAATAGATAAGTCCGCCACCGAACGAGTCACCGCCACCTACACGGTCAACAATGTGAAGATGATATGACTTTGAGAAATAATAATCTTCGCCGTCATAGAGCATACCTGCCCAGTCATTATCACTTGCAGAAATTGAAGTACGGAGTGTGATAGCAACCTTTTCAAAGCCAAACTTGTCAGCAAGCTGTTTTGCAACACTTTTATAGCCTTCGTGGTTAAGCTTTCCGCCATAGATATCTGTTCCCTCTGCCTCGATACCGAATACATCCTTTGCATCCTCTTCGTTTGAGATGCAAACGTCAACATACTGACAAAGCTCTGTCATTGCAGCCCTTGCTTCGTCACGTGTCCAAAGCTTTCCACGGTAATTGAGGTCACAAGAAATCTTCACACCCCTGGCTTTTGCAGCCTTGCAGGCATCCTTGCAGATTTCAACAACATTGGGACCAAGCGCCGGTGTGATACCTGTAAAGTGGAACCAATCAGCACCTTCAAAAATTGCGTCCCAGTCAAAATCAGCTTTGTCAGCCATTTGGATTGCAGAATACTTTCTGTCATAGATACAAACAGAGCCTCGCTGTGATGCACCTTTTTCAAGGTAGTAGATACCAACTCTTTCGCCGCCGCGAACAATTTTCGAAGTGTCCACGCCAAAGTATCTGAGGCTGTCAACAGCCGCCTGACCAATAGCGTGTTTTGGAAGTTTTGTAACATAGCTTGATTCTAAGCCATAATTTGCAAGTGATACCGCAACGTTTGCTTCACCGCCACCGAATGTAGCCTGCATTTGGTCATTCTGAAAAAATCTGTAATATCCGTTTGGCGCAAGTCTAAGCATAATTTCGCCAAATGTAACAACTTTCTTTGCCATTTTTAAATCTCTCCTTTAAAATTCTTATTTAGCTCTTGCTTTTTTGATGTTTTCAACAAATTTCTTTGCAGTTTCTGTAATAGCTGCATAGTCGCCAGTTTTAGCGCCTGCAGTAAGTGCACCTCCTGCACCGCAAGCAACAGCGCCGGCCTTAATCCATTCGTCAACATTGTCAACAGAAACACCGCCGGTAGGCATCATTCTTGCCTGTGGGATAGGTCCGTTGATTGCCTTGATAATCTTTGGCCCGAACACTTCGCCGGGGAATATCTTGATGATGTCAGCACCTGCCTCCATTGCTGCGACAACCTCTTTGATTGTCATACAACCTGGCATATAGGGAACCCTGTAACGATTGCAGAGCTTTGCTGTTTTTTCATCAAAATAGGGGCTTACTATGTACTGTGCGCCAGCAAGAATTGCAATTCTTGCGGTTTCTGAGTCCATAACTGTGCCTGCGCCAAGAATAATTTCGTCTTCCGTATACATTTCAGAAAGCTCTGCAATTACCTTGTCAGCATGGGGAACAGTGAAAGTAAGCTCGATTGCGGGAACACCGCCGGCAATACATGCATCAGCAATTTTCTTTGCCTGTTCAGCACTTTCAGCACGAACAACCGCAACAATACCAACATCTGTTATTTTTTGAATTACCTGTTCTTTTAACATTTTTTCATCCTCCGAAATTTATTTAAAAGTATATTTTACATAAAGAAACGCTGTGCGTTGTGTGAACAAATGTTCTGGATAAGTTCTTTAAGAATTTCTTCATTATCAGTAAACATTTCGTCCTCAACCCACTGTCCAACGACATTGCAGAGAATTCTCCTAAAATATTCGTGGCGGGGATATGACAAAAAGCTTCTTGAGTCTGTGAGCATACCAACAAATGTAGCAAGGGCACCTTCGTTTGCAAGACACTTTATCTGTTCTTCCATACCATCCTTGGTATCAAGGAACCACCAAGCAGAGCCAAGTTGAATTTTGCCAGGGATTTCATCGCTCTGGAAACAACCCATAAGTGTCGCCATAGTGATGTTGTCTTTATTGTTAAGGGAATAAAGAATTGTTTTGGGGAGTGCACCCATTTTTTCAAGATGATTCATAAATCCTGAGAGCTTTTTGATTTCAAGAACGTCAGCTACACAGTCAAAACCAGTATCAGGGCCGAGCTTTTCAAACATTCTTGTATTATTGTTTCTAAGCGCGCTTGCGTGAATCTGAAGAACAATGTTTCGCCTTGCATATTCTTCGCCAAGCCACAATAAAAGTGCAGTCTTATATTTTTCAGCATCTTCAGCCGATACCTTTTTGCCCTTGAGAGCTGTCTTTAAAATTTTGTCAACTTCCTTGTCATTTGTTACCAAGTAAGGCATATTTTCAACCGCATGGTCTGATGCTCGACATCCCATCTCGCAGAAGAAGTCAAGTCTTGCCGAAAGAACGTCTTTTAAATCTTCATAAGACTTGATTTCTTGTTCTCCAACTTCTGAAAGCTTTTTTATGTATTCGCAAAAACCGTCAAGGTCAATGTTCACAGCCTTGTCCGGACGGAATGTAGGAACAACCACAGTATCAAAATCCGCCAGTTCTTTGATTTGCTTGTGATAATCAAGGCTGTAGATTGGGTCATCGGTTGTGCCGATAAGTTTGACATTTGAACGTTTAATAACCTTTCTTGTTGTAAAATCACCACTTGTAATAATTTCGCTTGTTTTCTCCCAAATTCTGTCTGCACTTTCCTCAGTAAGATATTCATCAATGTCAAAATATCTTTTAAGTTCCAGCTGTGTCCAGTGATAAAGAGGATTTCCCGCAGCGTATCCAATAGCTTTTGCATACGCTTTAAATCTTTCATAATCGCTGGCATCACCTGTTATGTATTTTTCGTCAACACCCATACTGCGCATAAAACGCCATTTGTAATGGTCGCCATAAAGCCATATCTGTGTGATATTTTCATAAGCCTTGTCCTCTGCAATGTCCTTTGGATTGAGGTGGCAATGATAGTCAACGATAGGCATATCCTTGGCATAATCATCAAAAAGATGCTGTGCCATCTTTGTTTTCAAAAGAAAATTTTCTTTCATCAATCTCCACTCCCGTCTGTTTTTGTATAACAGTTTATATTGTACCACATTATCCCTGAAAAAGCAAATATTTTATGCATTTTATTTCACATTTTTGAAAAAAGTTTATATAAAAATCTGTCAATACAAAATATTTGTAGTTAGTGACTTTCTTTTTGCTGTATGCTGTACTTTAATTGCTTTTTAAAAGTGAAATTTATCCATATATTTTATTTTCCGAGGGGGAGCATTTATGTTAAAAGCAACACCAGATTTTTTGAAACAAAACGAAGAATTGTATGAAAAACGTAAAATAGAAATTCTTAGTGCCGAAGACAACCTCACCATTTCTGGCACTACATATTACGTAAGCACAGATGGTGATGACCAAAACGATGGCAAAACTCCTGAAACTGCATGGAAAACTGCCAACCGCGTCAACAGAACCTGGCTTTTTGAAGGTGATGCCGTTCTTTTTAAGCGCGGTGATATATTCCGTGGATATATGATAAATGCTGTGCCCGGCGTTACTTACGGCGCGTACGGCACAGGTGAAAAACCAAAGTTTTATGGTCACATTGAAGACCTTGCCGACCCTTCTCTTTGGGAACTGTATGACGAAAAACACAACATCTGGAAATACACAAAGCGAATAGGCGACCCCGGAACATTGGTTTTCAACGATGGAGAGGCAGTTTCCAGAAAGCTTACTCCTTCATTCCGCGACCTCCACTTTGTATGTCGTGAAGACGAAAGCTGCGATTTTGTTATGGAAAACGAAATGACTGAAGACCTTGATATGTTCTGGAACTACTGTGTTTTCCTCCATTTTGGCGGTCCTGACAGTGAATACTTTCCTATTCCTATTGTTGTAAATCCTGCATCTGATACCCCTTCCCTTGGCGAAATGTACTTAAGATGCGACAAAGGTAACCCCGGAGATGTTTTCAAATCCATTGAAGTTATTGCCTTCAAGGTTGCATTCAATGTATTGAACAAACCAAATATCACTATAGACAATATCTGTATGAAATACTATTGTTTTGGAGTAACTGCTTGTGACGTTAAAGGGCTTCATGTTACCAACTGTGAAATCGGCTAGATATGCGGAAACATCCAAGGTTTTGGCGGCGGCGATCCCAACTATCCCGAAGGCGGACGCGGTTCGGTGACACGTTACGGCAATGGTGTGGAAATTTACGGCGCTTGTGATGACTACATCGTTTCAAACTGTTATATTTATCAAGCTTATGATGCCGGCGCAACACATCAGTCAAATATGAGAAAGCAAAAAATTATGGTAAACATCCGTTACACGGACAATATTTTTGAAAAATGTGTATACGGTATCGAATATTTCCTTGGCTCACACGGTATGGACGTTGGAAGCTATATGGATAATGTTGTTATGAGCGGCAATATCTTGAGACTTTCAGGCTATGGTTGGGGACAACAGCGCCACAACTATCATACCCCTGCTCTCATCAAGGGCTGGAGCTATGAAAACTCTGCAAGCAATTTCTCAATCCATAACAACATTTTTGACCGCTGTGCCTACAGAATGCTTCACCTTGTTGCACTCAAACAGGAATCCTACCCTGAAATGCATGACAACACATACATTCAGCATCTTGGCGGTATGATTGGTCAATATGGTGCAAACGAAGTAAAAGAACCTGAAATCGAAAATTTTGATGAAAATGCAGAGGATAAAATCCTTAACATTTTTGGTGACAAGAATGCAAAAGTTTACTATATAGAATGATTCCGGACTTAAAAAGACCTGCTATATGGCAGGTCTTTTTTCATTATTTAATTTTTGTCCTTCTTTTCACCTTTTCTAGGTTTCTTTTGTCTGTAACTATACACGCTGTCATAAGTTTCCTGAAGTTCAGGAGTTACCGGTGCCACCTGAATAAGTCCTGTACATTCTGTCGCCGAAGCCGTGCTTCCGGCAAATTCATCTGGAAAAAGCCTGATTTCAGCAAATTCATCCTCATAAATATCATATGCACATTCGTCTTTATAACTAAGCTTTGATACTTCTTTCCCGTAAGTCTTTTTTGATTTACTCACTTTATCATCTCCCAAAAATTATTTTTCTGCAACAACACATTTTTTATGTGCAGAAAATTTTAACACTAAAATAAAATTCCTCAGGTAAATTTTACCTGAGGAATTTTGTAAATTTCTTATCTTCCCACAAACATCTGGGTCCAATAGTTGCCCTCTGCAACATAGCCAACACCAATCCTGTTGTAAGAAGCATTCAAAATATTTGCTCTGTGGCCTGATGAGTTCATCCAGCCGTTAACAACCGCCTGAGGAGTTATCTGTCCCTGTGCAATATTCTCACCTGCAGTTTTGTATGAAATGCCAAACTTCTTCATCATTTCAAAGGGTGAGCCATAAGTTGGGCTGGTATGAGAAAAATAGTTATTGT
Organism: Clostridia bacterium; assembly: GCA_017620615.1. Taxonomy (GTDB): domain Bacteria; phylum Bacillota; class Clostridia; order Monoglobales; family Monoglobaceae; genus SIG440. The sequence goes on along the minus strand of JAGAUW010000010.1, from coordinate 14,991 downwards.
CTTTCATATCCTGTGACTTGATTCTTGCAACACGGCTCAGTTCTTCGTCTGCTACAAGCGCCGAAAGTCCATGTTCTGCTCTTATTTCATTCACAAGTCTTATAACCTCTTTTTCATATTCATTCATTTCAGACTCGCCAGACGGCGTATTTGCATCCTCCTCAGGTGTGGTATCATCCAAATCACCAGATGGAGTATCGTTATCCTCTACCGGAGGAGTAACAATGGGAGCATCATTGTCCTCTGTGGGAGGGATTACCTCCGGAACATCTGTTGGGGTATCGCTGTCTTCTGTGGGAGGGGCAACCTCTGCATCCCCGCAGGAAGAGTTGCCACACTGTCCACCTAAAATACATTCAAGGTCGAGGCAAGGAAGGTTTTCGCAAAACGAACCGTTTCCTGTCACCGTTCCCATAACAACAACTCCGCATACACCGTTACCAAGATTTACTTTGTTTACTGTGGCAGCTGAAACACCAACAAAAAGTGTGAGTGCCATAGCCGCGATAATCAACATTGAAAAAAACTTTTTCATTATTCTTCCTCCTAAATTTTATTTTGTGTCTGCCTGACACTTCCATAGGATAACATATAGGTTTACATAATTCAAATGTAATTTATACAAAATCAGGGGCTTTGTGTGAAAAAAGTATTTAATTTGAAATTTAATCATCAAATCACAAAGACCGAAGATACAAAAAAGTCCATACCACAAGGGTTTGGACTTTTTGTAAAAACTTATATGGATATTTTGCCACTTTCAAGGTCTTCAATAATTTTTGCTATTGCATTTTCTTCGTTGCTCACCGTTATATAATTTGCCGCATTTTTGGCCGCATCCGAGGCGTTTGAAACTGCCACACCCAATCCAGCCATCGACAGCATCGGTGCATCGTTGTCATTATCTCCTGCCGCAATGGTTTTTGTAGGATCTATACCAAGCAAGTCGGCAATTGTTAGAACAGCTCTGCCTTTGTTTATGCCTTTTGGCAAAATCTCATAGTATTCCGTCGCAGAACGTACAAACTCAAAATCTTTTGCTTTTGGGTGTTTTTCGAGAACTTCCATAAGCTTTTCAATTAGTTTTCCATCTTCGTGGGCGAAAAGAATTTTGGCAATCGGATCTTTCACATCATAATAATGTGCCGTCAAGTCAGGATGATTTTCACTCATACGATGTTTTTCGGTGGCAACGCTCTTTTTGCAAAAATATATTTTATCATGGGCATTCACTTCAATACCCATATCAGGCAGATTTTTATCCACGTATTCCACCAACTCAAGTGCGTCCCTTGAGAGGTTTACGGACCTCAAAATTTCATTTTTTTCGTGGTCAAATACACTCCCTCCGTTTATGCAGCCACAGGGTGCATTTGGTTTTACAAGATTGAGTGCTCGTCTTGATGCTATTGGAAGTCTGCCGGTGATGAAAGTAAACCTCCCACCCTCAGACTTAAAATATTCAATGGCATCAATATTCTCTTTTGATACAGTATTATCGTTTTTTAGCAACGTTCCATCAAGGTCTGTTACAAAAAGTAATCCATCAAACTTCTTCATTTTTCCGTCCTTTTTCAATAGGTTTTTCTATATTCTATCATATATTGCTGTCTCACGCAACAAAAAAGGCAATATTCAAAATATTGCCTTTTAAAATTTAGCCTAAAACCCGTAATATGTATGAACCAATAGTTTTTGTATATTCCACGAGCTTGTCACATTCAATATACTCATTGGGCTGATGGGCTCCTCCCGGCTCACTGAAATCACGTCCTATACCAAAAGCATACGCACTGCTGCTTCCATATTTTGAAATAACCGAAAGGTCAGATAAGCACGAGCCACAAACAATAGGTTCCTTACCCGTTGCAGACTTTGACGCTTCAAGCATTGTCTTAATATCCTCGCTATCCGGCTCGCAATATACATAATGGGAAAATCTTGTGTTGGGCTTAAAGCCGTCGCCGATTATTCCAAGTGGCTCCAAACGCTTTGCTATCACCTTTTCAAGCTCTGCATTTTTATCAATCATAAGTACCGATGCAGATGTCTGTGCTTTGTCGCTTATCTTGAGGCCCTGAGTGTTTACACCCGCTTCATCAAGACGGCTTTTCAGGAACTGACCAAACATATCAGCACCTACCATACCAACCATATACGATTCTGCACCCAGCTTTTTGGTGTTGATTGATGCTGTCATAGCATTTCCGCCATTGTGCATTGTAATCGCTTTAACCGGTTCAAGTACACCTTTTTCAGGGTAACGCTCAACAGTTTCCACCATCACGTCAGCAACCAAAATTCCAACACATGCTATTGTTTTCACGGTAACAACCTCCTTGCCACAACTTTGGGCCAAGCCATTTCCTGAGTGAACGCCTCAGCATAAGGTGCCCCACACTGAAGTCCACGGAACTTTGAGCATGTCCTCACAAAATCAGCAAAGTCTATGTTGTCGTGGTCACGCATCCATTTGAGCTGACTCTCGTGACATCCAAGCATTTCAATTTTAAGTTCGATTTCATCGGTTATGTCTACATATTCAGTAGGATTGAAATTAAGCCCTGCCAGATTGTCCATATAGTAAATGGGAACAACAGCAGCCTTTCCGCTTGGGCCATACTGAGGAACGCTTGCTGCAAAAGATGCATCAAAAACAAGCTTCGAAACCTCTCTGTGGTCAGGCATATAGTCATTTGGTCCGTGTGTTATAATAAAATCAGGCTGAACCTTTATAATAAGCTCTACCACAGCATCACGTTGCTTTATATCACTGCCGTTAGGGAGCAAGTCACCAATATCAAGAGTCACAACCTCAATTCCCGCAAGTGAACCCGCTTTTTTCGCTTCACCTATGCGCATAACCCGAAGTTCGTCTGGCGGAATGATTTCGTGCCCCATATTTCCGTTTGCCACATGGCACACAGTAACCTTGTCGCCACGCTTCACGCATTTTGCAAGTGTTCCGCAACATGAAATTTCAATGTCATCGGGATGACATCCAATCGCAAGTACATTCATCTTAAATTTTCCCTCCTGAGCATAGTTTTTCTTGATTTTTCGCTATTTTTATTATATAATAATAACCGGTGGATGTCTTTAGCAGCATTTCCACACTTTTTAGCATTTTGTTCGCAGGGTGTTTTTATGTTTAAACTTCAGCCTATAAAAAATGACCTTGAAATCAAAGGTTTTAACAGTATTTGTTATTTTGAATTCAGCAAAAACTTTTCCCACGCTCCTGAAAAGCACAATTTTTGGGAGATGGTTTATGTTGACAGCGGCAGCATAAATGCCATAACCAACGGGATTGGCTGTACATTAAATCAGGGGCAGGCAATTTTTCACGAACCCATGGAAATGCACGCCCACATATCAGACAACTGTGTGGCAAGTAATCTTCTTGTAGTTTCTTTCACAGTGGACAGCGATATGATGCATTCACTCAAGAACAAAACGTTTTCCTTGGACAAGACCTCCCGCACCCTCCTTTCCCTTTTTCTTTCGGAAGCAAAAAATGCCATCGGTGAAATACCAAGCGACTATGAAGACAAGAGTTCGCTTCGCTTTTTGCCCGGCATTTTCGGTTCATCTCAATTGCTTGGGTGTTATTTTACTGAACTTCTTATTCACCTTATCCGAAACGAAAGTGCTCTGGGTGAAACGATGCTCCCAGGAAAAACTTCCCGGGATATTGCCAACAATTCTCTGGCTGAGCTAATCTGTGAATATCTCAAATCCAATATTTATTCAAATGTTTCCCTTGAAAAGCTCTGCAAGCACTTTCTCTTGGGGAAAACACAGCTATGCAAAATTTTTCGTGAAAGCACCGCAATGAGCCCCATGGACTATTATGCCTCCCTTCGGATAAAGGAAGCAAAAAAACTCTTGAGAGAAAAAAATAACTCTGTCAGTCAAATTTCTGATATGCTGGGTTTTTCCTCTGTCCACACCTTTTCACGCTCATTCAAAAAAGCAGTAGGTCTTTCACCCACTGCTTATTTGAAAAGCATATTGTAATCAAGCATTCCAATCAAATATAGAAAGCTAAAGAAGCTGCAAATTTTTGCAGCTTCTTTATTTATTTTTTAAATTTTTTCGGGCTTTGCAAGTTCAATGCCATTTTCTGACAGGACTTTTTCAAGTTTGACCTCATCATCGGCTTTCAAAACCATAAGAGCTTTGCCCTCGGTTCTGCCAAGAAATGCATACATATATTCAATACCAATACCCGCATCAGATACCAGATTGAGAACAGCCGCAAGTCCACCACTGCGGTCGTCAATATATACCGCAACAACATCTGTCGCCTTGGAAATAACACCCATACCTTTGAGCACAAGCTTTGCCTTGTCGGGATTATCTACAATGATACGCAGAATACCAAAATCTGTAGTATCCGCGATGGAAAGTGCACTGATATTTATATCATTTTCACCAAGGGCATTTATAATGCTCTGCAGTCTGCCAACTTTATTTTCAACAAAAATCGAAAGCTGTTTTATAAACATAAAATTTCTCCTTTCAATTATCTAAGCTTACGCTTGTCAATAACACGTTTTGCCTTACCCTCGCTGCGTTCTATGGATTTGGGGTTAACAAGACTAACCTTTGGCCCAATTCCAAGAGTGCTTCTGAGGCTGTCGGAAATCTGTTTTTCAACCTTTTGAATTGCTTTAATTCCATCAGAGAAAAGTTCTTCGCTCATTTCCACATTAACCTGGAATGTATCAGTATTATTCTCGCGGTCAACTATAATCTGATAGTTCGGTGTAATATCTCCGCCAATTTTGAGGAGCACTTCTTCAATCTGTGACGGGAATACGTTTACACCACGGATAATGAGCATATCGTCCGTTCTGCCCTGAGGCTTATTCATTCTTACGTGAGTTCTGCCACACTTGCAAGGCTCATAGTTGAGCGAACAAATATCACGAGTACGGTATCTGATAAGCGGAAAGCCCTCTTTTGTGATTGTGGTGAACACAAGCTCGCCCCATTCGCCCTCGGGTAGAACTTCGCCTGTATCAGGGTCAATTATTTCAGGAATAAAATGGTCCTCACAAACGTGCATACCGCACTGATATTCACATTCATAAGAAACACCGGGACCCATAATCTCCGAGAGTCCATAAATATCATATGCTTTAAGTCCCAGTTTTTCTTCAATCTGGGCACGCATTTCCTCGGTCCACGGCTCTGCACCAAAGATACCTGCTTTCAGTTTAAGCTGGTCTTTAACACCCATTTCTTCAATAACTTCGCCAAGATACATAGCATAAGAGGGTGTACAACAAAGAACAGTTGAGCCGAAGTCAATCATAGTCTGAATTTGTCTTTGGGTGTTGCCTGCCGAAATCGGGATTGCTGTTGCACCAATTCTCACTGCACCATCGTGTGCACCAAATCCACCGGTAAAAAGGCCAAGACCATAACCTACATGGACAAACGAATTTTCATCCGCCCCTGTTGCAATAAGCATTCTTGCAAAACAATCTGCCCACAGTCCAAGGTCGCGGTCGGTATAGCCAACAACAATTTGTTTGCCGGTTGTACCCGATGATGCATGGACACGTCTTATGTCCTTCATAGGTACAGCAAACAGTCCATAAGGGTAATAGTCTCTCAAATCCTGCTTGTATGAAAACGGAAGCTTGTGGAGGTCCTCTACGCCCTTTATGTCCTCAGGTTTAAGGCCTATTTCGTCCATTCTTTTCTTGAAAAGTTCTACCTTTTCATACATTCTCTCAACCTGCCACTTAAGCTTTTCGCTTTGGTCTTTTTTTATCTGTTCACGTGGCATTGTTTCAAATTCTTGCTGCCAGTATTTCATTTTTTATCGCCTCTTTTTAAAGATTATATCCTATCTCAAATGCCTTGAGATTTACGCCCAAAAATTTCTCCGGAACGGTTGTTTTTATGGTTTCAACCCACTTTTCATAAGGTATATCGGTCATTTTTGCCATAACGCCGATTAACACCACATTGACAGCCTTGATATTGCCCGCTTCCTTTGCAGCAGCAAGAGCATCAACAACTGTTGTATCAACTGTATCTGAAAGCTTTTCCGCAATATTTTCAGGATACTTTGCCGCACCTGTGATAACAGGCATCGGGTCAATCTGCTGATTATTCACAATCATTTTCCCACCTTTTTTGAGATAAGGGAGTGCCCTGTACGCCTCAAGCAACTCAAAAGCAAGAATAATATCAGCCTCACCTCTGTCAACAATAGGTGAATAAACCTTGTCACCATATTTTACATAAGTCACAACGCTTCCACCACGTTGACTCATGCCGTGGACTTCAGAAACTTTTACGTCATAACCCTCATTGATAACTGTATTTCCGAGCACTCTGCTTGCAAGGAGTGTTCCCTGACCGCCAACACCAACAATCATTATGTTTTTTGTCATATCAGTTTTCCTCCTTTTCAATAGCCCCAAAAGGACATACGTTTATGCAAAGTCCACAGCCGTTACACTGAGTTGAGTCAATAACAACTTTATCATCTTTCAGTGTGATAGCAGGACATCCAAGCTTCATACACATCTTGCAGTTTTTGCACTTATCAGTGATTTTGCATACGCCGCTGTATTTAACAGTTTTGAGAAGCGCACAAGGACGCTGTGCGATAATTATTGAGGGTTCATCTCTCTCTACCTCTGTTTTTACCACTTTTTCAAATGCCTTTATATCAAAGGGGTCACAAACGGTTATGTGGTCAATGCCACACGCTTTGCAAAGTGCTACAAGATCAACCTGCTTTGTTGCTTCCCCGCGGATTGTACGTCCGGTTGTTGGGTTTTCCTGATGACCTGTCATACCCGTTATTGAGTTATCAAGGATAATGACTGTATTGTTTCCCTTGTTATAAACAATATCAATAAGTCCTGTTATTCCTGAATGCATAAAGGTTGAATCCCCGATAACAGAAACCAATTTTTTGTTGAATTCTGCGCCTTGCGCCTTTGCCATGCCATGGGCTGCACTTACCGACGCACCCATACAGATGGTTGTGTCAACAGACTGAAGAGGCGGTGTTGCGCCAAGAGTATAACACCCAATGTCGCCAGAAACCACAAGTCCAAGCTTTTTGAGAACATAAAAAGTTCCTCTGTGGGGGCAACCTGCACACATTACAGGGGGTCTTACCGGGATAGCCTCGTCAATCTCTGCAACCTCTTTTTCACTCTCACCCAAAACAGCTTTTCTAATCATTGTGGGTGTATATTCGCCAAGAAGTGTGAAAACTTCCTTTCCCATCACATTCAAACCCAAAGCTTTGCAGTGGTCTTCAATCACCGGGTCAAGTTCCTCTATAACATACACTTTGTCATAGTCTTTCGCGAAATCAATAATTTTTTGTTTTGGCATAGGATAAACCATGCCAAGCTTCAAAAAGTCAGCCTTATCGCCAAGAGCCTCTTTTGCATAAGCATAAGCAATGCCGGCTGTAATCACACCGATTTTTGCTCCATTCTTCTCAACAGCATTAAGCTCAGTGCTTTCAGCAAAATCAGTAAGTGCCTCAATGCGCTTTTCAACTTCAACGTGACGTTTTATCGCGTTGCCCGGCATCATAACATACTTCGCAGGATTTTTTTCATAATCCTTTACCTTTACATCTTCTCGTTCCCCAAGCTCAACAAGGCTCTGTGAATGGGAAACCCTTGTTGAAAGTCTCAAAAATACGGGTGTATCAAACTTTTCTGAAAGCCCGAATGCAAGTTTTGTAAAATCCTTACATTCAGATGAATCAGAAGGCTCAAGCATCATAATTTTTGACGCTTTTGCATAATGCCTTGAATCCTGTTCGTTCTGTGAAGAATGCATGCCGGGGTCATCTGCCACACAGAAAACCAATCCGCCGTTCACACCGGTATAGCTCACTGTAAACACCGGGTCCGCCATAACATTAAGACCAACGTGCTTCATACAGCTCATCGCCCTTGCTCCTGCAATAGATGCACCGATTGCAACCTCTGCTGCAACCTTTTCATTTGGCGACCATTCGGCATATATTTCATCAAATTTTACTATTTCTTCTGTTATTTCAGTACTGGGCGTTCCCGGATATGAAGCAACAACGTTTGCTCCTGCTTCATACGCACCGCGAGCTACCGCAGCATTTCCAATCAACAACTTTTTCATTGATATGTATGTCCTTTCAAAGAATAATTATATTATTTTATTTCGTTCTGCTGTGCAACAACACTGTCACCGCAGTAAATCTGTCTCAGCTTTGGTTTTTCTATCTTGCCGGTTGGGTTTCTTGGTACATCCGCAAAAATAATTTTGCGGGGTCTTTTATATCTTGGTAGGTCAAGACAAAAATCATTGATTTCTTCCTCCGTCGCACTCATTCCATCTTTTATCTGGATAATTGCCGCCGCAATTTCACCAAGACGTGGGTCAGGAAGACCAATAACCGCAACGTCGCTTATCTTGTCATACTTTCTGAGATAGTCTTCAATCTGTACCGGATAAAGATTTTCACCGCCCGAAATGATTACGTCTTTCTTTCGGTCAACAAGGAAAATAAATCCATCTTCATCTTCGGTTGCCATATCTCCTGTATGAAGCCATCCGTCTTTAAGCACTTCATTTGTTGCATCTTCATCCTTGTAATAAGCTGTCATAACACCAGGCCCCTTAACCGCAAGCTCTCCCACATCGCCTCTACCGACCTCTTCACCATTTTCATCAACAATCTTTGTCTGCCAGCCAAAGCCTGCCTTTCCGATTGCACCCACCTTATGTTCATTTTCAACACCAAGGTGAACACATCCAGGACCTATTGATTCCGAAAGACCATAGTTTGTGTCATACTGATGATTTGGGAAAACCTGTTTCCATCTTTTTATGAGACTGGGTGGCACAGGCTGTGCACCGATATGCATGAGCCGCCACTGTGAAATCTCGTAATCTTCAAGCTTCAGGTCTCCGCGTTCAATTGCATCAAGAATATCCTGAGCCCAAGGAACAAGAAGCCATACGATTGAACACTTTTCTTCGGATACAGCCTTGAGAATCCATTCAGGCTTAATTCCTTTAAGGATAACCGCCTTACCGCCAACCAGAAAGCTACCAAACCAATGCATCTTTGCGCCAGTATGATAAAGAGGCGGAATACAAAGAAACACGTCGTCTTTTGTCTGAGAATGATGGTCTTGTTCTGTCATTGCAGCATGAACAAGGCTTTGGTGCTTATGTATAATTGCTTTTGGAAATCCGGTTGTTCCTGATGAAAAATAAATAGCCGCATCGTCATCGTCTGTAAGCTTAATCTGAGGGCTTTTGCTGGAGCAATATGAAACCAGACTGTCATAGCTTTCAGCAAAGGTAGGACAATCCTCACCAGAGTAGAGCCAAAGCTTTGTTCTCTTGACCTTGTGACAAATCTGTTCAACACGACCGGTAAATTCAGGACCAAAAATTATCGCATCGGCATCCGCAAGCTCTAAACAATACTTGATTTCGTCCGCTGCATAGCGATAGTTAAGGGGCACAGCGAGTGCACCTGTCTTCAAAATTCCAAAATACACCGGAAGCCATTCAATGCAGTTCATAAGCAGGATTGCAACCTTGTCACCTTTTTTTATACCTCGTGTGAGCAAAAAATTTGCAAAACGATTTGCACGCTTATTGAATTCGCTCCAGGTAATTTCTTTGCGATAAGCCTCATTTGGATTTGACTCTATAAGAGAATATTCTCTCCATGTCATTCTGGACTGATTTTCCATCTGCGGATTGATTTCAATCAGGCTTACATCATTGGGATAAAAATCAGCATTCTTTTGTAAAATCTCTGTAATCGGCATTTTTATTTCTCCTTTATAAAACGGCAGAAAGGACTGTCTGATTTTTCAAACAGCCTTTTCTGTAATTTCCTCAAAGTATCAGTTTCCCAAAGATTCCTTTGCAGAAACCACTACTTCTTCATTATAGCAAGTAAACATTTTGTCTGTCAATGCTTTGTCAGGTTTTTTTGTAACAAGGCTGACAATTGGAACAATTATAAGTCCGCCAAGCATAGCAACAACACCACTGTTAATAGGCGACTGCAAGATACTTGGGAAATAACCCCTGAATAACATATTGAGAATCATCAGTCCAGTGCCAAATATAAAACTTGCCCAAACAGACGTTCTTGTAGCATTTTTCCAGTAAAGACCGTACATAAACGGAGCCAGGAACGCCCCTGCCATAGCACCCCATGAAATTCCCATCATATCAGCAATAGCACTAAGTTTGTCTTTGTTTATTGCTATGTATGCTGAAATTACAATGAACACTACGATGAAAATTCTCATAATGAACACCTGTTTCTTTTCTGACATATCCTTGATTATATTTCCTTTTAAGAAATCAAGGGTAAGTGTTGAGCTTGATGCAAGAACAAGAGATGAAAGTGTTGACATTGACGCTGAAAGCACCAGAACAATAACTACAGCAATCAAAATATCAGGAAGTCCCGAAAGCATGGTGGGAACAATGGCATCAAATCCGCCCACGATAGAGCCATTTTCGAGAAATGTCAATCTGTCTGTAAAGAGTCTTCCAAAGCCACCCAGGAAGTAACAACCTCCTGCAACAATTATCGCAAAAACAGTTGAAATTATTGTGCCTTTGGTTATATCCTTTTCACTTTTGATTGCATAAAATTTTTGAACCATCTGAGGAAGTCCCCATGTTCCAAGCGATGTAAGAATTACTACAAACAAAAGTCCAAGCGGATCCGGTCCGAAGAATGAATTAAACGCACCCGGGGCACTTCCTTCAACGCTAACTGCTGCAAGTCCGTTGAGGGCTTCAATAAAGCCACCATTCTGGCTGAGAACTGCTGCAATAACTGCAACAATACCTACAATCATAATAACTCCCTGAATAAAGTCGTTGATTGCTGTCGCCATATAACCGCCGGCAATAACATAAACACCTGTCAGGATTGCCATAACAACCACGCATACCGAATAACTTACGCCGGGGAACGCCATTTCAAAAAGTCTTGAAAGACCGTTGTAAAGAGATGCAGTGTAAGGAATCATGAACACAAAAACAATCAAAGATGCTGCAATCTTAAGCGATGAGCTGCCATATCTCTTGCCAAAAAATTCCGGCATTGTGGCACTTTCAAGTTTCTGAGTCATAAGCCTTGTGCGTCTGCCCAGAACCATCCACGCGAGAAGCGAGCCGAGGACTGCATTACCAATACCAATCCAGGTTGAAGCAATACCGAATTTCCAACCAAACTGTCCGGCATATCCAACAAAAATAACAGCTGAAAAATATGACGTGCCATAAGCAAAAGCTGTAAGCCACGGTCCAACTGCACGACCACCCAAAACAAACCCACGCACATCCGTTGAATGCTTTCTACAATAAAGGCCCACAGCAATCATCACTGCAAAGAAAACAACCAACATACCAATTTTAATACCCATACAAAAACACCCTTTCTTTTTCAGGGCGAAAATAAAAAACTCGCCCTCTAAATTTTTCAGAGGACGAGAAATTCCCGTGGTACCACCTCAATTCATCAAGACCTTGCAGCCCTGACCTTATCAGGTATCAAACAATACCCTTGTTCTGTGACGGGAACTCCCGTTGCAGCCTACTTGGATTTTCCGTTCGGTGCACTGCTCGCAGAATGTATTCAGATAAGCCCTCGCCATTGCCTCGCACCACCCGGCAACTCTCTCAAGGCTAATGCAAACCCTACTTGTTTCTGCTCAAACGCATTTAATATTTATATGAGATGCATTTATGTTATCACATTAACGCACTAAAGTCAAGAGAAACTTTCAAATTTTTCAAAATTCTCCATTTTTCTCAGTTTGCACTCAAAATAGCCTCTTCGTTCCTTTCTTGCTTTTCTCTCTTGAATATGTGATATGTAGGAACAACCTCGGCAACAATTTTCTTGATTTCATCGCCATTGGTATTTACCACCGCTTTAAGTCTTGAGAGCTTATCTTCAAGCTCTTCTATTTCCATATCAATAGGTTTTCCTATGAAAATCTTGTTATGCTTTGTTTTAAGAAGTCCCTCTTCATTCATAAGGAGCTCTTCATAAAGCTTTTCACCAGGTCTTAACCCTGTAAACTTTATTTCAATATCACGATTTGGAACAAAGCCCGAAAGAGTTATCATTTTGCACGCCAAATCATAAATCTTGACAGGCTTGCCCATATCAAGTACAAAAATCTCGCCACCATTTGCATATGCTGCAGCCTGCAACACAAGCTGCGCCGCCTCCGGTATGGTCATAAAGAATCTTGTTATTTCAGGATGGGTAACTGTAACCGGTCCGCCATTTTCAATCTGTTTTTTAAATCTTGGAATAACTGAGCCGTTTGAACCCAATACGTTTCCAAATCTCACAGCAACAAATTCAGTCTCGCTGTTTTTCTGCAACGTCTGGATAATCATTTCACACATTCTCTTACTGGCACCCATAACATTTGTGGGGTTAACCGCCTTATCAGTAGAAATGAGAACAAACCGCTTTGCTCCAAAATCCTTTGCACAGCAAGCTGTATTATATGTACCCAAAACATTATTTTTAATTGCTTCACAGGGACTGTTTTCCATAAGAGGCACGTGCTTGTGGGCTGCCGCATGGAAGACAATATCAGGATTATGCCTGTCAAACACTATATCAAGACGAGTCTTGTCACGAACAGATGCAATGAGAGCGACAATATTCTGGCTTGGATATTGTTCCTCAAGTTCGTTCTGCAGGTCATACAAAGAGTTTTCATATATATCAAGGATAATAAGCTTTTCAGGGTTATATTTGATAATCTGACGGCAAAGCTCAGAACCGATAGACCCGCCGGCACCGGTAACCAGAACAGTTTTTCCAAAAATATCACCTTGTATGAGGGCATTATCAAGAATTATCGGGTCACGTTCAAGGAGATCCTCAATATCAATGTCACGAATGTGATTAAATGAGCCTATATCCCCCAGATTTGATGCCATACTTTGAAGTATTTTTACTTTTTTCCCGGTATTACTGCAAATGTCCAAAAGCTCCGTTTTGGATTTATTGTCAAGAGAATAAATAGCAAAAATGATTTCTTCAACTGCCATAGTCCTGCATATTCTGTCAATATCAAATCTGTTTCCAAGAACTTTTGCACCATGCAGACTTATATTAATTTTGTTTTCATCATCATCAATAAGTCCCACCACTTCATAATTAAGTTTTTCATTGTTCTGAAGGTCACGTAAAAACGCCATAGCAAGACTTCCTGCCCCGATTATCAATGCCTTTTTTGCATCCGTGTTATCCTTTGTCCTTGTGATATTATATGAAATTCTTAGAAAAAACCTGAACGCACAAACCAAAGCAGTTGTGACAATATTGCTGGCAACATTTATTTTTAAATATATATGCTCATTACCCGCAATCAGTCCCAATACAATGCTTACCGCCGCAGCCACAGTGCAAGCCGTAAGGAGCGTTGTGTATTCCCTTGAGTTGGCATAAACCCAGTTTGTTCGATAGATATTAAACCACGCCAGAACCAAAAAATAAACAAGCGAAGTAATTGCTACAATACCAATTCCTCCACAAAATTTCACAAAGCCTTCTTTCCATGAAAAGATAAAGAAAAACAAAACTATGTAAGAAAAAAAGCAAAATGCCACATCAAATATGCCAAGGATTTTACTCCACATATTTATTTTCTTCATTGCAAAACTCCCATTTCAAAATCAATTTATGTACTTTATGAAAATGATATTTTGGTCAAAGTCAACATTTTAATTATACAATATATAAAATATTTTGTCAATATTTTATTTGTTTGCAAATGAGCAAGACAGCCATGTATTTCACAAAAAGTGTTTATCTCTTTTTTCTTTCTCGTGCAAATAGATGCCGTTTGTTTTAAAAAGATATTCGTCAGAGCGAGTTTACACCTTAATTGAAACTTGTCAAGTATTTCGGACAAGTAAAAGAGTGAATAGGTAATAAGTAAAATCGACATTCCTCTGTCGAAGAATGTCGATTTCTGGAAGAGCCGAATGGTTTAGATGCAACAAGCTTAGTTATTTTTTACAGTTACAACAACAATATCTTCTTCTTTGACACCTTCGGGAAATATTGCTGTCGGACATATTTTTTGCATTCCGTTTGCAAGTTCTACAATAACAAATTCACCATCTATTCTTATCACTTTCAACTCCAAAAAAATCACTCTCCTATTTCAAAAATATTATCTATTTTTCTGCCTTTTCTACGAGCGTAGTCAATTGTGTTCTTAGTCCCGCCTTTTTTACCGTCAAAAGCAGCAATCACCAAGCTCGAATTGTCTACCATCCAACAATTCCTCTTTTGGTAACAACTCCTGAAATAATGCTCACTAATTGTTTTTACTTCATCTGCGGATTTTAATATTTTTTCATATCTAACCTTCTCACATTCACTTCGATTCTTCTCAAAGTTTGGATGCGGTAATGCACAAATCAATTTGATATCTTTGTTATCCTTCTTTTTGTCTGACACTATCTCTGCAGCCCAAACATCAACACCAACTGCCATTCCGGAGATAAATATATCATATCCTGCATTAATCGCCTTTTCAATCGCATCTTCAAGCAACGGTTTGATTCTCTCTTGCACAATCAAATGTGGTGAAACCGAATTCTGTACAAGTTGCAGGAGTTACGGTTTCTACATAATCGTGTGCAAGTTTATCTGTATAATCACTTACATATTCCGCATCGCAATCACGGCAGGTGTATGTTGTGAATCCCATTTCGGTACAGGTCGCAGGTGTTTCTACTCCCTCATAATCGTGAGGAAGAACATCTGTGTAACTGTCAATGTATGAATGGTCGCAGTTTTCACAATCGTGTTTTGTATAGCCTGACTGTGTGCAGGTAGCATCAACTACTGTGTCTGAATAACTATGACCTTTCGGAAGCTCAAGAACTGTTTCACAAACCTCACAAATCTGAGGCTCTGTGCAGTTT
>JAGAUW010000009.1 GCA_017620615.1 Clostridia bacterium | reverse complement strand
TGTTAAGGGTTATCTTGGCAGTGCAAAGGATGCTTTGACAGACCTTGAAAAAGAACTTCTTCCAATGGGTGCTAAAGTGATGACCTATGAATGTGGCATCCGTTTCCTTACTGACTATCTCAATGGTGACATTTACTTCCACACAGATTAACCTGAACACAATCTTGACCGTTGCCGTACGCAATTTGAACTTGTGAAAGATATTGAACGCAAATGGACGAAATACAGGAAATCACAAAGAAATATAGTTAAACAAATCAAACTGAAACTCCTATTTCACATAGGAGTTTTTCTTTTTCTTTCTCTTGAAAATGTGCTGCTGTGATGATATAATGAAAAAGCAAATTGAACTCTTTGAAAAGGTGAGAATTATGATTTTTGACACTTTAGAAAACATAAAGAATTACGAGGGACTTGGCAGGGTTTACACTGCTCTTGAATTCCTTTCAAAAACGGATTTTTCTAAAATGGATTTGGGCAGATATGAATTAGATGGGGATAATATTTTTTATATGGTGCAGACTTATGATACTGACCCAAATAAGACTATTTCCGAAGCTCATAAAAAGTATATAGATATTCAGTTTATGGTTGATGGTGAAGAAATCATAGGTGTTGCACCTATTTCTTGTGACAAAAAAGAAACCGAGGCAAAACCCGAAAATGATGTATGGTTTTATGAGTGCAAAACTGAACCATTGACACTCTTTAAAGGTAGTTTTATGGTCCTTTATCCCAATGATTTGCATTGTCCCGGTGTAGCTGTTGAAAATGCAAAAACTTGTCGTAAAGTTGTAGTAAAGGTGAAAGTATGATTAAGGATATTTATTCAAGAAGGATAACTGAACTCCGTGAAAAGAGTGGTATGTCACAGTCGGGACTTGCTGACCGTGTTAATACCGACACCGAAACTGTAATTTCTTGGGAAAATGGTAAAAGTGTGCCGTCCGCTGAAAGCTTTTATAAAATGGCAAAGCTTTTCGGTGTTTCAATGGATGTTTTCTTTGAAGCAGAGCAACCAAAACCTGAAAGGGAAACTCTCAACGGAATGGAATCCTTGAACCAACTTTACAGAATTGGCAGAGGTCCATCAAGTTCACATACAATGGGACCTGAAAAGGCTTGTGTGCTTTTCAAAGAGAAAAATCCCGATGCAGACGAGTTTAAAGCAATTCTTTATGGCTCACTTGCAAAAACAGGTAAAGGTCACTGCACAGACACCGTTATTGAAAGCACTCTTTCCCCTATTCCTTGTAAAGTTGAATTTGACTATCTTAAAACAGATATTGAGCATCCTAACACAATGGAATTATATGCCTATAAAAATGGTGAACAGAGAGATTTTATCCGTGTTTTCAGTGTTGGTGGCGGACGAATTGAATTTGAGGGAAGTTCATCCGCAAAGGAACCAATTGTATATAATTTAAGCACATTCAAAGACATCAAGGCATATTGCAAAGAGAAAAAATATCGACTTTGGCAGTATGTTGACGAGGTTGAAGGCGAATATATCTGGGATTACCTTGCAGAAGTGTGGAAAACTATGAAAGATGCTGTTGAGCGTGGTATAGAAGACGAGGGTATCCTTCCCGGTGGACTTGAAGTACAGAAAAAAGCAAAATACCTTTACAATATGGAACACATTGGTGAAAGTGCAGAAACAAGGGAAAACCGTGAGGTTTGTTCCTATGCTTTTGCGGTAAGCGAACAGAACGCATCCGGTGGAAAAATCGTTACTGCACCAACTTGTGGTGCCTCAGGTGTTGTACCCGCAGTTCTCTACTATATGCAATTAAAGCACGGTTTTACTGACCGTCAGATTATACGGGCACTTGCAACAGGCGGGCTTATCGGCAACCTTATTAAAACAAATGCATCAATCTCAGGTGCAGAATGTGGTTGTCAGGCAGAAGTTGGTACTGCTTGTGCTATGGCTGCCGCCGCATTGGGAGAACTTTTTGGCCTTAAACGAGGTAAGATTGAATACTCTGCCGAAATTGCTATTGAGCATCATTTAGGTCTTACCTGTGACCCTATCTGTGGACTCGTGCAAATCCCTTGCATTGAAAGAAATGCA
>JAGAUW010000008.1 GCA_017620615.1 Clostridia bacterium | reverse complement strand
GATTAAAAGTCAAGTGCTCTGCCAACTGAGCTAATGGACCGTATAAATAAAAAATGGCTGGGCTGGCAGGACTCGAACCTACGAAATGCCAGAGTCAAAGTCTGGTGCCTTACCGACTTGGCTACAGCCCAGTATGGAAGCCTGACATGCCTGCCAATTGCTTTTTTAAAAAAGTGGGGTGGATAGTCGGAGTCGAACCGACGACCTCTAGAGCCACAATCTAGCGCTCTAACCAACTGAGCTATACCCACCACATAAAAAGCAGATGGCGCGCCTGAAGAGACTCGAACTCCTGACCCACTGCTTAGAAGGCAGTTGCTCTATCCAGCTGAGCTACAGGCGCAAATACTGCTGGAGCGGGTGATGGGAATCGAACCCACGCAATCAGCTTGGAAGGCTGAGATTCTACCATTGAACTACACCCGCATTTGGTAGGTTGCCGCGTCGTTTCCGACCGACTGAATTATTATAACAGCAAGTATTACGTTTGTCAATACCTTTTTGAAAAAATTTTACCAAAATTATTTGCATATTTTAAAACTATATTTTCGGGAAATGTTTCCAAAATGGGACAGCTATAAAAAATTTAAAAATTTTGATGAAAACTATTGACTTTAGCGCTTTACTATGATAAAATGCTAAAGTGAAATAAATAAGGAAGGGATTATTTATGGGGAAAATGGATACGCCTGCTATGAGAAGACTTATAGAGGCAGTGCTTAATCTTGAAAATGAAGAAGAATGCTACAATTTTTTTGAAGACATATGCACCATAAAGGAAATTCAGGATATGTCACAACGGCTTGAGGTGGCGCTCATGCTCAGCCAGAACAAGAGTTATGTTGAAATATCCAAAGAGACAGGGGCAAGCACGGCGACCATCAGCCGTGTCAATAAATGTTTGAACTATGGAAGTAACGGATATAAAGCAGTAATTGAAAGACTTAAATAACGGAGGACGGAAAAATGAATTTTACTTTGGAAAAAGATGAAAAAATTATATTCAGCCTCAGAGAGCTCTATAAAGAATACGGATACACAAAGTATCGCATGAGTAAGTTTGAGGAATATGATTTCTATGCCAGAAACAAAGATTTTCTTGTTTCTGAAAATGTAATAACTTTTACGGACGCAGATGGAAAGCTTATGGCGTTAAAGCCTGACGTTACACTGTCTATTGTGAAAAGCAGCAAGGACCAAAAGGGAAAAGTGCAAAAGGTTTTCTATAATGAAAATGTCTATCGCGCAGGCGGTGACACAAAGGCTTTTAAGGAAATTATGCAGACAGGTCTTGAATGCATAGGTGACCTTGATGAAAGCTGTGTGGCTGAGGTTGTGCTTCTTGCGGCAAAAAGCCTTGAATGTATAACAAACGACTTTGTTCTTGATATTTCACATATGGGTATTATTTCAGAAGTGATTGAGGCTGCAAATCTTTCGCCTTGGGGGAGAAGTGCATATCTTGACTTTTTGGGTGAGAAAAACCTGAAAGGTGTTCTGGAAATTTGTGAAAAAGAAAGTCTTTCTGAGAATAAGAGGGAAATGCTTAAAGCTTTAGCTTTGACATATGGACCACTTGAAGATGTTTTACCGAAGCTTAAGGAAATGAAGGTAAGCGACGGCTTTTCTGCTGCGGTAAAAGAACTTTCTGATATTTCGGATGTCCTTTCGGAGAATGGTTGCAAGGATAAAGCGCGTATAGATTTTTCAGTGGCAAACAGCATGAAATATTACAGCGGTGTAGCGTTCAAGGGATTTATCAATGGCGTTCCCGGAGGAGTACTCTCAGGTGGTCAGTATGACAAGCTTTTATCTAAAATGAACCGCACTTCAGGCGCTGTGGGGTTTGCGGTGTATCTTGATATGCTTGAAAGAATGGATAGCGATTCAAAAGATAGCGAAAGCGTACCTGAGAAAAAAGTGCTCAATATTGCTCTTCCCAAAGGGAGACTTGGTGAGAAGGTTTATCAGATGTTTGAAAATGCAGGATTTGACTGTCCATCAATCAAGGAAAACAACCGAAAACTGATTTTTGAAAATGAAGAGCTTGCAATCCGTTATTTCTGGGTGAAGCCCTCGGATGTTGCCATTTATGTTGAACACGGTGCGGCAGACATTGGTGTTGCAGGAAAAGATATTTTGCTTGAATATGAGCCCGATATTTATGAACTGCTTGATTTAAACTTGGGTAAGTGCAAAATGGCGGTTGCGGGAAAGGCGGATTTTTGCAGCAGTGACAAAAAGACGCTTCGCGTAGCTACGAAGTTTGCCAATATTGCAAAGAACTATTATGCATCAATTGGCCGTGAAATTGATATAATTCACCTCAATGGCTCAATTGAGATTGCACCAATCCTTGGACTTTCGGATGTTATTGTGGACATTGTGGAAACCGGAACAACCCTCAAGGAGAACAATTTGAGTGTTCTTGAGGATATAGTTCCCATAAGTGCAAGACTGATTGCAAACAAGGCGAGCTTTAAATTCAAAAACAGTCAGATTGAAAATATAGTCAGTGGTCTTATGAAGCAGATGGAGGACAAAGAATAAAATGATAAAGATACTTAAGTACGGCGAGGTAGACAATAAGGACGTTTTTTCCCGGGTTGTTCCCAAAATGGATGTAGAAAAAATTGTTGCTGAAATAATAGAAAATGTAAAGGAAAATGGCGATAAGGCACTTTTTGAATACTGCGAAAAGTTTGACAAGGCAAAGCTTTCTTCCCTTGAGGTTTCAAAAGAGGAAATTGAGGAAGCGTTGAAGCTGGTGGAATCAAGGTTTTTAGATGTATTAAAAAAGGCTGCGGCAAATATCAAGAGGTTCCACGAAAAGCAGGTGCGAAACAGCTTTATAATAAACGATGCAGATGGCGTTGTTACAGGACAAAAGGTTATCCCTGTTGACCGTGCTGGACTTTATGTTCCGGGAGGAACAGCCACATATCCGTCAACGGTGTTGATGGATTCAATACCTGCAAAAATTGCAGGGGTAGGGGAAGTGGTTATTGTTACACCTCCAAACAGCGAGGGGAAAGTTAACCCCGTTATTTTGGCGGCGGCAAAAATAGCAGGCGTTGACCGAATATTCAAGGTTGGCGGGGCACAGGCTGTTGCAGCCCTTGCATACGGAACGGAAAGTGTACCAAAGGTTGACAAAATCGTGGGTCCGGGAAATGCTTTTGTGGCGGAAGCCAAGAAGCAGGTTTTTGGCAAGGTTTCAATCGATATGATAGCAGGACCAAGCGAAATTCTTGTTGTTGCTGACGGAAAGAGCAATCCTCGTCACGTGGCAGCGGACCTTCTTTCTCAGGCGGAACACGATGTTTTGGCAAGCGCAGTGCTTGTAACGGACAGTGGTGAATTAGCTGAGGCAGTACAAAAGGAAATTGAGAATCAGATACCAAGGCTTTCCCGTGCTGAAATTGCACGAAAATCCATTGATGATAATGGAAAAATTATTGTGGCAGACAATCTTGAGGCGGCCATTGAAATTGCAAACGAGATTGCACCGGAGCACTTGGAACTTTGCGTGGACAATCCCTTTGACTATCTTGACA
Source organism: Clostridia bacterium (assembly GCA_017620615.1). GTDB lineage: Bacteria > Bacillota > Clostridia > Monoglobales > Monoglobaceae > SIG440. The sequence continues at coordinate 81,570 of JAGAUW010000008.1, read as the reverse complement.
AGGTAAGACACGCAGGCTCAATTTTTATGGGAAGAAACTGTCCTGAGGCTTTGGGCGATTATCTTGCAGGAGCAAATCATACACTTCCAACAAGTGGCACAGCCAAGTTTTCAAGTCCGCTGTCAGTGGATGATTTTGTGAAGAAGACCCAATATACATATTACACACGAGATGCACTTAAAAAGGTAGCGGAGGACGTAGCATATTTCGCTGAAAAAGAGGGCTTGACAGCTCATGCAAAAAGTGCGACAATCAGAATTGAGGAGTGATACAATGAGCAGATTTTTCAGCAGGAAATTTGACAACCTTACACCTTACACCCCGGGCGAGCAACCAAAGATAAAAGATCTGGTCAAGCTCAATACAAATGAATCACCGTATCCACCGTCAAAAAAAGCGGTAAGATGTGCCTTTGATGCGGCAAGAGAACTTCAGCTTTATCCTGACCCCACTTGTCAGGAACTTACACAAAGGATGGCTGAAATATGGGGCGTTGAGCCTGATGAAATACTAATTACAAACGGCTCGGATGAAATTCTAAATTTTGCATTTATGGCATATTGTGACGAAAATACCCCTGCGGTTTTCCCTGATATTACATATGGTTTTTACAAGGTGTTTGCACAGCTTTTGAATGTGCCTTATGAAGAAATTCCCCTGAAGGATGATTTCGGAATAAATATCAATGATTATATGAACGTTGGAAAAACAATATTTATTGCTAACCCCAATGCACCTACGGGAATTCTTTTGAGTCTTTCTGAAATTGAAGAAATTGTAAGGGGCAACCCCAATAACGTGGTTGTAATTGATGAAGCGTACATAGATTTTGGCGGCGAAAGTGCAGTACCCCTTATAAAGAAATACGACAACCTTTTGGTTACACAGACATTTTCGAAATCGCGCTCTATGGCGGGGGCAAGGCTTGGTCTTGGAATTGGCTCAAAAGCCTTGATAAGGGACCTAAACACCATAAAGTATTCCACAAATCCATACAACATCAACAAAATGACAATGGCGTCGGGGCTTGGTGTTTTAGAAGACGAGGCTTATACCAGAAAGAATTGCAAATCAATTTGTGAAACCCGTGAATATACAAAGAAAATGCTTTTGATGATGGATTTTGAATTTACAGATTCGGCTGCAAACTTTATTTTTGCAAAGCACAAGACACTTTCTGGAGAAATGATTTATAATCGTCTTCGAGAAAAGGGAATTTTAGTGCGGCATTTTGATGGCGACAGAATAAAGGAATACAATCGCATAACCGTGGGGACGAAAAAGCAAATGCAATCTTTCCTGCGGGCAGTAAGCGAAATTCTGGAGGAAAATAAATGAGAAAAAGTGAGATAAAAAGAGAAACAAAAGAAACAAAAATACAGCTTTCTATCAATCTTGACGGAAGCGGAAAGAGTGATATTGATTCGGGCTGTGGTTTTCTTGACCATATGCTGACTCTTTTTGCAAAGCACTCACGATTTGACCTTTCTGTCAAGTGTGACGGAGACACAAATGTTGATTTTCATCATACAGCCGAAGACGTGGGCATCTGTCTTGGACAAGCCTTTAATGAGGCACTTGGCGATAAAATGGGCATTATCCGTTACGGAAATATGATGCTTCCTATGGATGAAGCACTCATTCTTTCTGCGGTTGATTTGTCGGGACGTTCAGGACTTTCTTATAAGCTAGGCATCCCAACAGAAAAGGTTGGAGAATTTGATACCGAATTGGTGGAAGAATTCTGGTTGGCGTTTGTAAGAGAGGCACAGTGTACGGTTCATATAGTTCAGCTGGCAGGAACAAATTCTCACCACATTATTGAGGGTGCTTTCAAATCGGTTGCCAGAAGCCTTAAACAAGCTGTAGCGAAAGAGGTCGGTTTTGAAAATGAAATTCCGTCAACGAAAGGGGTACTTTGATGACTGCGATTGTGGATTACGGCGTAGGAAATTTGTTTTCACTTAAAAGCTCAATGGAGGCAATCGGCGAAGAAATCGTTGTTACAAGTGATGAAAAAGTCCTGAGGACGGCGGACAGAATTATTCTTCCTGGCGTTGGTGCGTTTGAGGATGCCATAAAGAAGCTTAAGGATACAGGACTTGACCAGGTGGTTATTGATGAAGCCAAATCAGGAAAACCACTTATGGGAATTTGCCTTGGTATGCAGATGCTTCTTGAAAAGAGCTTTGAATATGGTGAGCATCAGGGACTTGGGCTCATCAGGGGTGAAGTCAGGTCAATTGGCGAGGTTATACCAAAAGACCTAAAAATTCCGCATATCGGCTGGAACGGACTTCATCTAAAAGGCGAAAAGCATCCGATATTTAAGTATATAAATGAGGGTGAACACGTTTATTTTGTTCACTCATATTATGGAGCAAATTGCACAGAAAGCACTATTGCAACGGCTGAATATGGCGCAGAGCTTACTGCAGCTGTTGCTCATAAAAATGTGTGCGGATGTCAGTTCCACCCCGAAAAAAGCGGTGATGTGGGACTCCGTATACTTCGTGCGTTTTGTGAGATGGGGGTGGCGGACATATGTTGATTTTTCCTGCGATAGATTTATATGAGGGAAAAGCTGTGCGTCTTCTTCGTGGCGAATATGAAAATATGACAGTTTACAGCGAAAACCCAATAGAAATTGCTTATGAATTTGAGAGCCAAGGCGCAACTCATATACATATGGTTGACCTTGAGGGTGCAAAAAACGGCGATACTCCGAATCTTGAGATAGTACGCCAGGTGACTGAAAAAACCAATCTTTTTGTGGAGATTGGCGGTGGAATTCGCAGTATGGCTGTTGTTGACAAATATATTGATGCAGGGATAGACAGGGTTATCTTAGGTACAGCTGCTGTGAATGACAAGGACTTTTTGACGGCGGCAGTTGCGAAATACGGCGAAAAAATTGCTGTTGGCGTGGATGTAAAAGACGGCTTTGTGGCGATAAAGGGTTGGACAGAGAAATCGGAATATACCTGCTTCCAGTTTTGTGAAATGATGCAGAAAATCGGCGTAAAAACCCTTATCTGCACGGATGTTTCAAAGGATGGTGCTATGCAGGGCACAAACCGCGAGCTTTATCGTGAGCTGTCAGAAAAATTTGATATGAACATTGTGGCGTCAGGCGGAGTTTCTACCATTGATGATGTGAAGGCTCTTGCGGATATGGACCTTTATGGCGCAATTATAGGAAAGGCATATTATACCAAAGCGATTTCGCTTGATGAAGCAATAGAGGTGGCAAAATGATAACAAAAAGAATAATCCCCTGCCTTGATGTAAGAAACGGCAGGGTGGTAAAAGGTGTGAATTTTGAGGGAATTTCGGATGTATCGTCTCCTGTGGAGCTTGCGAAATATTATTCTGAGAATGGTGCTGATGAACTGGTTTTTTATGATATAACTGCGTCCTTTGAAGAAAGAGCGCTTTTTACAGATATTTTAAAAGAGGTGGCAAGAACGATTTTTATTCCCCTGACTGTTGGCGGCGGAATAAATGAACTCAGTGATTTTGACAGAGTTTTAAAGTGCGGTGCCGACAAGGTCAGTGTGAATTCGGGTGCTATACGAAATCCAAATCTTATATATGAGGCGGCGAAACGCTATGGCGACCAGTGTGTTGTTATTTCTGCCGATGTGAAAAGGGTTGATGGAGTTTTCAGGGTGTTCTCAAAAGGCGGCCGTGAGAACACAGGAATGGAAGCGGTGGAATGGATAAAGAGATGCGTGGATATGGGGGCAGGCGAAGTGGTGCTCAATTCCATAGATACGGATGGCGTGAAAAAAGGCTTTGACCTTGAGATGCTTGATGCGGTATGTAATGCGGTGTCAGTTCCCGTTATAGCATCAGGTGGTGCAGGCGGCATCAAAGATTTTATCACGCTTTTCAAGGAAGTCCCAAAAGTTGATGCGGGACTTGCGGCGTCAATTTTCCATTTTGGAGAGGTTGAGATTTCTGACCTCAAACGTGAACTGAAAGAAAACGGAATTGATATGAGAATTTAAAAGGAGCATGGCTTATGATAAACATTGATGAACTCAAATTTGACGAAAAGGGTCTTATCCCTGCAATAGTGGTAGACAGCATTTCAAAAAAGGTACTTACCCTTGCGTATATGAATAAAGAGAGCCTCAGAATCTCTATGGAAAAAGGACTTACTTGTTTTTGGAGCAGGTCAAGACAGGAGCTTTGGCTCAAAGGTGAAACCAGCGGAAACTATCAGCACATTGTTTCAATAATAGCGGATTGTGACAAGGATGCACTTGTTGTTGTGGTTGAAAAGGACGGACCTGCCTGCCATATGGGCACGGATTCCTGCTTTAACAATGAACTCTGGCAGAGTGAAGATAAAAACGAATTTTCTCTCGATGCGCTTATGGAGCTTTTAAAAGGCAGAAAAATCGAGAAAAAAGAGGGGTCCTATACCACATACCTTTTTGAAAAGGGAATTGACAAAATTCTGAAAAAGGTTGGAGAAGAAAACACAGAGGTAATAATTGCGGCAAAGGCTGATGACAAAAAGGAAACAATTTATGAGATTGCAGACCTTTGCTATCACGTTATGGTTTTGATGGTGGAAATGGGGATTTCGGTTGAAGACATTCATAAAGAGCTTGCTTCCCGCCACGTAATCGACCACAAAGTCAAGCAGGAGAAGATGACCAAATGATTTTAGAGGATTTTCACGTTCATACGAACCTTTGCGACGGGCAAAACAGTCCTGAGGAAATGGTACTGTCGGCTATCAGCATGGGAATGACATGCCTTGGCTTTTCGGGGCACGGGTATACGCCCTTTGATGCGTCCTTTTGTATGAGTCAGGAAAACACAACTGAATACAAAAACCAAATAAATGGGCTGAAAGAAAAATACAAGGATAAAATTGAAATCCTTTGCGGAATTGAGCAGGATTATTTTTCGGATGAGCCACAATTTTCGCCTGATTATATAATCGGCTCTGTGCACTATGTAAAAAAAGATGGCAATATTTCGGCCATTGACGAAAGTGAAGAATCTTTTGTCAGGATTGCAAGTGAGTTTTATGGCGGCGATTATTATTCACTGGCTGAGGACTATTTTTTGCTTGTAGGCGATGTGGTAAGAAAAACCAACGCCGACATAATTGGACACTTTGATTTGATAACCAAGTTTAATGAGGGAAACAAGTTGTTTGACACGCAAAATCCACGTTATGTCAAGGCAGCAAGGGATGCCATTGACAAGCTTATTCCATATAAAAAACCATTTGAAATAAATATGGGTGCAGTAGCTCGGGGATATAGAAACGAGCCTTACCCTGAAAATTCATTGCTCTCATATATCAGACAAGAGGGTGGAAAGGTAATCCTTTCAAGTGACAGTCACAGCATGGCAACACTCTGTTATGAGTTCTCAAGATATGAGAAAATGGCTCTTGATATGGGATTTGGTAAGATAAATTTTTGCAAATAAAAAATGGACTTTAGGATAAAAACCTAAAGTCCTTATTTGTTTTAAAGTATTATACAAATCAGACCGCCCGAGCCCTCGTTTATTATTTTTGTGAGAGTTTCCTGAAGCTTCATCTGGGCATCATCGGGCATATGATAAAGCTTGTTGTGAAGACCTTCGTTTACAAGCTCGTGCAGGGATTTTCCGAAAATATTGGACTCCCATATTTTCTGCGGGTCAACCTCAAACTCCTTAAGCAAATAGTGAACAAGCTCTTCGGATTGTTTTTCAGTTCCCACGATTGGCGAAACCTCGGTTTCGATATCTGCACGAATCATATGTATAGACGGTGCAGAAGCCTTAAGACGAACGCCAAAACGGCTTCCTTGCTTTACAATTTCAGGCTCTTCAAGAGCAAGCTCATCAATGGAGGGAGATACAATACCATAGCCCTTGCGGTTTACTTCTTCAAGTGCATAAGAGACCTTGTCATATTTTTTCTTTACATCCGAAAGCTCGCAAAGAAGATGCATAAGATTCTCCTCGTTTTCTACCTCGAAGCCCGTCATTTCTTTGATTATTTTGTAATAAAGCTCATCGGGTATGGTTAAGGAAAGGTCAATGGTGCCGTCCACCATATTTATATCAGAAATGGTTACGTCGGTTATAAATTCGTTTTCCAAAAGCCACGGAACAAGGGCTTTTGCATCTGAAAGCTTTAGCTGACCTTGTGGCGCATCCATTATAAAATTTTGCAGGGCGGCTTTGAGCCAGTGGTTGTTGCTGAGCGCGTCTGCCCAGGAGGGCAGATTCATACGAATTTCGGTGACTGGGAACGCCAAGAGAAGATGTTCCATTAGCCGATTTATGTCATCCATTGAGAGATCCATACAGTTTATGGGAAGAACGGAAGTTTTATATTTTTCCTCAAGGAATTCCTTATATTCACATGTGTTTTCGGAATGTGGATCGACAGTGTTCAAAATAATAATAAAAGGCTTTCCTAAATCACGTAGCTCTCCCACCACCTGTTCTTCTGCATCCATATAATCTTCTTTGTCTATATCTGTTATACTGCCGTCGGTTGTGACAACAATTCCCACGGTGGAGTGCTCGGTTATGACCTTTTTGGTGCCTGTTTCAGCGGCTTCGCGAAACGGAATGGGTGAGTCCGACCAAGGAGTCATAACCATGCGCGGCGAATCACCCTCTATATATCCCAGAGCACTGTCTACTATATAACCAACACAGTCAATAAGACGGATTTTAAAGGATGTGTTGTCCTCAAGTCGTACGGTTACAGCTTCGTTCGGGATAAATTTCGGCTCGGTGGTCATAATCATTCTGCCACCTGCACTTTGCGGGAGTTCGTCCATTGCACGTTCACGCTTGTGGTCATTTTCGATGTTTGGGATAACCATAAGATTCATAAAGTTTTTTATAAAGGTTGATTTTCCTGTTCTTACGGGCCCCACAACACCTAAGTATACATCGCCGTCGGTACGTTTTGCGATGTCGTTGTAGATGTTATATTCCAGCATTTTTATTCCTCCTTGGATTTTTTACCTTGTTATCTTGATACAATGTTATGCACAAGCTACTATGAATATGTTTTTTCTTTTTAAAAGCTTGAACAAATGGGGATACTAAGGATGAATTGTATTGACAAAAATACTTGCAAGTGATAAGATTAAAGCATAGAAAATGGAGATTAAAAATGGAAACAATGAATGATAAATATGCAATTTTCCTTGATATTGACGGGACCCTTATGGGCGGTTCGCAAGCAGCACTCAAGAAAAATCTTGACGTTATACAAAAGGTGAGAGCATTGGGGCACAAAGTGTTAATCAGCACAGGCAGGGCGACAGCATATCTCCCGGAAAACATTGATATAGAAAAATATTTTGACGGCGTTGTCAGCGGAGCAGGTGCAAGGGTTGTTATAGGAAAAAAAGAAGTTTTTCTGAAAACAATGACCCGAGAAAACATAAAAGCTTTTTGCGAATATAACCTGAAAAATGGTATAATCGGTGTTCTTGAAGGCGTTGAAAATATGTTTTTTATGGGAATAATCGAAGAAGCACAAGGCAAGTGGATAAACATCAATGAGGAAAACATTTCAGAATATATGAAGAAAGATTTTTCCATTGAAAAGTTTACAATTCTTGGTACGGCACCAAAAGAGCTTGAGAGTGTTCTAAAAGGCTGTGTAATTTTGCAACATAATGGATATGCAGAGCTTTTGCAGAATGGCTGCACCAAGTCCAGTGGAATGGAGATTGCAGCCAAAGAGTTTGGCGTTGATATGAGTCGATGCATTGCCATGGGTGACAGCCTTAATGACCTTGATATGATTGAGACTGCGGGAACTGGCGTTGCTATGGGAAATGCTGTACAGGAAATAAAAGACGCGGCTGATATGATAACGGATGATGTTGATAATGCAGGTGTTGCAGCGGCTCTTAAACAAATATTCAGTTTAAAAGATTAGGTGAAGTTTTATGAGCAAAAGGATGTTATTTGTTTTCAACCCCCTGTCGGGTAAAGGAAACATCAAGAACAAGCTTTTAGGCATAATCAATATCTTTGTGAAGAATGGGTGGGAGGTAACGGTTCGCCCCACACAAAGCGCGGGTGATGCTTTTGGTTTTGTGCGTGACAATGCTCAGAACTTTGAACTTCTTGTTCTGTCAGGCGGTGACGGGACACTGAATGAGGGTATCCGCGGACTTATGTCCCTTGAAAAAGAAAATCGCCCGCATCTTGGGTATATTCCTGCGGGGACAACCAATGATTTTGCTGCAAATATGAAAATTTCAAAGAATATGAACAGAGCAGCACTGGATATTATGTCGGGAGAGACTTTTGCTTGTGATATAGGAAGCTTCAACAACAAGAATTTCGTATATGTTGCGGCTTTCGGGGCGTTTACTGATGTGGCATATGATACTCCGCAACAAAATAAAAATATGTTTGGACACCTTGCGTATGTTATGGAGGGTGCGAAAAAGCTTTCAAATATAAAAGCCTACCAGCTTAAGATGATTTGTGGTGATGAGACGCTAACGGGTGAGTTTATCTATGGGATGGTTTCAAACACAAATTACCTTGGGGGAATGAAGGCAGAGAAGGCGTTCAGGGCAGAACTCAACGATGGACTTTTTGAAATTATTCTTGTAAAAAAACCAAAAAACATTCTTGAAACACAAAATCTGCTCACCTGTCTTGTCACCCAGGAGCTTAATCCTGAATATTTTACGGTTATCAGGGGCAGTGAGGTTACATTTATATCCGATGAGGCTATTCCCTGGACTCTTGACGGAGAATTTGGCGGAGCAGTAAAAGAAGCGATAATTTCAAACGAACAGCAAGCGGTGACTTTGGTTATACCGCAAAAAAAATAAATTAAGGATGGTGAAAACAATGGAAAAGACTCCGCTTTCTATGAGAAAGTATGTAGCAATCTTCGGGCCCACCAATGCAGGCAAATCCACGCTTTTCAATGCTATGCTTGGTCAGGATGTTTCCATTGTTTCTGAGATTGAGGGAACAACTACCGACCCTGTTATAAAAGCAATGGAGCTTATTCCCTACGGCCCAATAGCACTTGTGGATACGGCAGGTCTTGGTGACACGGGAGTTCTTGGCGAAAGAAGAGAAAAAAAGACCATTGATATTCTCAGTCGATGTGATATAATTCTTTTTGTCAGGGATGTGCGGTTTGCGGACATGGGAGACTTTGATTTTGGCAAAGTTCCTGTTATAAACGTTTATACCAAATGTGACGTGGCAGATGAAGAAAAACTTCAGTTGGTGAGGGAAAACGACAAAAAGGGAGTTTTCATTTTTGATCATACCTTTGAGGGACTTGCCAAGCTTCGTGAAGAGATGGTTTCAGCTCTCAAAAAACTTGATACCCAGGATGAGACCTTGCTTGGTGATATTGTTCCATCGGGGGGGATGGTGGTGCTTGTTATACCCATTGACAGTGCAGCACCAAAGGGGAGATTGATCCTCCCTCAGGTCCAGACTATAAGAGATTGTCTTGACCACGATATCAGGGCGGTTTCAACCACTGTTAAAATGCTTGAAGATACCCTCAAGAGTTTAAAAAAAACAGACCTTGTGGTCACGGACTCTCAAGCGTTTCATGAGGTTGCACGAATTGTTCCTGATGAAATTCCTCTTACGTCATTTTCAATGCTTTTAGCCAATCAAAAGGGAAGAATTTCCCAGTTGATAAAGGGTACAGACGTGATACCAAATCTTTTGGACGGAGATAAAGTTCTTATGCTTGAGGCGTGCACTCATTCCACAACACATGATGACATAGGCAGGGTGAAAATTCCCTCGCTGCTTCAAAAGAAAACGGGAAAGAAATTGGAGTTTGTACATTTTTCAGGTTATGACCTGCCCGAAAATCTTGAGGAATATAAACTGATAATTCAGTGCGGCGGATGTATGATAAATAAAAAGGCTATTCAAAACCGCCTTGAACTGTTTAAAGAAAAGGGGATTCCTGTTACAAATTATGGGGTAGTGCTGGCGTATCTTACGGGGATACTGACTCGGGCAAAAAAAGTCTTTGAAAACAAAGGTTAAAATAAAAAATTTAGGAGGTATTTTTTATGGAAACAACACTTGTAGTAATGGCAGCCGGTATGGGTAGCCGATTTGGGGGACTTAAGCAGATGGAGCCTATTGGTCCGGGCGGAGAGTTTTTGATGGATTTTTCTGCTTTTGATGCAAAGGAAGCAGGATTTTCAAAGGTAGTTTTTGTTATCAAAAAGGAAATGGAAGAGGATTTCAAACGCATAGCAGTGAGCCGTATCCAGAAATACATAGATGTTGATTATGTATTCCAGTCAATGGACGACCTTCCTACAGGAAGAACAAAGCCCTGGGGCACAGCGCATGCAATTCTTTGCTGCAAGGACAAGGTTACCACTCCATTTGCGATAATCAATGCGGACGATTATTATGGAAAGGCTGCATATGTTGTTCTCAATGATGCACTCAAAGAAATCAAAAAAGGCGAAATGTTCCTTGTGGGATATGATTTGGCACAGACTACCACCGAAAACGGAACAGTTACACGCGGTGTTTGCAAGGTTGAGGACGGATACCTTACGGGTATAAGGGAAACAAAAGGAATCAGCGGTTTTACATATTGTGAGGATGGCGAAACTGTTCACAACCTCCCTGAAGACACCATTGTTTCAATGAATATGTGGGGATTTGGAACAGAAATTTTTGATTATCTCGAAAGAGAATTTGAAGTTTTCAAAAATGAAAAGGATATTATGAAGGAAGAATATCTTATTCCTATTGTTGTTGACGATTTAATCAAAAAGGGCGAGGCAAAGGTAAAGGTCCTGAGAAGCCCTGACCGCTGGTATGGCATGACATACCGCGAGGACAAAGAAACCGTAATGGCAGAAATGAAAAAGCTTTGCGAAGCAGGAAAGTATAACGGGATTTCTTAAGTTATAATAAAGTTGAAAAGAGCCTCTACATCAGAAGAGGCTCTTTTGTGTTGAATATTGCCCGTGGGTGTGATATAATGATTTCAAGATTTGCTTGAAATCGTCGATATGAATTCTGATAGAATTCTCGATATGCCATAAATGACTCGATATATGCTTCGCACTCGATATGTTGCTAACGCAACGAGAATTCATATCATATCGAGTTTTGTTGGAGGGTGTAGCGTTTACAATACACCGCAAAACATATCGATTTTGCGACAGCAAAAATATCGAGTAGACGAAGTCTACATATCGACAAAAGTAACGGGCCTCTAAACCTTACATCCCTTATACAAAAATCCAAATAATCAAAGCAGGAGCAGCTGATGAAACTTTATTTTGCGCCCCTTGAGGGGATAACTACATATACATATAGAAATGCGCACAGCGAAATGTTCGGGGAGTGTGACAAGTACTTTGCTCCGTTTATTACGCCCACTGCCAACGAAAAAATCAGCCTTAAATCCTTAAGGGATATTTTGCCCGAAAACAATATGAAAAGACCTGTTGTTCAGGCACTTTCGAGTAATGCAGAGGCTTTTTTGGGGTTTGCCCAGAAGGTGAAAGACTTGGGATATAATGAAATAAATCTGAATTTTGGCTGTCCATCGGGGACTGTTGTAAAAAAAATGCGGGGTGCAGGGGCGCTTCGTGACCTTGATGCACTAAAAAGACTTTTTGACGGAATTTTTTCAAGAACGGATATGACGATTTCTGTCAAAACAAGGGCAGGCTTTTATTCCCACGATGAGTTCGACGAAATTCTTTCGATATATAACAAATATCCCATAAGTGAATTGATTGTGCACCCAAGAATCAGGGAAGAATATTATAACAATCTTCCAAATGAAGAATCTTTTGAAAAGGCATATAAGGGTGCAAAAACAAAACTATCTTTTAACGGCAATGTATACAGCGTAAAGGATTATGAAAAAATAACTCAAAAATATAAGAAACTGGACAGTGTTATGATAGGCAGAGGTGCAATAAAGAACCCTGCAATTTTCAGAGAAATAAGAGGCGGGAAGCACCTTGAAACAAAAGAGCTTGTGGATTTTTCACATATTCTTGAGGAAAGATATCTGAAAGTTCTGGGGTCTGAGATATATACGCTTCACAAGCTAAAGGAAATCTGGATATATGTTATGCAGAATTTCCCTGAAGAAAAAAAGATTTTGAAGGCGGTTAAAAAGGCAAACCGCTTATGCGATTTAAACAGTGCCATTGGTTGTTTGCCAAAGCTTTAAAGGCGGTGATAGATATGACAACAAATAACGAAGAAATCAAAAGACCGAGGGCGGTGCTTTGCAGCGTCGACTTAGGCGATTTTGACATAGATTATTCAATGGAAGAGCTCAGTAACCTTGCTGATACCGCGGGGGCAGAGGTTGTTGCCCAATTTGTTCAAAAGGCGAGCCATTTTGAAGCGGCTACCTGTATAGGAACAGGAAAACTTGCTGAACTTGCGGACTTTTGCAAAAATAATGAGATTGAGATGGTTATATTCAATCACGAGCTTACTGCGTCACAGATGAGGAATATTGAAGACGCCACTGATACTGACGTGATTGACCGCACAACCCTTATCCTTGATATATTCGCTCAAAGGGCAAGGAGTGCCGAGGGCAGACTTCAGGTTGAGCTTGCACAGTTGAAATACCGACTTCCAAGGCTTTCGGGGATGGGGCGCGTGCTTTCCCGTCAGGGAGGCGGAATCGGTAGTCGTGGCCCCGGTGAAGCAAAGCTTGAAACGGACAAACGTTATATAAGAAACAGAATTCAAAAGCTTGAGTCAAACCTCAAGGAACTTGAAAAGCGCCGTGAATATGCTCACAAAAGGCGAAAGAAAGACGGCATAATCACTGTTGCCATTGTTGGTTATACAAATGTGGGAAAATCTACACTACTCAATGCACTGACTGAGGCAGGAGTTTTGGCTGAAAATATGCTGTTTGCAACCCTTGACCCAACGGCAAGGGCGCTCACACTTTCTGATGGAAGAAGCGTGATGCTTATTGATACAGTAGGGCTTGTAAGCAGACTTCCTCACAATCTGGTGGAGGCATTCAAGTCCACCTTGGAGGAAGCAATAAACGCTGACCTTATACTGAATGTATGCGATATTTCGTCAAAAGTAGCAGAGGAGCAGGTGAAAATAACCCATGACCTTATATGTGAGCTTGGTGGCGGTGACATACCTATGCTGACGGTGGCAAACAAATGCGATGTACTGGAGGATAAAGGTGCTGTTATGGGCAAGGATACGGTGTTTATTTCCGCAAAAACGGGATATGGCTTCGAAAAACTTTTGACAGCAATAGCGGATGGCTTAAAGCCCACTGCAAAAAGACTGAGGCTTTTGATTCCCTACAGCGATGCAGGAGTTTTGAGCAAAATAAGGGACTCGGGAAAGGTCTTCTGGGAACAATATGAAGCAAACGGAATATCTGCTGATGCTTTGGTTGATATAACTCTGCTTGATGCGGTCCGTGATTATATAGTATAAAATGAAAAGGGCGAAAGCCCTTTTTTTTATGTTCTAAATGCGGACAAATTGTCATATAGATAGGTATCAGCAACAAAGGAGATATGAAATATGAATACAAGATACAATGAAATTTTAAGTTATTTTCCTCAAAATTTAAGGCGTATGTTGGGACGAGGTATGAACATTCTTGAAGACTCACTGCAGGAAATAAGAATAAGAGCTCGTCTTCCAATTATATTGGGAACAACAAACGGGAATTTTGCAATAACCCCTGACGGTGAGCTTTCCCCTGCTGTGGGTGGTGCGTATATAGTAAAGGAAAGTGACGTAAGGCAGATATTTACAGCTGTCTGCGAAAACTCGGTTTATGCATTTATGGAGGACATAAAGCAGGGGTTTGTCACAATAAAAGGTGGTCACCGCGTGGGAATTGCAGGACGTGCAGTAAACGGCAAAAACGGGATAGAAAACTTTCGTGAAATAAGCTCTCTCAATATTCGTGTAGCCCGTGAGGTTGTGGGTGCTGCAAATTATATAATTGGTGACATACAAAAGGACAGCGGGATAGTGAATACCCTGATTGTATCACCACCAATGGGAGGAAAGACCACAGTCCTCAGGGACCTGGCAAGGCAAATTTCCGATAGCGGAATAAAAACGGCTCTTGCTGACGACAGAGGAGAGCTTGCGGCGATTTTCAGAGGTGTTCCCCAAAATGACATAGGTATTCAGACCGATGTGATTGAAAATGCCCCCAAAAGTCAGGCAGTCATTATGATGCTGAGATCAATGTCGCCAGAGCTTATTGTTACAGATGAGATAGCAACAAAAGATGATGCTGATGCAGTCCTCAAATGCTTCGGGACAGGTGTTTCTGTTATTGCCAGCACTCACGGGAAAAGTGCCGAAGAGGTGCTAAAAAGAGAAAATATAAAACCGCTGTTTTCGGAAATAGGATTTAAGCAGATCATCGTACTTCAAAAAGAAGGAAGAGGAATAAACACCAAAGTTTTGGGTGAGATCACAAAAATAAGGCAGGAAAAATAATGATAAAGCTTTTTGCAACAGTTTTTATTCTGACGGGATGTGGTTATCTTGGAATTTTGTTTGCAATGTCATACAAAAAACGTGTGCGTCAGCTGATTGAGTTCCAGCAAGTCCTGAATCTTCTTGAATTTGACATCAATTTTCTTGCTGTGCCGCTCAAAGAATCCTTTGAAAAGATTTCAAAAAATTCCGGCGGTGGTGTGAAAGATGTCATTGATTACATAAGGGAACGGATTGAAAAGGATAAATGCATCGATATGCAAAGACTTTGGGAAAGAGGCTTTCAAAGGTTTTCAGATGAAATTTTTCTCACACAAGAGGACAAGAAAATCTTGCTGGACTTTTCAAAGAACCTGGGCTGCGGTGATAGAGAAAGCGAGATAAACAATATAAAAATCACACTCAGCCGTCTTAAAATTGCTGAGAATGAGGCAAGAGAAATTGCAAAAACAAACGTGAAGATGTACAGAGGACTTGGATTTTTAACAGGATTTTTTATTGTGATTATTCTGATCTAGAAATTACGAATGAGGAGGTAAAGTCTTGGACGGTGTTGATCTTATATTCAAGGTGGCGGCAATAGGAATACTCGTGGCAGTTCTCAATCAACTGCTTGTGAGAAGCGGAAGAGAAGACCAGGCGATGCTTACCACCCTTGCGGGACTTGTGGTGGTGCTGTTTATGGTTATTGAACAGATAAGTCTTTTGTTTGAAACCATAAAGTCGGTGTTTGGACTATGACTTGGAATATGGATATATTCAAAATAGTCGGACTGGGGATTGCGGCGGCCATCCTTGCGGTGTTTTTGAAAAACTGGCGACCGGAAATTTCAGTTCAGATTTCTCTGGCAGCTGCTGCCATAATTTTTATTGCGGTTATGCCTTATATAAAAACACTCTTTTCAATGTTTTCGGATATATCAAACCGCGTGGGAGTGGATGCAAAATATATCACATTGATACTGAAAGTTATAGGGATTGCCTACATTGCTCAGTTTGGTGCAGAACTTTGCCGCGACGCAGGTGAAACCTCCATAGCGTCAAAGATTGAGCTTTTTGGAAAGGTGATAATAGTAACCCTTTCAATGCCCCTTGTTTATAGCTTTATGGAAGTGGTTGAACGTATAATAAATTTCGGATAAGAATGTAGGTATGCAAATGAAAAAGCTTTTTGTTTTGTCTGTTATTTTTATTTGTGTGTGGATGACAGCGTGGGCAGAAACCCACGAGTTTGATTTGATTGGTGAATATGTAAAAATATACGGCGACGAAGTGGACGCTTCGATGGGTTCTGTGTCAGATGCAGACCTTAGAAAGATTGTACCAGACTTCAATACAGAGGAAATTCTTTCGGGGCTTGCAAAGGGCGAGAATATATTTTCGGTGAAAGCCATAGGGAATGCTGCACTCAAACTTTTTGCAGGAGAAATAAGGAACAGTCTAAAAAGCTTGATTTTTATTTTTGCAATGGGTATTTTTTGCACTTATCTCACTAATATCCAAAGCAGTCTTGAGGGACACGGAGCTACCGACACAGCTTTTTTTGTGTGTTACATAGTCATAGCAGGGATAGGTGCGTCAACTTTTTTGGATGTGGTCAGCTGCGCAAAGGAGACAATTTCGAACCTAGCAATGTTTATGAGAACAATGGTACCGATTTCTATGGCGACACTGGCAGCAAGTGGGGCACTTATCTCGGCAGGCACTTTTGAGGTTACAGTTGTTGCGGTTATCGAAATCACCCAGTGGGTGCTTGAATATGTTTTTTTACCCCTTATTATGATGTCGGCCGCAATGAGTCTTGTGAACAATCTTTCGAAAGATTTGAACGCTGAAAAAATGGTTCAGTTTATGAACAAAAGCACCAAATGGGGAATAGGGGTTGTGATGACCTTATTTGTTGGGGTTATGGGGCTTCAGGGGATTGTTTCAGGAAGTGCGGATGGACTTACGTTGAAACTCACAAAATTTGCGACATCAAACCTTATACCCCTTGTGGGCGGGGCTCTTTCTGAAACGGCAGAGACCGTTATGAACTGCAGTGTGGTAATCAAAAATGCGGTAGGTGTATTCGGGATAATTGTGGTAGCACTTATTGTAGCAGTTCCAGTAGTGAAGATTTCCGCCTGTCTGATTTTATTCAGGCTTTGTGCGGCAATTCTTCAGATGGTGTGTGACAAAAGAATAGTCAAGTGCATATCAGAGTTTGCGGATTCAATTTCGGGAATATTTGCCATTCTTGCTGTGGTTGCGGTGATGTTTATTATTATCCTTACCATAATTATAAATGCCGGAAATTCCGCTATGCTCTTGGGAAAGTAGAGGATTTATTTTGTGGAATTGATTCGTGAATGGATTATGCGGATTGCAGGGATAACGGCACTGGGTGCGGTCTGTGATATGATTATGACAGATGGGAATATGAAAAAGTATGTAAAAATGGTGGTGGGACTTGTGCTGGTGCTTGCCGTCATCAGTCCAATAACCGAAATAACACCTGAAATATCGGATATAAAAATTCCGGAAATAACCCAAAAAAAAGTAGCCGAGCTCAAATACACCATAGCGGAAAAGGAATATCAGCAGATAATTATGCTTTACAGTGAAAAGCTTGAAAAATCTATTGAAAACAAGATATATTCGGATTTTGGATGTGCTGCTGAGGCAAAGGTCAACGTGGAGGAGAATGACAATAAGACTTTTGGAAACATAACTCAGATTTTTATCACAATCTTGTCTGAAAAAAAGGTGGATATCGAGAAAATAAGGGTAACCGTTTCGAATGGTTTTGGTGTTGAAATAAAAAATATAGATATTCGAATCGAAAGTTAAGAACGAAGGAGTGGGACATTTGGGATTTGATTTTCTGAAGAAGAAAATAAAAACTGTCAATGTAGAAGTGGACGAAAACGGAATAGGCAGAATTGAAAAAAAGAACAAGTGGGTTGTTGTTGTGATACTGATTGCAGTGCTTGTGTTGGCATTCTGGAGTTCTGGTGAAAAAGAAAATCCACCTAAAAATGATGAGGTGCCAACGTCTCTTTCGGTGGTAGATACCGAGTACATAATAAATGCTGAAACAAAGCTTGGTGATATTCTTTCTAAAATAAAAGGTGCGGGCAAGGTAAAGGTAATGATTTCCTTTGATGCAGGCGAAGAAAAGGTTCTTGCAAAAAATCAAAGCTCGCAGCTTGAAACCGAGCATAGTGAAGATAAAACACAATCAAAGTCACAGCAAGAGGAAAATGTTTTGCTTTATGATTCAAATCAGGGTGAAGAGCCGTTTGTAGTAAAAGAAAAGCTACCCGTCCCCACGGGAGTTCTTGTTGTGGCAGAGGGTGCCGCAAGCGAAAGCATCCGCCTTGAGCTTTATGAAGCGGTTAAGGCCCTTTATGGAATCTCGGGGCATAGGGTAAAAGTGTCTGCGGCGTCAGGAAAATAAAAAATTATCAGTCAGCAAAAATGTCTTGCCGCAGGCATACTTGTTGATTATATTTTGGCGGCAGAGAGGAAGATTTTAAATGAAAAAATTTTTTAAAGGAGTAAGAGGAAAACAACTTTTGGTTTCGGTGCTTGCTGTTATGGTGATTGTAGCAGGGTATTACAGGTGGTCGGTTGAACAAAATGAGAGCCTGACCGTGACAAACGAGGTGCTCCCCATAGAAGAACAAGGTGAAAAGGAAAAAGGGACGGTTGATGAGGATTATTTTTCAAGAGCCAGATACGAGAGAGACTGCACACGGTCCGAGGCAGTAGAAATTCTGACAGTTTCGGCGATTTCGGGTGATGCATCCGCAGAAACGAATGCAAAAATTGAACAATATGCCCAAAGTGCCGAAAAAGAATCAGTTATTGAAAATATGATAATGGCAAAAGGCTATGCCGATTGTGTTGCATTTGTGGATGACGAAAGTGTGAGCGTTGTGGTAAAGGCTGAAAATCTTGATAAAAGCGGAGTTTCAAAAATCAAGGATATTGTGGTTGGACAGACCGGGATGAAAGCAACACAGATTAAAATTTCAAGCAAGCAATAAAAAAATCTCCTTTGCAATTTTGCAAAGGAGATTTTCGTCAAAATAAATTTATTCAGCAATGCTGTGTGCATAACCCATATATTCATTCATAAAGTTTTCAGCGGTTTTGTTCATAGAAACCGCGATGCGGTTATCCTTTGTGAAGAAAACTTTGATAAACAGTTTTCCGAAATATTTGTCAATAACCTGAACAAGAATTTCAAGGTTTCTTTCGTGTGTCCAGTTGGCACTTGCGGCACATTTGTAATAATTTCCGGGTGCATAGGTGTTACCCACTAAGTTGGAGTAGCCTTCCTCAGGGAAGATGCCAAAGACGTTTTTATCAATACCAAATTCAATGGTTTTGTCGCCCTGTGCATTTGTGTAATCCATTTTGCAAACATCATCGGTAAAGGTAAATTTCATTTTTGAAATACCCATTGGGTTTTCTTCCATAATGAAAGTTTTGCCGCTTACCTCGTTTGCAATGTTTTCTTTCAGACTGCCACTTAATGAGAAGAGCTTGAGACTTTCGGTGAAATCCATAAGGTCGCGATAAGCCTCTTTGTCTTCAGCTAAAGCTTCGTCCTTTGCGGTTTCGGCAATTTCTTCAAGAAGACGGTCAATCATAACGTTTTCACCCATGGTGGCATTGGTTTGGTTGTCGGCAGTCACCACAAAGACCATATCATAGTCAGGGAAGGCGAGAGCCAACTGATTTCCAAGACCAAAGAAGCCATAACCATTTCCGGGGGTTCTCCATATAAGATAGCCATAGCCGTATGTATTCACGCTGCGATGAGCGGCACGTTTTGTGCTTACAAGGTTTGAGGTTGCTTCTTTTATAAACTGTTTGTCAAGAATTTGTTCGCCGTTCCACTCACCTTCGTTGAGCAGAAATTGAAGAACCTTTGCAAGGTCCATAGGACGGCAGAGAATACCTGAATCTGACCAGGCGTGTCCGCCGGGACTTTGTAGACAATAAGCGTCTTTTGAAAAACCGATTTTGTCAAAAAGCTTTTCGCGAAGATAATCCATAAGGCTCATTCTGCTGATAATTTCAACAATGCAACCAAGAACAAATGAGCCTGAACTGTCATAGATGAAGGTAGAGCCTGTAACTTTTGGTTTGGCAGAACTGTCAGGACCTGCACAGTCATAATAGTAACGAAGTCTGTCTTCAGGTTTCTCTTTGAAAAATCCTGCAACCGTACACATTCCCGCTGTTGACATAATCAGCATATCACGTATGGTCTGTTTTTTGACTTCATCACAAGCATTTTTTGTTATGTCTTCATCAAGATAAGAAATAGCAGGCGCATCAAGGTCGATGAGACCGTCTTGCTTGAGAAAGCCGATGGCAAGAGCCACAAAGCTTTTGGTTGATGAATATATTCTGTGAAGGAAGTCCTTGTGAAAAGGCTCCCAGTATGCTTCATAAAAAACCTTACCGTGCCTAAGCATAACGATTGAATGAGTAGAAAATTCATTTCTCTCTAAGATTTTTATGTATTTTTTAACACTTTTGGATGAAATGCCCACCTGTTCAGGTGTAACTTTTTCCAGCATTTGAATCATACCTTTCTTTTTGCCATAATGCAATTGATGTTAATACCACAATTTTACTATCTTTAAAGGTAGATGTCAAGGGAAAAAGGTACATAATTGTTAGAAAATTTATTAAAGATAATTTGACAAACAGAAAAAATTGTAATATACTATTTGGGTAGAAATTTTTTGGGAGTGACAGTTATGACTTTTTTAAAAAAATATATTTTGAATCAAAGTGGAGGGAACATTTGGGCGTAAGCCCAACGTGTTTTTTGGCAGTTAGTTAAACTGCGGGATTTGAATTGAATATGTTTTTTTGAAAAGGAGTTTTTATTATGAATAAATATAAGGATTTTGAAAATTATTTAAAGGAGCTTCCCACACAGGACGGGTTTTTTGGCGAATATGGCGGCTCATATCAGGCGGAAGAGCTTATTGAAGCATTCAAGGAAGCTGATGATGCATATGAGGCTATTTGTCATTCTGCACAGTTTATAAACGAGCTTCGAAGAATAAGAAAGGAATTTCAGGGCAGACCCACTCCGGTATACCATTGTGAGCGTCTCTCTAAGATTTTTGGAAATTGCCAGATATACTTAAAAAGAGAGGATTTAAACCACACGGGGGCGCACAAGCTCAACCACTGTATGGGCGAGGGTCTCTTAGCAAAGTTTATGGGCAAGAAAAAGATAATTGCCGAAACTGGTGCAGGTCAGCACGGCGTTGCAATAGCAACTGCAGCGGCTTATTTTGGTATGGAATGTGACGTTTATATGGGTGAGGTTGATATTGAAAAACAGCATCCAAATGTCATAAGAATGAAAATGCTGGGTGCAAATGTTGTTCCTGTAACAAAAGGTCTTAAAACCCTTAAGGAAGCTTGTGACGCGGCATTTGAAGCCTATCTCAAGGAATATAAAGATGCAATATACTGTATAGGCACTGCAGCAGGTCCCCATCCTTTCCCCAAAATGGTCAGGGATTTTCAGTCTATTATTGGCATAGAAGCAAGAGAACAGTTTCTGGAGATGACAGGCATTATGCCTGATGCTGTTACAGCCTGTGTTGGCGGTGGTTCAAACTCGCTGGGTATGTTCACACCATTCCTTGCTGATCCGGTTGAGATATATGGTGTTGAGCCCCTTGGCAGAGGCGAAGGTATTGGTGACCATGCGGCAACGATGGCATATGGCACAAAGGGTATCATTCACGGTTACTCAAGCTATGTTCTTCAGGATGAAAATGGCGAACCCCTTCCGGTTTATTCAATAGCCAGCGGACTTGATTATCCGGGTGTAGGCCCCGAACACGCATATCTTCGTGATAGAGGCAGAGTGCATTATGAAACAGTATCTGACGAAGAGGCTATGGAAGCATTTTTCCTTTTGTCAAGATATGAGGGTATAATTCCGGCTATTGAAAGTGCTCACGCGGTGGCTTACGCTATCCGTTATGCCAAGGAACATAAAAGCGGTTCAATTCTGGTATGTCTTTCAGGACGTGGAGATAAAGATATTGACTACGTTTATGAAAATTATGGCTGTGGCGAAAAGTTTAAGCTGGATTATAATATTTAAAAGAGCGGGCAGGGTTGGTTTCAACCTTGCCTTATTTTTGTAGCCAAAAAATTGTATAAGAGGAAGAATTATACTTGAAAAATAGCAAGGATTGTGATATAATAATTCGGCTGTTTAATTACAAAAGATTACAGGAGGAATTAAAATGGAAATTATTTATGAAAACATTCTGCAAATCCAGTGGCAACAGATTGTTATGTGGATTATTGGTGGACTTCTTGTTTATCTTGCCATAAAGAAAGAAATGGAGCCGACCCTTCTTTTGCCGATGGGCTTTGGAGCAATTTTGGTAAACCTACCTTTTTCGGGTGCTATTGAAACCCTTGAGACTTTGTTCGCAGCGGGAATTTCTAATGAACTTTTTCCACTTATTTTGTTTATAGGAATAGGTGCGATGATTGACTTTGGACCGCTTCTTTCAAATCCAAAGCTTATGCTTTTTGGTGCAGCGGCACAGTTTGGAATTTTCTTTACCCTTTGCTTTGCATCAATGTTCTTTGATATAAAGGATTCGGGATCCATTGCGATTATAGGTGCCGCAGACGGCCCTACATCAATCGTTGTGGCTCAGGCTCTCGGCACAAAATATCTGGGTGCAATTATGGTTGCGGCGTATTCATATATGGCGCTTGTCCCAATTATTCAGCCGCCTGTTATAAAGCTCTTGACCACAAAAAAAGAGCGTATGATAAGAATGGAATATACCCAGAAAGAAGTGTCAAAAACCACAAAGATTTTATTCCCCATAGTTATCACTGTGATAGCAGGTCTTGTGGCTCCTGCATCTGTTGCACTTATCGGATTTTTGATGTTCGGAAACTTAATCCGCGAGTGCGGTGTTCTCAATTCGCTTTCTGAAACTGCACAGAAATCCTTAGCCAATATCATCACGATTTTCCTTGGAATAACGATTTCCCTCAGAATGCAGGCTGCAGAGTTCCTTACAGTTGAAACACTGCTTATTCTTTGTCTTGGTCTTGTTGCCTTTGTGGTTGATACTGCAGGCGGTGTTATTTTTGCAAAGATATTGAATCTTTTCTCCAAGAAAAAAATCAATCCTATGATTGGAGCAGCAGGTATTTCTGCATTTCCTATGTCGGGTCGTGTTGTTCACAAAATGGGACTCCGCGAAGACCCCCAGAACTTCTTGCTTATGCATTCAATAGGTGTAAATGTATCAGGCCAGATTGCGTCAGTCATTGCCGGCGGTATGATACTTAAATTCTTTATGTAATTTGACGGAGGGAAAAGACTATGAATATAAATCCTATGAATTTTGTATATAATCTAAAATATATGGGACTTGGTATGCTTGGAATATTTATCGTTATAGGCATAGTGATAGGTGTTACCTTGCTGTTGAATAAGGTTACTGAAAAAAACTGATGTTTTTTAAAATACAAGAAGGGGTATACAAAAATGAGAAAAACAAAGGTAATATGCACGATTGGTCCTGCTTGTGAAAATCAGGAAATCCTGGAAAAAATGTGCCTTGAAGGGATGAATGTTGCAAGGCTCAATTTTTCACACGGCACACACGAGGAGCATCAAAACAAAATTGACCTTATCAAAAAGGTAAGAGAAAAACTGGAACTTCCTATTGCTATTATGCTGGATACAAAGGGCCCGGAGTACAGAATAAAAACATTTGAAAATAAAAAAGTCACATTGAGTGACGGCGACACGTTCATTTTCACTACAGAAAACATTGTGGGAAATGAAAAAAGAGTAGCTGTTAATTATGATCACCTTATGGATGATCTTAAGGTGGGGGATATAATCACAGTGAACAACGGTCTTGTAAGCTTCAAGGTTGTGGAAATCAAGGGAAATGACGCTGTATGTACAGTTCTGTCGGGAGGGGAATTGTCGGACAGAAAGAGTATGAATTTCCCGGGAAAAGTGATGACACACGATTTTTTAAGTGAACAGGACAAAGAGGATTTGCTTTTCGGCATTAAGAACGAGGTTGATTTTGTAGCGGCGTCCTTTGTTTCGCGAAAAAAAGATATTGAAGATATGAGAGCTTTTCTCAATGAGAACGGCGGCAAGGATATTGACATTATTGCTAAAATCGAAAACCGCAGCGGTGTTGACAATGTAGAAGAAATCTGTGAAATTGCTGACGGAATTATGATTGCCAGGGGTGATTTGGGCGTTGAAATTCCCTTTGTTGAAGTTCCTGCTGTCCAGAAATATCTCATAAACAAGTGTAGACTTTTGGGCAGTCGTGTTATCACTGCAACTGAGATGCTTGAGACAATGATATACAATCCACGTCCAACAAGAGCTGAGCTTTCAGACGTTGCCAATGCGGTTTATGATGGGACATCAGCGGTTATGCTTTCAGGGGAAACTGCATCGGGAAAGTACCCGGTTGAGGCGGTTCGCAATATGGTTGAAATTGTTAAATTCACAGAAATGGGAATAAACTATAAAAAACGTTTCAAAAACTCAGAGTTTGAAATTCGCAATCACCTTGATGCGATTTCGCATTCCACCTGTTCTATGGCGATTGACCTTGATGCAAAATGTATAGTGGTAAGCTCAATCAGCGGAAAAACAGCAAGAATGGTAAGCAGATTCAGATGCCCCGTGGACATAATGGGCTTGACAACGGATGAAAAAGTATGGAGAAAATTAAATCTCAGTTGGGGTGTTACACCCGCTATGTGTGAAGAATTCAATTCCGTTGAGGTTATGTTCTATAATGCAGTAAATCAGGCGAAAAAGGTTTTTGAACTTACAAAAGGCGATGATGTGGTGCTGACTGGCGGTCAGGTAAATGGCCAGTCGGGTAACACAAACATCATTAAGGTTGAAACGGTATAAAATGCATTACCCCAAAGAAAAGGTCTTTGGGGCGATTTGCATTATACATAAAAAGGAGAGAAGATAAAGTATGGGCTTGTGGGAATTATTCGTTGTTGCGGTGGGACTTTCCGCTGATGCCTTTGCTGTTTCCATATGCAAGGGGCTGTCCCTTGGAAAAATACAGAAAAAACACTGCATTATTATAGGTCTTTATTTTGGAGGATTTCAGGCACTTATGCCCGCTATTGGATATTTGCTGGGGGTGGGATTTCAGTCTCTTATTGCAAATATCGACCATTGGATAGCGTTTGTGCTTTTAAGTATAATTGGATTTAATATGATAAAGGAATCTTGCGGTGAGAATGAAAAAATGGATGAATCTTTTTCTCTTCGGGCGATGTTGCCTCTGGCTGTTGCCACAAGCATTGATGCACTGGCTGTGGGTGTTACCTTTGCTTTTTTAAAGGTTTCGATTATTCCTGCGGTTTCATTCATCGGAGTAATAACCTTTTTGCTCTCAGGCTTTGGACTTTTGGTTGGCAACAAGTTTGGTTGTCGGTATAAATCAAAGGCGGAGCTTGCTGGCGGAATTATACTTATTGTTATGGGATTCAAAATCCTGTTGGAACATATAGGGGTTTTGGGATAATGATAAAAAAATTACAAAAGACAGTTTAGGAGAGAAAATTTTATGCAGACATTATCATACATACTCAGCATTTTGGGTTTAATTTCAATGGTTACAGCATCGCTGATCAAGGGTAAGGATATGAAAAAAATTCTGTTCTTCGTATTTTGCGGAAACTTCTTGGTTGCTACAAGCTATTTAATTGGCGGCAACGGAATAAACGGCGCGGCGGCGTGTTATATTGGCAGCTTACAGACTATTATAAATTATTTCTTTGATTCAAAAAATAAGCCCCTGCCCACTTGGCTTATCGTTATTTATGCCATAGCGATAATTGCTCTGAATATCGCAGTGGCAGGCGGCATTACTTGGCTTGGGCTTTTGGTGATTGTTGCATCACTCACATTTATTCTGTGCATAGGACAGAAAAACGGTGCAAAGTATCGTTTCTGGACCATTGTGAATATGGTACTTTGGTGTACATATGATATTTTGTCAAAGTCCTTTGGCGCGCTTATTACACACGCAGTTTTGCTTTTATTTACCGTTATTGGTATGTTTGTGAATGATATAAAATTTTCAAAAACTGAAAAAGCATAAAACTTTTATTTAGGATGGATGAAAATGAAAATAACAGTGCTTGATGCGGCAACGCTCGGAGAGGATTTGTCTCTTGAACCACTCAAAGTGCTTGGCGAATGCGAAGTCTATCAGTCAACAAATCCCGAACATGTGGCTGAAAGAATTGGGACATGTGATGTTGCAGTTTTAAACAAGGTAAAACTCAACGAAAGCAATCTTAAATATGCAAAAAATTTAAAGCTTATATGTGTAGCAGCCACGGGATATGACAATATTGATATTGATTATTGCAAAGAAAAAGGGATTGCGGTTTGTAACGTGGTGGGATATTCATCTCACAGCTGTGCTCAGCTTACAGCGTCAATGGTACTTTCCCTTGCAACCCACCTGACGGAATACAATGGCTTTGTAAAGAGCGGCGAATATTCAAAAAGTGATACGGCAAACAAACTTTCGCCTGTGTATCACGAGCTTTTTGGAAAGACCTGGGGAATTGTGGGTTTTGGAAATATAGGCCGGGAAGTTGGTATGGTAGCAAAGGCGCTGGGCTGTGAGCTTATTGTGAATAAAAGGACGCCGATTGCTGGTTACAAGTGTGTTGATATTGACACACTTTGCCGGTATGCTAATATAATAACCATACACACCCCTCTCACTGATGAAACATATGAGTTGATAAATAAAAAGCGACTTTCACTTATGAAACGAGATGCAATTCTGGTGAATGTGGCACGAGGTGCTGTGGTTGATGAAAAGGCGATAGCCACGGCAATAAAGGAAGAGAAAATAGGGGCTTTCGGATGTGATGTTTATTCAAAAGAGCCTTTTCCGGCGACGCATCCTTTTTATGAAATAAAAGATAGGGAAAATGTCCTTTTGACTCCACATATGGCGTGGGGTGCTTATGAATCAAGGGTACGATGTCTTGATGAAATTGTGATGAATATAAAAGACTTTTTCAGTGGTGGCAACAAAGGGAGAGTGGTCTAGTTCCAAGGAGAAAGAAATGAAAACGGTTTTTATAATAAATCCCAAAGCGGGAAAACCAAAGAATATTGACCGGATAATTGAAAACATAAGAAACGAAGCTGGAAGATTGAAGGCTGATATTGAGATTTACATAACAAAGTCAGTGGGTGATGCTTGCCGTTTTACGAAAGTATATTGTGAAAAGATAGGTGCAGCTCGGTTTGTTGCCTGTGGAGGAGACGGAACACTCAGCGAGGTGCTGGGCGGTGCTATTGATTTTCCTGAAGCAGAGATAGGAGTTATGCCACTTGGGACGGGAAATGATTTCTGTAGGAATTTTGATGAATCGAAAGCCTTTGGTGATGTAGTGTTTCAACTCTGTGCGCCTGCTGTCAGATGCGATGCAATCAGATATATTACCACTGTTGGTGGAATGAAAAAATCGGGATATTGCGTAAACATGCTCAATATTGGTTTTGATTGCAATGTTGCAGACATGACAAATGAAATAAAGAGAGGAAAAATTATCAAGGGAACCATTGCCTATATAGTTGCGATTTTTGTTGCCTTGATCAGGAAAAAAGGAGCAAATCTTAAAATTGAGATTGACGGAAAGATAAAACACAACGGGAAACTTTTGCTTACCTCAGTGGCAAACGGTGCATATTGTGGCGGCGGAATAAAAAGCAATCCTTTGGCGTCTATATGCGATGGCTTTTTGAGTGTTAATATAGTAAAAAACATTTCTAGGCTTAAATTCCTGGGACTTCTGCCTCGCTATGCAAAGGGAGATTTCTTGAAAATTCGTGGAATAGAAAAAGTAATTCATAGTGAAAAATGTAGAAAAATGACTATTACACCGCTAAACGGAAATATAAGACTGTGCTGTGACGGAGAAATTATGGATGCGGGGTTTACCGAGTTTGAAATTGTGCCGGATGCGTTTAATTTTGTTGCAGTTTCAGGTGACAGAAATGTCAAGAAAATCAAACTCAGACAGCGTGAAATGATATAATTATTTTGGTATGTATGACGAGCAAATAAAAATCCGTGAGGGCTTTTGCCTCCACGGATTTTTGTATATAGAAAACCATGCAAAAGTTACGTGGTTTCCGTTATACAATGAAATACCCCCCGTTATACGGGGGGATATTTGTCAATACAGAATCTATCAAATTTTGAAGATGCCAAGTGTATCAAGTACTGATGAAATAAGAATAAGAACAATACAAATAGGTGCAAGATATTTTATTACGAAAGTGAACAGAGCCTTTCTTTTAAATTTTGATGAAAGCTCAACCTCTTCAATAAGCGATTGTGGTTTGAGTACATATCCTACAAAAATGCAAGTGAAGAAAGCAACAAATGGCATCAGAACACTATTGCTGATAAAGTCAAAGAAATCAAGGAACTGAAGCCCGATGATTGTGAAGCTGCTCCAGATGCTGTAACCGAAGATTGACAAAAATCCGAGAATGAGTGAAGCGACAAAAACAATCAAACAGGATAAATTGCGGTTTATTTTGCATTTGTCACAGACAATTGAAACAACTGTTTCCATAAGGGAAATTGATGATGTAAGAGCTGCAAAAAGAACCAGGAGGAAGAAGGCAACGCCCACTATCTGTCCGCCCCACATGGTTTCAAAAACTTTTGGGAGAGTTACAAACATAAGACTTGGACCTTTGCCCAGAGCTTCAGGTGTTCCGCCAGAGAAAACAAATACAGCAGGGATAATCATAAGTCCGGCAAGGAAAGCAACACCAGTATCAAAAATCTCAATCTGTCCCACTGCAGATTCAAGGTTTACATCTTTTTTCATGTATGAACCGTATGTTATCATAATACCCATGGCAAGTGACATTGAATAGAAAAGCTGACCCATAGCAGCAAGAACGGTTGTAGCAGAAAATTTGCTAAAGTCAGGTAATATGTAATAAAGTACGCCATCAAGCGCACCGGGCATGCATACTGAATAAATTGCAATGATGATTGAAAGAATAACGAGCACCGGCATCATAAAACGGCTGACCTTCTCGATACCCTTTTCAACACCACAGAGAACGATTAAAGCGGTAACGCCGATAAACAAAAGGAACCAAATGGCAGGTTCATCGGCTTGCGTTATAAAACCACCGAAGTAATCGTCTGCTGCAGCGGCGTGACCTCCGTCTGAAACAAAAGCGAACAAATATTTCATAACCCATCCGCCAATAACGGAGTAGTAAGGCAAGATGATAACAGGAACAAGTGCCGCAAGCCAACCTACGAAAGAAAACTTCTTGTTGAGCTTTTTGAATGCTTCGATGGCACTAAGTCCGGTTTTTCTTCCGATAGCAATTTCAGCAGTCATAAGGGCAAAACCCAAAGTAACAGCAAGAACAATGTAAACAAGCAGGAAAATTCCGCCGCCGTATTTTGCAGCAAGATAAGGAAATCGCCAGATGTTTCCAAGCCCAACAGCAGAGCCTGCTGCCGCAAGGACAAATCCTAGCTTTCCCGTAAAGCTGCTTCGTTTTTCATTTGTCATAAATAGACCCCCTAAATGTTTATAATATAAATATTATACTATAAATGTCAAAAAAAAGCAAATAAAATATCCCAAAATATAAAACAACCTGCCCTTTTGGGACAGGTTGTTGAAAAAATTATTTTTCATTTGTCATATTGTATGTAGGACAAAGTTCGCGCCACACGTCGGTATGTGCTTCACAGTCAAGAAAATGCGCAAAACGTGCGTTTTGTCTTTCTGTCGCATCATCTTGATAGCCTTCTTTTATAACGGTAAGGTATCTTTCCTTTACGGATTCACAGAAAGCATGCCATCCGGCTTTCCATTCGCCGTTTTTGAGCTCTTCGTTGCGCTTTTCAAAGCCTGCCAAGATTCTCTCTTTATCTTCGCCTTTGGCAAGTGCTATGCCGCTATCTTTGACAACAAAGGGCACAAACTCGATTTTGTTTGTTTTTGTATCATATTTAACCGCGAGGCAATTGTTCCAGAGACTCTTATCAATCCATTCCCACGAAACAACAAAGTGGAAGTTGCCTTGTCCATAGAGGATGTGGCTTCCCATATACTCTTCATAGCATCCAATGCAATGACTATGCTGACAAAGAACAACATCCGCACCATTTTTAACCATAGCACGACAAGCCTTCCTTACTCGTGGTGACGGATATTGACAGTGTTCCTTTCCGCCATGATAAATAACAATAACTCTGTCGTTTTCTTTTTTGGCATTTGCTATATCTTCAATGGTGTCATATTCATCGTAAGGACGTGAACCCATTCTGTCTTCAAGGGCATATGAATATTCGTGTTCGCACACGGCAATGATAGCAACCTTTTCGCCGTCCTTCTCAAATACTATATTTTTTCTTGAGTCTTCATAGTTTTCTCCAAAACCGGTATATGAAATGCCGGCTTTGGAGAGAGCATCAAGGGTGTCTTTTACTCCCTGCTTTCCAAAATCGAAAATATGGTTATTGCTGAGGCCACAGCAGTTAACTCCGATTTCGGCAAGGACATCCGCAACTTCAGCAGCAGCCTTGAGCGGCGGTCCGAATTTTTCGATATCATTTTCACATTCAGTGAGCGCGCATTCAAGGTTGACAAAGTTTATGTCATTCCCCTGAAAAACCGAGACTGTATCATTGAAAAGTTTTTCGACTTCCTTGTTTTTAAATAATGGATTTGTGGTTTCGCTTGGTGAAAGATCACCGAGAAGTAATGTTTTCATAAATTTCCTCCTGTTTATTAAAAGTTACTTTATATACAAAACCTTACAAACCGATTATAATCTATTAAAAAGATATTGTCAATACACTATTTTGCGTTAGATACGCCTTTTTTAAAAGGTAGTGACTTTCTGACGAAAAACATTTCAAACTGGAATTGCAAATTGGAAAAATAAAAACACCCCAGAAAGCAGATTGATGTGACCATGAAAAGTTAGACCAAAATCTAACGATTGGGAGGTCGGTCCATATTGCGTATCCGGGGGAGCGTTTTTTATTGTCTTACATTGAACATATAATTGAGGAGGGAAAAATTCTGCTGGAAGGGTCGCATATAATTCCAGTAGCCTACACCGCGAAGAGATTTTTCGTTTACGAGGTTGAATTTTTGCTGTATGCTGCGGATGTCCTCAAACCAAACTTCGTGCTCTTTGCCACTATCGTCTGTGTACCTGAACCAGGGGGACTGTGAAACTTCATCAAACTGTATACCAACCCCATTTCGTGCAGCAATTTTTATTGCTTCAACATTTGATATAAGCCGTGCACGGCTTTCGCCCTTTACATATGGCAAGGTCCAGTCATAGCCATAGTTTGGTATGCCCAAAAATATTTTTGCTGCCGGTATTCGCGTAAGAGCATAATCAACCACCTGACGTACATTTCGTATGGGCGCCACAGCCATGGCGGGACCATAGGTATATCCCCACTCATATGTCATAAGCAGGACGGCATCGGCATTATCTCCTACCGCCTGATAGTTGTGTCCCTCATAGAGAAGACCTCTTTGTGTATCAGAAGTTTTTGGGGCAAGGGCAGCGATAACTTCAAAACCCAAAGGGTTAAGCCGGTTTCTCAGTTTCCCTATAAATTCGCCATACAAAAGGCTGTCCTCGGGATAAACAAATTCGAAATCTATGTCAAGTCCCCGATAATCTTTGGTTTGCATATTATACACAACCTCTTCAATTAGCCGTTCCTGAATTTCAGGATTGTTTAAAACAGTACTTGCAAGCTCGTTGCTGAAACCGCCGCTTTCGGTGAGGGTGGACAGATGCATTAGAGGAAGAACACCATAGCTGTATGCTTTTTCAATCAACTCTTCGTCATCAAGATACACGAGGCCACCCTGCTCGGTTATTCCGTAAGTAAAAGGCGTGAGATAGGTGGAGTAAGGAAGTATACCTTCAAGAACAGACATATTTACGTAAGGATATGCATAACCGTTTACGTCGATCTCACGGCTAACGTTTCTTTCAAAGGAAATTACAAGGGTCTGACCGGGATAAAGAGTTGTTCTGCCGCCTAAAATCGGATTATTTTGAAACAGTGCATTGACGCTTATTCCATAGTTTTGTGCAATGGAATATATCGTTTCGTTGGCGCTTACTGTATGGATTTGCGTAGGTTCTAAAATAAGAAGTGCCTGACCTTCAACTAAAGTGGGAATTTCTTCAAGATTGTTAAGAGTAACAACAACGAATTCCGGTACCCCGTATTGCTCCGCAATGGATGCTGCGGTTTCACCGCTTTTTACTATATGTATATTCATACAATTCACCTCCATTTTATATTATATTTCTGGGTGTTAAAAGTGTTAAAAAATAAATAGTAGCTAAAATCGACAAATTTTTTAAAAAGTATTGACAAAAGATGAAATGGGTGTATAATGTATGGGTAACCCAGTGAAACTTTCAGAATTTTTTAGACTGAAAGCAGAGGGGACTCCGGAGAATCTCATTTTGAGTGCCGAAGGTGCAAGGTCGGTTTTTTATCGGCTGAATCTCTCAGGCAAAAGGACGGAGCAGACAAATTTTTATACTTACATATGTCTGTGTGTCAAATTCCGGAGCCGCTGAGTATCACTCGGTCGGCTATTTTTATTTTATTTTTCAGGAGGGTTTTAAACCATGCAAGAAACATTATTAAACATTGTGGCAAAAGCCAACGCGTATCTATCTGACTACATTCTTATTATTTTGCTTGTAGGAGTCGGTCTTTTCTTCTCAATCAAAACACGTTTTGTTCAGGTTCGTTGCTTTGGCGAAGGTGTGAAACAGGTATTTGGAAACCTCAAGCTTCGTGGCGGCAAGCAGAAAAGCGGAATCAGTTCTTTCCAGGCGCTTGCTACAGCTATTGCAGCTCAGGTTGGCACAGGTAACATCGTTGGTGCATCCGGTGCAATTCTTATCGGTGGTCCTGGTGCAATATTCTGGATGTGGATTATAGCATTCCTTGGTATGGCTACTATTTATGCCGAAGCGGTACTTGCTCAGGAAACAAGAATCAAAGACGAAAATGGAGAAATCCATGGTGGCCCTGTTTATTACATAAAGAAAGCTTTCCCCAATGGCTTTGGAACATTCCTTTCAGTGTTCTTTGCTATTGCTGCAGTTCTGGCTCTTGGATTTATGGGAAGCATGGTTCAGTCAAACTCTATTGCTGAAACCTGCAATACTGCATTCGGTATTCCGGTTTGGGTTATGGGAATTGTTGTGGCTGTTATTTCGGCTTTCATTTTCCTTGGCGGTGTTCAGCGCCTTGCATCTGTTACTGAAAAAATGGTACCTTTTATGGCACTTCTTTATATAGTTGGCGGACTTGTAGTGCTTTGCATTCGTGTTAAGTTTATTCCGGAAACATTCGGCATGATATTCAAATATGCATTCACACCAAGCGCTTTGATTGGCGGTGGAATCGGTTATGCACTTAAAACCGCTATCAGTCAAGGCGCAAAGAGAGGTCTTTTCTCCAACGAAGCAGGTATGGGTTCAACACCTCATGCTCATGCTATGGCAAATGTGAAAAAACCTCACGATCAGGGTACAGCTGCTATGATAGGTGTGTTTATTGATACATTTGTTGTTCTTACAATGACAGCACTTGTTGTTATTTCATGCCTTTATGCAGGCAATGGACCACTTGCAGGTCTTGCTGGTGATGCATACCTTGCTGCCACATCTGGTGCAGATGCTATTGTGTCAAAAACAAGCGCTATGCAAATGGCATTTTCCGGTGCTATTGGCTCCAGTGCGTTTGGTAACGGATTCATTGCAATATGCTTGTTCTTCTTTGCACTTTCAACAATTATCGGCTGGAACTTCTTTGGTAAAATAAATGCGCAGTATCTCACAAAGAACAAAAAGATTGGCGTAATTCTTTACGCGGTGATTTCTATTGCGTTTATTTTCACCGGTTCGATTCTATCCAATGATTTGGTATGGGAGCTTACAGACTTCTTTAACTATCTAATGGTTATACCCAATGCTATTGCTCTTATTGCACTTTATAAAATTGTTGCAAAAGCGGCAAAAAAGGATAAATAAAACCGGACTGTTACAGAAAAAAATGCTTCGAAAAATTTTTGAAAACTATTGCATTTAAATGGAAAAAGTGATAAAATAAATAAGTTAGAAATTTTTAGGGGGTATATTTATGTCTTATATCGAAAGGGTTATTGAAGATGTAAAAAGAAAGCATGCTTCAGAACCTGAATTTATTCAGACTGTGACTGAGGTGCTTACAAGTATTGCTCCGGTAATTGAAAAACATCCGGAGTATGAAAAGGCTGCAATCCTTGAAAGAATGGTTGAGCCTGAAAGACAGATTATTTTCAGAGTTGCATGGGTAGACGATAGTGGCAAGACTCAGGTAAACACCGGTTATCGTGTTCAGTTTAACGGCGCGATTGGTCCTTACAAGGGTGGCCTTCGTTTCCATCCGTCTGTATATCTTGGAATTATCAAGTTCCTTGGCTTTGAACAGACGTTCAAAAATAGTCTTACCGGTCTTCCTATTGGCGGCGGCAAAGGTGGAAGTGATTTTGACCCAAGAGGAAAGAGCGATGGAGAAATTATGAGATTTTGCCAGGCGTTTATGACAGAACTTTACAGACATATCGGTCCGAACGTTGACGTTCCTGCTGGCGACATTGGTGTTGGCGGCAGAGAAATCGGTTATCTTTATGGACAGTACAAAAGAATAAAGGCTGCATGGGAAAATGGTGTTCTTACTGGTAAAGGTCTCGAGTACGGTGGTTCTCTTATCAGACCTGAAGCTACAGGTTTTGGTGCTACATATTATGCAAACGAAGTTTTGAAGCATTGCGATGATGACATAAAGGGAAAAACAGTTGCGGTTTCAGGCTTCGGAAACGTTGCCTGGGGCGTTTGCAAAAAGGTTGCAGAGCTCGGTGGCAAGGTTGTTACAATCTCCGGACCTGACGGTTATGTTTATGATCCTGATGGTGTGATTACAGAAGAGAAAATCGACTATCTTCTTGAAATGAGAGCATCAGGACGTGACAAGGCTCAGGATTACGCTGAGAAGTTTGGTTGCCAGTTCTTTGCAGGCAAAAAGCCTTGGGAGGTTAAGGTTGATATCTGTATGCCTTGCGCTACTCAGAACGAAATCAACATTGACGAAGCAAAAAAAATTGTTGCAAACGGCACAAAGTATTATATCGAAGTTGCAAATATGCCTACAACAGAAGACGCTATGGAATTCATAAGAGAAAGCGGTGCAATAGTTGGTCCTTCAAAGGCTGTTAATGCCGGCGGTGTTGCAGTTTCTGCTTTGGAAATGGCACAGAACTCAATGAGATACAGCTGGACAGCAGAAGAGGTTGATGAAAAACTCAAGGGCATTATGATAAATATTCACAAGGTTTCTGTTGAAGCGGCTGAAGAGTACGGTCTTGGATATGACCTTGTTGCAGGGGCGAACATTGCAGGCTTTATAAAGGTTGCAAAGGCTATGCTGGCTCAGGGTATTTATTAAGATTTAAAATTAAAATGAGGTGCAGGCATTTGCCTGCATCTTTTTTATGAAATACAGTATATTGTGGTGCGTATATGCGAAATATACAAATAATGGTATATTTTATTGTAAAAACCTACAAAATATTGCAAATTTCTTAATTTGCTTGAAAAAAGTCGAAAAGTGTTATAAAATAGTTTTATAAAAAAATTTATATGAGGAGTGAAATCTCATGGAAAAACTTTTTAAATTAAAAGAACATGGAACAAATGTCAAGACTGAGATTCTCGCAGGTATCACTACATTCCTTGCAATGTCTTATATCCTCGCGGTAAATCCTGGTTATCTTGGCAACATTCCGGGTGCAACACCTGCAGGCGTGTTCATGGCAACAGCTATTTCTGCTGCAATTGCTACTCTCTGTATGGCATTTTTTGCTAACTATCCGGTAGCTCTTGCTTCAGGTATGGGTCTCAATGCATTCTTTGCATTCACAGTTTGTGGTGCTATGGGCTATTCTTATCAGGTTGCTCTCACAGCTATCTTGATTGAAGGTATCATCTTTATGATTCTTTCAGCGTTCAAGTTCCGTGAAGCTCTGGTTAACAAAATTCCTGCAAACCTCAAGTTCGGTATTACCGCAGGTATCGGTCTCTTTATCACAATAATTGCTCTTCTTAATGCAAAAATTGTTGTTGCTGACCCTGCTACTACTGTTGCAATGGGTAATCTTGCATCACCTGGCGTTGTTCTGGCACTTGTTGGCCTTTTGGCTATTGGTGTTCTTCAGCACTTCAAGGTTCCGGGTGGAATTCTTCTCGGTATAATCATTACATGGGTTCTTGGAATCGTTGCTGAACTCATCGGATGGTATGTTCCTGACCCTGCGAATGGTGTATATTCTGTAATACCAAACCTCACATGGGAATCAATCAAAGCAAATTTTGCAGCTCCCGCTCTCTTCCAGTTTGATTTTGGATTTATTGCAAAGAATTTTGCAGGATTTATCCTTGTTGTATTTACATTCCTTTATACTGATATATTTGATACAGTTGGTACACTTATCGGCGTTGCTGAAAAAGGCGACCTTCTTGACAAGGATGGAAGACTTCCCAAAGCAGGCGGCGCTTTGATGGCTGACGCTGTTGGTACTGTTGTTGGTGCTTGCCTTGGTACATCAACTGTTACAAGCTATGTTGAATCAAGTGCCGGCGTTGCAGCAGGCGGAAGAACAGGTCTTACCGCTGTTACAACAGCTGTTATGTTCCTTATCGCAATTATCTTTGCACCTATCTTCCTTGCAATACCTGGCTTTGCTACAACACCTGCTATGCTTTATGTTGGTCTTCTGATGCTTTCTTCAATCAAGAAAGTTGATTTTGATGGCGATGCAGCAGATGTAATTGGTGCCTTCCTTGCTATCGTTATGATGCCTCTCACATACTCAATTGCAAATGGTATCATGTTCGGTATGCTCGCTTGGGTTATCTTGAAGCTTGTTACAGGCAAGGCAAAAGACATCAGCGGTGTAATGTGGATTTCGGTTGCTTTGTTTGCAATTTACATTGTGCTCAAGGTTATGGGACTTGCATAAAATATAAAAAATGAAGACAGATATCCCTCGTCTTCAAAGGCGGGGGATATTTTCTGCGATGTAAAGGAGCTTGTTGAAATGGACAGATTTTATGAAATGGAAATTGCCGGGGTGACTCGTGAACTACCGCTTTGCAAGGTTTCGGATGATTTTTATATTGCAGCGTTTATTATGTTTGGTGATGTGGAAATTACGGTTAACAGTGCACGTGAACTGCTCAAAAAGGCACCTGAGTGCGATGTTATGATTACAGCGGAATCAAAAGGTATCCCGCTTCTTTATGAAATGGCAAGGCAAGCAGGACACAACTATTACATTGTTGCACGCAAAGGCCCCAAGCTCTATATGAAAGATGTAATAACAACAGAGGTTGATTCTATTACCACTGCCCACAAACAGACTCTTTGCATTGGAGCGGAAGAGGCAGAGGCAATGAAGGGTAAACGTGTTCTTATTGTGGATGACGTAATCAGCACTGGTGAATCACTTGCTGCGCTTGAAACACTTATTGAGCAGGTGGGAGGAAAGGTTGTAGGTCGTATGGCAGTCCTCGCTGAAGGCGATGCAATAGGCAGAGAAGATATTACTTATCTTGCACCATTACCGGTATTCCACGCGGACGGAACTGTTATTGAATAAAACAAAGGCTCCCTTTGGGAGCTTTTTTACAAAAAAATTTTTCGGTGTATTGACAATAGATGGATTTTGTGCTATATTATAATTAATACAGCCGATGGACTAATTATGAGAGGTTGTTATGTTGGAAGTTGTAAAATCATCACAGCAGTTGATAAAAGAATCAAATATGCGTTTGGTTTTTCGCTTGATTCACAAAAATGGTTGTATTTCTCGTGCAGATATCAAAAAAATTACGGGACTGAGTGCCACCACTGTTTCGTCATTGGTGGAAGAACTGATGGCTGATGGTCTTGTGGAGGAATGCGGCATCAAAGATTCCAATACAAGCGGGCGCAAAGCTGTGCTTTTGCAGGTTCGTGCCGACGGCGGGTATTTTGTGGGCCTTGATATAAGAAAAAACCATATTGTTGCTGATGTTTTTGCACTTGACTTCACCTCGGTTTTTCATACAGAAGTGCCGATTGTAAAAGGTCATAAAATTGCCATGGGGATTTTGCACGCTATTGGTATGGCGTCCAGAAACAGAAGAATTTTGGGCGTTACTATGGGCGTTCCTGGTGTTATTGATACAAAAAATAACCGACTTTTGTCTTCTACTGTTTTGGAAGCAGAGGATGCGCAGGATGTTTATCAGACAGTTTCTGAGGCGATGCCTGATGTCAGGGTCATTCTCAAAAACAATTCCGGGCTTGTAGCGTACGCTGAGAAGGAATTTGGTGCTGATGAACAGGTGAAAAACCTTGTTTCTATTGATATTGATGATGGTGTTGGTGCAGGTATCCTTATTGATGGAAATATCTATGACGGCAGTGGTATGGCAGGTGAATTTGGACATATAAGTGTTGATTTCAACGGGAAACGCTGCAAGTGTGGAAATTATGGTTGCCTTGAACTTGTTGCCAGCATACCGGCAATTTTGAGAAAAACAGAGTGTTTTTCAATGGATGAGCTCTTGAAGAAGCTTGAAGATAATAATAAAAAAGCGAAAGAGGCAGTTCTTGATACTGCCAGGGCCCTTGCCTTTGGAGTTAACAATATTGTGAATTTGATTGACCCGGAATTTATTGTCATTGGCGGACCGATTCGAACACTGGGAGAGTTTCTTATGGAACCGCTTAAACGGTGCTTTGATGAGATTTCTTTGATAAAGGATAAATACATAAGGTACTCGGTTTTGCAGGGAAATCCTGTTACATTGGGAGGAGCAAAAGTTGTTTTTGACTTGATTTTTGGTGCATAAAAGTCGTATTGTTTCAAAATGATTTTAAAAATAATAGTTATCTTTCAGGATAAATTTTTTAAACAATTTATAAGTCCAATGGACAAATTTAAAGGAGGGAATTTATTATGAGTAAAGAAAAAGAAGTAGTAATGAACGGTGCCGGCGTTGAAGATCTCGGTTTCCCAATGTGGCCTCAGCTCGCTCCTGAAACAGCAGAAGATATTCTTGAACCCGTTAGAAACGGTAAGGTAAACTACTGGACAGGAAAAAAAGGTATGGAATTTGAAGAAGCATGGGCAAAATGGATGGGCGCAAAGATGGCTATCTCTTGCACAAACGGAACAGCAGCTCTTCATATCGCTCTGGCAAGCCTTAACATAGGACCTGGGGATGAAGTTATTGTTCCTTCATACTCATTTATTGCATCTTCATTTTCAGTAGTACAGGCTGGTGCTATCCCTGTATTTGCTGATGTTACAGATGATCACACAATCGATCCTGCTTGCATTGAGGCACTTATCACACCAAGAACAAAGGCTATCATTGTTGTTCACCTTTATGGTGTTGTTGCTGATATGGGTCCGATTCTTGAAATTGCTAAAAAACACAATCTCAAGGTTGTTGAAGACTGTGCACAGTGCTTCGGCGGTGAATACAATGGCATAAAAGCAGGTCTTATCGGTGATGTAGGTTGTTTCTCATTCTGCCAGAGTAAGCACTTCACAACAGGCGGTGAAGGCGGTATGGTAGTTACAAATGATGAAGACACAGGTTGGGAATGCCGTTCATTCCGTGACCATGGTTATGACGTAAAGACAAGAATGAATATGCTTGCTCTTGAAGAAAAGCTTCCTTACATTCACAGAAGAGTTGGTTTCAACTACAGAATGACAGAAATTCAGTCAATTTTCGGTATCAACGAACTTAAGAGACTTGACAACTGGAATCTTGCACGTCGTTTCAAATACGCAAAGATGTATGACGAAGCATTTACAGGTCTCAAGGGAATCAAGAAGCTTCCTGTAAATACAGCAGAAAGAAAGAACGCTTACTGGTGGTACCCAATGCTTGTTGATCTTGATGTTCTCGATTGTGATGCTCCTACTATTGTTAAAGAGCTTGGTGCGTCAGGTATCCCTTGCTATGGTATTCAGTGGCCCGAAGCTTATGAAGAAAAAGCTTACAGAGAACATGGTGGATTTGGTGCAGCTAAGTTCCCGTTTGAATCAAAAGAATATGCAGACGAAGCTTCTGTTCAGTATGACAAGGTATTCTGCAAGAATGCAAACGCACTTCGCAAGCAGACAGTTTGTCTTTTCCTCCATCCGTCATGGGAAGAAGTACACATCGAAAGATGTATTGATGGCTTCAAGAAGGTTTTGGCAGCTCACACAAAATAAACAAAATCAATTAGCTTAAGGAGCGTTATTATGAATAAAGTAAAATGGGGCGTAATCGGTTGTGGCG
Organism: Clostridia bacterium; assembly: GCA_017620615.1. Lineage (GTDB taxonomy): Bacteria > Bacillota > Clostridia > Monoglobales > Monoglobaceae > SIG440. The sequence continues at coordinate 41,513 of JAGAUW010000008.1, read as the reverse complement.
GTATCGCTGACCGCAGAACCCTTCCCAGTATGATGCTTGCTGATAATGTTGAGTTGATTGCTGTTATGGATACAAACAAAGAAGCAGCAGAAAGATGCAAAGAAAAATACAATGCAAAGTATGCTTTTGATAACTATGAAGAACTCCTTGCTCTTGATGAAATTCAGGCAGTTTATATTGCTTCACCTGTTTTTTGCCACAAGGAGCAAGCCTTCGCTGCAGCAAAGGCAAAGAAGCACATTCTCATTGAAAAGCCTATGGCTTTGACAAGTGAAGAATCTGTTGAAATTCTCGACGCTTGTAAAAAAGAAGGTGTAAAGCTTGGCGTTGGTCTTATGATGCGTTTTGCTGCTTACCATCAGGAAATGAAAAAGCTTGTTTCGGAAGGAAAGCTTGGTGACATTGTTTCAATGCGTGCTCAGCTTACCTGCTGGTATCCGGATATCCCAGGAAACTGGCGTCAGAACAAAGACCTTTCAGGCGGCGGTGCACTTATGGATATGGGCATCCACTGCATTGACCTTCTTCAGTACATAACCGGTCTCAAGGCTGTTGAGGTTACCGGGTTTGCCGGAACACAGACATTCAGCTACAATGCTGATGACTCCTCAGCAATCGTTATGAAGATGGACAATGGTGCATTTGCTGTGGTTGATGCAAACTTCAACATTCCTGACGCAGCTGCAAAGTGCAAGCTTGAAATTTATGGTACAAAGGGCAGCATTATGGCAGAAGGAACTATCAGTCAGGTTGAGGGCGGAAAGGTTTCTGTTCTTATCTCTGATGATTCTTTGGGCTATGATGCAGCACAGAACCGTGATGAACTTGTTCCGGTCAAGCTGGATGTTGAACTTGGAAATATGTACACAAAAGAGGTAGAATCTTTTGGCAATGCAGTGCTTAACGGTACAAAGCCTGAGATCACCGGCGAGGACGGCATAAACGTTCAGAGAATCGTTGAAAGTGCATATAAAGCAAGCGAAACAAAAATAATTTCAGAATTAAAGTAATTGATTGAATACCCCTAAAGCCACCCCCCGACCAAATTTTGGTCGGGGGGGTTGGCTTTTAACAAAAACAAAAGACCAACAATTATTGGCCTTTTATATAGTTTATTACTTAGTGGTTTCTCTCAGGATAAGTTTTGTTTTAAAAACCTTATTTATAGGTGTGAGATCATCTGTTTCAATCATTTTCATAAGAGCTTCGATGGCAAATGAAGCCATCTTTCTTTTTGAAGATGTAACAGAAGAAAGCATGGGGGAGAAATAGAAGTTTGAGGCAATATTATCAAATCCAATTACAGAGATGTCCTGAGGAACGTTTTTCCCGGCTTCTTTGAGACAATGGCATACCTGCATTGCAATAAGGTCACTGAAACAAATAACAGCTTCACAATCGCTGTGCTTTGAAAGCAAAGCTTCGATGGTTTGTTCAGTTGTGATGCTGATTTCTTCTGTGCAGAGATTTTCCAGTGGAATATCAGCTTCTCGGAATGCAATTTCAATTCCTGAAAGACGTTCGCTTGCACTGGAAATATAAGAAGGACCATTCAAAAACAGGATTTTCTTTATGCCTTCATCAAAAAGATGCATCGCGGCCAGTTTTCCACCGTTTTCGTCATCACAAACAACATAGCTTGATGATTCGTCAAATCGACGGCCAATGAGAATATAAGGCATTTTTTTCGACTTTATAAAATCAATATTTTCATTATTCTCCTGAACAGGACACAGAACAATTCCGTCTGTACCTCTGCTGATAGCAGAAATAATGGCATTCTTTTCAATTTTTTGATTTTCGTCAGTATTGATAATGAAAGATGTGTAACCATAATTTTTAAGGGTGATTTCCATCTCTCTTATCATAATTGAAAAGTAAGGGTTTGAAATATCTCCGCAGATGATAGCAATGCTTTTGGTTTTGCCAGAACGAAGTGAGCTGGCAGAACTGTTGGCGATATAGCCAATTTCATTTGCAGTTTTTATTATATAATCTTTTGTTTTTTGTGAAATGTCCGGCTTATCGTGAAGAGCATGCGAAACAGTGTTTATAGAGAAACCTGTTTTTGCAGCTATATCTGCCAGAGTGATATTTTTCATTACGGACTTGTACCTCCATAGTAAATACTGTATATAATTATAGCATTTTTTGTGTTTATTGTCAATGATTGCAAAAAAACACCGTTGGGTTTTCCAACGGTGTTTTTGATAAGCTTTTTAAGAAATTAGCATTCTTCAGCAGCTTTCTTTTTGTAGATTTCATATCTTTCAATAAGGTCTTTTTCAGCCTTGTCGAAGAGCTGTGCTGCAACTTCGGGGAATGCTTTCTTGAGCATGAGATAACGGTTCTCGCCTTCAAGGAATTCCTTAACTGTGCCTGTTGGCTCTTTTGAGTCAAGGATGAAGGGATTCTTGCCTTCTTCTTTAAGGAGAGGATTGTATCTCCAGAGGTGCCAGTAACCTGTCTGAACAGCTTTCTTTTCCTCTGCGATTGTGTTAGCCATACCAACCTTGATACCATGGTTGATACAAGGAGCATAAGCGATGATGAGTGATGGACCCGGATAAGCTTCTGCTTCCTTAATTGCCTTGAGTGCCTGATTCATATCAGCACCAAGTGCGATTTGCGCAACGTAAACATATCCATAAGTTGTACCAATCATACCGAGGTCTTTCTTCTTGGTCTTCATACCAGAAGCTGCGAATTTAGCAACAGCAGCAGTAGGTGTAGCTTTAGATGCCTGACCGCCTGTATTTGAGTAAACTTCGGTATCAACAACGAAGATGTTGATGTCTTCGCCAGATGCGATAACGTGGTCAAGACCGCCGTAACCGATATCATAAGCCCAGCCGTCGCCGCCGAATACCCACTGTGAACGTTTTACGAGGAAGTCGGTTCTGTCTGCGATTTCCTTGATTGCGGGATTTGTCATATCAGCATCCTTGATGAGAGCTGAGATTTCTTTTGCAGCAGCCTTTGATGCGTCAGCGTTGTCCTTGCCTTCAATCCAAGCCTTGAATGCAGCTGCGAGCTCTGGTGAAACTTCATCCATAACTGAATTCATTCTTGAAACCAAAGTATTTCTGATTTTCTTGTTAGCAAGAACCATACCAAGACCAAATTCAGCGTTGTCTTCAAAGAGTGAGTTAGCCCAAGCCGGACCCTTGCCTTCAGCATTCTTGCAGTAAGGCATTGAAGGAGCAGAGCCACCCCAGATTGATGTACAACCTGTAGCGTTAGCAACCATCATTCTGTCACCAAAGAGCTGAGTGATAAGTTTGATATAAGGTGTTTCACCACAACCAGCACAAGCGCCTGAGAATTCAAGCATAGGAGTTGCGAACTGTGAGTTCTTTGTGCTCTTTGTGATATCGATTTCATCCTGTTTTGAAGAAACAGTCATAGCGAATTCCCAGTTGGGAGCTTCACATTCAACCTCAGCAATTGGCTTCATTGTAAGTGCTTTTTCCTTAGCAGGACAAACCTGAGCACAAACGCCACAGCCAAGACAGTCAAGAGGTGAAACCTGAATTCTGTATTCCATACCAGCGAAGCCTGTAGCAGCCTTTGTTTCAAAACCTGCGGGTTTCTTTGCAGCTTCGTCAGCATTAAGAAGAACAGGACGGATAGCAGCATGAGGACAAACAAGTGAACACTGATTACACTGGATACACTTATTAATATCCCAAGCAGGAACGTTTACAGCAACACCACGTTTTTCGTATCTTGAAGTACCTGTTTCAAAAGTACCGTCTTCGATACCTGCGAATGTGCTAACTGGGAGCTTGTTACCAGCCTGTGCGTTTACGGGCTGAACAATGTTCTTGATGAAGTCAGGAACGTTGTTTTCCTTAACGTTCTTGTCAACAGCATATTTCCAAGAAGCCGGAACATCAATTTTAACAAGAGCTTCAATAGCGCCGTCAACTGCGTCGCAGTTCATCTTAACGATTTCGTCACCCTTCTTGCCGTATGTCTTCTTGATAGCAGCCTTAATAAGTTCAACAGCCTTGTCAAAGTCGATTACGTTAGCGAGCTTGAAGAAAGCACTCTGTGTAACCATGTTGATTCTGTTCGGGCCAAGACCAACTTTAACTGCAACGTCTACTGCGTTGATGGTGTAGAATTCGATTTCGTTTTCTGCAATGTATTTCTTAACGTTTGCAGGAAGATGTTCTTCGAGTTCTTCAGGTGTCCATACGCAGTTGAGGAGGAATGTACCGCCCTTTTTGAGGCCTTCAAGAACGTCATACTGAGTGAGATATGCAGGCTTGTGACATGCAATATAGTCAGCTTCGTCCAGGAGATATGTTGACTTGATGGGCTTTTTACCGAATCTCAAGTGAGACATAGTAACGCCGCCTGACTTCTTTGAGTCATAGTCAAAATATGCCTGAGCGTAAAGGTCTGTGTTGTCGCCGATAATCTTGATAGCATCCTTGTTAGCACCAACAGTACCGTCAGAGCCAAAGCCCCAGAACTTACAACGTGTTGTACCCTCAGGAGCTGCATTGATTTTCTCAGGAAGCTCAAGTGAGAGGTTTGTAACGTCATCCACAATACCGATTGTGAAGTTGTTCTTGGGTTCGTATGCGTCAAGGTTGTTGTAAACAGCCATAATCTGTGTAGGTGTTGTGTCTTTTGAACCAAGACCATAACGACCGCCAACGATTACAGGCGCGTTTTCCTTACCATAGTAAAGGTTGCAAACATCAAGATAGAGGGGTTCGCCCAGTGAGCCGGGTTCCTTTGTTCTGTCAAGAACTGCAATCTTTTCAACAGTTTCAGGTATTACATCAAAGAAGTACTTAGCGGAGAAAGGTCTGTAAAGGTGAACTTTAACAACACCAACCTTGCCACCGCGTGCATTGATATAATCAACTGTTTCTTCAATAGCTTCGCAAGCTGAGCCCATAGCTACGATAACCTTTGTTGCATCGGGAGCACCGTAGTAGTTGAAGGGCTTATATTCTCTGCCTGTAATCTTTGTGATTTCTTTCATATAGTCTGCAACGATGTCAGGAATTGCTTCATAGTATTTGTTTGAAGCTTCTCTGCCCTGGAAGTAGATATCAGCGTTCTGAGCTGTACCACGAAGAACGGGGTGTTCAGGATTTAAAGCGTTATCCTTAAATGCTTTGAGAGCATCCCAGTCAAGAAGTCCCTTGAGGTCTTCATAATCCATAACTTCAACCTTCTGAATTTCGTGTGAAGTTCTGAAACCATCGAAGAAGTGGAGAAAGGGAACTCTGCCTTTTATTGCAGCAAGGTGAGCTACGCCACCAAGGTCCATTGTTTCCTGAACGCTGCCAGATGCAAGCATAGCAAAGCCTGTCTGACGGCAAGCCATAACGTCCTGATGGTCACCAAAAATGTTGAGTGCGTGAGCTGCAAGAGCACGAGCACTAACGTGGAAAACTGTAGGAAGAAGTTCACCTGCAATTTTGTACATATTGGGGATCATAAGAAGAAGACCCTGTGATGCGGTGAATGTTGTAGTAAGAGCACCTGCCTGAAGTGAACCGTGAACTGCACCAGCAGCACCTGCTTCAGACTGCATCTCAACAACGTCAACTGTTTCGCCGAAGATGTTCTTCAGACCGTCTGCACTCCACTGGTCAACATTTTCAGCCATGTTGGAAGAGGGAGTGATAGGATAGATAGCAGCAACTTCTGTAAACGCATAGGCGCAATGTGCAGCAGCGCTGTTACCATCCATGGTTTTCATTTTTTTAGCCATGAAAAATGCCTCCTTAAATATATGAATTTAATTATTTTATACAGGTTGTGATTGTACAAAATCACACAGAATATATTATAGCATATATCCTATAGAATTTCAAACATATTTTGAAAAAAAGTTAAAAAATTCTGTTTTTTATATCATATTAGATAATATTGTGCGGAATTTTGAAAAAATGCACAAAGAAACAGCACAACCCAAAGGGTTGTGCTGTTTAAAAACTTAAATATTAGTTGCCTGCCATCTTTGCAACTTCTGCTGCAAAGTCGTCAACTCTCTTCTCTAAGCCTTCGCCTTTTTCAAGACGTGCAAATTTAACAACTTCGATATCAGTACCGATTTCAGCAGCTACGTTCTTGAGGAACTTAGCAACTGTCAAATCGCCGTCCTTTACGTAAGGTTGTTCAACAAGACAAACTTCCTTGTAGAACTTCTGGATACGTCCAACAACCATTTTATCAACGATTTGTGCGGGCTTACCTTCGTTAAGAGCCTGAGCCTTGAGAATTTCCTTTTCTTTCTCAACAACGTCAGCGGGAACTTCGTCACTCTTAACGTATTTGGGCATAACCGCTGCAATCTGCATAGCAACGTCTTTTGCTGCAGCGCGGAATGCGGGGTCACTTGCCTTTGAATCGTCACCAAGCTTGAAGTTTACGAGAACACCGATTCTGCCGCCGCCATGGATGTAAGCTTCGTTTACGCCTTCGTATCTTTCAAAACGACGGAGGTTCATATTTTCGCCGATTGTAGCGATTTTTTCTGTAAGAGCATCACCAACTGTCTGGTCACCATAAAGCTTTGTAGCTTTGAGTGCTTCAACATCAGCGGGGTTCTCTTTTGCAACACATTCAGCAACGTCAGCAACAAATTTCTGGAAATCAGCGTTCTTTGCAACGAAGTCTGTTTCTGTGTTTACTTCAACAACAACACCAACGTTTCCAAAAATCATTGATGTAACAAGACCTTCAGCAGCAATTCTGCCAGCCTTTTTAGCTGCGGTTGCGAGACCTTTTTCTCTGAGGAACTCAACAGCCTTGTCCATATCGCCGTTTGTTTCTGTAAGAGCTTTTTTGCAGTCCATCATACCACAGTTTGTCATTTCTCTGAGAGTTTTAACATCTTGTGCAGTAAATGCCATAATATATTCACTCGCTTTCTAAAATTTAAAGTAGATTATTCCTCAATCATATCAAGAGAAACTTCTTCAGCAGCTTCTTCTGTAGCAGCTTCAATAGTAACCTGTTCGCCCTGTCTGCCTTCAATGATAGCGTTACCGATAGTAGAAACGATAAGTTTTACCGCACGGATAGCATCGTCATTTCCCGGAATAGGATAGTCAGCTTCTTCGGGGTCACAGTTTGTATCAACGATAGCGATAACCGGGATACCAAGCTTGTGAGCTTCTGCGATAGCGTTCTTTTCTTTTCTTGGGTCAACAACAAAGATTGCTGCGGGAAGGTCTTTCATTTCCTTGATACCGCCAAGGAACTTTTCTAAGCGCTCTTCTTCAAGGTTGAGCTTGAGGACTTCTTTTTTGGGAAGAAGTTCCATTGTTCCGTCTTCGTTCATTTTCTTGAGCTGATAAAGTCTGTCAATTCTTCTCTTGATTGTCTTAAAGTTTGTGAGCATACCGCCGAGCCATCTTGCGTTAACAAAGAACATACCTGTTCTTTCAGCTTCTTCGCGGATAGCGTCCTGAGCCTGCTTCTTTGTACCTACAAAAAGAACGTTTCCGCCTTCTGCTGCGATGTCGCGAACAAAGTAGTAAGCTTCCTCAATTTTCTTTACAGTTTTCTGAAGATCGATAATGTAGATACCGTTTCTTTCTGTAAAGATGTACTCCGCCATTTTAGGATTCCAACGGCGTGTCTGGTGTCCAAAATGAACACCTGCTTCAAGCAATTGCTTCATTTGAATAACTCCCATGATTTTACACCTCCAAAAGTTTTACACCTCCACCATAGTCACCTTGTCGGGGAGCTGTCATGGGTATTCTAGCACCGCCCCGCCAATCGTATGATGTGCGTATTTTATTTTCTGCTGACACCTGTGCAGATGTCAACTGATGTATTATACCACCAAAAAAACAATTTGTCAACAAAAAAATTACAAAATATGGTGAAGAAATTTTGACAAATAAAACATTCATTTGTGTTGATTTTTTTATACAAATATGTTATAATTTTTCCAATAAGATTAACCAATAGAAACGATACTTTGAAAGAGGTGCTTATTTTGAAAAAAGTATTGGCCATTGACTTTGGTGCATCAAGCGGCAGAGCAATCCTTGGCTCATTTGACGGCAAAAAAATTGAACTTACCGAAGTTCACAGATTTTCAAACGACCCAAGAACAGAAAACGGTGAGCTCCGTTGGAATGCAGCACAGTTGTTTGAAGAAATAAAAACGGGAATTAAAAAAGCAAACGAAATTTCTGATTTTGAGGCAATCGCCATTGATACATGGGGCGTTGATTATGGAATAATAGGCACAGACGGAAATCTTGTTGTGAATCCCTATAACTATCGAGATTCAAGAACAGACAATGCTCTCCAAGAAGCTTTTAAGGTTATTCCTGAAAAAGAGCTTTACAATATGACGGGTATTCAGGTTATGAATTTCAATACCCTTTTCCAGCTTATGGTTGAAAAGGATATTGACAAGGCAGAAACAATTCTTATGATGCCTGACCTTTTTGGCTATATGCTTACGGGCGAAAAATACTGTGAAAGCACCATTTGTTCCACATCACATATGTTTGACCAGAAAAAGTGCGACTGGAACTGGGAGATTATTGACAAATTCGGCTTCAAAAGAAGTATTTTCCCACCAGTTGTGAAAGCAGGGACTGTTGTTGGGAAAATAAAAAAGGAGCTTGCTGATGAGCTTGGTGTTGAACCGAAAGACGTTATTGCTATTGGTGCCCATGATACTGCAAGTGCTGTTGCTGCTGTTCCATCTACCGAAAAGGACTTTATTTTCATTTCCTGCGGAACATGGTCTCTTTTCGGAACTGTTACAGACGAGCCTGTGCTTACCGACCTTTCAAATAAGTATAATATTACGAATGAATATGCTGTTGATGGAAGGATAAGATTTCTGCGTAATATCATAGGTCTCTGGCTTATTCAGGAAGCAAAGCGTCAGTTTGTGAAAGATGGAAAGAATTACAGCTATGGAGATATGGAAGAGCTTGCTCTTAAGTCTGAACCCTTTAAATATCTCATCGACCCTGATGATCCGGTGTTTGTTCCTCCGGGCGGTATGCTTGACAGAATTTGTGATTACTGTGAAAAAACCGGTCAGGGTAGGCCTGAGACAGACGGTGAAATAGTGAGATGTATTTATGAAAGTATTGCCCTTAAGTATAAAAACTCCTTTGAAAAGATTGCAGAATGTACGGGAAAAGAATATAAGGCGATTCATATGGTTGGTGGCGGAACAAAAGACAAACTTCTTTGTCAGATGACAGCAAATTCAACCGGGGCAAAGGTTATTGCAGGTCCTATTGAAGCAACGGCTCTTGGAAACATTGCTGTTCAGCTTTATGCAGAGGGCTATGTTGATGACCTTACAGAAGTTATAATGAACTCGGCTGAAATCAAGGAGTATATGCCCGCAGATGAAAATGTGTGGAATGAAGCATATGAAAGATTTAAAAAAATAATATGTTAATATTGTGCCAAAAGCTCGCTTCCAAAAAGTGGGCTTTTTGTGTATTTTGAAAGGAGCTACTTTGATATAGGTATAAATTTCATTGCTGGATAAGTTTTTAAGCGATTGAAAAGTGAAAATTTTTCCTGAATGGGTATTGACAAATATGGCGGGTTATGATAAACTAACTGCAGTGGTTAGATGTGGCTAACCTTATTTTTGACCAATGGAGTTAGTCTTAACTAATTTATTTAGCGAGGTCCTTATTATGAATCTTTTATCTGCCGAAGAAGGCAAGGAATACATAATCAAACAAATAGAAACAGAAGATGAAGAACTCAATTCTTTTCTGTTTTCTCTGGGGTGCTACAGCGGTGAACCTATTACCGTTATTTCCCGTAGAAAAGGTGGCTGCACTGTTTCGATAAAGGATGGAAGATACAACATTGACAATCAGCTGGCTGAGGCTATTTTGATATAATTTTTAAGATGCCAAGGGCTTGCTGTTTGTTTTTTGCCTATTGGTTAGGCAAAACTAACTTAGCATGTATTAAATTTATTATATACTTCGAGGGAGGAATTTTTATGAGAATTGCACTTGCGGGAAATCCCAACAGCGGGAAAACTACAATGTACAATGCACTTACCGGCCGAAATGAAAAGGTTGGTAACTGGGCGGGTGTAACAGTTGAGAAAAAAGAACATCCAATCAAAAAGAATTTTTGTGCTGGAGAGGAAACGCTGGTGGCAGTTGACTTGCCCGGTGCGTACTCTATGTCACCGTTTACATCTGAGGAGAGCATTACAAGTTCTTACGTAAAGAATGAAAACCCGGATGTGATAATCAATATAGTTGATGCAACAAACCTCAGCCGAAGTCTGTTTTTTACAACACAGCTTCTAGAACTTGGTATTCCGGTGGTTGTAGCTCTTAACAAGGCTGATATCAATAAGAAAAAGGAAACAAAAATTGATGCAGTGGCTCTCAGCAAAAAGCTTGGTTGTCCGGTTATTGATACGATTTCGACTGAAGCGGACGGATTAAGAGAAGTTATCGCCGCTGCCAAAGCCCAAAGAGGAATGGGGCAAAAAGCACCGTATATACAAGAATACATAGATATTACAAGCAAAGCGGAGGTTGAAAAGGCTGACAGAAAACGTTTTGACTTTGTAAACAAAATAGTAAAAGATGTGGAAAGCAGAAAGGTTTTTACCAAGGAGAAAAATGCACAGGACAAAATCGATGCAGTTCTCACAAACAAATGGCTTGGGATTCCGATTTTTGCCGTTGTTATGTTTTTGGTGTTTGATATTTCACAGTCTTCATTTGGCCCGTGGATTGCGGATACGTTGACTTTATGGCTTGAGACTGGACAGGCGTGGATTGGCAGTATGTTTGAGGGCGCAAGTCCATTGCTTTATGCATTGCTGATTGATGGTGTGATTGGTGGCGTAATTGCAGTTATTGGTTTTCTTCCTCTCGTAATGGTTATGTATTTCCTTATTGCGCTTTTGGAAGATTGTGGATATATGGCAAGAGTTTCTGTTGTCCTTGACCCTATTTTCAAAAAAGTTGGACTTTCGGGAAGGTCGGTTATTCCGTTTGTAATAGGTACAGGATGCGCTATCCCTGGTGTTATGGCTTGCCGTACAATCAGAAACGAGCGTGAACGCAGAGCGACAGCAATGCTTACACCGTTTATGCCTTGTGGTGCAAAGCTTCCGGTTATTGCCCTTTTTGCAGGCGCATTCTTTGAAGATGCTTCATGGGTTGGAACACTTATGTATTTTGTAGGTATTGTTCTTATTTTCTTTGGGGCCTTGCTGGTTAACAAGATTGCAGGTCACAAGCCTAAAAAATCATTCTTTATCATTGAACTTCCCGAATACAAATTCCCAAGTCTCTGGAGAGCCTTCAAATCAATGTGTGGGCGTGGTTGGGCTTATATAGTAAAGGCTGCGACAATAATTCTTTTGTGTAACACTGCTGTACAGATTATGCAGACATTTACATGGAGCTTTGCTGTGGCAGAAAGCGCAGACAGTTCAATCCTTGCATCTATTGCGGGTCCCTTTGCTTATATCCTTGTGCCTATTGTAGGGGTGCTTTCGTGGCAACTGGCTGCGGCGGCAGTTACGGGATTTATTGCAAAAGAAAATGTTGTAGGAACACTTGCTGTTTGCTTTGTTGGTCTTGAAAATCTTATTGATACCGAAGAACTTACTCTTATGGAGGGTGCAGGCGCAGAGGTTGCTACTGTGTTTGCGATTACTAAGGTGGCGGCACTTGCATACCTTATGTTTAATCTATTCTCGCCACCGTGCTTTGCGGCGATTGGTGCGATGAACTCCGAAATGAAGAGTGCAAAATGGCTCTGGGGTGGAATTGCACTTCAAATGGGAACAGGTTATACCATTGGATATCTTGTATATCAAATAGGTACACTTATTGTAACAGACCGCCTTGGCGCAGGATTTTTCCCGGGACTTGTTGCGGTAGTTATTATGGCAGTTATTGTGGCTTTTTTGTGTATCAACGGGGATAAAAAGTTTGAGACTGAAAGTGCTTTGAAAGGAAAAACCTCAGCAAAGCTGTAACGAAAAAAGGAGCTGACTTTTGTGGAAAATCTTATTATTATTTTCGTTTTGATAGTTATTATAGGGTTTGTTTCACTGTATATTTACAAATCAAAGAAAAGCGGGAAAAAGTGTATAGGGTGTCCTTACAGTGACACGTGTTGCAGAAAGTCTGGCGACTCTCACGGTTGTGGTTGTAACTAGAAATAAGAAAAACTCCGAAAGCGATGCTTTCGGAGTTTTTCTTAGTGGAGCTACCTAGCAGGATCGAACTGCCGACCTCTTCCTTACCAAGGAAGTGCTCTACCTACTGAGCTAAGGCAGCGTATGGCGATCCGGATGGGGCTCGAACCCACGACCTCCAGCGTGACAGGCTGGCATTCTAACCAACTGAACTACCGGACCACATGAAAACCACTTTGATATAATACCATAAAGATTTGAAAAAGTCAATACAGAAAATATAATATTATTATAACAAAATTTTTTATATCTATTTGCAAAAATTGTTAATTGTGATATACTATAAAGAAGAAAATACAAAAGAGTCAAAGGAGTGCTTTTTGTTATGGAAGAATTTTCAGTTAAATTGAGTAAAATTATAGATGAATTCAAACTTGAAGAGGTGTATGTGCCCCACAGAGACACATTGGTATCTACTACGGATGTAAATCGTCCCGGACTTCCTATGGCGGGCTTTTTTGATTATTTTGACCCTAAACGGCTACAGATTTTTGGCATGGTTGAAAACACCTATTTAGCATCGCTTTCGTCTGATGAAAGATACAAACGTTTTGATGAGTTTTTTAGCAAAAAAATCCCGGCGGCTGTTGTGAGCCGTGAAATGGAAGTCCCTGAAGAAATGCTGGAAGCCGCTAAAAAACACGAAATAAACATTCTTAGGACATCACTTGGAACATCAAGTTTTATGAGTGCTCTTATTGCATTTCTTAATATTGAGCTTGCTCCAAGAATTACGAGACATGGGGTTTTGGTTGAGGTTTATGGCGAGGGTATTCTTATCCTTGGTGAAAGCGGAATAGGAAAAAGCGAGGCGGCTGTTGAACTTATGAAGAGAGGCCACCGACTTGTTGCTGATGATGCTGTGGAAATACGTCGCGTTTCATCAAAGACCCTGGTTGGCTCGTCACCTGAAATTATCCGCCACTTCATTGAAATGCGCGGTATTGGCATTGTTGACGTAAAGAAAATTTTTGGTATGGGTGCAGTCAAGGATACAGAAAAAATCGATCTTGTTATTCACCTTGAATCATGGCAAAAAGGCAAACAGTATGACCGACTTGGCCTAGTGGATAATTATACCGAAATACTTGGCATAGATGTTCCCTCGCTCGTTATTCCAATCCGCCCCGGCAGAAACCTCGCGGTAATTTTTGAAATTGCAGCGATGAACAACAGACAGCGCCGAATGGGCTATAATGCCGCGGAAGAACTTAATAACAGACTTATGGAACAAATGAGCGAATAAGCATCGAAAAACGGAGAAAAAAGTAAAATGAAGATTTTGACAGACGTTCACACACATACAAATGTGAGCACACATGCATACAGCACCCTTTATGAAAATATGCTCGCTGCAAAAAGAAAAGGACTTGAGTTGGTTGCAATGACTAATCATGCACCGAGTATTGGCGATGCGCCGCATATGTGGCATTTTATGTATTTCAAAGCACTGCCAAGGATGATTGAGGGAGTAAAACTCCTTTGCGGTGCAGAGGTAAATATTCTGAATGCGAATGGAGATATCGACATCCTCGAGAGAGTCCTCTGTGACTTGGAGGTTGTGATTGCGTCAATCCATCCACCAACATACCAGGAGGAAAGAGGCGGTGACCACACAAAGACGTGGCTCAATGTAATCGAAAATGAGTATGTTGATATTCTGGGACACATCGGCTCACCGGATTATCCTTTCGATATTAATGCGGTGGTGAAGCGGGCAAAAGAGAAAAACAAATGCATTGAAATAAACAATCATTCCTTTATTTCAAGACCCGGGAATATTGAAATATGCAGAGAAATTGCTATGGCGTGCAAAAAATATGAAACGCCGGTGGTGGTCAATTCGGATGCCCATTTTATGAGCAAAGTGGGAGAGGTATCAAAGGCAATTGAAATGCTTGAGGAAATTGATTTTCCGGAAAGACTGGTTATGAATTTAACGGCAGAAAGGTTCATAGAATATATATCGAAAAAGAAGAACAAGGTGTTCAAATTTGAGGAATAGGAAAGGCAGATATTATGCGCGAAATTTTTGAAGAGATATTAGGCAAAGAAAATGTTTTCCAAAATGAGCCTATGAAAAATCACACAACATTTAAAATAGGTGGCAGTGCAGATTGGTTTTTGATGCCGCAGAACAAAGAACAGTTGACGCAGATTATTGCCGTTATAAAAGAGGCAAAAATGCCTTTTTTTGTGCTGGGTAACGGGTCAAATTTGCTGGTTGGTGACAAAGGGATACGCGGTGTGGTTATTTGCCTTGGAAAACAGATGGATAACATTGAAATATTTGAAAATGAATGTTATGTTGAAAGTGGTGCTCTTTTATCAAAGGTGGCAAATTATGTACAGCGTCAAGGACTTTCAGGACTTGAATTTGCATCGGGAATTCCCGGGAGCATTGGTGGTGCGGTTTTTATGAATGCCGGTGCTTATGAGCACGAAATTAAAGAAGTTATAAAATCCGTAGAGTATATGGACAAAAATGGAGAAATTTTCACTGTTTCAAATGGAAATTGTGACTTTGGGTACAGAACCAGCCTTTTTTCCAAGAATGATTATATAGTTTTGGGGTGTACTCTTACTCTCAAAGCTGACAATCCTTGTGAAATAAGAAAAAGGATGGATGACTATACAAGCAGGCGTACGTCAAAACAGCCTCTTGAAAAGCCCAGTGCCGGAAGCGTTTTCAAAAGACCGGTTGGATATTTTGCGGGGGCACTTATTGAACAGTCGGGGCTAAAAGGTTATGGGATAGGTGGTGCTCAGGTTTCCCAGAAGCACGCAGGCTTCATAATAAACACAGGAAACGCTACGGCAAAGGATGTTCTTGACCTTATTGAATACATTCAAAAAGTTGTTTTGGAAAATTTTGGAGTAACGCTTGAAACTGAAGTTAAAATGATAGGTGAATTTTAAGATATAGGAAAACTGCGAAAGGAGGTTTTTGTGTGAAAACTTTTTCTCAAAGGACAAAGGAAATGCTTTCAAAACTTGAGATAAGTGAGTCTTGCTGCTGTGAAGCGGAAATGATGGGGATTTTGATGTTTGCGGGCAAATTCCGGGGTACAGAAATCAGGGTTTCGCTTGAAAGTTTTGATGCAATACAGAGGTTTGCGACACTTTTGAAATCCTGT
Source organism: Clostridia bacterium (assembly GCA_017620615.1). GTDB lineage: Bacteria > Bacillota > Clostridia > Monoglobales > Monoglobaceae > SIG440. The sequence goes on along the minus strand of JAGAUW010000008.1, from coordinate 26,153 downwards.
CTTGATACAGATGTTCAGATAAAAAGTCTCAAAAGCAGTTATTTTTGTGTTTTGTCCGATAAAAAGGTTTTACAAAAAATCCTTGAATATGAAAATCAAAAAAGCGGTTTTTCTCAAAATCTCATAAAAAACGAATGTTGCAGTGCGGCGTTTTTGAGGGGCGCTTTTTTGGGTGGGGGAACAATGACTGACCCCAATAAAAATTATAATATGGAATTCAAGATGTACAGTACATATATTCACAGCGAGTTTAAAAAACTTCTTGAAAATATGGGACTTGGATTTCGTACTATTAAAAAGAATAATGGGTTTGTGCTTTATACAAAAAACAGTGATATTATATGCGATGCATTGGCTCATATGGGTGCGTTCAGTGCGCAAATGGAAATACTCAATGTAAAAATTGAAAAAGAGGTACGGAGTGAAATAACGAGGACATCAAACGGCGAGACTGCCAATATGGACAAGGTTATGGAGGCATCAAGCCGTCACATAAGAGCAATAGAAGATATAGAAAAATTTATGGGGATTGACAATCTTCCCGATGACCTCAAAGAAGTGGCTGTTTTAAGGCTATATTATAAGGATTTGAGCCTTGAACAGCTTGGCAAAAAAATAATTCCGCCGCTTTCAAAGTCAGGAGTAAATCACCGTTTAAAAAGAATTTTGGATATTGCAGAAAACTTGTAGGGAAAAACCAGAGAAAAAGGATGTGAAAACAATGGCATTTGCACATTTGCATACACATACAGCGTTCAGCCTTCTTGATGGAGAAGGTACAATAAAAAAAATACTGGACAGAGCAAAAGAACTTGGACAAACAGCAATGGCAATAACAGACCATGGCTGTATGTTTGGCGTGGTTGATTTTTATGAATATGCAAAAAGTATAGGTATAAAGCCAGTTCTTGGCTGTGAAGTTTATGTTGCGTCCCGTGGTCACAAAGATAAAACTCACGAGCTTGACTCCTCAAGTTCACATCTTATTTTGCTCGCAAAAAACAATATTGGCTATAAAAATTTGATGAACATTGTTTCAATTGGCTATGTTGACGGATTTTATTATAAACCAAGAATTGATATGGATGTTCTTCGAGAAAACAGCGAGGGGATAATAGCCCTGAGTGCCTGTATGATAGGCGTCCTTTCAAAAAAGATACTGAATAATGATTATGATGGTGCAAAACAGTCAGCTCTTGAATTTATTGATATTTTTGGCAAAGAAAATTACTTTATTGAAATTCAGGATCATGGCATTTTTGAACAGAAAATGCTGAATCGTGAGCTTGTTCGCCTTGCCAGAGAACTTGACCTTGGCATCGTTGCAACGAATGATATTCACTATGTAAAACGTGAGGATGCAGAGTTTCAAGATATACTTATGTGTATCCAGATGGGAAAGACTGTTTTTGACGAAAACAGAATGAAAATGTCCACTCAGGAGATGTTTGTAAAATCCGAAGACGAAATGAAAGAACTTTTCTCCTACATCCCTGAGGCACTTGAAAACACACAGAAGATTGCGGATATGTGCAATGTGGAGATTGAGTTTGGAAAACTCCATTTGCCAAAATTCGACATTCCTGATGGTTTTACATCACCTGAGTATCTAAGAAAGCTTTGTTATGAGGGCTTTGCGAGACGATATCCCGATGCTGAGCCGGAAATACGTGAGAGACTTGAATATGAACTTAAAACAATAGAGGAAATGGGCTATGTGGACTACTTCCTGATTGTATGGGACTTTATACACTTTGCACGTGAAAATGGAATTATGGTTGGTCCGGGAAGAGGCAGTGCGGCAGGAAGTATCGTTTCATATTGCCTTGAAATAACAAGCATTGATCCAATAAAGTATGACCTTATTTTTGAGAGGTTTTTAAATCCCGAGCGTGTTACAATGCCTGATATTGACGTTGACTTTTGCTATGAACGTCGAGGTGAGGTTATTGACTATGTAAACAGAAAATACGGGACAGACCGTGTTGCACAAATAGTCACTTTTGGAACAATGGCGGCAAAGCTTGCCATTCGTGACACGGGTAGGGCTCTTGATATGCCATATGGCTTTGTGGACAGCGTTGCAAAGCAAATCCCCAACGAACTGAATGTCACCATCCAAAGTGCACTCGAAAGCAATAATCAGCTTAAAATGATGTATGAAACAGATCCTCAGGTAAAGCGCCTTATCGACGTGTCATCAGAGTTTGAGGGGCTTCCAAGACACACTTCAACTCATGCGGCAGGGGTGGTTATTACCCGTGAGCCTGTGCAGACGTACGTTCCACTTTCAAGAAATGATGATGTCATAACAACCCAGTTCACAATGACAACCATTGAACGACTCGGTCTTCTCAAAATGGATTTTCTGGGTCTTCGCACACTTACGGTCATCCGTGATGCAGTGAAAAATATCAAACATACTCACGGAATTGATATAAATATAGATGAAGTTGATATGACCGACAAAGAAACCTATGAAATGATTTCAAGGGGCGAAACTGACGGTGTATTCCAGCTTGAAAGTGCCGGAATGAAAGAGTTTATGAAAGAACTTTCTCCTGGCTCCATTGAAGATATAATAGCGGGAATTGCCCTTTACCGACCGGGACCGATGGATTCTATTCCTCGGTATATTGCAAACAAAAACAGCGGAAACGTGAAATACAAGCATCCGCTTCTTGAAAATATCCTTGATGTCACATACGGCTGTATTGTTTATCAGGAACAGGTTATGCAGATTGTTCGTGAGCTTGGCGGATATTCTCTTGGCCGTGCTGACTTGGTGAGACGAGCTATGTCCAAAAAGAAGACTGAGGTGATGGAGCAGGAACGCAAAAACTTTGTCTATGGAATAAAAAATGAAAAGGGCGAAGTGGAGGTTGAGGGTGGTATAAGCCGTGGCATTGATGAGCAGACAGCGACAACCATTTTTGACGAAATGATGGATTTTGCAAAATATGCGTTCAACAAGTCACATGCGGCGGCATACGCTTTTGTTTCGTACCAGACTGCATGGCTTAAGTGCCATTATCCCACCGAATTTTATGCGGCACTTCTCACCAGCGTTTTGGGAAACTCCACGAAAATCACAAAACACATAAATGAGGCGAAAAAATTAGGAATAAAGATACTGCCTCCTGACATAAATAAAAGTTATACCAGCTTTGTTCCTGACGGAAAGGATATTCGTTTTGGACTTGCTGCTATCAAGAATGTAGGTTCTGCATTTATTGACGATATGACAAAGGAACGCAAGATAAATGGAGAATTTGTATCATTTAAAGATTTTTGCACGAGGATATCCGACAAAAAGCTTAACAAACGCCTTGCGGAATCTATGATAAAAAGCGGTGTGTTTGACAGCCTCAATATAAACCGTTCCGTGCTTTTGAGCGTCTATGAAAACACTATTGATTCAGCGGTAAAGGAGCAAAAGAATGCGGTTTCGGGTCAGCTTGATTTTTTCAACATGTTTGAAGAAGACGCAGCACCATTTGATGATTTTCCCCACATGCCCGAAATGCCAAAACGTGACCTTCTCAACTTTGAAAAGGAATATCTTGGAGTTTATGTTTCAGGGCATCCTCTTGACGGACTTGAAGATGTTATAAGCAGAAATTCAAGCACCACCATTCTTGAAATCATTGAAAATGAAAATAACAAATTTTCATCGGATATGAAGGTGAAGCTTGGCGGAATGATTTCAAAGCGCAAAGAACAGCTGACCAAACGCGGTGAAATTATGCTTTATATCACTTTCGAAGACCTTACGGGTGAGATTGAAGTTCTTGTTTTTCCGTCTCAAGTGAAAAAGTTTGATGCTTTATTGAAGGAAGAAAACTTCTGTATAATTCAGGGGAATCTGGATGTTCAGGAGGAAAGAGGAACAAAAATACGGCTTGAGGGCGTAGAATTTCTTGAAAGCTGGGTACCTGATTTTAGAAAGCTTTACCTGAAGATGAATTCTTCCGATAAAGAAAAAATGAGTCAGGTAAAGGCAATTCTCGGCGGGAGTAATGGAATAGTTCCTGTGTTAATCTATTTTGAAGACACCAAAGAAACCTTGCAGGCACCCAAAAGTATGTGGCTTAAGGATGAAAGAATGATTTCCGCTCTTGAAAAAATTCTTGGTGAGGACTCGGTTAAAAAAGTAAAATAAGCGGAGGCGTTGAACTTTGACAAAATATTTGCTTAATAAAATTTCAAAAGGTCGTGAGATGACAGACGATACAGTTCGCACAAAAGTCTGCACCGTGGCTGGACTTTTGGGAATTGTGTGCAATCTTCTTTTGTTTGTGCTTAAAATTGTTGTAGGAATGTCTATGAAAAGTATCGCCATAATATCTGACGCGTTCAATAACCTTTCTGACACAGGCTCTTCGGTGGTGACCATCATAGGTGCAAAGTTAAGCCGCAAAAAACCCGACAAGGAGCATCCTTTCGGGCATGGAAGATATGAATATATTTCGGCACTTATTGTTTCTTTTATTATAATATTGGTGGGATTTGAACTTCTTAAGTCATCAGTTGGCAAGGTGCTAAACCCTGCTCCTATACAGCTTTCACCATGGCCTCTTGCAATTTTATGCATTTCTGTGCCGGTGAAGTTCTGGATGTATCGGTATAATCACACTATGGGCAAGGCTGTAAATTCAGGCGTTGTTATGGCTGCGGCAAGGGATAATCTCAACGACGTTGTGGCAACCTCGGCGGTAATACTCGCATCTTTGCTTGGAAAACTTATAAACTTTGCGCCCCTTGACGGCGTTGTGGGTACGGCTGTGTCGCTGCTTATTATGTATTCAGGCTTTGGAATTTCAATGGATACAATAGGACTTCTTTTGGGGACTACCCCTGATAAGAATACTACTGAGAAAATCCGTAAGATTATTTCGAATTCTGATAGTATTGTTGGTGTACATGATTTGATTGTCCATGATTACGGCCCCGGAAGAGTGCTTGCGTCTGTTCATGCTGAAGTTCCGGATGACTGTGACATTGTGGAGGTTCATGAAATAATTGATGCCCTTGAACACAAAATAAGTGATGAACTTGGCATACATATAGTCATTCATATGGACCCGATTTCTGTGAATTGTGAATATACTGAAAGTATAAAGCTCAAGGTTCAGCAAATTGTGAAGAGAATGGATGAAGGTATGAATATCCATGATTTCAGGATGGTTGATGGTGTTAATAACATAAATCTTATATTTGATATTGAAGTTCCTGCAGAATATAAAGAGCTTGATACATTGAAACAGAGGATTGATGCCGAACTTAAAAAGATTGATTCAAGATTCAATGGAGTAATAAATATTGATATAATTTATATATAATATGTAATTTCTTACAAAAACACTTGCAAAAATTGGTTCTGTGTTGTATAATTTGATTAAGGAGCATGATGGCTTCTTTCAAATATAACCGGAATGGAGGCAAGATGTATGAAGTATAACGTTATTTGCAAAAAAGTTGAGTTGTCGGATGCCAGAAAAGAAAAGCTGCTTGACAAAGTCAAAAAACTTGATAAATTCTTTGACGGCGATGTTGAGTGCAAAATTTTGATTGCTGAACAAAAAAATGATATTATTATGGAAATTACTTTCGTGCATAAAGGCTTTGTTTTCAGGGCAGAGGCTCAAAATAAAGATCTTATTGCGGCAACTGATGATTGCTTAGCGAAGCTTGACAGACAAATCAGAAAGAATAAGACAAAGCTTGCAAAGCATTTGCGTCAGCCCGGAATAGGCGAATATGATACCATAATGGACAGCTTCGAAAGTGTTGCAGAGGAAAATGAATTCAATATCATAAAGAAAAAGAAGATTGATTCAAAGCCCATGACACCAGAAGAAGCTATACTTCAAATGAATATGCTTGGTCATAATTTCTTTATTTTCCGTCAGGCTGATACTATGAAAATTACCATTGTATACAAACGCAACGACGGGGACTATGGCCTGCTTGAAACCGAATAAAAAATACAAAATACCACCTTCAAACAGCAGGTGGTATTTCTTTGTTATTTTATTAAATCTTTAATAACTTCACTGGCGATTATAAGTCCTGCAACCGACGGCACAAAGGAAGTGCTTCCAGGAGTCTGACGTCTTTGGTTTCCTGTATCGGTTTCGGAAAGCGGTTTCAAGGTTTTTTCTTCGGAATAAACAACCTTGAGCTGATTGATACCACGTTTTTTGAGTTCGGTGCGCATGGTCCTTGCCAAAGGACAAACAGAAGTTTTGTAAATATCTGCAACCTTTAGTTCTGTAGGATTTAGCTTGTTGCCCGTACCCATTGAACTGATGATAGGAATACCCAATTTTTTGGCCCTGAGAACAAGCTCAATCTTAGCACTGACAGTATCAATGGCATCCACAACATAATCGATGCCTGAAAACGAAAAATTATCGGCATTTTCAGGGAGATAAAAAATATTGTGACAAACAACCTTTGCGCTGGGGCTAATCGAAAGAATTCGGTTTTTCATGGCTTCTGTTTTGTCCATACCGATCGTGTCAACTGTTGCAATGATTTGACGGTTAAGATTTGAAGATGCTACCTTGTCGTTGTCAAACAGTGTGAAATTCTGTATTCCGCATCTTGCAAGAGCTTCGCACGCGTGTCCGCCAACGCCGCCAAGACCAAAAACTGCAACGTGAGCCGATTTTAGTTTTTTCATATTTTCTGCTCCAAGGAGCATTTCGGTTCGCATAAATTTATCTGACATTTAGAATATCCTTTATACTTTTTTTCTTATATTCAGAAGCTTAACAAAAACAGGACTTAAAATTGCATTTAAAACAAGCTCAAACAAAAAGTTCCCAAGTGCAAGGCTTACAAAAAGTGCTGCACCGGTTTTTGCACTTCCAAGATTTGATGCAAGTGTAACAACATCATCCATAAAAAAGATAAAACAACCGAGCATAAAAACACCTGTGTTTACAATGGGACAGAGAATTGCGGCAATTATTGCGGCAATGGTGCTGTTCCATTTTTTGAGAAAATTATAAGCAAGTCCCGAAATAAAACCACAAAGGATGCCCTTTGCAAGCACTGTTACAAATGTTCCGGGAATATCAACAGCTAAAAATAAAGCTGCTCCGCCGCTGGCCAAAACCACTACTGCAAAAACAAAACCAAGCCAAGCTCCTATTGCAGGTCCGCAAAGGATAGCACCAATAGCAATCGGTATAAGTGCAATGGCAGTGGAAAAAGGGCCGAAAAAGGCGGTATAGGTGGCCAGAAGCTGGAAAACAATAACCAGCGCGGACATAAGTGCACCAAGGACAAGAGTGTGTGTTGACATTTTGTTTTCTTTTTTCATAAAAATTCCTCCTTGCTGTCGTTCACGAAAATGTGATACAACGCATAAATTTTTATATTAACTCTGCTGTCGACAGAGCAATATACTAACTGTTTTTCTTGTATAAAACATTAAGACCTCTAAGAACCATATTTTCATCAAGAGTGATTTCGTGTTTGCAGTGGCAGAGAATGGTGGAAGAAAGACCACCGGTGCCGTATACGGGAAGTTCTTCGCCAATCTCCTCACAGAAACGGTCAATCATACCATCAATAAGGCTTGCATTTCCAAAAACCACACCTGATTTCATACAGTCAACGGTGTTTTTGCCGATAACGGATTTTGGAGCTTCAAGGCTGATTTGCGGAAGTTGTGCCGTACCGCTTGCCAAAGCTTTAAGACCGATATTTACACCAGGGATAATAGAAACTCCACAAAAAGTTCCGGTTTTATCAATCAACATAATTTTTGTGGCAGTACCCATATCAATCACAAGTGACGGGCTTCCGTAAAGGTGGTGGGCAGCAACACAGGCACAGATAAGGTCTGCCCCAACGCTTGCGGGGTTATCACAATGTATGCCTATTCCTGTTTTTATGCCTGGCTGGACCATAATTGGTTCAATGCCATAAACCAACCGGATTGCTTTTTTGATAACAGAATTGAGAGGAGGTACAACCGATGATACAATAGCCCCTTTGACAGCGGACTTGTCCACATCGTGAAGAGCAAGAATGCTGCGGATTTTTGTGGCATATTCGTCTTCTGTTTTGCTTGGGTTTGTGGCAATACGGGCAACAAATTCAAGGTTATCGTCAACAAAACCGCCAAGAACAATATTTGTATTTCCGATATCAATAGCAAGTATCATAATAAAAATCCCCTTGTATATAGCTTCTATTAGGACAAGTATATCACCAACATAGCAAAAAATCAATATAAAAACAAAAAAAGACCGATGATATCGGTCTTTAAATTTACAAAATGCTATGCAGAAACTGCTTAGTTCTGGGGTCCTGTGGGTTGGTAAATATTTCATCAGGACTTCCCTCTTCAACAATCTTTCCGTCAGACATAAAGATTACACGGTCAGCAACCTCGCGGGCAAAGCCCATTTCGTGTGTTACAACAATCATTGTCATACCCATTTTTGCAAGCTCTTTCATTACATCCAGCACTTCGCCCACCATCTCGGGGTCAAGGGCGGAGGTGGGTTCATCAAAGAGCATAACATCAGGACTCATCATAAGGGCTCTTACAATAGCGACACGTTGTTTCTGCCCGCCGGAAAGCTGAGCAGGATAAGCTTCACTTCGGTCGGCAAGACCAACTCTTTCAAGAAGTGCCATTGCTTTTTCGTTTGCCTCAGCTTTGTCCATTTTGAGAAGCTTTATGGGTGCAATAGTGAGATTTTTAAGGACATTCATATGTGGGAAGAGGTTGAACTGCTGAAAAACCATTCCCATTTTCTGCCTGTGAAGATTGATGTTCACTTTTGGGTCGGTAATTTCAACTCCCTCAAAAACGATTTCTCCGGAGGTTGGAACTTCCAGAAGATTGAGAGAACGGAGGTAGGTAGATTTACCAGAACCTGACGGACCGATGATAACAACAACCTCGCCCTTTTTTATTCCGGCAGTAACGCCGTCAAGAGCTTTGATTGTTCCGCCGTTATAGTATTTGCACAGGTTGTTTGTAGCGATAAGAGAATTAGCGTTCATTCTTGCGAAGCCTCCTTTCCAAAATACCAACAAGCCAGGTGAAGAACATTACCATTACAAGGTAAACTGCGGCAATTGCAAGAAGCGGCCAAAAACTTTGGTATGTGATACCACGAATTATATTGGCACCACGGGTAAGGTCAGTAACACCAACATATCCGGCAATAGCAGTTTCTTTCAAAAGAACAATAAATTCATTTGCAAGTGCAGGCAGAATACTTTTGAATGTTTGCGGAAGAATAATAAAAATCATAGTCTGCACATAGTTGAAACCAAGTGAACGACCCGCTTCGGTCTGCCCTTCGTCAATGCTCATGATTCCACCGCGTATAATTTCCGCAACATACGCGCCGGAATTTATACCAAAGGCAATTATGCCGCAAAGCATCTTATTACTGGAGCTTGCCATTATAATAAAGAAAATGATAAGGATTTGAACCATTGCAGGAGTACCGCGGATAATTGTCAGGTACACCTTGGCAATTATGTTTCCAATGCAAAGCAGGAATTTTGAGATACCTCTCTTCATCAGGTGATATTGTTTGTCGTATGTAACGCGGATTGCGGCGATAATGATACCAAGGGCAACACCTAAGATAAGGGCAAAAAACGTAAGAATAAGGGTATTTTCTACACCTTCAAGAAGATATTTCCACCTGTTATCTACCACAAATGCGGTGTTAAAGTCGCGTGTAAGCTTAGTAAACCATTCGGGCATTTGTAAATGCTCCTTTCGTAACAAATAAATAGGGCTGTGTCATTGCGATACAGCCCATGCAAATCTGCTTGATATTATTCAGCAGGGATATACTTTTCGATGATGCTCTGAACTGTACCGTCGGCAATCAATTCGCCCAAAGCTTTGTTGATGCTTTCGAGCAGTTCGGGCTTATCCTTTGATACTGCGATAGCATAATCTTCAACAGCATATTCTGTATCAAGAATCTTAAGACCGGGGTTGTTCTGAACGAAAACCTTAGCGGGTTCGTTGTCAATAACAACACAGTCAACCTTGCCTGAAGTCAGTGCCATAACAGCATCAGCACCTTTGTTGTAGCGTTCAACAGTTCCAAGGCCTTCGTCTTCAATATCCCATGTGCAGTAGAGGTCGCCGGTAGTAGCAAGCTGAACGCCGATTTTTGTGGAAGCACCGTCTGCAAAGAGGTCATCAGCGCTTGTTATAGTTGAATCTTCTTTGACGATGATTGACTGGATGCCTGTTGCATAGGACTGTGTAAAATCTACCTGCTCGAGACGGTCTTCGGTAACTGTCATACCTGCAGCAGCAAAATCGTACTTGCCGGTCTGTACGCCGGGGATAAGTGAATCAAAGTCAACGTTTTCAATAACAAGTTCATAGTCCAACTTTTCAGCAATTGCTCTTGAAATTTCAGCATCAATACCAACGATTTCGTTGTTTTCCATATATTCATATGGGGGGAATTCAGCATTTGTAGCCATTGTAAGTGTGTTTTCGTTCTTTGCTTCGCCGCAACCTGCAAGACAGCAAACAGTAAGCATAAGTGCAAGTGTCAATGCGATAATTTTTTTCATAAATATGTATCCTCCTAAAGGTATAAATTAGATATAACCATTTTAATCCATAAGTCAGGTTTTGTCAAGTGTAAAAAACAGACCGCACAGAAAAACTATGCGGTCTGAAACTTTGCTTGAAAGATTTTTTAATACATTCCGCCGCCGGCACCTGCCATAGCAGCTGCAGCTGCTGCGTCTGCTGCGGGGTCGGGTTTGTTTGCGACAAGACTTTCTGTTGTGAGCACCATAGATGCAACGGATGCTGCATTCTGGAGGGCAGAACGTGTAACCTTTGTGGGGTCAACGATACCACCTTTAAGCATATCTATATATTCTTCGGTAAGAGCATTGTAGCCTATACCGACTTCGCTTGCCTTGATTTTGTTGACAATTACGCTGCCCTCAACACCTGCGTTGAATGCAATCTGGCGAACAGGCTCTTCAAGAGCACGGAGAACTGTTTTTGCGCCAACTTTTTCGTCACCCTCAAGTGAATTCATAAGAGCTTCAACAGCGGGCATTGCATTGATAAATGCTGTACCGCCGCCTGCAACAATACCTTCTTCAACAGCAGCACGGGTTGCAGCAAGAGCGTCTTCGATTCTAAGCTTCTTTTCTTTCATTTCAACCTCGGTGGCAGCACCAACCTTGATAACAGCAACACCACCTGAGAGCTTTGCAAGTCTTTCCTGAAGCTTTTCGCGGTCGAAATCTGATGTAGTATCTTCAATCTGTGCTTTTATCTGGTTTACACGTGCCTTTATTGCGCTGGCATCGCCTGCACCGTCAACAATAATTGTATTTTCTTTGAGAACTTTTACCTGACGTGCACGACCAAGCTGTGCAACGGTAGTTTCTTTCAGGTCAAGACCGATTTCGTCGGAAACAACTGTACCGCCTGTGAGAATAGCAATATCTTCAAGCATAGCCTTTCTTCTGTCTCCAAAGCCGGGAGCTTTAACGGCAACACAAGTAAATGTGCCGCGGAGTTTGTTTACAATGAGAGTTGAAAGTGCTTCGCCCTCAATATCCTCAGCAACTATAACAAGCTTTTTGCCTGACTGAACAATTTGTTCGAGAAGAGGGAGAAGGTCCTGAATAGTTGAGATTTTCTTGTCTGTGATGAGAATGTATGCGTCATCAATAACAGCTTCCATTTTTTCGGTATCTGTCACCATATAAGGAGTGATATAACCTCTGTCAAACTGCATACCTTCAACAACCTCTGAATATGTTTCAGCTGTTTTTGATTCTTCAACAGTGATAACGCCATCGCTTGTAACCTTTTCCATAGCGTCTGCAATAAGCTCGCCGATTGATTCATCAGCAGCAGAAACGGCGGCAACTCTTGCGATATCATCACGACCGCTTACCTTTTTGCTGTTTTTTACAACTTCAGCTACAGCAGTTTCAACAGCGGCAGCGATACCTTTTCTTACAATCATAGGATTTGCGCCGGCTGTAACGTTTTTAAGTCCTTCACGAACCAATGCCTGAGCGAGAAGTGTCGCGGTTGTTGTACCGTCACCTGCGATGTCATTTGTCTTTGACGCAACTTCTTTAACAAGTTGTGCACCCATATTTTCAAAAGCATCTTCAAGTTCAATTTCTTTTGCGATGGTAACACCGTCATTTGTTATGAGGGGTGCACCAAACTTTTTGTCAAGAACTACGTTTCTGCCTTTGGGACCAAGTGTAACTTTTACGGTGTCAGCAAGCTGATTTACGCCCTTTTCAAGAGCGTGTCTTGCTTCTTCACCAAATAAAATCTGTTTTGCCATAATTAAATTACCTCCAAAAAATTAGTCTTCAATCTTTGCAAGAATTTCACTCTGACGGAGAATGGTATATTCAATGCCGTCGAGCTTCACTTCTGTTCCGGCGTATTTGCTCATAAGAACTCTGTCGCCGACTTTAAGCTCCATAGTGATTTCCTTGCCGTCAACAACCCCGCCGGGTCCAACAGCAACGATTTCTGCAATCTGTGGTTTTTCCTTTGCGGTGCCGGCAAGAATAATGCCGCTTTTTGTTGTTTCTTCAGCTTCTACCATTTTTATAACTACTCTGTCAGCCAATGGTTTGATAGTCATTTGAAAATGCCTCCTTGTGATATATAAATTAAATTAAAAACTTAAGTGTTAGCACTCTTGATGATTGAGTGCTAATGTGATTATATTACAAAAATATTAAGTATAAATCAAACTTGATTATGGTTGATTAGAAGGGTTTATTTGTTATTATATTCAATTATATGCAAAAATTATCAGGTAAGCTGTTATTTTTGAAAAATAGCGACAACCGAGCAGGCGGAAATTCCTTCTTTTCGCCCCTCAAAACCCAGATGTTCGGTGGTTGTAGCCTTAACGGAAACAGCGCTAACGGGAAGAGAAAGAGCGTCTGCAATATTTTTCCGCATTTCATCAATAAAAGGAGCAAGCTTTGGAGCCTGAGCGATTATTGTAGCATCAATGTTTCCAACCTGAAAATTGGCATCCTCCAAAATCTTGCCAACTTTCTCAAGAAGAACCATACTGTCAATATCCTTAAAGCTGTTGTCAGTATCGGGAAAATGCTTTCCTATATCGCCAAGGGCCGCGGCTCCAAGGAGAGAGTCCATAATGGCGTGAACGAGGACATCAGCGTCAGAATGACCCATAAGTCCGGTTTCGTGAGGAATGTGAACTCCCCCGAGTATTAAATTTCTTCCCGGCGTCAAAGCGTGGACATCATATCCAAAGCCTATTCGCATAAAATTCACCCTTTCAATAAAGCGTTATTGTTCCAAAAAGTCGCAGATTGCTTCTGCTATGGGAATATCGTCAGGAGTAGTAACCTTTATATTTGTATATTCTCCGCTGACAATGTGAATGGAAAGTCCCATATTCTCAAGAACCGAGCAGTCATCTGTTCCCACAAAACCCATTTCTCTCGCACGAATATAGGCAAGCTTTAAATCGTCCGAAAAGACCACTTGAGGTGTCTGAATAAGACGAAGTGTTTGCCTGTCTGGAGTTTCCAATACGGAACAGTCTCCAGAGACCGTTTTCACAGTATCCTTTGGGATAACTCCCGGGGCTGCGGCGCCAAACTCATAGGCAGCAGAAACAAGTTCGTCAATAAGCTTTGTTGAAACAAAGGGTCTTGCACCATCATGGATTGCCACAACCTTTCCGTTTGGTACAAGCGCCAGACCGCAATTAACAGAGTCCTGGCGGGTTTTGCCACCGGCAACAACATCGGTGACCTTTGTAAAACCAAATTCTCGGATTAAATCGTTTACAAGAGGAATGCTCCCAGCCTTTGTGACAACAATAATCGAGTCAATTTTGTCTGAACACTGAAACTTTTTTATTGCATGGGCAAGGACCGGCATACCGTGGAGCATGATAAATTGCTTGTTTTGAGTTTTGCCCATACGGCTGCCTGAGCCGGCAGCGACAATGATTGCTGTTGCGGTTTTCTTCTCTTTTTTTATGCGAAGCATTGCCGGATCTCCTTTTCTAATTTTTAAAGAGCCAGAAGTTCTTTGATTTTTTCGGCAGGCATCTTTTTTGCCAGCACTAGCTCTGAAATTAAAATGTTTTTTGCGTTTGAAAGCATTTTTCTTTCAGCATTTGACAAAGACTTTTTGTTGTCTCGAAGGAGCAGGGTCTTTGCAACGGTGGCAACCTCCAAAAGATTTCCTGTTTTCATTTTGTCTATGTTTTCTCGGTAGCGTTGATTCCAGTTGTTGTTCATATCTTCGCCGCAAGCAAGAAAATGGTTTATAGCTTCATTGGCGGCATTTTCAGACACAATACGTCTGATGCCGATTATTTCGGTGTTATTTACGGGCAGCATAACCTTCATGTCGCTGATGGAAATCTGCAGGATATAGTACTTATGGAGCTCGCCGAGAATTTTTCTTTCCTCGATGTCGACAATGATTCCGGCTCCGTGCATGGGATAAACAATTTCGTCACCTATATTAAACACGTAAAGACTTCCCTTCAATAAAACTTTATATTTATTTATATTTTTAAAAAATTAAATTATTTACTATTTTTATCAAGCTGTGAGGCGAGTGCCTCCTGAATGTTTGAAACAGGACAAAGCTCAATATTTTCAAATTTCCTGAGATTTTTAACATTCACGGAGGGGATAATGCAACGTTTAAAGCCCAGCTTTTCACATTCAGCAATTCTTGACTCCAGAAAGCTGCAGGCACGAATTTCGCCTGTAAGTCCAACCTCGCCGATTGCAACGGTACTGCTGTCAATACTTTTCCCGGTGAAGCTTGAAGCAAGTGCAAGTACAAGTCCAAGGTCAGCAGCAGGCTCTGAGACCTTCAGCCCGCCGACAACATTTGCGTAAGCATCATATGCTGATGCCCTTATTCCGCCACGCTTTTCAAGTACCGCCATAAGCATTATGAATCTGCCTACATCAGGACCGCTTGCCATACGCCGTGGATTTCCGAAAGTAGTGGGGGAAACAAGTGCCTGGACTTCGGCAAGGACGGGACGAGTGCCTTCCATAGTGCAGATGATACAAGTGCCGGGGACATTTTCGGGTCGGCCTGAAAGCATAGCCATTGATGGATTGGGGACTTCCATAAGTCCGTGGCTTTTCATTTCAAAAACCCCGATTTCATTGGTTGAACCAAATCGGTTTTTCACAGCCCTCAGTATCCTGAACGATTGATGACGGTCGCCCTCGAAATAAAGGACGGAATCAACCATATGTTCGAGTATCTTCGGCCCAGCCAGAGCACCTTCTTTTGTGACGTGCCCTACAAGAAATACTGAAATGGAATTCTCCTTTGCAATCTTCATAAGCACAGTGGTTATGTCTTTTATTTGAGATGTGCTACCAGGTGCTGACTGAATTTCAGGATTGTACATTGTCTGAACAGAGTCAACAATGAGAATATCAGGCTTCTCCTTAAAAACACAGTCCGTAATAAAATTCATATTTGTTTCGGAGTATATTTTGAGGTTTTCGGTGGTAACACCAAGTCGGTCTGCCCGGAGCTTTATTTGCCTTGGAGATTCCTCCCCTGAAACGTAAAGAACATTTTTTGTTTTCCCCAAGGTTTCGCAAATCTGAAGAAGAAGAGTGGATTTTCCAATGCCGGGGTCGCCGCCAACCAGAACAAGTGAACCGCATACAAGCCCTCCGCCAAGAACACGGTCAAGCTCTGACATACCGGTTTTCACTCTTGCCTCATCGGTTGCATCAATATCCTTGATTGCCTTTGGTGAAGATGAAGAAGAGGGGGTGGAGAGAGCACCGATTTTTGAATTATTGGATGGCGCTGCCACAAGCTCTTCTTCAATGGTGTTCCACGAGTTACAGGTGGTGCATTTCCCCATCCACTTGGGAAAGTTTGCACCGCATTCTGAACATACATAAACAGATTTGGTTTTCATATGAAATTCCTCATAAACTTGAATTACTTTTTACTGTTTTTTGCGGCCGTAAAGGTGTTTTTCATAAGCATAGCAATGGTCATAGGTCCAACACCGCCGGGAACGGGGGTGATTGCCCCTGCAATCTTTTCAACGTTTTCAAAGTCTACGTCGCCAACGAGTCTGCCGTCTGCAAGACGGTTCATACCAACGTCAATAACAACGGCACCGGGTTTTACCATATCGGCGGTGACAAAGTTTGCTCTGCCCACTGCTGCCACCAAAATGTCTGCAGTTTTTGTGATTTCAGCGATGTTCCTGGTGCGGGAGTGACAGGTGGTAACAGTCCCGTTTTTGTGGAGAAGAAGCATACTCATAGGCTTCCCTACAATATTGCTTCTGCCGATAACTACACAGGTTTTGCCCTCAACTTCCACATCGCTTTCTGCAATAAGCTCCATAATTCCCGCAGGGGTACAAGGAACAAAATCATAATCACCAATCATAATTTTTCCAACATTTACGGGGTGAAAAGCGTCAACGTCTTTGTCGGGACGGATGGTGTTTATAACAGCCTTTTCGTCAAGGTGCTTGGGAAGCGGAAGCTGCACCAAAATTCCGTGGATTTTGTCGTCGTTGTTGAGCTTTTCAACAAGTGCAACCAGCTCTTCTTGGGTGGTTTCTTCCGGAAGAGCAAACTTTTCAGAATGCATACCAAGTTCCTCGCACATTGCTTCTTTTCTGCCCACATATACCTTTGATGCAGGGTCTTCACCTACTATGATTACGGCGAGACCGGGAAGAATCCCTCCGGTTTTCAGCTCTTCGATTTCCTTTTTCAAATTTTCCTTTATTCTTGCTGATACTGTTTTTCCGCTGAGTAATTTTGCCATTTTGATTTTCTCCTTTTGGTGGTTTTATAAGACAATGGGGAGAATTTCCCACAAGGTCAAGGCGGTTTACCTTCTTTAGTGCACTAAGCACCAGTTTATAATTTTTTGCGTCGCGATACTGAAGCAGTGCGCGTTGCATTTGTTTTTCATTGTAGTCCCTTGGCACATAAACTGGTTTCATAGTCCTTGGGTCAATGCCGGTATAATACATACAGGTGGATATACTCCCGGGTGTGGGATAAAAATCCTGAACCTGCTCCGGACTGAGCTTGTGGCGATTTAAGTATTCCGCAAGCTTAACTGCATCCTTGAGTGTGCTCCCCGGGTGTGAAGACATAAGGTAGGGAACAACATATTGTTTCTTTCCGCTTTGTGCATTTATTTTCTCAAATTTTTTGAGAAATTTTTCATAAACATCAGATGAGGGTTTTCCCATATAGCTCAAAACGTTATCAGAAATATGTTCTGGTGCAACTCTCAGCTGACCGCTTATATGGTGTCGGCACAGTTCGTGGAAAAAGCTTTCGTCTTTGTCTGCCATAAGATAGTCAAAGCGTATTCCTGAACGAATAAAGACTTTTTTTAACTTTGGAAGCTTCCGCAGTTTCCTGAGAAGCTCAAGATAGTCGCTGTGCGAAACCTCAAGGTTTTTACAGAGAGTAGGGAACAAACACTGCTTATCTTTGCATACCCCGAATTTGAGTTGCTTTTTGCATGATGGGGCACGAAAATTTGCAGTAGGACCGCCGACATCGTGGATGTAGCCCTTGAAATTGGGTTTTTGGATCAGCTTTTCAGCCTCGCGCAAAATTGATTCGTGGCTTCGTGGAACAACCGTTCTGCCCTGATGAAAGGCAAGAGTGCAGAAATTGCAAGCTCCAAAACAACCACGGGAGGAGGTTATACTGAATTCTATTTCGGAAATTGCCGGAACACCGCCCAAAGTTTCATAGCTTGGATGATAAGTTCCCTCGTAGGGAAGCTCATAAACCGCATCAAGCTCCTCTGTCCCAAGAGGTGGTGACGGCGGAAGCTGAACGATGTATTTGTCGGAATTGTCTGACTGAATTATGGCCCTTCCGCGAAAGGCATCTTGTTCTTCGTATTGAATTTTTGATGCCTTGGCGTAAAGTTTTTTGTCCTGTGAAACTTCGTCAAAAGATGGAATTTCAATATAATTTTCGGGGAAGTCCCCATCTGAGTTTTCAATGTATACAGTGCCCGGAACACTTTTTATTTCGTTTACAGGAACCCCCATTTTAAGAAGATTTGCGATTTCAACGATTTGATGTTCGCCCATACCATAGATGAGCAAGTCTGCACCGCTATCGATGAGAATACTGCGACGGACTTTGTCAGACCAGTAATCATAATGAGCAAAGCGTCTGAGACTTGCTTCTATTCCACCTATTATGATAGGTATTTTTTTGCCAAAAGCCTCGCGAATGCGGTTGCAATAAACAATGGTAGCTCTGTCGGGACGTTTACCTATTTCACCGCCCGGGGAATAAAGGTCAACTGACCGCACTTTTTTTGAAACAGTATAGCGGTTCACCATTGGGTCGAGATTTCCACCGGACACAAGAAAACCAAGCCGTGGCTCCCCAAGCTCGCGGAATGCATCAGAACTGTGCCAGTCAGGTTGGGGAATAATCCCTACCGAAAAACCGTTTGCCTCCAAAATGCGCGAGATAATGGCGTGACCAAAGCTTGAATGGTCTACATATGCGTCACCTATTATATATACAAAATCAAGCTGTGTGATTTTGCGTTTTTTCATATCGTCCTTTGATATGGGAAGAAACATTTCAAAATCCTCACTGAAAATAAGAATTATCTACTATATTTTACCACGAAAAATAAAATTTTTCAACAGATTTTTTAGCTAAATTTTACTTGACGGAAAATAAAGACCGCTGTATAATACAAAGTATGAGGTATTTCGTTTTAAAAGAGCGAAATACCGAACTTTCGTGTGTGCAAGTAATAAAATTTAAGGAGTGTTATAAAAATGAAAGCGGTAGTTACTGTTATGGGGATTGACCGTCCCGGAATTATAGCAAAGGTGAGCAATTCACTTTTTGAAAATGGAGTTAATATCCTTGACATAAACCAGACAATTATGCAGGATATTTTTACAATGGTTATGTTGGTTAAAATGGGCGAAAAGACAGACTTTTCTGTTGTTGTTTCTGACCTTGAAAAAATAGGTGAAGAAATCGGTGTTGATATAAGGGCGCAGAATGAAGAAATTTTCAATTCCATGCACAGAATTTAAGTAGGGTATTTCGGAGGCAGATATGATTAACACAAGAGAAATTATGGAAACAATCAAGATGATTGATGACCAGCATCTTGATATAAGAACCATTACTATGGGTATTTCTCTGCTGGATTGTATTGACAGCAGTGCAGAAAAAGCGTGTGAAAAGATTTATGAAAAGATTACAAGGCTTGCCAAAGATTTGGTGAAGACGGGGGAGGACATCAGCCGTCAGTATGGCATTCCGATTATAAATAAGAGAATATCGGTAACGCCTATTTCGCTGATTGCAGGGGCAAGTGATGCAAAGGATTATGTTTGCTTTGCAAAAGCTCTTGACCGTGCGGCAAAAGATACGGGTGTAAACTTTATTGGTGGTTTTTCCGCCCTTGTTCACAAGGATTTCACAAAGGGTGATCGGATTTTGATTGAATCAATCCCTGAAGCATTGGCGGTTACCGAAAGAGTTTGCTCATCTGTGGGGGTTGCTACCACCAAGTCAGGAATCAATATGGATGCAGTGAAGATTATGGGGGAAACCATAAAGAAAACTGCCGAAAGGACAGCAGATAATCAGTCCTTTGGATGTGCAAAGCTGGTTGTTTTTTCAAACGCAGTTGAGGATAATCCATTTATGGCGGGTGCATTTCACGGCGTTGGTGAGGGAGATGCAGTCATCAATGTAGGTGTCAGTGGCCCCGGTGTTGTTAAAGCGGCACTTGAAAAGGTAAAAGGCAAGGATTTCGGAACTGTTGCTGATGTAATAAAGAAAACCGCTTTTAAAATCACAAGAATGGGCCAGCTTGTGGCGCAGGAAGCTTCAAGACGTCTTGGCGTGCCTTTTGGAATAGTAGATTTGTCACTTGCGCCGACTCCTGAAATTGGTGACAGTGTTGCCTATATATTGGAAGAAATGGGGCTTGAAAAGTGCGGAACTCACGGCACTACAGCGGCTCTTGCACTTCTTAACGATGCTGTTAAAAAGGGCGGAGTTATGGCATCCAGCTATGTTGGGGGATTAAGCGGTGCATTCATTCCCGTAAGCGAGGATGCAGGTATGATTTCTGCAGCAGAGTGCGGTGCGCTGAGCCTTGATAAGCTTGAAGCGATGACCTGCGTTTGTTCGGTTGGGCTTGATATGATAGCTGTCCCCGGGGATACATCGGCAGAAACAATTTCAGCAATTATCGCTGACGAAGCGGCAATCGGTATGATTAACCAGAAAACCACAGCGGTGAGAATTATTCCGGTAGTGGGCAAAGGCGTTGGCGAAATGGTTGAATTCTGCGGGCTTTTGGGTTATGCACCTATTATGCCGGTTCACGAATATTCAAGCTGTGACTTTATAAATCGCGGAGGAAGAATTCCTGCTCCCATACACAGCCTTAAAAACTAAATAATGACAGAAAAGGATATTGACTTTCCTTCTAAGATGAGGTATAATTACCCGGTAGTACAAATTTGATTAAATTTATGACTTCGCTAAGCAGGATTATGAAATGTTGGTTAACATGAACGAGGTTTTAAGACCTGCCAAGCAAAATAAATATGCTGTTGGTCTTTTCAATGCAGTAAACCTTGAACTTGCACGCGGAATTATCAATGCGGCGGAAGCAACACGCTCACCTGTTATTATGGGTACTGCTGAAATATTGCTTCCTTATGGACCACTTGATGAGGTTTCTTATTATCTCATCCCGATGGCTAAAAAGGCATCTGTTCCCGTTGTTGTTCACCTTGACCACGGTCTTACATATGACACTTGTGTAAAGGCACTTAAGCTTGGCTTTACCTCTGTTATGTATGACTGTTCTACAGATTCATACGAGGAAAATGTCCGTAAAGTTAAAAAAATGGCAGATATTGCACATTCTTATGGTGCGACAATCGAAGGTGAGCTTGGTCACGTTGGGGACAACGAAGGCTCTGCAGAGGGCAGTTCACATCTTGCTGATCCCTCAAAGTTTTTCACAGACCCTGCTCTGGCAAAAGACTTTGTAGAAAAGACAGGTGTTGACGCGTTGGCTATTGCAGTGGGTAACGCTCACGGTGCATACAAGCTTCCACCAAAACTCGACTTTGAAAGAATTCGCACAATAGCAAAAACAGTTGATGTTCCCCTTGTCCTTCACGGTGGCTCAGGTCTTACAGACAACGATTTCAGACAGGCTATCCATGAAGGTATCAGCAAGGTTAACATCTTCACAGACATCAACGTTGCAGCGGTTGAGGCTGAGTTCAAGAAATTTTCAAGTATGGAAAAAGGTCTTATCGACCTTATTCCTGCCGCAGTTGAAGCTGTTAAGCAGGAAAGCATGAAGAAGATGGAACTCTTCAGCAGCAACGGAAAAGCTGACATTACAAAGGGTGCTCCGATGTCTTCAAATGACATTGAGCTTGTTACAAAGCTTGTTGCAGAAGAAGTTGCAAAGTATTTGAATAAATAAGAATTGCACATAAATGAGTCGGGTTTCCCCGGCTCATTGTTTTTGCATAAAAAGTTGTAATATTTTATAAAAAGGGAAGATTAAAAATAAAATCATAATGCAACCTTTTTGGGTTATCTTTGGTATTATTAATGAAAGGTGTTTTCACGCGAGAAAAGGACGCTTCGAATGGAAGAAAAAAGACACGTTATTGAAAAAAATTTTGATATGGTTTACAGGCTCGCCTTGTCTCAGACCAAGAACCGCGAAATGGCGGAGGATGTGGTGCAGGAGACATTCCTAAGGTTTCTTAAAACAGACCGCAGCTTTGAAAGCGATGAGCATATAAAAGCGTGGCTTATTCGTGTTGCAATAAATTGCAGTCATAGTATTTTTTCATCAAGCTGGCACAAAAAAACAGTGCCTATGACAGAACTAAGCGAAGAAATACCCTTTGAAACAGAAGAAAAAGGCGATGCCTATTATGCGGTTTTGGAGCTTGCACCAAAATACAGGGCAGTTATTCACCTTTTTTATTATGAGGATATGTCCATAGAAGAAATTTCAAAGACACTGAAAATTAACTCATCAACAGTCAAATCACAGCTCAGTCGCGGAAGGAAGCTTCTCCGCGAAAGGCTTAAAGGGGGATATGATTTTGTTTAGAAAATATTATAAAGAAGCCAATGATGATCTTCAGCCAAGACGCGAGCTCATTGACGAAATTTTTGAAAAAGCATCCAAAAGAGAGTCAAGAAAAATTTACAAACTTGCAATGAGATACGGCGGGGCAGTAGCGGCGGTTCTGGTAATTTCTGCAACGGCAATTTTTTATCCGCAAATTCAAAAAATGAATGAAAACTACCTCGTAACAGTGTCAGAAGTAGAAAAGGATGCAACTTTGGGTGGAGATGAGGAGAAATTAAGCACTTTGGTTGAAAAAATGATGCCTGCAAAAGAAAATCATGCACAAGATAAGAAAGAGCCAAAGTCTGACAGCATTGCAGAGGAAAAAGTTATAAACGGTACAGCAGAATATGAAATAGAAAAAGAAGCCCGTGCCATAACAGAAGATTTTGCAATTATCAGTGGGCGAGTTTCTCTTGAAAGTATTTCTGATGTTATTGAAACCGAAAAAGAGGTTGTTTCATCTTTTTTGTATTCGGTTTTCGGTGAGATAGACAGAGAAACTCAAAATCAGCACATATTTGAAATTGCAGGAAAGTTTGAGGACGGCGGTGAAACCTTTTACATTGGAAGGTGGCGCTGGTGGGTTGTTGACCACAGCTCCTTGCTTACTGAATTTGTCCTCGATGAAAAGCTTTCCCAAATGTATGAATGTCGGATAGAAGAAGGAGAAATTATCTGGACAACCGAAAACAACTTTCTTGAAAAATAAAATATATTGCACACCCAAAAATGTTTTGAGTGTGCTTTTTTGTTGTTGACTTAAAAGGGACTTTAGGTTATAATGACAGTTGCGTAAAATTTGATTTGAGAGGACGTTTAAAAAGTGAAAAAAATTAAGTCGCTTGGAATATTGCTGCTTACCGCTATGATTTGGGGCTTTGCTTTTGTGGCACAGCGTATGGGGGCAGATTTTGTTCCGGTTTTTACGTTTAATGGTATAAGATTTGTTCTTGGTGGTTTGTCGCTTATTCCGGTTATTTTCTTTTTTGAAAAGAGAGAATCAGGCAAGCAAATACATACACAAAAAATGAAAATTACTATTCTTGCAGGGATACTTGCGGGACTTGCTTTGTTTACCGCATCGGCACTTCAGCAAAAGGGCATTGAGATTACTCAAAGTGCAGGAAAAACCAGTTTTATGACGGGACTTTATACGGTGATTGTTCCGATTTTCGGCATTTTTCTCGGCAAAAAAACGAATCTCAATGTCTGGCTTGGAGCTTTTCTTGCGGTGATTGGAATGTTTTTCCTTTGCGTTGTGGGTGAGGATTTTTCGGTGAGCTGGAAAATAAGCTACGGCGACGTTATTCTCTTTTTGAATGCGGTTTTTTGGGCGGTGCATATACTCATAATTGACCGTTTTGTGGACAGTATTTATTCTTTGAGATTTGCCTCAATACAGTTTGTTTTTTGCGCAATTTTGAATTTCTGCATTGCGGGAGTGTTTGAAAATGCTGAACTTGAAATGGTTGAAAAAGCGCTTGTGCCCATTCTTTATTGCGGACTTTTGTCTGTGGGTGTTGCTTATACCTGTCAGATTATTGGTCAAAAAACTGCAGACCCAACATATGCATCAATTATTCTTTCCACTGAGTCAATGTTTGGCGCAATAGGCGGTATGCTTATTTTAAACGAAGAAATGAGTATGCCTGGGTATATTGGTTGCATTTTGATTTTTTCAGGGGTAATTATCTCACAACTGGTTTTTAGAATGCACCGCAAACCTACTAAAAACGTTGTTTCAACAAAAGACATCAGTGCCGATGATTGTCGGTGAAATAAGACGATATCTTCGGGATAATACATCTATTCGTGTAAGTCGTTCTCTTCGTGATACTGCATACAAGGCATTGTCTGCAAAGGAAAGATTGGTAAACAAGAATTTGAAGGAACCAACCCTTGAAGAAATTGCAGCCGAAATCGGTGCAAGTCACGAGGAGGTATCATCAGCTCTTGATGCAATTATGGACCCGGTTTCCCTTTATGAGCCGGTGTATCACGATGGAGGAGATGCGATTTTTGTTATGGATCAGGTGAAAGACAACAAAAACAATGATGATTTTTGGCTTGAGGAGATTGCTATCAAGGAAGCTATGAAAAAGCTCAATAAAAGAGAACGGAATATTTTGAAATTGAGATTTTTTATGGGCAGAACCCAGATGGAAATTGCCAATGAAATTGGAATTTCGCAGGCACAGGTGTCACGACTTGAAAAAAACGCCCTTGGGCATATGAAAAAGTATTTGTGAATTTTGAAAACTTCTGCTTTGTAAAATTTTTGGCAGAAGTTTTTTTATATTTACACTATTTTAGCTTGACTTTTTTTGAAAAATTTGCTATACTCACGTGGTAACAGTTTTTATATGCGCCCGTGGCGGAATTGGCAGACGCGCTAGACTTAGGTTCCGTACTGTATGTGATTTTATTGTTGATTACGGTTTTTGCCGTTTTCATAGATGAGGATTAAGCGATATGCTCCTCCTCGGTGTACCTCTACCGTGTAAAAATTAAGAGGTAAAAACTTAATATGCGGGCGTGGCGGAATTGGCAGACGCGCTAGACTTAGGATCTAGTGATTTTATCGTGGGGGTTCAAGTCCCTTCGCCCGCACCACCGACAAAAAGCTTACAGGATTTGACTGTAAGCTTTTTTCGTGTCTGTTATTGTCAGGCAGATACTTCCTCGTAATCGTCCTCGTATATCATACCGATTTCATCTGTATAGCTCTTTTCAAGGAAGGGTGCTTTCATCAGTATCTCAAGGCGAAGTCCATATTCATCTTCGTGAATTATAATTTTTTCTAACAGCAGACACAGATTTGTGTGGCTCAATTCCTTTTCACTTAATATCTTATCAAGCAGATTTGCATTTTCGAGCATTGCCTTTTTTCTTTCCTTGATGGTTTTATCAATATTCTCTATTTTGGCAATCTCATTTTTGAAGCCTTCGATTTCTCTGTTTCGCTTTTCTATCATTCTTTCATATCTTTCGGCATTATCCCTGTCCTTGATTTTCTCCATCAGTATTTGTTCAACCTCAAGCTCGGTTGCATTTATACTGTCTTGAAGCCGTTTTATCCTCTTGCTGACATTATTTTTCTGTGACATCCATAACCGTATATCACTTTCTATTTGCCTTGAGCATTTGGAGAGTCCGTCTCTCATTACGGCAAGTTGCTTATAAATCTGTTCGTCAAGCACCGATTCGTTAATTCTGTGAGAGGAACATACCATATGAGTGTGTCTGTGATAACCGTTACACACATATTCAATTCTGTCCGGCTTATCCTTAGTTTTTCTCCTTTTTGCCGTGAATGTGCTTCCACAATCTCCACATTTTAGGAGAGATGCATATCT
Organism: Clostridia bacterium; assembly: GCA_017620615.1. Classification (GTDB taxonomy): domain Bacteria; phylum Bacillota; class Clostridia; order Monoglobales; family Monoglobaceae; genus SIG440. The sequence goes on along the minus strand of JAGAUW010000008.1, from coordinate 566 downwards.
GTGGCAAGGCTGATTGTTTTGCGATTTCACTTTGCCCTCTGAGTTTATCCGTATAATCTCCTGCACCTTGTCCCAAATCTCTCTTGAGATGATTGCAGGGACAGCATCCTTATGTATAAATTGTTCCTCTTTGGGTACCTTGATCTGCTTTTTGGTTATTCTACTTCGCTCTCTTTGATGATTGACTAAATCTCCGCAATAGAAGGGATTAGTGAGAATTCTTCGCACTATGGAATATGTCCACAGATATTCAAAGGTTGCTTTTGGCTTATTATCTCCAAGGCTTTTTCCTTTTAATTTCAGTTCATAGTAGGCAGGTGTTTTAACACCTTCTTGATTCAATATTTTTGCTATTGTTTCCGTACCATGTCCATCCAGAAACAATTTATATATTCTTCTGATAATATCTGCCGTCTCCTCACATATCTCAACTTTTTTGGTGTACCTGTCCTTTAGGTATCCCATCGGCACATTTATAACTATTCCTTCAAATTCTTGTTTGTGTCTTAATGCGGCGAGAATTTTGACGATTATGTCTTGCACATAACTATCGTTTATTAAGCCTT
>JAGAUW010000007.1 GCA_017620615.1 Clostridia bacterium | reverse complement strand
TCCTTCTCCCAAAAAACCTTCGGGTTTTTCGGGAACCCTGGCTTTTTTGGTTGCCCGTCTTTGCGGGTCTCAGCTTTCTCGCTCCTCGCGAGTAGCTTATCTATATTATCACAACCAGAAGCTTTTGTCAACCCTTTTTTTGAACTTTTTTCAAATTATTTTGTGCTGACGCACTCTTCTTGGCGCAACTCGTTTATATTACCACAACCTCTTCCCATTGTCAAGTACTTTTTTTGATTTTTTTTAACTTTTTTGAAGTTTATTTTTGTTGACTGAAATTTGGCGCTGTGATATACTGTTTTCATATATTTTTCGGGGGTGAAATTTTGGCTGATAATATTATAAGGGAAGAAATTCTTTCATTCACAAGCAAAGCAGCTTCATATAACATAATCGTCTTGAAAACAGTGAATTCGACAAATTCCTACACGAAAGAACTGGCAAAAGGCAATGCTTCTCACGAAACTGTGGTTATAGCAGACAAACAAACCGATGGCCGCGGACGTCTCGGCAGAGAGTTTTTTTCGCCTGAGGGTACGGGGATTTATATGAGCGTGTTGCTAAAACCCGAAAGTCTCGCTCTTGACCCATCGCTTTTGACCGTAGCTGCAGGAGTTGCGGTGTGTCGCACAATAAATAGCATATCAAAAAACACCCCATCAATAAAATGGGTGAACGATATTTTTTTTGGTGGCAAAAAAGTCTGCGGAATACTTGCTGAAAGCACCACCGATTCCAAAACGGGCACAATCAATAATATTATAGTAGGAATAGGGCTGAATGTTACCACCCCAAGCAATGTATTTCCCGGGAAATTGGGGGAGATTGCAGGCTCTCTATTCCCCAAAAACACCACCCGAAACGAAATTATCGCAAAAATAATTGAAGAATTTAAAAGCATATACGACTCCAAAAACGCTGAAAAATTGATTGAAGAATATAAAAGTTATTCATGTGTTTTAGGCAAAAAAATAAGTTTCACCAAATGCGGCGAAACTTTTGCAGGAATTGCGACCGATATAAATATAGAAGGAAATCTAATTGTAAAACTTGAAAACGGTGAAAGTGTCATCCTGAAATCGGGTGAGGTTTCACTTGGGAGCGAAAATTTTGCCAGATAATTTTAAAAGGCTGATGCGTTGCATCAGCCTTTTTCTACTCTTATGCTAAAACAACTCTCCAAAATCGTTTCTTAAATCATCATTGTCATCTTCATAGTCGTCAAAATCTTCATATTCAGCGTCTTCGTCCTCGTCATCCTCATCCTCCCAATCTCTGTCGCCGCCAAAGGCTTCATCAGGGAACAGTTCCTCAAAGCTGAGTATTTCGGGGTCATCCGTTTCCTCAAGCGTCAAGTCAACATCAAAAGTCTTGTAGTCATCATCCATTTCAAGACACGCACCACAGTTGTCACACTTTTTCTTGGGGTCAAGGTCGCACATATCACATTCGCCGCAAGCAATACAATCACGGTCATACAAAATACACTTTTTATTCATTTTGTTTTCTCCTTAAATCTCTTCCTGAGTTGAAAGTTCTATCCCTTGTTGCGTCAAAACATCAAACGCTCTTTTCATATCATCGGTGCAGATAGCCACTCTGCCCGTTGCCTCTTTTTCGCCGATGAATGAATAGAGATATTTGATGTCAATACCGGCATCACAGATGGGCCTCACCACATCGTCAAAGGCGCCTACCTTATCCGCCATAACCGCCACTATCACCTCGTTCAGCTGGGCGGTCATTCCGGCATTGCGCAAAACCGAAACTGCTCTGTCAGGCTCTTTCACTATAACTCTGAAAATCCCAAACTCAGTGGTATCCGCAATGCTGAACGCACGGATATCGATTTTTTCATTGCAGAGCACCTTTGTTATGTTGCCGAGCTTTCCTGCCTTGTTTTCCATAAATACCGAAACCTGTTTAACAAACATTTTAACACCTCATTGTTAGTTCAATTTTTCAATAGCTGACTTTAAGAGCTTTATTGCACTTTCTAACTCTTTTTTGAAAATTTTTTCTTTCCCGTCCTCCTCAGCTTTAGATGAAACTCCAATAGCTGTCCAATCTACACCTGTTCCTGCTGTCAAAAAACTACTACTGAAAAAGTTTTCGTCCAAAACTGCTGTCTTCGCATCTATCTTTTGCGCCTTTGCTATGTCTTCCAGAGCTTTCCTCAAAGTCACCGATGCAACCGCAGTGCTGTCCTTGGCTATTATCACAACTCCGTCTGTTTCTTTATTGCAAAAACCGTCAACGCTTATTGCACACTCAAAGTTATTGGCACTTAGGAACGCTTTTATTCCCTTTCCGCCAATCCGCTTTTGCGCAGAAAACAGCACTGCAAAGTCTTCATCTAAATCAAGCATCGCCTGATAGACTGTCAAAAGTCCCGCCTTGCTTTTCAGCCCATAGCCCAAATAGTAATCATCGTCCTCTGAAAATTCCGATTTCAAAATTCCAAAATTACCAACCGAAATTTCTGCCGTATCCAACGCTATATATAAATCAGAAATTTTTGCATCATCACTTATTTCGCCGTCATACTTGACCTCACCGAAAATGCCATTTTTAAAAATAACATTCTGACCAATAAGATCTTTCGCCTTGAGTCCGCCGAATGCAGAAAACCAGACCTTTCCGTCCGAATTATCCACCACCATAATTCCGGGACTGTCCATCCCGCACTCAATCAAGAGTTTTGGGCTGACACCTTTTTTTGCTATTACATTTCCAAGGCTATCAACATATATTTTATCAAATTTATCATTAAGGCTTTCAACCAAAAGCTGTCTCACTTCATCTTCGTGTCCTGATGGCGAAAAGGCATTTGCTATTTTCTCAATCATTTTCTGTCAGCTCCTTTCCACAATCCTCCAGAAAGCCCTCTACAAGCTCTTTGCACGACTCAAAATCCGACTTGTGCATAACCGACACAGGCGAGTGGATATACCGGCAGGGCACTGATATTGAAGCCGTTTTAATTCCGCCCTCAAGAAGCGAGATTGCACCGGCATCGTTTCCACCTGCCGTTGATGCCTTATATTGCCACGAGATATTTCGTTTTTCTGCTGCTTTAATCAGCATATCACAAATATCTCTGTCGGCTTTGCTTGCTGAATCAAGAACAGAGATAGCCGCACCATCACCACTTTTTGTAACCCTGAGGTTTTTGGGCACAGTAGGAAGGTCGTTACAGGTAGTTCCCTCAATAACAAGCGCAAAATCAGGTCTCGCTCCCTTTGCCGCAATTTTTGCTCCCCTGAGGCCTACCTCCTCCTGAACATTAAAGGTGCAAACAAGGTTTACATCCCATTCTTTTTTGAGAATTTCAATCATAATTGCACAGCCAAGTCTGTCATCAAGAGCCTTGGCCTTTATCATTTCGCCAAACTCAATATATTCACTATCGAAGCCAAAATAATCGCCCTTTGAGGCAACACTTTCTGCATCCGTTCTATCTTTTGCGCCAATATCAACAAACAGCTCATTGGCTTTCGGCATCTTCTTCCGTTCTTCTTTTGAGGCAAGATGAACAGGCTTTAAACCAATCACACCACATCTTCCGTTGACTTTTACCCTCTTTGAAATGAGAATCCTTGCATCAATGCCACCAACCGTTTCAAATTTTATATATCCATCCTCGGTTATGTCAGTGACAATAAACCCCACTTCGTCCATATGGGCAGAGAGTAATACAGTCTTGGCATTTTCTTTTTTTGCCTTTTTAAAAGCCACAAGATTTCCCATATTGTCAATTCGAAAATCCGCGCCACAATCTTTGATTTCTTCTATTATAATATCTCGTACCTCTGTTTCACAGCCTGATACCCCAAAAGCATTCGTCAGTTTTCTAAGCAAGGATTTCACCTCCTGACACAATCTCAGCTATCAGTCTTGCTGCATTTTCTGCATCGCATATATCAGCCGTCTCAACAGCGGTATGCATATATCGAATGGGCACAGAAATCACTGCGCAGGGAATTCCCCTGCCCAATGTCTGCAACGCCCAGGCATTTGTGCCGGTGCTACCTGATGCAACCTCAATTTCATAAGGAATCCCCTTTTCCTTGGCAATTTCAATAATACGCTTTGTTTTTTCAAAATCCACATTTGGTCCACGGCATATGGTCACTCCGCATCCCAATGGGAACGTTTCACACCCCTTTGCATCTGGTGTCTCGCCATAGGTTACATCGACAACCACCGCAAAATCACATTCTGTTTCGGTGGCAACGGTGTATGCTCCTAGCAAGCCTTGTTCTTCACCTGACGCAAACACGATGCATAAATTGTATGGAATTTCCCGGTCTTTTATTTTGTCAAGGCAATCAAAAATCACAGCCATTCCAAGCCGATTATCAAGGGCAGCAGACGATACGCGATTGTTCATCAATTCAGAGAAATTGGATACCAACAAAACCGGGTCGCCTACACTGATTTTTGACACAGCCTCACTTCCAAGACCTGTATCAATCAACATATCTTCTATCTTCAACCCCTCATCTTCTTCGTTCTTTTTCATGAGATGCGGGGGCTTGGCACCGATTACGCCAAAAATTTTTTCTTCCCCAAGGATTTCAACCTCTGCCGCAGGAAGAATCCTTTCATCAACCCCGCCAAGTGTGCGAAAGCCCACAAAACCATTTTCATCAATCGATGATACAATAAGCCCTATTCTGTCAAGGTGTGCCTCGAGCATAATTGTTGGGGCACCCTCTTTTTTTGATTCAATCATACCTATCACACAGTTTGTTTTTGTTATCCTTGCATCAATGCAATACTCTTTAAGCCTGTCACAAACTTGTTGTGCAAACTCATTTTCAAATCCCGATATTCCCGGCATTCTTGTTAAACTTTTTACTGTTTCAGTTATATTCATATTTAATAGCCTTTCGACACAAAATATTTTTAAATCAACCTTTTATATTATAACCCAAGCCTTATTCCCCGTCAAGCAAAAGAACAATTTCTCCTCTTAAAAAATACTTTACATTTTATTTCCTGTATGTTATATTATATTTGGTGAAAGTTGCGATTTGCATATTCACCTTTACTTTTGAAAATTTCATCAATTTTTATACATATTAAAGACAAAGGGGAATTTCATTATGGATATTTTTTCGGTTTTAACACTAATCGGCGGTCTTGCTTTGTTCCTTTACGGAATGGACCTTATGGGGGACGGTCTCAAAAAGCTTGCCGGTGGAAAGCTTGAATCGATTCTCGCAAGACTTACCTCTACAAGAATTTTAGGGTTCTTGTTGGGTTTCATTGTAACATCAGTTATCCAGAGTTCTTCTGCTACTACTGTTATGTTGGTTGGTTTTGTAAACTCCGGCATAATGAAGCTGGGTCAAACAATAAGCATAATTATGGGTGCAAATATTGGTACAACCGTCACATCGTGGCTCCTGAGCCTTACAGGTATTGACGGTTCAACAGTATGGCTCAAGCTCTTAAAACCCGAGTCTTTCACCCCTATCCTTGCTGCGATAGGTGTTGTTATGACAATGATGTCCAGCAGCGACAAGAAAAAAAATACCGGTTTGATTTTCATTGGTTTTGCAGTGCTTATGTTTGGTATGGAAACAATGAGTGGGGCTGTTGAAGGTCTTCGTGAAAATGAAGCTTTCACGAACATCCTTACCATGTTCTCAAATCCAATTATGGGCATTTTGGTGGGAACCATATTCACAGCAATCATCCAGAGTTCTTCAGCATCGGTTGGTATACTTCAGGCTCTTGCACTTTCTTGTGTTATTCCTCATTCAACGGCACTTCCAGTTCTTCTTGGTATGAATATCGGCACAACCATCACTCCCGTTATTTCGTCTTTAAGCGGAAACACCGAGTCGAAGCAGGTTGCTATCTCTTGTGTTTATATCAAAATGATTGGTGTAGTGATTGTTACCGCAGCCTTCTATCTCGTATATTACTTGACAGATCTCATAGACCCCTTTATGAATTCTCAGGCTACGGTATTCACTATTGCTATTTCTCATACACTGTTCAATATTATTTCAACAATTATTTTGATGCCATTCTGCAGTGCTATCGAAAAGCTTGCAATCAAGACATTCAAGCCAAACCCTGCAGCACAGAAATCCGATGTTTTTGATACACTTGACGAGAGATTTCTTGATGTTCCGGCATTTGCGGTCGAAAAATGTCGTGAGCTGGTTTGTGATATGGCAAAGATTTCGTCAGGTGCTCTTAATGATGCAAACAATCTTTTTGCAGATTATAGCGACGAAAAATTTAGCGAAGTGATGGAAACCGAAGAACTGGTTGATAAATACGAAGACAAGACCAGCACATACTTAGTAAAAGTTGCAGCAGCAGACATTTCTACAAAAGACAGTAAAATCGTCACTGAACTTCTCCACTGCATAGGTGATATTGAAAGAATTTCTGACCATGCTGTGAACATTGCAAAGGTTGCAAAGGAAATGAGCGACAAAGAGGTTTCTTTCTCACTTCAGGCCCAGAAAGACATAAAGGTTATCATGGCGGCTGTAACCGAAATTCTCGACCTTGCTGTTATATCACTGGTAAATGAGGATTTGACTCTTGCAGGCAAAGTTGAACCCCTTGAACAGGTTGTTGACAGACTTAAACGCAAGATAAAGAGCAACCACATTTCACGTCTCAAGCAGGGTGACTGCACTATGGAGCTTGGTTTTATTCTTTCCGACCTACTTACAAACTATGAAAGAATCGCTGACCACTGTTCAAACATCGCAGTTTGTCTTATTGAAATCGCTCACGACTCCTTCGAAACACACGAATATCTCCGAAATGTCAAAGAGAGTCCTGATGCAACGTTTGAAGACCTTTATCAGACTTTCAAAGAAAAATATTCTCTTGAGTAAAAAAACTTACCGGGAGCCAAAAACGGTTCCCGGTTTTCTTTTAAAATAATTTTCAAAAAAGCCTTGACAACTTTTGTTTTTTATTGTATACTTGTACAAGTGATTTCGGGGTGTGGCTCAGTTTGGTAGAGTACCTGAATGGGGTTCAGGTGGCCGCTGGTTCGAATCCAGTCACTCCGACCAAAATCGACAAGTCCTTCGCTTGTCGATTTTATTCATTTTATTATGTCAAAGGCTTGACAAAATAAAAATAAATGTGTATAATGGCTAAGTCGGTCGAAAACATTTCGAGGCGTGGCGCAGTTTGGTAGCGCACCTGGTTTGGGACCAGGGGGCCGCAGGTTCGAATCCTGTCGCCTCGACCATTACGAGTGTTCTTATAGGATTTAAGTAGTTCTATGAGAACACTCGTTTTTTATACCTGTATTCATATATTCATTAAGCCTGTTTGTAGTGTGTAATAAAGCTGTTCGCAGCTTTTATCTAAACTGATAGGCTTTTTGTTATGCCTATACATATCTTTGAAAATTTCGACCTGTGTTTTCAGGTCTCTTGTAAGCCTTGACGCATCTGTTACAACAAGTCCTTGAACATCATCATATTTGATAGCCGCTTTTAATAACTCACTATATGGAGCCATACCGCTTCGTTCTTCTGTTATGACAGATTTTATTGTGTAACCGTTTTGCTCACAGAAAACTATAACTTTGGCAACCTTTTCAATTACATCTTTGAAATATTTTTCCGAGTTATTGTATCGAAAGTAGCAAACAACATTCATACCGCAACACACCCCCTTGTATCAAAGTGAACATCTACACCTTGTCTTGTATGGATTTTAACATTGTTTTCAGGTATCAAATCCATATCGGGAATTTCAAGAGTGCCTATGCAGGTATAATGTATTTTAAGCCTTTGTACTGTTTTACCGTCAATCTTTTCAGATTGGTAAACCTCAATCTTGTCGATAAGCTCATTCAGCATTTGCGGAGTGAGCTTTTTTGCTCTTGTGTATTTCTGCACCGTAGCAATAAACATATCCGTCGAAACATTTTTACTCTTGCCTGTATCAATTTCGTCTTTGAGATTTTTCATTTTTTCATTGACGGCTTTTTGCTCGTCCTCATACTTTACGGAAAGTTTAGCAAATCTATCATCAGAGATTTTGCCCATTGCGTTATCCTCGTATATCTTTTCAAACAAGATGTCAAGTTCTTTATCCCTTGCTTGCAGTTTTTTGAGTTCGCTTTCCTTTAATTGCATTTCCTGTTCAGCAGATTTTAAGGAGCTACCCATAACAAGTTTTGCAAAAGCATTTTCATACTTTGTAGCAAACCTTGTTAATCTTCGGATTTCCCCAAGTACAACCTGTTCAAGAAAATCTGTACGGACATAATGGGAGGATTCACAAATCTTTCTTTTACCTCTGTTATATCCTGTGCAATTAAAGTATGTAATTTCTTTGTTGCCTTGATTAAAATGAAAATTGAGATTGCTTCCACAGTCCGCACATATAAGCAGTCCTGAAAACATATTCTTTTCACCGTCTGCTTTTTTGCGTTTTCTAACTTTGCCTCTTTTTTCTTGTATCTTCTCATATACCGCCCTTTCAATAATTGCAGGGTTAACATCTTTGAAAATAACAATGTTTTCGGGATCGTTAGCATAACGCTTTTTATTCTTGTATGACTTTGAATAAGTTTTGAAATTGATTATATCGCCGCAATACTCTTGTGTATTAAGTATCTTTACTACTGTTGAAGAGTTCCAAGCATAAGGATTTTCGCTTATTTTCTTATGTGGTTTCTTTATTCCTTTACTCGCCCAATAGTGAACAGGGGTTAATATCTGTTCCTGCTCAAAAGTTACAGCAATTTGTTCCGTTCCAAAATCCTGTAAGTACATACTGAATATCCTGCGGACAACGCTTGCAGCTTCTTCATCAATAAGCCAAGTCTTTTTATCGTCGGGATTTTTCATATACCCATAAGGCGGT